>OZ241963.1:0-661662 GCA_965204115.1 Minisyncoccota bacterium | reverse complement strand
GTCGCCACTTGCAAGAGTAGCGTCGTGTGCCACGATGTCGTACTGGGTCTCATTACTGCCGATGAGGTACCACAAGGATGGCCGTGCGGTGCCGTCGTTGGCATCGGTATTGATAACATTTTCTGAAAACTTCACTTTGGTGTAGATATGCTCTCCTTCCTTGCGGTATGAGCCGTTGGTGAGTTCTGTTGATAGGTTGCTGTTGGAATAGTACTTGGTGTCTCCCGAAGTAACGGTGGGTGCGGTGGTGTCTATGGTATACACAGATTCAACTCGCTCAGGAATCGAAGTAAGGGTATTACCAGCAACATCCTTAATACTGGCTGTATTCGTAAGCTCCCAACGAAGATCGGAGGTGTTATCTCCTGCTGCTACAGTATATTCTGCCCTCCTGTTGATGCCGGAGCCGGATGCAGTCACTGCAGTACCAAGATTGGCAGCACCATTCTTAAACTGCACTATCGGCTGTGTACTAACATTCTCTGAAAAAGCGAAAGTTGCGGAGATAGTGTCTCCTACATTAAGATAAAAAAAACTAGCAACTACATTTTCACCAGTTGTGGTAAAACCGGGGTTCACCGTCGGCGCAGTAGTATCCAGCTCTATAAGCACACCGGCGACATAAGAAGAGGCAACATTACTGGTGCCGGAGCCGTCTATGTCGTACTGTGCAGTGAAACAGTACTTGCCTTCTGACGGCTGAGTGAAAGTGTTACTCGTCCACACTCTGGTGCTGGTAACATAGTTCGGGCTACCTCCTGTCGCAGTCGCTCCTGTGGTAGTCCCTCTGCTCGTCCAACCATCGTTTGAACCGGTCGGTGTAGCACACGAACCATCGCTCGCTGGGGTGTAGGTAAATATCTGCAGGGTGCTTGAGGTGGTAGGAGACGCACTCGTCGGCAAGATAACCTTCACTGCGGTGAGCTCTTTGGTGATTTTGTCGCTGGTGCTTGAGCCAGTGTCGCTTGCAGGGAGTACAGTAGTAGGCGCGGCAGGCGTGGCTTTGGGTGTCGCCGATACGGTGGACGATGAACTTCCGGGAAGAAAACCGTTTGCAAAAGATGAGCCGATATTGCTTATCTTACCTCGCACCTGGAAATCGTATGCGGTGTTGTTGGTAAGCCCGGTAACAGTATGCGATCTGGTAGAAGTGCTACTGCCAGAAATATCTGTCCAAGCACCCCAAGTTTGAGAGGAACTTGCTTTTGAACGGTACTGATACCCCCCAACAAAATTACTATTGCTCCCTGCCACCCAACCAAGAACAACCTGCGTATCACCTGTCGCTGCGGTAACACTGGTTGGTTTCGAAAAAACAGAGGTGGCTATAAGGTTAAACGCACTAACCGCTGTACCTGTTGACCCTCCGATAGAGTAGGAAACGGAGTAACAAACAGGGATGACGCCAGAAGACGGGATAGCAACCGAAACGGAAAAACCACCTGATGAAGTGGTATCAGTAGCGTAATTTGTATCACCACTTGCAGGAGCATTACCAGAATTACAAGAAGACTTAATAGCAGCGGAGAGTGCAGTTATTGAATTACCATTACCTGTCACCGTTGCAGTTATGGTCGCCGTTGCTCCAGCACTTGCAGCATTGGTGGAGACAGTAACCACACTACCAGTACCATGCTGTCTATACAAAGTATCCGCACTCGCCTGCCCTGCAAACACAAACAGCAACAGCAGTGCCACAAACGACACTGCCACTGTCATCCGTCCACCTATCTTGAAAAATGTACTCATATATAACATTTGCCTTGCTTGTAATCCCCCCACAATAACACCGACACATCACACTGCATCGTATACTTTCATATTACCGCACTGAACATACCTCTATGTATGCTCCTGTGTAAAAGTTTGCTTAGGTATCCACCGAAACACAATTATGCGGGGCAGCACTCCACAACCCTACTTTCCTCGCGCGGTCTGTCTCCACCAGTAATACAAAGTTTTACGAATTTGCTAAAAGGCGCTCGGAAAGCGGGTTGCTCCGTGCTTAAATTTCTCGCACTGTGTTTCGGTGTCTGACCGTTCGCTGTGGGTAAGGCGAAACTTGATGGCTGACTTGTTTTGTGAGCCGCTCATCGCCGCGAATGGTATCGTGCTTTGTTACCCTCACCGGTGAGCACAAGGAGTAAAGTGCAACTGAAAAACTGCACGGTGTTTGGATCCTACAACAAGAGTACTGTCTGAGCGAAGCGAGTTTGCTCTGTTGTTAGACAAACACCATACTCAAGTTCTCAACCACCAGCGGTTGACAATACCGGCTGATAAGGTATACTAAGGACAAGACAAGTAATTTCCCCGACGCGTGGGAGTACCGTATGGCGCTCCCCCCGGATTTCTACCCGGGTCATAAACGCCCGGGGTTTTGTCGTTTTAGTAGAGCATGCTCTCTTCAACGATATCATCCTGCAACAGTGAATAGTAAGTGTCATCCTGATATTCATACTTTCGGAACACCGCCCATGACACTATATCCGTAACCTGCAGCGCTTTTTCTTCATCTTGCTTCCGTATGGTGATTTGCATATCCGCATTATGTTTCTTTGTCTGTTTTTTGAGATAGGTGATGAAATTTTCATTCAACAATTTATTTGTCTCCCTGCGTGAAGCGATAAGGCATACCTTTTTGTCAGTGAGAAGTATGCCTCCGACATAGAGTCGTTTCAGTAGTGTGCCCACCGTAAAATTGTAAAGGGTGTGCTTTTTATTGTGAAGGTCTGCAGACACTTTTTCCTTATCAACACAGATAACGAAAACATGAGATTGTGTATGTGCGTGAAAGAGGGTGAGCATCTTTTTCCGTGTTTGAGGTGTTTCTGAATATGCGTGCAACACACCGCCGTGACTCTTCTTTTCCGTTTTTGAGAAACCACGGAATATTCGCTTTACTATCTTTTCCAAGCCGCGACGGTCATCAGTCAACACAAGTGAAATCATAAAGTATCGTGTTGACCCATGTTTAAATCCCAAATCACCACTCTCGTCCAAAAATAGATAGGTCATAAGAAGCATTGTACCAGGGTACGCATTGATTTTGCGCTACAAGGCGCAGCGGACGGGAGTTGAACCCGCGACCTCTCGCGTGACAGGCGAGCGCTCTAACCAAGCTGAGCTACCGCTGCAATACTGATAGTGTAGCACGGGCAGGCACTTTATACAAAAAACATATACTGCACCGCATACACCACATCAACAAATGAAATGTTGGCAAAAAGTACCAGGAAGTAGGCCGCCGCTATGCACGGAATCAGCGGGATCCGCATACCCTTTCGTACGGTTACCTTCCCTTTCGCCAGCAGCTGGTACAGCATGCAGCCGAGCAGCACAACCAGGCCGACCCAAAATGAAAGCACAAACACAGAGACCACACTTATGAGTGATGGCAGCAAGAACCCGAGCGAAACAGCAACTTTCGCATCTCCGAGCCCCATTGCTTTGCCGGAGGAGAACAGCCAGAGAAGGAAAAATGGCAGGGCGAGCACAATACCGCCGAGTATCGCTCCGATACCGCCGGTGAGAACACCAAAAAAGAGCGCGACATAGGCAAACACCAGCGAGAGATGTTCCGGCACTTCCATAGTTTCAATATCCTGCAGCACAATCGGCACTAAGAAGAGGGCGGAAAGAAGAACCGTGGCGGTGATATAGAGGGAGCCGCCGACGAGCGCGTGGAGGAAAGCGCCGACGAAAAACAGCCCCATCAATATCTCAGCCGCGAGGTGATAGAACGGGATGGATGTTTTGCAACCGCGACACCTACCCCACAGCACGACATACGACACAATCGGCAGCAGCTCATGCCAGCACAACTCTTTTTTGCAACTCCGACATTTTGAACGACCGCGAACCACCTTCTTCCACGAAGCGCGAACACGCGTCACATCCATAAAACTTCCCACACACGCACCGAACAGAAACACCAAACCAGAGAAACATCCTATAAACAGCAGATAGTAATGAACATATTCCATATAGATAGAGTGTACCACCCTATTGACGCCACGCAGCACACGGTGTGTATTTTTACTTTTTTATGTTTTGTGATATAGTATAGACAGATCAACGGTATAACGCTTTTGAAACTTAAAACTGAAAGAGGAGGAGAAACAATGGGTGTGAACATCAACGGCACCAAGGGCGAAGAGAAAATAACCTTTTCGTGCGATCACCCGGGATGCACCGCGAAAACAGTGAGAATGGTACATCCCCATTGGTACGACCGAAAAACCGGGCAGACCTACAAAAGAAACCGAAAGGTGCGCAACCCGATCGCCTATTGGGCGAAGGTATTACGCAACCCGCGGAGAAGAAACACACCGGCATTCTTTCTCCTCGGAACTTCGGACGATTGGCCGGGAAACATTAGAGTGCTGTGCAAAGAGCACTACGACACTCAAAAGCAAACCGCCGCTCATAAACCGAAACCGCTTTCAAAACAGCGGGAACGGGAGATGAGACGGTATCAGGAGCAACGGAGAGACATATTTCAATAAATCATCTATCTTTACCTGAAAACAGCGCAAGATTTTCTCGCGCTGTTTTTTTTATTTGACGACACTACCCCTCTATATATGTTTTGTGTTGTTCATATAGGGCTGCAGCACTTCAGGAACAGCAATCGTCCCGTCTTCCTGCTGGTTGTTTTCTATAATCGCAATGAGGGTTCGCCCCAGCGCAAACGCCGTCGCGTCGTTGGTGTGAACAAACTCTTTCTCACCGGAGTCCCGCTTCACCTTTGTCCCGAGCCGGCGGGTTTGATACTCCCCCATCAGGTCGGCGGAGTGGGTTTCGCGATAGGTGTCCTGTCCGGGCATCCATGCCTCAATATCTATCTGCCGCACATCGGGTCCGCCCATATCACCGGTACACACCGCAACCACCTGATACGGGAGATTCAACTGCTGCATAAGGTGTTCCTGCAGCGCGACCAAAAGATCCTGCTCCGGCTTTGATTTCTCCCCCACCGTGAAGGATTGAAATTCAAGTTTATCAAACTGGTGCTGACGCAGGATTCCCTTCGTGTCTTTTCCATACGATCCGGCTTCCCGACGAAACGAGGTTGAGTAGCCGATATAGCGCAATGGCAACTCCGCCTCGGCAAACTGCTCACCGGCATGCATAGAGCCGAGCGTGTGCTCCGCGCTCCCGATCAAAAATAAATTATCATCGGGGATATAGTATCGCTCCTCTCTCGGCTCAAGACGCGCCATGCCGAAGAACATTTCCGGCGTGATCATCACCGGCGGCAGTACCGGCACAAATGGCTTGTCCGGCACGGCGAGTTCGTTTTTCGTGATGACTTCCCCTATAACGGCTTCATCAACTACCGTCGCCAAAACCCACTGGATAAGAGCAAACTGCAGGAACACAAGCCCGCCTTTAAGGTAGGTAAATCGCGAACCGGAAACCTTTGCCGCTCGCTCGCTGTCAATAAGCCCACGCTCTTTCCCGAGGTCCCAGTGTGCCTTCGGCTGAAAGGTGAATGCGGGCTTCTCACCCCACTGACGCACCACCACATTACCGCTTTCATCCGCGCCAACCGGCACATCAGGCGAAGGAATATTGGGAATAGCGGCAACCGTATCAGTCAGCTCTTTGGTAACGGAGCGCAGCTCATCTTCCATCGTGGCAAGCTGCTGTTTCAGCGCAGAGCCCCGTGCGGCATCCCGCGCAGCCGCCGCCTCCTTTCTCTGTCGGTTGCTCTCACCAATAGCCCCGACGAGCTCAGTTCGCTTGGTATACAGCGTCTCAATGCGGTCAAGATCAACCGGCTCTTTCCCTTTGTTCTCTATCGCCGTCCGCACAATATCTTTATTCTCCAAAATAAACGCAATATCTAACATTATAGGAAGTATAACACACAAGAAAATATCCCGTGGCGCCAACGCGCCACGGGACAAAAAATGCCGTGTATCAGGAAAAAACTACTCCGGTACCTGCAGGGCTTTCCCTGCTCTGTCAATGTGCAGGATAGCGGCCATCAAATTCCCACACAGGTATTGACAGTAGAGAACGGCATATACCGGGTCATCTACACACTGCCGCATTGCATCGCGAACAGACATGCCCTCCTGTAAAACTATTTCCTTGCTGTTATGAACATATAAAACCTCCCGCCGCTGAACCTTCAGAAGTATTTCTCCTGCTGCTCCTAAGAGTCGGCAACAATCTTTCAGGAGGGCAGGCTGACCACCCTGAAGATCCTGCTCTTTCAATTCTTGCGGAACAAAAGAAAATACATCAAATGCCGGATCTGAAGCAAATCGATACTCCAGCGACACTTCTTCCCAACGAAGCCGGTTCTGCACTCTGCGGTGCAGCGTACTTAAACTTGCCGGGAAATCTGTCGGTAAGGGTTCAGCCTTTCCCCCCATATCAAGAGAAACTTCTTGGGGTTGCACAGGTTGAAACCTTTTATCGCTCACATAGAAAATCACAGCGGTGTTATGCATATATTTCTCCTTTTCTAATAGCTATCAAAACAATGGAAATCAGAAATGGATATGGTGTCTTTCACCATACTATAGTATACAAAAAACAAGCAACCCCGTCCAGAACGGACAGGGTTGTCTGTGGATATAGTGCCACGCTATATTACTGAATCGGTGTCAAGGGACTGTTCGGTGCCGGAGTCAGTGGTGATTTAAGGTCTAATGGCAGCGGGCGAACCGTAGAAGGTGTGCGTGTATTCACCGCACCGATTCCCAGCATTACCGGTGAGTCCTCATAGGACACGTTACCAACACTGTCTTTCGCTGAGAAACAAACCTTGTGACCGTTTGCCTGCGCTTTTCGGAAGACCAAGCCGGAACCTTCGCGGTACGCGCGGGACTTCCCTTCCATCATCTCTCGAGCACAAGCGGCGTTTCCTTTAATCACCCGATATTGCCACACCGTGCTTCCGCTGGTTTCGGTGTCGCGTGCGCGAACAACCTTTTCCTTAGTACCGGTCATGGTAATAGTGATACTCGGCGCGCTCACATCAATACCACGCATAACCATTGAAGCGGCATACAGTACATTCCCTGCTTCATCAGTTGAGGAGAAGCAGACCTTGTGGCCGTTCGCTCGCTCCTTGGTGAACCGCAGGCCGGTTCCCTCTGTGTACGATCCGGTTTTAACACGCATCGCGTCCTCGTCACAGGTCGTGTCCGCCGTAATCACACGATACTTCCATACGGTCTTCTCATCATCATTGTCAGTCGCACGGATGGTCTTTGATGCCTCACGCTCGCTGGTAATCGGCTGGATGGTAATAGCCGGCGCTGTCAGATCAATGGCAATCACCTCAGAAGCAGCATACGCGGCATTACCAGCAGCATCAGCAGCGGCAAAACACACCTTTGTGCCGTTACTCTCTTCATCGGTGAAGGAGATAACATCGCCCTCTGTGTAGACCGAAGCGTTAGTCAGTGCTGAGGCATCACATTCAGCGTCAGCTGCAATCTGCGCATACTGCCATATCGTCTCATCCGCATCGTGTGTGTCAGATGCCTCCACGGTTACCATCGCCGCACTGACTGAATCAGTAGTAACGGTAACATGCGGAACGGTCTTGTGGTAAGCGATGACAAAGTCAGAACCTCTCTGTCCGGTGGCATTGCTGCCGTCAGCCGGAGTGAACACGGTGTACAGCGTGGTCTCTGTGCCGGCGACAAAGATGCTCTTCGGTACGGTGAGCGTGATTGAGGTTTCGCCGTGTGCGTCAGTCGCACCTACGATAGCACCGCTGATCAGCACTCTCTTCAGGAAGCTTGCTCGCCCTTTCACATACAGGGATACCTTATCGCCATTTGAGAACGTTCCTTCGCTGATAGTTGCAATCAGGGAAACTTCGTCGTCGTCACCGAATCGGGTAATACCGTCAGTGGTACTCACACCAGTGTCATCCTTCGGATCAAGTGAAAGTGCGACAAACGACTTATCAAAGATGACCTTACTGAAGCTTTCCAATCGATTCCCCACTGAGTCAGCGATACCGCCGTCATTACCTGCCGTGTAGGACAGTGTCGCGGAAGCACCCTGCACAATCGCCGCGTGCGTAAGCGTAAATGAGGTCTGTCGGGCAGTCTCGGACTGCTCAAAGCGGGATACTTTCGTAACCGGGTACTCCGCACTGTCAATCTCTACGATAAAGTTCTCTGCTGAGAAATCACCGAAAGAGCTTACCAAGTCCGCTACCACAACCTTGGTCTGTGTACGCCTCACATCAACAAGTGTCGCAGAGGAAACAGTCGGTATGGTTGCGTCAATGCCGTCAAGCACATCGGATACCCGGTAGACAGTATTGCCGGCAATATCCATCGCTGAGAAGCAGACCTTGGTGCCGTTATCACTCTCCTTCGTGAAGGTGAGATCGGTGTTTTCAGTGTACGGCTGCGCACCTGCACTCATCTGGTTGGCATCACAAGTGGCACCTCCTGCAATCTGCTTGTATGTCCACGCAGTCTCAGCAGTGTCATGGTCGGCAGCACGCAACACTTTCTCCTGCGCTGCACCGGACTCCGCGTCGGTGATACTAATGGTCGGCGCAGTGGTGTCAATACCGGTAACAATCTCAGAGGAAGCCGCCGTTACCTTTCCTTCCTGATCCACCGAGAGGAAGCAAATCTTTGTGCCGTTATCAGATTCTTTTCGAAGGACAATTGGCATGCCTTCAACATACGATGTTGCTGTCTCTATGCCCATTGAGGCATCACAGGCAGCATCGCCGGCAATTTGCCTGTAGTACCACACGGTCTTTGTGTTATTACCGTCAGTACCGACAACCGCTTTCGCCTTCGCCCAAGCGACATCCTCGCCTCCTCCCAGTGCCGGATCAATCCATGCGCTGGTAGTGGTGGCAATAGATGATATCGTTTCAGATGCCCGGTACGCAGTGTTGCCCGCTGTGTCAGTCACCGAGAAACAGACCTTCTTACCGTTGTCTTCACTATCGGTTATCGCAACTGCAGTTCCTTCGGTGTACGGCTGCGCGCCGTTTGCCATCTCTCCGGCATCACAGGCGAGATCTCCGCCAATCTTCTTGTACTTCCACTCAGCGTCAGCAGTGTCGGCATCTCTTGCTTGTACCGCATCAGCTGTCTTGGTAATGATGATGGCTGAAACCGTCGTGTCAATACCGGTGATAAGAGCGGACTCACGATAGACCGTGTTACCGACATTATCGGTGATAGCGAAACAGACCTTGGTGTCGTTGTCGCTCTCACTGTCAAAGACAATGTTCGCGCCCTCAACATACTCCTTCGTGTCTTGCTGCATCTGCGCTTCGTTACATGCATCGCTCTTCATAATTTGCTTGTACGCCCAGGTTGTCTTCGTTGCCTCGTTGTCGCTCGCGCGCACAACCTTCGCTCGCGCATACCGTACCGGATCAGCATCCGGAGGCAACAAGTCGCTGGTAGTACCCAAGATGTCAATAACAACATCTTCAACAGCCGTTCGATCAATGCCCGCTAATACCGCTGATGCTTGATAGGACACGAGACCGATACCATCTGTGGAAGAGAAGCAAATCTTGGTACCGTTGTCAGATTCTTCAGTGAATTCTATTGCATCGCCTTCGGTGTATGCCTTCGTACCGCTCGCCATCGTGGCCTTATCACAGGAGACATCTCCCGCAATCTGCTTGTAGGTCCAAGTCGTCGCTTCTGTGTCGCCGTCAGTCGCACTTACAACCTTTGTCTGTGCGGGGTTAGCAGTCGGATCAACGACGGTAATCACAGCGGCAGTTGTGTCAATGTTTCGCAGTACCGATGATCGCTCGTAGCCGACATTGCCGGCAACATCCGTTGCTGAGAAGCAGACCTTGGTATTGTTGTCATCCTCGCTCGTGAAGGAAATCTCATCGCCTTCGGTGTACGCTTGTGTGTCGCTTGCCATTTGGTCGGCGTTACACTTCGCACCGCTTGAAATCTGCTTGTACAGCCAAACGGTTTCTACTGTGTCTCCGTCCCGTGCGCGTACCACCTTAGACTTTGCTACCTCTGTGTTCGGACTAACAACCGTGATGTCCGGTGCAGTCGTGTCATAGGTAATGGTCAGTGGCGCGCTCGGCAATCCTTCCCGCTGCAACTGCGCGGTGTGGGTTGCGCGTAAGGTGAGTGTCTCCTCTCGCGTAAACCGCTGCTTCGGTATCGTTACGGTGAGTGAGGTTTGTCCTCGCGCGTCTATTTCACCCTCCCGAATACCAATCCGTGTGTTAACGAGCGGACTGTTTTCACTGTTGAGGTAAATCCGCACCCAGTCACCGGCTCGGAATACGCCGGAACTCAGGGTAATGACAAACTTAGCATCAGTACCGTCACCAAAGTTGGTCAAGCCGTCACTGTTATCACTTCCGGTGTCATACCTCGGATCAAGCGTGAGAACCGCTGTTGCAGGAAGCGTTACCGAAATCTTGTCAAATGATGCGAGTGCATTGCCGATGGTGTCCTTAATCAGCTCATTGTCGCTGGATCGTGAGCTGCCGACATACGAGAGCGCAATGACATCATTCGCTTTGAAGCTGTCGACAACAGTAATGGTGAACTGACGAGCAGCCTGAGCAGCAGTCAGAGGAATACCGGAAACGGTATCCGTGAGAGCGGGTGAGTTATTGATGAACACAACAAAGTCATTAGCATCAGGGCCCTCAGCCGAGTATACCGGCTCAGACATCGTAACCGTCAGGACACTTTCCCCGGTTACCGCTACGCTTGATACCGTCGGGACTGCAGCGTCAATTCCGGTGATTGTTAGAGAGCTTTCGTAGGTGGTGTTACCGGCAAGGTCAGTTGCTGAGAAACACGCTTTCATACCATTGCTGTCTTCGGTGTCAAACACAACATCGTTTCCTTCGGTATACTCTTCTCCGCTTCGCAGCGCGTCAGCATCACATACTACACCGCTTTGAATAATAGCGTGCTTCCACTCCAGATCTGTTGTGTCAACGCCGGTCGCACGAACAGTCTTTCGAAGCGCAGAACCCTCTTGTGGATCAGTTACGCTGATGCGAGGAGCGGTAGTATCAACTGTCACCTGCAGGAAACCACCAATCTTGTTCAGGGCAGTATTACCGAATGGCGCGTAACCAGCAGAAAGCAGGGTTGCTCCATTCTGATCAAACACACTCTTCGGAATCTCAACCTTAAATGAGGATGCTCCGTTCGCGTTTACTGAATCTTGTGATGGGAAGGTGCTGACCGTGAGACGCTTTACAACACTGTGACTCTCGCCGCGATACAGGGTTACCACATCGCTGTTAGAGAAGGTCGCGGCATTGGTAAGCGAAACAGTCAGTGAGACGGTGGAACCATCTACTAATTGTGTGTGGTTGTCAGTCGTGTCACGACCGGTGTCGTCCTCATCAGCAAGATCAAGGGTGATGAACGAGGCGGTTGCAATATTCTGCGTGAATCCTGCAAGCGTGTTGCCGGCGATATCCTGTATCGTCCCGGTACCCGGAGTGTAGACAATGCGCAGTGATATATCACCACTCACAGCAGGGTGAACAAGTGTAAATGTCTTGCTTGCTGCTCGAGCATTTGTCGGCAAACTCTGAATAGTGGAAACTCGGTAGTGGTGTCCGGTATCACCAATCTCAATACTGAATGCAGACGGAGAAAGGTCTGAGGAAGCATACACACGCTCACTAAAGGTAATCACGGTGTTCGTTCGCTCATAGTTTTCAATCGCAGCTGAATCTACTGTCGGCGCAACACTGTCAACACCTTGCAGTACATCAGATACAGCGTAGGTAACATTGCCTGCAACATCAGTTGAGGAGAAACACACTTTCTTGCCGTTCAGATCATTGTCGGTAAGGTCAAGTACGCTTCCTTCTGTGTAGTCAGTCGCATCCGTAGCAATTGCGGAAGCATCACACGCCACATCTTCGTCAACCACCTTGTACTGCCACGCAGTCTCAGATGAATCGTTATCCGCAGCACTCACTCGCTTGCTCTTCGCCACAGAAACATCGGTTGGGTTGGTAACGGTCACAATTGGTGCTGTCTTGTCATAGACAAAGGAGAAATCAATACCGTTCTTTGTCGGAACAATACGGCTGACCGGCGCGTAGTTTGCGTATAGCGTAACCGAACCTTCGGTAAACAGACGCTTCGCAAGGGTGAGAGAGAACGAGGTTTTGCCGCTGGCGTTCACGGTGTTCGCACCCGCAGAAGCGATAATAACACTCTTCAGCGGAGACGACTCCCCTTCCTTATAGATTTTCACCTGATCACCGACAGAGAAGGTGCCGCTCGTGAGAGAAACGGTGAAGCTCACCTCATCGCCGTCAAACATGGTGATGTCATCGTCATCTCGTGTACCCGTATCATCTCCTGCGTCAAGCGCAAGGGCTGCAAACGGAGTATTCGCCACTGACTCGGTAAAGCTTGCGAGTGTGTTCCCCGCAGCGTCAAGGATAGCGGTGCTGCCCTTAACATAGTTCAAACTGATTGTCGCTGTCTCAGCAATCGGCGTGTGACTCAGAGTAATTGACGAGCTCGCAGCAGCAGCGGTGGTTCCCAATCGGGTAACTCCGGTAATCACATGCTGACCACCCTGTCCGGAAGTAATACTGAAGTCGGTCGGACTAATCGCTGTTGCGGCATATACCGGCTCAGAGAAGGTAATCTCTGTTGTAGTGCGTGAAGTTGTGGTGATAGACACACCGGAAACAGTCGGCACGGTCGTGTCAATACCGCTCAACGCATACGATGATTGGTAGGAGGTGTTCCCTGCAATATCAGTTGAGGAGAAACAAATTTTCATACCGTTATCATCCTCACTGCTGAACACAAGATTCCTTGAATCTTCAGTGTAAGAGGTCGCATCAGTCATCGAGCCCTCCTCACACACGGCTGTCCCGGAAATCTTCTTGTACTGCCACACCGTCGCGGTTGAATCGCTGTCTATCGCGCTGACGGTCTTTCGTTGTGCCGACAGACCATCCGGATTTCGCACAGTGATTCTCGGTCCGGCTGTGTCATAGGTGATAGCAAGTATACCGCCACGCGCTCCCTCGGTGCTGCCACTTGGCGTGTAAGACGCAGAAAGGTTGGTCACCCCTCTGAAGAATATTCGTTTCGGCAGGTCAATAGTGAAACTGGTCTTGCCGGTCGCGTTCTTGTAGATTGAAGCGGTCAAGAGGTTGCTAATAGTGTAGGACCGTATAGGAGTCGAGCTGTTCCCCACAAACAATCGCACCATGTCACCGTTACTGAAAGTTCCCTCATTGAGTGAAACGACCAGCGTAACCTCTTCTCCGTCAAATCGAGTGATGCCGTCAGTGGTGTCAGGACCGGTGTCGTCATCTGCATCCAAAGTAAGTGAGATAAGTTTTACATTATTAATTGCCTGTCCGGTGAAGCTCGCCAACGGGTTGCCGACAACATCCTTGATAGTGTTCGTACCCGCAGTATACTTCAGCGTCATTTGTACATCGCTTGCAAAAGAAGGCAGGGTGATGGTGAAGGTTTCCTTCGCGCTACCCACACTGGTGGCAAGATCAGTAATACCAACAATTGAGTATTCATCACTGCCCACAACTACCTTGAAGTCGCTCAGTGCCGGTGCGGTTGACGCGTACACCCGCTCATTCAGCGTCACGCGCATAACGCGTCCGTCTGTGGAGGTCGCAACAACAGAGGTTACTGTCGGTGCACCGCCATCAATACCGCTCAGTGCGTTGGAAACATTGTAACCAATGTTGCCTGCGCCATCTTCCGAGGCAAAACAGATTCTGTTGCCGTTGTTAGCCGTCTCGGTGAAGGTAAGTGCTTCGCCTTCAGTGTATGCGGTTGTTTCGGTTGCCATGGTTGCTTCGTTACACAACTCTACAGCGTTGGTCAGTGCTTTATACTTCCACACTGTGGTGCCGCTCTCGTTATCAGTCGCGCTCACCTCTTTTTGTGTCGCAACACTGGTATTCGGACTACGCACTCGTACAGTCGGCGCAGTCGTGTCGTAGGTAATAGTGGTGACTGCTCCCCGACCGCCTTCAATACTGCCGACCTTTGCGTAGGTAGCACTCATCGTATTCGCACCAACGCGGAACCTGCTCTTCGGTAGCGTGATGTCAAAGCTCGCATCATCAGCCGCATCAATATACTGGGCTCCTCGAATGCTGTCACTAATGGTGTAAGAAACGACTGCTGTGGTGCTGCTCCCCATAAATACCCGCACACGATCACCATTGGTGTAGGTGCCGGTGTTCAGAGAAATCGTGAGGGTAACCTCGTCTCCGTCAAATCGGGTGACGCCGTCAGTGGTGTCAGGACCGGTGTCGTCATTCGCATGCAATGCCACAAGAGCAAACTGCGTCGCGACAATAGGAATACTCTCAGTAGTAGTCTCCAGGGTGTTGCCGATTTGGTCAAAAATGTGATTGGTCCCCTTCACATACTTCACCGCAACATCGCCGGTCGGAAGTTCGCTGTGTGTCAGGATGAGCGATTGGCTCGCGGACACTTTCGTACTCGCAATACCGGAAATACCGGTTACTAAATCAGCGTAAGTGATACCACCAATCTCAAGGCGGAAATCACCTGCAGAAGGCGCAGTCGGCGCATACACTCGCTCGTTGAAGGTTACCTTCGTCTCAGTTCGCACAGCATTATTCACTGCCGCAGAGACGATGGTCGGTGGTGTGTTGTCCACGATAAACTCTCTGATGGTTGCTCCATCGGATAGGTTGCCTGTCTCATCTTTCACCATAACCGCACAGTCATCATAAGTTTTGTTTTCAAGCTCCGGCAAGGTTACCGTGTGCGTACCTGCGGCGATGGTCTGCAGTGTCGGGTTGGCGCTGGTGTCAGCACACTTTCCGCCGAAAGAAACCTCTCCTGCCGCGCTGGTTCGTATGGTTATGTCAGGGGTTGCATCACTGGTCGGGGTGGCGATGTGTTCGGTCACTGATACGGTCGGACCGGTTGTGTCAATAGTAACCGTCATGTTAACCGCAGCACCTTCGTTCCCTGCCACATCAAGCACCTGCGCATTAACGGTGTGCCTCCCTTCTGTGCTCAAAGCGATGTCAACAGTCCAACTGTTGTCCGCGCCAGTAAATGAGCTGTCGGTTGCTCCGTCTAACAGCGTTGACCCATCATACAACTGCACATAGTCACCGGTTGCCGGTGCACCGGAAAGCGTTCCGGAAATAGTCAAATCGGTCTTCTTATTAGTAATGTCATCACTGGTGT
Source organism: Minisyncoccota bacterium (assembly GCA_965204115.1). Lineage (GTDB taxonomy): Bacteria > Patescibacteriota > Minisyncoccia > Phycocordibacterales > JABAAK01 > JAPPJI01. The sequence goes on along the minus strand of OZ241963.1, from coordinate 646,462 downwards.
TCGTCCCGCTGTCGTCATCAGTCGCGAGATCAAGATTTGCCGCAGTGATAGTCGGCGCAACGGTCTTAATAGTTATCGTAAGCGCATCCGAGGCATCTGAAACATTGCCGGATTGATCGGTCGCTTTTGCCGTAATGAGGTACTCTCGGTCACCATCAGCCAGTGAGATGTCAGCAGAAAACTGTTTCATTCCTCCATTACATGCCACATTTGTTGTGTCAGCGACATCTGTTACCGCTGTGCTGAACGAGGTTCCGTCTTTCAAAATTTCAACAGTGCTGTCTGTTTCCGCACATCCGGTAATGGTCAGACCATTCGTGTTCCTGGTGATGCCGTCAGTTGCCAGCAATCCGGTGTCGTCTGCAGCGTCAAGGGTGAGCCCGGTTGGCTTTGCCGGTCCGGTTCTGTCGCGAGTCCAAGTCGCGGTAGTCGCGTTGGCTTTCGTTTGCCAGTTCCCCGCTTTGTCTCGTCCGACAACACAGAGAATGATTGACCCGTCTCGAGTCGGGATGGAATCAGTAATCTTGTCAGCAATTGCCGTACCGTCAGTATCACCGCCTGAGTAATTCGCATTCGCACAAGAGGTCCCATTGAGCACTTCGTGTTGATAGTGGGTCACATCGGTACCAGCGACGGTAACATCCAGCACATCAACATTGTTCGTGCCGGTCGGCATGCCGGTCAGGGCTGCTGTCGGCGCGGTCGTGTCAACGATAATAACAAGCGCATCAGAAGCGGCACTGGTGTTACCTGAGTCGTCAGTCGCCTTCGCAGTAATTCTTTGCGTGCCTTCAGTCAACGAAATGTCAATACTGAAACCATTGTCATCAGTATCACAAGTGTGACCGGCATCATTAGCAGTGTCTGTTGCGCCTGTGATACTAACACCATTTGCGTATAGCTGCACTGAGCTGTCTGTTTCTGCACATCCTTCAATGGTTAAGTTATTGACCTTGTTCGTCACATTGTCATCAGTGATGTTACCACTATCGTCATCAGCCGATAGATCAAGAGCAGATGGCTTTGCGGGTGCAGTGTTGTCTAACATAATGCTGTCCGCGTGGGTGTAAGTTTCCTCAAGTGTATGCTCAAGCAGGTCTTCGGTGGCAGTATCAACTACTACCGCAAAAGTGCCGACATCGTTAGATCGTACCCGATACTGACAAATGTAAGTGTCAGAAATGTTGTTGCTGCTGGTTGGCTTACATCGTCCGCCGCTCAGAGTGGAGTTGTAGCTGACAATACGATACCGGTGCTCGTTATCGCCGATGGTGTACTTAATTTCCGGAAGCGCGCTTGCAGAAGAGCCGGGTCGGTACCGCACCTCTTCATCAAATACAACCTTGGTATAAATATTGTTGCCAGCCGCTACTCTGCCCTTACCATCAGTAAGTGAAATCAACTGCGTAACTGATGCGTCGCTGTAGTAACCGGTTTCAGATTCGTCAACGAGTGGACTGCTGGTGTCCAAGGTGTAAGAACCATACGCCGTAGAACAGCCGGAGGTGTTGCTTGCGTCGTCTGTGTGTTCTGCATAGATGGTCTTTAGTCCATCATCACTGCCATCATCTTCATAATCATTTGTCACAATTTCAACGGTGTATGGAGATCTTGTGTCATCAACCGGCTCTGCCCCACTGACCTCGGTACTACAGTCACTGTCTTCGTAGAGTGTGACAGTTCCGCCATTTTCTCCGACAGTTACGACAAATGTAGGTGCTATATTTTTGTCACGATTTTTAATACCTCGCTTTAGCGTGATAGCCGTTGGAGCAGTAGCGCCGGTGTCGGTCATTATTTCACCGACAAAGCCCGCCTTTGTGCCTGCATTGCCGGCATAGTCAGCGAACTTATCAACTGATACTTGAAACACTCCTGCATCGCCCTGTTCCACAGTGTATTTACACACATATTGGTTTGCTGTTGAGGTTTCTTGACACTGTCCTGAGATAAAGTTTCGTCCGGAGGCGAATGAAAATCGCTTGCCGGCACCGCTGGTCCCGAGTCGGTAGAAAATTCCGGTGTTGCTGACCTTCTCGCTAACTTTTTCACTGAAGGTCATTGTTGCGGTAATCTCGTCGCTTTCAGCAGCTTGACCATTATTGCTATTCGTGGTGGTGAAGGCGATATTGCCGACAGTCGGTGCAGTCGTGTCAATGATGGTGTTAGCGATAACTTTCTCCTCTTGAGTGGCGAGCACATTACCCGCTTTGTCAACAATAGATGCTTCGTTCGTAATATCATATTTTAGGTTGCCCGCAGCAACGGTCTCTGTTCCACTGACAGTGTATGTTGCAACTTTGGTGTTGCCGGTGGCTGTTGGCGTGTCGGTTCCGAGCGAGGTGATTCCGCCGAGTACGCCACTGCTGCCATAAAAAGTGACGGTCGGTCGAGCTGAGATCTCCTCACTCATGCCGTTTGCCTCGGTAAAAGTCATCGTCACCGCTATGGTGTCGCCAGCGTTTAAGTAGGTGAGGTGATTATAATCCCCCCCTTCGCCGACAACGCCTCCTGTCAATTTGTGCGTGAGGGCAACTGTTGGTGCGGTCGTGTCTACTATGATGGTTGCATTTTCTGAGCTGCTTGATCTTGAAGAAACATTTCCTGCTGCATCAGTTGCTGTTGCGCTAATCTTGTATGCCCTTGCGCGTTCCGCAAGGTCAATGTCAATAGAAAACTCACTTGTGCCAGATGCTGTACAAGCGCTGCCGTTTGCGGTACCTGTCTCTGCTGGGTTAAAAGGTTGGTTATCTACCAGCAATGTGACTGTGCTATCTGTTTCCGCACACCCGGTGATGGTCAAGTCCCGAGTGCTCTGAGTAAGTCCATCGGTGGTACTTGATCCTGTGTCATCACTCGCGGCGAGTGTAATGCCGGTTGGCTGATTAGGTCTTTGTCGGTCAATACCGGTAATGAGAGCTGTGTCTTGATATTCAACATCACTTCCATTTGTTGCTTCAAAACATATTTTGCGATTGTTGTAAGTACTCTCGGAACTCATTCTGATTGTGTTTCCGGTTCTCGTACCATCTGCCATCTCAGCTGCATCACAGGTTTCGGCGTCTGCGAGTATTTTGTGTTTCCATGTGGTACCTGCGTTATTTGCAGAGTCAGATGCTGTGACGGTCTTTTCTCTGGTTTTGGTGGTTGCATCGTCAGTATCATCATTGTCAGCGTCAGCATCGGAAAAGGTTATCGCTATGGATGGTGCCACCGCATCTACAACCGGCACAGTGCTTACTAATGTTACAAAACTCACCATCAACATACCGCTGAGTATGAGGTAGGTGATTTTTTGTTTGTTTGTTTTTAGAATTTGAATTATAGTATTCATAAGAAATTTTTTTAATTAATTAATATTAGTGAATAAAAGAATAAAAGCCCCCGACCGAAAAAAGACGGAGCAGCTCCGCGGAAAGTGAATGGAACACAATTTACCTTACTATACACAAACTCGTGAAATCTCGCAAGGGTTTACAAACCAAAAAAGTATCGTATAAACATAAAAAATTGCCCTCAGCCAAATCACATGCAAAACTTTCTGTCAAAAAATTTTCACTACTACACAATAAATATGAAATACTGCACAACAAATATAAAAATAGTAAAGAGCGGATAGTCAGCCATCTCCCAAACCACAAACCCTACCCTTCCGTCAAGAAAAATCACTCCACCTCCACCCCCCGCCACACCACACTCAAAGCTTTCTGTCAAAAAATCTACTGCTATTACACAATAAATAAAAAATATTGCACAACAAATAAAAAAATAGTAAAGGACAGGCAGGTCGCGCTATGAAATGCTACTCGTTTTATTGTGCGGCAGGGCTGCCGCACCTTACTCGCAAAGCGACATACTAGTCGCTTTACTCCTGCGGCAGGGCTGCCGCACCTTACTCGCAAAGCGACATACTAGTCGCTTTACTCCTGCGGCAGGGCTGCCGCACCTTACTCGCAAAGCGACATACTAGTCGCTTTACTCCTATACACTACCTACTCACCAAGAAGATCCTCAACATACTCATCGCCGAGAACATCTTCAACAGTGTTTTTTATAACATAGAGGATACCGCGCGTCCCGAGAATAAGGAAGAGACCAATAAGCGCCATAGCAAAGGCATTCTTCCACCGCGCATAATCAGCGGTCTTCTCCCGACCGGCAAGCACCATCCGAAAACCGATATAGGCAATAAGCAGGACAATAATCGGCATCAGCACAATAGTAATACCATCCACCAAGGCAAAAAGAAGCCCCTCATCACCATCAGACGGCAATAACGAATCATATTGCAGCGGATTATGAAAAGTGGCAGTCGAACCCTCCGCGCCCACACCAAAAAACAGCAGCACAAACACGCTACACATCACAACAACGCATACAGACAAAAAAACAGACCGAGCAGACATATATACCCAGTATACTATGCCTATTTCACGGCGCCGACATCACAAAACCCAACCCCTACCGCACTGCGTGTATTGTCTTCACCAATGTTTCCTGCACAAAATCTACATTCACCATAGGATAGGTTTTCACGATATCCTCCAGCCGATCAATATGAATCTCATTGCGCAATTGCCGCACCTGGTCTAAGTCCTTCAATAGCACATTCGAAAAAATACGCTTATCCTTGCTTATCCGTATCATTGTATGAAAATCCAGCTTATCTATAGACCTCTCTTCCCTATTTCGCTCTGCTCCGATTATTTCACTATCGTTACTAATGGCATACAGCACTTTTACATCCTTGTACTTCCACTCATCTTTCAATATTACTCTCTCAGTCGTGATTTCCTCCCGAATCTTCCAAAACACCAACGCCTCAATAATTGATGCGGTATAGATAACAACGGTTTTTCTAAGACAGTCCACCACCTCTTTTGACGCATCGTTTAATAGCAGTTCCAGTTTTAAAACATCACTAGAAATCTTTTCAACATTCCTGCGCAACACCGATTCTTTGATAAAGGAAAAGTCAATATTTTGCATAAGCTATTCGCATCTCACAAAGTGAAGTTCAAATCACTTTGCCATGCTGCCCCCACCCAACAACTCCACAAGAGCGTACCTTTTTTTCTTCTTAAAGTAATCCCCAAGTTTCATATCAGACGGCACACTTGTCTCTATACCCATATCCTGCTCCACCTCACCCACAAGTGTGTCATAGGTATACATACGCCTTCTCTTCCTCGGAGTCCGCTTAGTCACTTTTTTGGTGGCAACCTTCCTCCTACTCTTGGCAGCGGTTTTTCTTTTGGAGGCGGCTTTTTTCTTTATTGGTGCTTTCTTTTTCATAGTATTAGCATTCTACCACAACGCTATCAGCAAACGCAGGGTGCCGGTGTGTGGTGTGTGGGAGCGGGTGAGTAAGGATGTTCGGTGGGTACCTGAGCCTACCGATCCGGAGGAATCGCATAGTAGGAGATGATGTAATTCGCTAAAGCGGCAAAGGGGTGGGAAAGTGAGGTGGAAGCGTACTTTGTTTTCGGATCAACCGCAAAGAGGAAGATGAGATATTTCGGCTCAGACGACGGGAAATAACCGAAGAATGAGTGGAGGAATTTATTTTCCGCATATTTACCGGTTTGCGGGTCAACGAGCTGCGCGGTTCCGGTCTTCGCGGCGATACCATACCGCGCGTTACGCAGCGAGCCGCCGAGTATCCCGCGGTCGTACACGCGCGTGAGCAAGGCGGTCACCTCACTGATAGTTGAGGTGTTAAACACCCGCTTGCGTTCCCGGGTGAAATCTCTCCCTGAAATTACTCCGCCGACCAACGGCTGCTCAATATCTTTTGTCACATAGGGCTGAACAACAAAACCTCCGTTGGCTAATGAGGCAAATGCCCGCGCGGCAGCTATCGGCGTAACCGCAATACCCTGCCCGAATGACGCGGTCGCGAACTCTATCTCACGATTGCTGTTAAGGTTGTCAACCAGCCCGGGTATCTCTTTCGGCAGATCAACTTGGGTAATGCTGTCAAAACGGAATTCACCCATATAGTCCTGATAGGTACCGATGCCGATTTTTTGGAGCATAAAAACAGCGCCGGTGTTCAACGATTGAGACAGGACGGTCTGAATACCGGTATTCGGCCCTCGCCCGCGACCATCGTAGTTTGATATCACTTCCTCATCCACGGTCACCTGCCCGGTATCAGTATAGGTGTCACGCAGTGACACCCGCCCGGAATCAAGACCAATTGCGGTAGTCAACGCCTTGAACACCGATCCCATTTCATACACATCCTCAACGATGGGATTGTTAAACACCGAGTAATCAGTCACTTGCCCGTAGGTATTTGGATTAAATGACGGCACCGCGCCGATCGCAATAAGAGCGCCGTCATGCGGATCCATCACCACCCCACCGACCTTCTCCGCTCCCCAGTTATACTGTATCCTCCGCAACTGCGCCTCCAGCTGCCGCTGCACATTAATATCGATAGTGAGGGTAACATTACCGGCAGACGGCCGCTCGCTTTGCGGCGGCAGCTCACCAATACGCTCCAAAACAATTGAACCCGCGGTTTTCGGTATTCTGTTCGCGCTGCTCAGCACATCATCAAAGACATTCTCCACACCATACTGCCCCCGCGTCGCTTGCTGCTCATCAACCGATACAAAACCGAGCGCATGCGCCGCAAGCGACCCGTTAATATACTCCCGCTTTTTGAACGGCTCCAGCCAAACCCCTTTCAGCCCAAACTGATCAATGCGCGCCTGTATCTTTTCCTGTATAGATTCGGGTATATCCCGCTCAATGATCTCGTACTCGTCATTATCCGACTTCTGCGCGCTCTTAAAAAAGCTCCGGCGGTCTATGGCAAGCTCCGCATTCAAATGCTCATACACTTCCTCCGCGTCCTCAATCTCAAGCGGAGAAATGTTGAGGTTGTAACCGAAGTGTGTCGTCGCGGCAAGGTGTTTCTCACCGTCTTTGTCAACAAAATAAATATTCCCTCGGTCACCGACACTCCCGAACGGAAGAAAAATACCGACATCCCCCTCAATTTTTTTATGAAATTGATTATCGTAAAGAATAAAAATGGAGAGCAGCGCAATCAACACAACACCATAGAAAACGGCATACGGACTATCCAGGGCATGCTTGCGAAAAAACGACATACCTACAGTATGACACGCAATACAGGCCTCACTTTTCAACAAAAGTGGTAACCCGAGAGAGCATTCTGTCCCGCGTTGTCCTATCTAACACACCGGTAACAGGCAGCCCTTCCACTAACTGAAACCAGCGCAGGGTCTGATCAGTCGCATGGTTAAAAACGCTGGTTTCATTGCCGGGGCTTCCATCGCCCTCTTCCGCAACACGGTAACCGTTATTATTTAAAAATACCTGCAACCGATAGACATCCTCATGCACATCACCAAGCTTCAAATCCAAATGAGAAACCGGCACCACAACACCCACATCCCGCTCAGTTTCCCGAATAACGGACTCCCGCGTCCGCACGGTCTCTTTTGTCGGAGCGGTAGGTACATCATCAAGAGAATCAACACGCTGCACTGCTATCGCACGGGGCAATGCCGGCCCGACAATCCCCCGCAATTCGGCAGCACGCCGCTGCGCATTCGCGAGCACCGCATCTTCATCATAGATCACAATATTTTCCTGCTTTTTCGCAATGCCGTCGTAGACCCCGCGAATTCGTTCCCCTAACTGACTTGCGGCAGAGGACACTTTTGATGCCAGCAACTCCAGCGCCTCCTTCTGCTTCTGCAGATTTCCTAAGAATTCTGACTCGGCTTGATCGCGCTGCGCCTGTGTCAGGAAAACCTCCTCTTTTTGCTCAACGGTTTCGGGTGAATCAGAAACACACGCAACCAACTTGCCAACATACTCATACACTGCGCCAACATTCTTCTCCTGACCATCAACACCATATGAGCCAACAAAAAGATCCAGTCCGTCAAACACAATAGATGCGCCGAACCGGTCACCATTCCGTAAAGTACCCAAAGCCAAAACCCGATCAAAAGACCACTTCGCGCCTTTACGCGCCTGCTTATACAAATACACTGCACCGGCTCTTTTTTGTCCGAAATCACTCCTCGGCGCACCGATCGCCAGGACATTCCCCGCCCGCGCAATGGCAGTCCCAAACTCACCGCCGGCATCATCCGCCCGCGGAGTCAGAGTTTGCACCAACTGCCATCCGCCACTCTCCCTGATATACACATACACCACGCCCGAGTTAAGACGATCCGTGGTTTGATCATTCCGCAATGCACCGACAAACAACAGGCCGTCATGCAGCAAAACTTCGTTGCCGAATCGCGCCTGCAATCGCTGATTCCGGAGCACTATCTTTTCCACAGCCCACTCACCGGAAGATTGTGTGTACACATACACCGCGCCATTTTCATCAGGACCGTCACCAGGCGCACCGACGGCGACACGCTCGCCACTGACCGAAACACTGTACCCGAACTCCTGATCCGAGGCAGTGTCATTCGGCACAATACGAAACGGATTCCCCCATCTGCCGCCTATGTTGGCATAGACATACACCGCTCCGCCCCCGTCCGATTGAGACGCGGTAACCGCAAGCAATCGTCCGTCCGAAGCAAGAGCAGAACCAAACGACTCGCGCGGTTCCAGGTCTGCCGGCGCAATAGTCGTGTGAAGCGTCCATGCATCCCCAGACCGCTTATACACCTGCACCGCCCCCGCTGACTCTGCCACATACCCGGACCCGGGATCACCGATAAGTACCGTAAACCGATCCTGTGCAAAAACGGACTTCCTTGCCGAGCCGGACTGCTTGAAATACTGATCAAGTAGTGTCGCTGAGTACGCAAAAGTATCAGAAGTATCAGTCGCTTGTTTTATCTTTGTATATATATGGGTCTTCTCACCTCTCGTGCCGACAACAAGCACACCATCCCGTATTGACAACGCATTGCCGAAACCTTCGTATGAATCAGTTTCCTGCGCGGCTATCTTTTTCGGCTCATCATAGGTCGCGCACTGTAAAAGAGCAGCCGTCTCCAGTCGCTGCCTCTCCTCCTCCGGGTCTTGCACGATAATCGGCTCCGACTGCTGACTTCGCGCGCTTTCTACCTCGCCACGACGAACACTTGCCGTAAAAAAGTTCTCCCCAATAATGAATGTTTCCATCGATATACCGACCACCTGCACAACCTCCTCAAGGATATCGGCAAGCACAACGGTCTTCGCGCGAACCTCAACATCGTTCAAAAAAATCCGCACAATATCGTTTTCTTTAAACGCACCGGTGATATTCAGCCCGACTAGGCCTTCTTCCTCGTTCACCAGCACTTCCATGGTTGGCACTGGCGGCGGCTCCTGCACCGTCAGACGAAACGCCGGTGTCCTATCCACCACAATGCCACGACGCTCTATCCGCGCCTCAATCAAATTATCCCCCTCCTGAAATACATCAACCGAGATGTTGTCAATGGTAATGGTCTTCGTCCCGGTCAAATCGGATGTATTCAGCACTTTCGCCTTAATAAACACATCGTTACTGTACATATTCACCACATCATCACGCTCAAACGATCCGTACAGCTCAAATGCCACAACAGAAGGATTCAACTTATTCCGCAACATCTGCTCAATCCGAAAACCGGGACCTCCATCCTGCGCAAAAGAAACAGAAAAGCCATACACCGCCACACAAGCCCCAATCAAAAAAAACAGTACGAATAATCCTCTCAAATACCGCATATATTTTTACTATAGCACAATAAACAACCTACAAACAGTATCCCCGTGCTATAAAGTCGCCTGCAATCTCTCCATTTCCTGTCCTTTTTTAGATTCAGCAAGAAAGTACTTAGCGGCAACCTCCAACTCATCCCGCGCACCCTGTATCTGCGTGTCCTTGTCCGCAAACTCTACCTCGTACCGCATTTGGGTAACCTTTTCATCCGCTTCCGGCAGCGATTCAATCTTCTGCACCGCATCCAGCAGCGCATCAGTCGCAGTGGTGAGCGACTCATTGTGCTTTTTGAGAAACTGTATCGCCATAGCGACAGTGCTTAACAATTTGCCGATTTTTTCCTGCTGAACGGTCTGAGAATCCCGGATACGGACAGCGGCCTTTTTACGCCGGAGCGCCGGATCCGCATCCTGCACCACCACCCCGCCCTGCGCCTGCGCCAAACTCTCCGCAACAGCCGCGGCATCCAGTCCGCAAAACGCGGCGACCTCTTTGACCGCATGCGCGCGCGCCATTGGGTCTTTGCTCGCAGCAATGACCGGCAGCACCGCTTCTTTCACCCCTCTGACACGATCATCACCGCCATCCCCGTAATGCTGAGCCACATACCGCGTGAGAAAAGCTGTCGCCGACACCGCCTCTCTGACACAGGTCTTAAAACGCTCCACATCCTCAGCGATCACATCCGCGGGATCAGAGCCGTCCGGCAGCATAACTACCTTGGTGTCTATGCCGAGGGTGTAGGACATCTCAATCACCCGCAACGCAGCGCGCTGCCCTGCAGCATCACTGTCAAGCACAAGCAGCAGCCGGTTAGACAACCGCTGCAGCGTTTGCAAATGGGTCGTAGTCACCGCCGTTCCGGAGGTTGCCACCGCCATCGGATACCCTGCCTGATGCACCATAATCGCGTCAATCGGTCCCTCAGTCAGCAGCGCAACATTGTGTTTCCGAATGTGCGGCTTTGCTTTATGCAGCCCATAGAGAAAAGATGATTTGTCGAATAGCGGTGATGTCGGAGAATTGATATATTTGGCACCCTCATCATCCCCGTACATCCTGCCGGAGAAACCGATAACCCGACCGCGATCGTCATAGAACGGAAACTGCACCCGGTTCCGAAACCGATCGTACACCGACTGCTTCTCCTTGTTTTCTATACACATACCCACCGTCACTTGCTCAGCAAGATTTGGCGACTGTTTTGTACAGAAAGCATTCCATGCATCCGGCGCGTACCCGATACCCCACTCCTGTATTGACTGCTCAGTAATACCCCGCCCGATGAGATACTGCCTCACTTCCCCGTTAAGATGTTGCTGGTACACGCTTGCCGCAGATTCCAAGAGGTGGTAGAGCGGGGCGTTATTCGGTCTGTCACCCGGGGCAGTATTTACAAGATCTATACCTGCCCGCTCTGCGAGTAATCGCAGTGCCTCCTTGAAATCAATACCCTCAACATCCTGCACAAACGAAAAGACATCTCCGCCTTTCTGTGAGGAAAAGCAGTAGTACACTCCCGCATCCGGGTCCACAAAAAACGACGGTGTCTTTTCGTTGGTGAACGGTGACAACCCCTTCATCCGGTTCCCTGCCGGCTGGAGGGTGGTATACTGCCCGATGACATCAACAATATCAATCGCGCTCTTCACCGCCTCCACCTGGTTAACCCTATCTGCCATTACAACCATTATGAGGTCATTTCCTCCTTTTCTGCAAGTTCCTTCGCAACCTGCTCCTGCACCTCCTGTACCATCCCCTGTTTTGCACTGCCCTTGTGACCGCTTCCGATCGGCACCAATCGCCCGATAATCACATTCTCTTTGACCCCATCCAGTGTGTCCACCGCCCCGCTCACCGCCGCACGAATGAGAACACTGGTGGTATTTTGGAACGACGCCGCAGAAAGAAAATTGCTTCGCGAAACCGACACATTCGTAATACCGGTTACAATATTCTCCGCCTGCGCCGGCTTCAACCCTTCCGATTCAAGGCAATCATTCAAATCAACAAGTTCACTGAGGTCAATAACCTCTCCCGGTATGTACGCAGCATCTCCCGAATCAGTAATCAACATCTTACTGAACATCTGCCGAATAATAATTTCAAAATGCACCGGCGCAATGCTTACCCCCTGTAATTCATACACCTTCGTGATCTCACTAAAAATATACGCTTGCGTCGCCTCCTTGCCGCACTGTTTCAGCATCTCTTCCAAGTTTGCCGCACCATCTGTCAAAAACTGCCCTTTCGTAACTTTATCACCAACCGCAACTTTCACCACACGCAACGGCGAAACAGAATAATTCTTCTCAGCGGTAGTTGCTTTCTTAGCCCCAACATTCAGCCGAATAGTATGCCCGCCGTCTTTATGCTCTTCTATCTTTTCAACAACACCGTCAACATGCGCAATGGCTGCCGGCACCTTCGGAGCCCGACGCTCAAACACCTCGGTCACCCGCGGCAACCCCGCAGTAATATCACCACCGGCAGTCGCAACACCTCCGGCATGAAAAGTACGCATAGTCAGCTGCGTCCCCGGCTCACCGACTGATTGCGCAGCAATAGTACCGACCGGCTCACCGACATCAACAACCTCATTCGTGGCACGATCAACACCGTAACATTTCGCACAAATCCCCCGCGCATGCCGACAGGTAATCGGCGAACGAACAACTACCTTCTCTATACTTTCGTCAGCATCTATTTTCTCCGCGAGCGCGGCATCCATCAACTCATTCTTTTTTACGATAACAGCACCATCCGCGCCCAAAACATCTTCACTCACATAGCGCCCGTAAATCCGCTCAGCAAATGAATCTCCCGCGCCGGAAGCGGTTTGTCGATACAGAGTAACCCCGGCAGTTGTTTTGCAGTCAAGGTCTTCAATCTTCACCTCTTGCGCGACACTAAAGAGCTTTCGTGACAAAAATCCTGCATCTGCCGTCTTCAGCGCCGTGTCCGCAACACCCTTTCGAGCACCGAACGACGCATTAAAGTATTCAATAGAAGAAATACCGGCTTTGAGCGATGACAGCACCGGCTGCTCTATCGGCTCTCCTGATGATGAATCAACCACACCAAACATCGCGGTCATATCACCAAGATCATTAAACGAACCACGGGCACCGGAACGAATCATATCACCGATAGACGACTCCTCCGGAACAATATCCTTGGTAATTTGCCCTAACTCCTCCTTAATCTCCTGCCACAAATCTATATTCTTTCGCTTTCGCTCCTGCAGTGATATCAGACCCTCTTCATACGCCTGCCCTATCTCATCCGACTTCTGCAGCCCTTCTTGTATACGCGTCGCACATTCATCCGGTCTTCGTAAATCACCCCACGAAAAGGTGGTACCTGAACGGGATGCGAACCGAAAACCAAAATCCTTAATCGGATCAAGGTGTTTCACCAACACCTCCTTACCGAAGGCATTGAGAATACCCCGCACCACCTGCTTAATCATTTTCTTATCAATCGTTTCATTAACAAACGGATACTCTTTCGGCAGGGTTATATTAAACAGCAGCCGACCAATCGTCGTTTCAAAAATCTTTCCCCGATACTCACCATACTTCTCCTTATCAGAAGCGAGTACCTTTATTTTCGCGCGGATATCAACAATACCGAAGTCATACGCAGTGATCGCCTCACTGACGCTGCCGAAATACCGCCCTTCTCCTTTCGCGCCGGACTTCTCCACGGTTGCCCAGTAGCAACCCAACACCATATCCTGCTCCGCAGGAGAAGCATTAATCTCTCCTGACGCGGGGTTAATGATATTATTCGTGGACACCAGAATATTTTTCGCTTCTGCCTGCGCCTCTTTTGAGAGCGGCAGGTGAATCACCATCGCATCACCGTCAAAGTCAGCGTTATACGCCGCACACACAAGCGGGTGCAGCTCAATGGAGAGCCCCTCCACCAGTATCGGCTTAAAGGCCTGGATACTTTGACGGTGCAGGGTCGGCGCACGGTTCAGGAGCATGTACTTACCCTGAATAACTTTTTCCAAAATCTCCCACACCACCGGCGCTTCTGTATCCAAAAGCCGCTGCGCTCCCCGCACATTGTAAGCAAGCTCACGACTCAACACTTCCCCGATCACAAACGGACGGAATATCTCTAACGCCATCTTTTTCGGCAATCCGAACTCATCAAGCTTGAGGTGTGAGCCAACCACGATGACTGATCGCCCGGTGAAATCAACCCGCTTCCCGAGCAGGTTCAATCGAAAGCTTCCTGTCTTCCCGCTCAGGTACTCTGCTATCGCTTTGAGCTGACGATTTTTCCCGCGCGCCGCGGAACTCCTCCCGCTACTGGCAATCTCCTTTTCAAACAGCGCATCTACCGCCTCCTGCAAAAGCCGTTTTTGCGTATTGATAAAAATCTTCGGTGCCTTGGACTCAATAAATTCTTTCAACCGATTATTCCGAACAATCACATGCCGATAGAGATCATTCAAATCCGAACTCGCATACCGACCGCCGTCAAGCGGTACGACCGGACGAATACCCGGAGGTATCACCGGCAACCGAGTCAGGAACATCCACTCCGGCTTATTATCGGACTGCAGCAATGACCGCACCACCAACAGCTGCCGTTGCAATTTATCCCGTACCCCCTTATTCGCATCATCAATCTGTTCCAAAATCTCTTTCTCTTTTTTCTTCAAATCAATTTTTTTCAGCAGGTCAAAGATAACTTCGCCCCCCTTCTCCGCATCAAACAGACCGGGAAACTGCTGACTCAGCCGATCATGTCGCGCTTCATCAATAATAGTGTGCTCCTGCACCGACTCAATGTCAGCAATGCGACTTTTATACTGATCCTGCAACATATGGTGCGTCTCCTCCTGAGTTGCTTTCTGTATTTTCTCATCAAACTCCCGCTTTATATCTTTTTTCAGAACTTTTCGTGTCTCTTCATCCACGCTCTTGATGTAGTAGGCGGAATAGTACACAACATTCTGCACCTGCTGTGCCGGCAAACGCAACAGCGTCGCGACATGCGAAGGCACCTTACGCAAATACCAGTAGTGAGCAACAGGGGCAGCAAGATCAACATGTCCCATCCGCTCACGACGCACCGTTGACCGCGTTACCTCCACACCGCAATTGCTGCACTCAATACCCTGGTACTGCGACCCTTTATATTTCCCACAACTGCATTGAAAATCGTGCTCCGGTCCGAATATCTTTTCACAGAACAATCCATCCCGCTCCGCTCGCTGCGTACGATAGTTAATAGTTTCCGGCTTAGCCACCTCGCCGAACGACCACGACAAAATCTCCTCAGGAGAGGCGAGTTTGATGCTCAGTGCGTTAAAGCGGTTTGATTGTCTGATTGTTTTTTTCATAGTGCTATGGTATTTTAAGTGGCTTGTATTTTCCGCCGCGCATGTTTCTTTCGTCGCTCGTCAACCTCCGGCTGCGGCTGATCCCGATCCGGGATTTCCAGATTCACATCCAACCCGAGTCCGCGCAGGTAGTACAGCAACACATTAAACGCCGCGGGTGTCCCCATCTGGGTAACCGGCTCATTATGAATAATCGCATTGTAAGCGGCATTCCGCCCCTGCACATCGTCAGATTTGATGGTCAGCATTTCACGGAGGGTGTACGCGGCACCATGCCCGAGCAACGCCCAAACTTCCATCTCCCCCAATCGTCCACCACCGAATCGCGCCCGTCCACCCGGCGGCTGCTGCGTAATCAGCGAATACCGACCCGTTGACCGTGCGTGAATCTTGTCCTGCACCATGTGCTCCAGTTTCATCGTGTATATCCAACCGACCGAAACATCACCGTCAAACTTCTCACCGGTCTTACCGTCATAAAGCGCAACCTGACCGGTCTCCGGAAACCCTGCCTTCCGCATCTCCTCCTGCAGCTCTTCATCAGTGATTGAGGTCATCGGCGGCACGACTGCCTGACAGTTCAACGCCTGCGCCACCAACCCGGTGTGCATTTCCAAAATTTGCCCGAGATTTTTACGGGACGGCACCCCGAGCGCAGACAGGATGATATCAACCGGCTCTCCGTCACGGGTAAACGGCATATCCTCCACGGGAGCGATGCGCGATATCACTCCCTTGTTCCCGTATCGGTTCGCCAGTTTGTCACCGATACAAATACGCCGAAGGTCAGCGATAATAATACGAATTTGTTTCAAAATACTGGTATCAGCAATATGCTCGGTTTCCCGGTCACGCACCTGCACCGACACCACCTTCCCTTTTTCACCCGGCGGCAGTGTTTTAGAGGTATCCCGCATATCCTTTGCCTTATCACCAAAAATGGACTGCAACAACCGCTCCTCCGCTGACACCTGTGTTTCCCCGCGCGGAGTCAATTTACCGACCAAAATATCACCGGGCACGACATCAGACCCAACTCGAATAACCCCTTCAGCGTCAAGATTGCGCAGCTTGCGCTCCGCAACATTCGGTATGTCTGAAGTCATCACATCCAACCCAAGTTTCGTTTCCCGTATCTCAGCAACATGCTCTTTCACCTGCGTTGAGGTCAACACATCATCCCGCACCAAACGCTCAGAAATGATAATCGCGTCCTCAAAAGTACCACCATCATACGGTAAGAAAGCAACACGCAAATTTTTCCCGATTGCCAGCTCCCCCTGCGCTGTTGACGCAGTATCCGCAATAACATCTCCCTTCTTTACCGTGTCTCCCGGAGAAACAATCAGCCGCTGATGATTCGCGAATGAGTACGCAGAGCCGGCCAGGGTAAACACTTCCAAATCGTACCGCTTCACCCCTTTCGTAGTTTTAAGGGTGATGTGCTTTGAGTCAGCGGCAAGAACAGTCCCATTCTCCTCGGCAATAACCACCCGCCCCGACACTCGGGCAAACTCCCCCTCATAGCCCGTGGACACCAACGGCGTCTCCGGTCGCAGACAAGGAATTGCCTGCCGTTGCATACGGGTACCGGTCGCGGCTCGCACCGGCAGCGTGTTATGTGCGAAAGGTATCAACACTGAGGCAACCGACAAAATCTGACCGGTCGCCACATCGGCATAGTCAATCTGATCCGGTGTGACCCGTTCATACTGACTCTGATACCGCACCAACACCGAATCCTGGGTTATAACATTCTGATCATCGGTTTCAATGTCAGCACCGGCAATGCGATACTGCTCTTCCTCATCCGCAGTGAAGAAAACTGCCTCATCGGTTATCTTACCGTTCTTCACCTTAAAGTACGGACACTCCAGCAACCCGTACTCATTAACACGAGCATACAGCGCCAAGTGCAGCACCAGCCCGATATTCGCCCCTTCCGGTGAGTGCAGCGGACAAATGCGCCCATAGTGGGTCTGGTGAATATCACGAACCGAAACACTTGCGTGCTCCCGCGCCACACCGCCGGCACCCAGCGCAGAGATCGTACGCAAATGCTCCAACTCGTCCAGCACATTCTGCTGTTTCAGCGGTTGCGAAAGTTCATTCGTGTTGAAAAAGCCATGAATGGTTGACTGAAAAGTACGCAGATTCAGCACACTGGTCGGTGACTCAAAAAGTTTCGGATCAATGGTGAGCATTTTATCCCGCACATTCTTACGAATACGCATAAACCCGGTGCGGGCAGCTTCATACACCAACTCGCCCACTGAACGAATTCTCCGCGAACCGAGGTGATCAATGTCATCTCCCTGCGCATTCGGCGTGTTGTTCAGGCGAACAATCTCCTTAACAATCAAAACAATATCATCCAGAGTCAATACCCGCTCTTTCTTTGCCGCATCATCAACCGGCAAACCAAACCGCTTATTGAAATTCACCCGCCCGAGCTCACCCATATCGTACCACTCAGAAGTGAATCGTGATTTAATAATCTGCTCCGCCCGCTCCGGACTTGCCACATTACCCGAGCGCATCGTGCGATAGAACGATGTCCACACCTCCTGCATGGTCGTCGCCGTATCAATGGCAATGGTCTTTTTCACAACCTCCTGCGTCGCAGGATCATCGTCAAAGAGCTTCAGCACCTCATCAGGGGTTTTTGGACCGAATGCCCGAATAAAAGTAGTAACCGGTATTTTTCGCGACCCCTGATCAACACGAACATAGACATTACCATTCACATTACTCTCAAATACCACCCACATCCCCCGCCCTTTCTGCGGAATCACCTGCGCACCGAAAGAAAAACCCGATTTCCCACGCGGCTCTTTAAAAAATCGCACCCCCTGCGCCCGCACCAACTGCGCCACAATAGTACGATCAATACCATTAACAACAAACGATCGTTGCGGGGTCATAATAGGGATATCACCCAGGAGCACCTCCTCTTCCCGTGTCTTCCCGGTAACCTTATTTTCCAATTGCAAGAGCAAGCGGAGCGGAGCCGTATAGCTGGAAAACCGCTCTCTCGCCTCCGCAGGTGTTATCCTCGGCTCCTCAAGCTTGTGCGAAATAACCTTGATAATAAAACGCTCCTTTGAATCCACAATCGGAAAAAATTCCTTAAAGAGAAGAGGTATCTCTTTCTCCAAAAACCGATCATACGATTCTTTCTGAAAATCAATAATACCCCCCAGCGGTAAGGGAGACCATTTGTATTGAGAAAAGGTTTTTTTTGTCCGAGGTTCGCTCATTCTTGATAAAAAGTAAAGAGATAATGGGTAACACACAAAAAACACAACACCCCTATGACCGGATACTATGTTTTACTTTCATACAAGCACAAAACACAAACAGACCTGTAGCAAAAAACCCCGTGCTTTAATATATAAGGCAGGATAACAGAAAACACCAAAATCTGTCAACCCCACTTTTCCACATTCAACTCCAGGCAGGATGGCAAAGCAAGGCGACGATAAAGTTTCGCCTGACCTACACGCGAATGGTACACGCCAGACTCCTGCTACTTACCATATACCCCAACATACACCATCGCCGGGCGGATGACGACATCGTTGACTGATGCGCCGACGCGCATGACGGCGGCGACGGTGTTGTCATTTTTTTTCTCGGACACTTTCTGCTCCCCTACCGACTGATGTCGGAGTGGGTCAAACGCCTCACCGACCGTGTCAATCAGGGTTACGCCGAGATCAGTAAATGACCGGAGGCACTGGGTGTGTATCTGCTCAGCACCCGATCGAACCCTTGTGTCATCACCTGCCTGATCCAGCGCGGCACGAACAGAGTCAAACACCGGCAGCATAGCCACAACACACTGCTGCAACGCCGCGGCCCGCTCGCGATCCAAATACTCCCGCTGCCGCTTCTTCTCATTGAGCGCGTCCGCCTTCGCCCGCTTCCACCCGTCAAGATACTCTTTCCGCTCCTGCTCACAGGTCTTCAGCGCCTTCTTTGCTTTTTCCAAAGCTCCCTTCCCGGCATCAGCTACATCTTCAAACACCACCTCTTCCTCACCAACAGCGGCTTTCCCTTCATTGGCAGAACTCTTTTTTTTCTTTTTACTGGTAGCCATTACTATAACTATACCCTCAACAGCACCATTTGACAAGTGTGTACTGCACACTTCGGCACAACCTCAGAATAAAATATGTAAACAGACACTACCGATTTTCCGCTACCCACTGTTGAGCATAGGTTGCCGGATCAAGACCACTGGTTCTAAGATCATGGGTAATCTGCTGAAGTTCATCCGAAGTGAATCGAATCTTCTTGAGGAATCGCGCGACATACGGATACTGCTTTTCAAGCGCTTTGGCATAGTAAACATGCAGCTTTGCCGGCTCCCATGCCATTGCCGCACTTGACTTCTCCAGCCACTGCGGGTCCTCAGAGGGGAATACCACCCGCCACTTTGAAGGGTTATGCCTCGGCTCTTTCAGTTCATACAGCTTATACGCCTGCCACATCCAATGCGGTGTGTAACAGTAAAAAACAAAGAGTTTTCCGGCAGCGGTCGCTTCTTCAAACCGCTGCAACGCCTCCTCCTCAGACATCTCTACCAACTCGTACGCCGTATCATAGCCGTACGATTTCGCCCGAACCCGCTCCACCGTTGTTGAACCCCAGCCCTCATCACCAATCCACACTTCACCCAGCCCGTCGCCATCACTATCAAAATACTGGGCAATTCCCGGATTGAGCAGATCATCAATATGCTGAAGATTATACTGCGTCGCCAGCATCCGATCTATACACATCCCCTGCGTCGCGACAATGCCGCTCCTATTTCGTTCCAATACATCCTCATACCGCGCATGCCAATCATCATGATTCGGCGACCACCCCTCAGGATGAATATGAATACTCCCGTTCGCAATGCCGGTATACAGCTCCTCATTCGTACCGGAGTAGAGTGCCGTCTCCACGGCAAAGTTTTTCTCCAGCAACTCCCGCAAAATATATGCCGTCCCCATCGCTGATTCCCAATTCGGCACACCGATCACAATCGGTACTGCTTCTCCGTCGCCGACAACCTGCCCACTGTCGCCACTACGCCGCACCAAAACACCGATCAACAACGCCACAACAAGCAGCACCAGCACAAGAACCACCCCCATATTTTTTCCGCCTTGCCTGCTCATACCTACTGACACTATACACAATATTTTTACCGGATTATAGGGATTGTTGAAAACATGCCGACTATATTATGCAAAGCCGTCATCCTGCACGAACGGCCCACGCCCCGAAGCGCGTGTCGCCAGCGCATCAGCCATCTCGTTCCCCTCCTCATTGGAATGCCCTTTAATCCACCGAAACTCTACATGCGCGTCAACCAGCGCATCAAGCTCCTGCCACAGGTCGGCATTCCGCAACGGCCGTGGTCTCCCCCGCTCCATACGCTTCCAGCCATTCTGTTTCCATCCGTCCATCCACTGCGTGATCCCCTTCCGCGCATACTCACTGTCAGTCCAAACGGTTATGGTCTCAACCGAACCGAATTTCTTCAACACCTCAATAATCGCCCGCAGCTCCATACGGTTGTTTGTTGTCTTATAGTACCCCTGCGAGAAAGTATGCTCAACCGAACCATCTCTATACACCACCGCCCCAATCCCCCCGGGTCCGGGGTTCCCTTTACACGAGCCGTCAGTATACACTTCATATCTCATACACTACTCACTATACCCTATACCATGCACGACCTGCTCCGCGAACCTCTACACAAAACTAATAATTTTATCCGCAACAAACACCTTAACCTCCAGCTCGTCAGTATACTCACGAAGCCGCTCATCCTCCCGCACTGCCGCCAAGACCTCTTCCTGTGCACTACCGAGCGGCACCGTCACGGTCCCGCGAGTTTTACCCTGCACCTGCACCGCAACAGCAACTGTCTCTGCCTGCGCCAGCGTCGCATCCGCCTCCGGAAACGGCGCAGTGTGAACTGAGGCATCGTTCCCCAACGCACTCCACAACTCATCCGTGAGATACGGCGCAAACGGCGCGAGTAATCGCACCAGCACGCTGTACGCTTCCCGCGGCACAACATCCGCCTCCCGAAGCGCATTTGCAAAAATCATCAACGAGGAAACTGCTGTGTTGAAACGGTATGCCGCTATATCATCCGCGACAGACAGCACGGTCTGATGCTGGAGACGAAGCAAATCTCCCGCAGCAGCGCCGTCCGCCAACCGCTCGCGCATCACATACACCCGTTCAAGAAATCGTCTCGGTCCGGCAATACCCTTACTATCCCATGCGACTGTCTGCGCGAATGGTGCAATATGCGCGAGATACAACCGTATCGCATCAACACCGACATGCTCAGCAACCGCCAGTGGATCAACCACATTCCCCAGCCGCTTGCTCATCTTGCCGCCGCCTTCCGCCTGCACAATCCCGACGGTCCGCAGTGCGGCGTACGGCTCCTGCGTGCTCACCGCGCCGATATCCAGCAGCACCTTGTGCCAAAAACGCGCATAGATAAGATGCCGCGCGGCATGCTCCATGCCACCGGTATACATATCAACCGGCATCCACTGCCGCTCCTTTTCTGCATCCACAAACGCACGCATGTTCGTCGGATCAATGTACCGCAGGTGATACCACGACGATCCTGCCCACTGCGGCATCGTATTCGTCTCCCGCTTCCCTGCACCGCCACACTTCGGACACGGAACAGACACCCACGCTTCAATCGCCGCCAACGGCGACTCCCCGGTCCCGGTCGGCTGATATGAATCAACATCCGGCAACTCAACCGGCAAATCCTCCTCCGGCACCGGCACTACCCCACAATCATCACAGTGAATAAGGGGAATCGGCTCACCCCAATACCGCTGCCGGGAAAACACCCAATCCTGCAGACGATACACGACCTTCTGCCGCCCACCCGCGGCCTCAGCAATAGGCGCCTTCACCTCCTCAGGCGACATGCCGTCATACTTACCCGAACCAATCAACACCGCATCCGGCGACACCTCTACGGACGGCAAATCATCATCACCGGAAATAACCCGCACAATCGGCAAGCCGTGTGTATGCGCAAAAACAGAGTCTCGCTCGTCGTGCGCCGGCGCACCGAACACGGCACCTGTGCCGTACCCCCCGAGCACATACCGCGCGATAAACACCGGCACCGTATTACCGGTGATAGGGTGCGTAGCCGACACGCCTTCCAGCAGAACACCACTTCCGGTATGCTCGTCCGCTTTCGCTGTATAACTCTCCTGACGGTACTCCTCCACCGCCTCGCGATTCGTACAATGTGATAGCAGCGAATCAATGTATGGGCTCTCCGGAGAAAGTGCAATAAACGCACAGCCAAATAGTGTATCAGGGCGAGTCGTGAACACCTCAATAGACACCCCTGCGGACGGTACCAAAAACGGCAACACAAATCCTTCCTTGCGCCCAATCCAATGCTGCTGCACCTCCTTCACTGACTCAGACCAACCATCCAAGGTCCCTAAATCATCCACCAACCGATCTGCATACTCGGTAATCCGCAGCATCCACTGTCGCAACGGCTTCCGCTCAACAACGGAACCACATCGCTCACATAACCCGCCGCTCAAATCCTCATTCGCCAACCCTGTTTTACAGGATGGACACCAATTCACCGGCTCACGCGACTCATACGCTAACCCTTTTTTATATAACTGCAAAAAAATCCACTGCGTCCATTTGTAATACGCCGGATCAGTTGTGTTGATCTCCCGCTCCCAGTCATACGACAACCCCAACAGCTGACACTGCCGCTTAAAGTTCGCCACATTCTGCTCCGTCGTCTCTCGCGGGTGCTTTCCTTGCTTCAGCGCATACCCTTCCGCCGGCAATCCGAACGCGTCCCACCCCATCGGATGCAGCACCCGATACCCTTGCATCCGCCGCATCCGCGCATAGATATCAGCACCGATATACACCCGCGCATGCCCGATGTGCAATCCGTCCCCGGATGGATACGGAAACATCACCAACGAATAACACTTCTCCTTTCCCGCATCTTCACTTGTCCGATACACTCCATCACGCGCCCACTGCTCCCGCCACCGCTCTTCAATATCTTTATGCTCATACATAATAACCACAGTGTACCACCTCACAAAAGATAAAAATCAATGCAATCGTGTCCCGTCAAGACTTTTAACGCACACAGATATACCTCGCAACAGATAAAAACAGTACTTTTTAAAGTTATCCACATAGCGTCAATAGAATGGTAAAAAGTATGGCTATACTAAAAGTGCAGAAAGGTAGTCTCGAATTCTGAACAGTATTCTTTGTGCTTCGCGCAGGAGAATACCGCACCTCTCACGAGGAGTAGGAACCGAGATTGCCTTTCTGCGTTTTATACCAAAACGCAGAAAGGCATCTTGACTATACCTGTGCTACACTACCCCTATATGGATACTGGTGATAAAAAATTTGCAAACGGTTTCTTTTTCAACCGACATGAAAACAGCCCTGACTTCGTCATCGGCTCACTCGGCATACAAGTTGAAAAAGCAGTCGCTTGGGTACAACAACAGAAACAGAAAGAGAACGGCTTCATCAACATAGATATCAAAAAATCTCAAAATGGCAAACACTATTTAGAGCTGAACGAACACGAGCAAAAATAAACGAACGCTCTTCCGGCAAAGAGCAAGATATTTGGTAACGGCAATAAACGACTTGCAAAACAAGTAAGTTTCGCCTTCACATTTTTTGAGGGGCCTCTATACCAAGCACCCACAATCCGTTCTGAAGGGTTTGGGCAACGGCACGCGTAACCGCCGTCTTATACGGCGCGTGGGCATCATCAGAATCGGCAATCCGCTCAACAGCATAAAAAGAATTAAACGCTCCGGCAAGTTCCGTCAGGTACGCCACCAGATGGTGTGGTGAGCGCGCCTGCGCCGCCTTGTCAACTTCCTCACCGAAACGACACACAAGGTGTTCAACCGGATACACCGTGTCAGGAACTGCGGAATCACCCTGATTAAAAACATTCACACCGACCTCTTCCGCTTTCGCAATAACTGAAAGACACCGCGCATATGAATACTGCAGATAAGGACCAGAGTCACCCTCAAATGAAAACGCCTGCTGCTTATCAAACACGATATCAGAGCCAACTGTTTGACGCAGTATCTGATATTTCAATGCCGCAACGGCAATCTGACCGGCAAGTTGATCAACATCATCCGCCCGGGTTTCCTTTGCCCGCTTTAGCGCCTCTTCTCGCAACTCCGCCAACAGGGATTCCCCTGTCAACACACTCCCCTTTCGCGACGACATCTTCTCACCACCGGCAAGAGTCAAAAAACCGGTCGCAACATGCTCAAGTGAACGATCATCCTCAAGCGCGAATACTGCGCGAATAGCGGCAATAAGTACCTGAAAATACTCTCGCTGCTCATTACCGGTCACCACAACAGAACGCATCCACTTGGGGTGTGCTTTCTGTTTCAAAAGAAAATTACCGAGGTCCTTCGCCTCGTAGGTCGGCAAATCCTGTGAATTAATAAACACTCTCGTGTGCAGCCCTTGCTTTTCTCCCCGAAAAATAATCGCTCCGTCATCTTTTTCAAAAACACCATCCGCACCGCCGGTATGCTTATGCACCAGCGCATGCCCAACCGGCCCCGCCTCACTTTCAAAAATTACCGTATCAAACTGTGTTCCCAGCTGCCGACACAGCGCATCTAAATGCGCCAATGAGGTCTCCTTACCCCGCTGCCACAACGCCACAAGCTCCGCATCCGCACCTGCATACAAGGATTGATTCACCGCCTCAATCTCCTCTTTCGCCTCCCCGCCAAGATCATACGCCTCATTCCCAAAGCGGTATGCGGAACCTAGGTCAGCAATATCTCCCGGATCACCATCGGATTTCCGCAATCCCCACACCCCTTTTGCGACGGTCAACCCGATATCAGAAGGATAGTTCAGTCGCCGCACGGTCGCCGCGCATGTCTCAAAGAGCCGCGCTATAGATTCCCCGACGATGTTGCCGACCAAGTTCCCGATGTGCAGCGGCTTAAACAAATTCGGACTGGTATACTCAACCAATACCTCCTGTCCTTGCTCACGCCCATTTTGCCCCCACTGCTCACCATCCTGCGCACTCTGCACAACCTGCCCAACGAAGTAATCCCGCCGTAAATAGAAATTCAGAAACCCGGGACCGGCAATCTCAATACGCTCAATCTCCGGCACCTTCCCTTCTAACTTCTCACGAAATGTCTCAGCAACCTCCAGCGGATTCTTGCCGACCATTTTTCCGACTCCCATCGCCACACCAGTCGCGTAATCACCGCGTATATCGTCCTGTTGGCAACTCAAGGTAAAACGAAAGGAATCAGGGCCAACATACTCCCGAACTACCTTACGAAGTTCTTGCAATATTTCTTCTCGTATACGCATAGTATCTATAAAAACCCACCACCCACGGCAAACAACAGCAGGAAATCCTGCTGTTGTTTTACACATCCCACACCACTCACTATTCGCATCAACTACTCAGCAGCAGGCAACTCCTCCTCCGGTAACACAGCGTCAGGTTCGATTTCACCTACATTTTCATTACTAACAGTCAACGACTGATCAGAAGCGCCACCCTCCGCCTCTGACACACCCGCAGCGTCCATAGCGGCAACAATTGAGAGTGACTCAAGTGCCTGCCACAACAGAGAAACCGTCTCTAAAATCTTCTCTTGCCGCAACTCCTCGTCAGGCTCTATCGGCAATGGTGGAGCCCTGAAAGAACCGTCCGGCGACAAAATAGGTGAAAGTGAAAGGAACTGTGAGAAGAAATCTTCCACGATCGAAGGAGTACCAGTATCCACCGTAAAGGTCACCTTAAAGGCAACACCACGGTTCTCGTCAGCATCGTAGTAATCACCGGAAATCGCCACATACACATCCCCATCCACTAACGAATCGGTCGGATCAATCGTGATAACGGTATTCGTGCTGTCCATCTGCGCCTCAAACGGTATAGCGTATCCATACGCATCATCAGTACGCAGCACAATAAAACTGGCTAAATCTTTCGTAGTAAACACTGTTCCATTTCTGTCCCGATACACCGGCCGATTGAAAGTCAACGAAATATCCATAGTGTTATCAGTAACTGTTTCCTGCTTTGCCGGCGACGAAGTCACCACAAATTCTACAGGAGTCACAACGGTAAATGAAACATTCGCTGCACTTCCTTGGTTGCCCGCAGCATCGTAGTAGCCATCACTGATGGCAACATACACAACACCGTCAGCGAGGTCGGCAGCTGGGTCAATCGTAATCTCGTCGTTGTCAGTGTCAATCGTTGCAGTGTAGGCAATATCAGTACCATTTGCGTCTGTTGACTTCACGGTTAGAATACCAGCAAGGTCAGCATCAGCAAAAGCTGTGCCGTCAGCATCTTTACTCACCGCTTCAGAGAAGGTGAGCGTGATGTCTTGAGTGTTATCAGTAATCGTCGTACCGTCTGCCGGGTCAATGGTCACCGTTGGTGCGGTGGTGTCAGGAACCGCAACCGTGAACGAAACATTCGCTGCACTTCCTTGGTTGCCCGCAGCATCGTAGTAGCCATCACTGATGGCAACATACACAACACCGTCAGCGAGGTCGGCAGCTGGGTCAATCGTAATCTCGTCGTTGTCAGTGTCAATCGTTGCAGTGTAGACAATATCAGTACCATTTGCGTCTGTTGACTTCACGGTTAGAATACCAGCAAGGTCAGCATCAGCAAAAGCTGTGCCGTCAGCATCTTTACTCACCGCTTCAGAGAAGGTGAGCGTGATGTCTTGAGTGTTATCAGTAATCGTCGTACCGTCTGCCGGGTCAATGGTCACCGTTGGTGCGGTGGTATCGGCATCAATCGTCGGTCCGCTGCCAGGAGCCTCCGATGCACTCTCGGGAACTTCCGATGCAGGGACAGTAGGTGTATCAGCCAGCGACACACTCTCAGGAGCTTCTGACGCACTCGCAATGAAGAACACCGCACTCGCCGCATCACCCTGCATATCATCGGCATCGTAATAACTGTCACTAATAGCGACATACACCGCACCCTCAGGAAGATCGCTCGTCGGATCAACAGTAATCACTGTATTGTCAGCACTGATGCTCGCACCAAAAGGAATAGCGACGCCGCTTACATTCGTCGCATGCAGGGACACAACATCACCAAGCGTGTCAGCAGTAAATACGGTATCATCAGTGTCCACATATATCGCCCGATCAAACGAAATAGTAATATTCACAGTCGCATCCTGCTCAACCGCCTCTGCCGCGGGAGAAAAAGAAGTGCTGAAATCAGCGGCATATGCCGAACCAACCAACAGGAAGAACGACACCGCAAAAAGAGAAACTCCGACCACAAAAGGATACAGAGATCTCGCTATATTTTTTATTCTCATAAACATACAAAAATACAAAAGATAAGTAACTAATAATATCTGAAGACAAAAACACACCAGATATGAAAACAGTATACCAACGAAAATACCCCACACACATCAAGACATCAAACCCTGTGCATAACATGGGGAAACCATCAAAAATCCCCACACACACAAGAAAAAACCGTGCTACAACGCAACACCTTCCTGACGCAGTATCGTCAACAGCGCATGAAACACCTTCAGATGCAGTTCCGCATCGTACAGTGCCGAATGGCGCTTGTCCTCCTCTTCCTCAATGCCCAACACCTCAAGGGTGCTACTCATCCCTGCTACACCAAGCACCACCAGCGACAATGCGGTAATATCCATCATCCGTCGTGAGAGTGGCAATGCGGTATCAGAACGATACGCATCCCACAACCGCTGCAGCATCAGATAATCAAAATGGGCATTCGCAGCAATGATATGCAGCTCAATATCCTCCGCGATACCGTACCGCTTCACAATCTCCTGCTCAAACTCCTTCAGGAAAACCTCCGGCGCAACTCCGTGTGTCTGCGCCCGCTCTTTACTGATACCATGCACCTCTTCCGCCTCGTCGTCCCACGAAAACTGCTCCGGCACATAATTAATATCCCACTCCCGCGCGCCGGTTGACTGCATTTGATCATCCAAAAACACCGCCCCACACTGAATCACCTGCGACGAACAAAAATCCACACCTGTTGACTCTACATCTAATGCGATAAACCTATGCATACGATTATAATACCCTATACTCGTGGATACCTGCTACGATATCGCCTGTATTATCCCTGCAACGGCAGTATCCAGCATCTTCCCTTCACCACCGGCAGCCCGATCAATATACTCCACCTTCCCTGCCGCACAGGTCTTCTCAGACACCACCAATCGCCGAGGAATACCCACAACATCACTCTCGGCAAACTTCTCCCCGGCAGAAACATCCCGATCATCATACAGCACCTCAACCCCCTGATCAGTTAGCGCGGCGTACAAATCATCCGCCGCTTCCCGCACCTCGTCAGACCCGCCAAGCGCGACGAGATGCACAGCAAACGGCGCGATAGCCGCAGGCAGCACTACTCCCTCTTCCGACCCGAGCAGCTCAACCACCACACCGAGTAGCCGTGCCGGTCCAATACCGTACGATCCCATATACACCGGCACCTGCGTACCTGTAGCATCCGTATACAGCAGCCCAAGCGCATCAGAAAACCGCATACCCAGAGTAAAAATATTCCCCACCTCACACGCCGGATGCTCCTCCAACTCCTCTTTCCGCAGCTCCAGCTGCGCAAGCACTTCATCCGTGTACACCTCCTTATTCAACGCGACCTTTTTACCTTTATGCACATAAATAATATCCTCCCCGGCAGGAACAATTGTTTGAAACTCATCACTAAAATCAGAAAACGCGCCGCCACTCGCAAAAGTACGGTAGGTGTTCTCACCGATACCAACCCGTTCAAAAACCCGTATATACGCATCAGCACACTGTTCATAAAACACCTTATGCTCCTCCTCATCAGCACAAAAAGAATACAAATCCTTCATAATAAATTCTCGCGTCCGCAAAATACCGCTCTTCGCCCGCTCTTCATTGCGAAACTTAGTTTGAAACTGATACAAATACTGCGGCAAATCGCGATACGAATTGATGTGTTGTCGCATCAGTTCGGTAATCGGCTCTTCATGCGTCCATCCGAGCCCGAGATCGCCGCCAACCCGCAGTTGCGTCCGAAACCACACCTCGTCAGCATCTCCCCGCCACCGATCCGACCGCTCCCACACCTCCGGATTCTGCAACCCATTCAACAATACCTCCTGCCCTCCGATACTTTCCATCTCCTCACGAATAATCCCGATAATCTTATTGAGCGATCGCAACCCTAACGGCAAAAAACTATACACCCCCGCCATCGTCTTATGAATATATCCTGCTCGTATCAAAAGCCGCGCATTCAGCGCAACCTCATCAACCGGCACCTCTTTCCGCACCCGTGTCGCTAAAAATGACTGTCGCATAATAACTACAGTATACCACTCCTAAAAACAACACCTCGGATGCCGCGCAACAACATCACGAACCGCACGAACCGCATCAGAGATATCCGCATTATTAGCAATCACATCGGCAATACCGAGCGCGTCAGGCATCTCAGACCGGTGCACCCCGGCATGCGACGCAGTTCCCTCCCGCTCAATCAGCACACCCATACCAAGTACCCGCACAAACGCATACTCATTCGGAAACCGCATGTCATCAATCACCACCACAGACGGCTGCCGCTCAAGCACCTGCTGCGCAACTACATCAATCCAAAAATGTTCACCGAGGTTGTCCCGCACAAACTCAGTCCCAAACTGCATCAGAAACTGCCGCACATCCCAATCACCGCTGCCATACAGCACATCACCCTTCTCCCACTGATCAGTCCCCACAAGTGTATTCACTACCTCCTTAATCCGCCGGGCAAACGACACCTGCATCACATCAACACCCTCACCAGACAACTCCTCACACAACGCCGCGGCAACCGCGCTCTTCCCCGACCCTCGCAGCCCCGCAAGACCAATCACAAACACATCATTAAAATCATCGGCAATATACTTCCCACCGAACCCCCGAATAAGACAACGCGCATCATCAGTCATACAGGTATAGTATAGACCCTGCTAAAACAAAAAGGTGTAGACATGACATAGAGACGAGGAAAAAATATGTCAACACAACCACAACATCACAAAAATCTTTCCTGCGATAGATTTCTATCACCTATAAATATAAATCAATTTCTTTTTTGGACGGCATGCTCAAAATCTACAAGAACTATCTTGAATACTCCTTTCCACTGATAGCCGAAAAGGCGTATTTCTTTTGTCACTGAAAGGTATGACGGATAATAGGTCTCTTCATTTGAATAATCTGTTTCATGATCAGCAAAGGCATTCCTTATAACCTCTTTCACCTCCTTGTCTTTCACCTCCTTTATCCGATTTGCCTGCGCCCCGCTATAGAGAAAATCCGAATTTGGAATCTCACTCCACCTTTACACCTCAAGCTTTTTTAACACATCAAACACCTTCTCTATTTTTTTAAAGTTTTCTTTCTCCAATTTTACACTTTTCAGCTTCGGCTTGTGATTATAATTAACGCTGCTAAATGAATATTTAAAATTCTCTTCTGCAAAATTAGGATCAATTACTGCCATACTCTTCCTCTACGGATAGCATTGGTTTGTAGTACTTTTTCATCGCCTCCTGTGGGATAACAATATCTCGCTCTCCTTTTTCCACCCTCTTTTCTAAATCCTTCCATGGTTTGTGTGAATGAGTGGTCTCCATCAGTCGAATCGCTGAATAGCCACCAAAAATCTCTAACACCTCACGCACCACCACTTTATCTTCATCAGATAAGTTTGTAGCGCCCTCCTGCAGTTCCGGCTCGGGTAATGGATTATTTTCATGTTCTTTGTACTTTTCATACACCTCACTTACCACCGGTCCGTATTTCCATGCGCTTAATTCTTCTTTAAACATCGGTCTATCCAGCTTAGCTAATGAAAATGCCTGACAGAAGTATAGAAGCTTTTGCAATTTCAGGTTTGATATGCCTTCAGAAACCCTTTCATCAACCTCCTTACCCTTGCCATAGAATGCAGCGATGACATGCCTTGCCACATCCATAGCAGAAAGTGTTGTATTTGTTTTTGCTTCTGTGTCCATACCATTTCCGACACCTCCACCTGTCTATTGATATCAGTATACCACACTACACAAACATTCTACAACAACCTCCACCTCCACCTGTCTATTGATATCAGTATACCACACTACACAAACATTCTACAACAACCTCTTGACAGAAATCATCTAGTGCTACAATGACAGCACATACCGCCTTTGGCGCGTCGGGACCTCCGCAAGGGGGCCCTGAATAATTCTAAAAAATACTACAAATACCCTCTATCCACAAACATCCCAACAAACAACTTTCTCTTGCTCCAGCCGTTCCCGGTTTCGCGTATCCGGGAGAGCGGGTACGATTTACGGACATGGTACCACTGTCCTAATCACTACACTGTAGTGACCAATTGACTCATCTCCTTTTCAGGAGAAGTTTCATTTGAATTATTCCACGAACAGCTTCCGCTACCCGTGCCTTGTTACGCCTTAGCCCTTGTCATTGAATTTACCTTAGACCCATACAAGATGGGGCATCGGGTACGCTCAACTTCCCTGACTTGGCGGGCGGTGAGTACAAGACTCGAGAACGTATTCACCGCGGCGTGATGATCCGCGATTACTAGCGATTTCAACTTCATGAGGTCGAATTGCAGACCTCAATCCGGACTGAGACTGCTTTTATAAGGATTTGCTCCGGCTTGCGCCTTGGCTTCCCGTTGTAGCAGCCATTGTATCACGTGTGCAGCCCGAGGCGTCGAGGGACATGCGGACCTGGCGTCATCCTCTCCTTCCTCCCTCGTGAGAGGGCAGTCTCGCCTGACATATATAACAGACGACGAGGGTTGCGTTCGTTACTCCACTTAAGGAAACAACTCAAGTCACGAACTGACGACGGCCATGCATCACCTGCCTACCCGTCCGAAGAAAACATCCCTTTCAGGTTGTCGTCGTGTAGGTTTCTAGCCTCGGTAAGGTTTGTCGCTTAGTATCGAATTAAGCCACATGATCCACCGCTTGTGCGAGTCCCCGTCTATTCCTTTGAGTTTTAAGCTTGCGCTCGTACTACCCAGGCGGCTTGCTTAACGCGTTAGCTTCGCCTCTCAAGGATCAATGCCTCAAAAAGCCAGCAAGCATCGTTTAGGGCGTGGACTACTGGGGTATCTAATCCCATTCGCTACCCACGCTTTCGTCTCTGAGTGTCAGGATCAGGCCAGTGTGTTGCCTTCGCATTTGGTGTTCCCCACAGTATCAACGGATTTCACCCCTACTCTGTGAGTTCCACACACCTCTCCTGTCCTCTAGTACTGCCGTTTCGTGTGCATGCTCTCGGTTGAGCCGAGAGATTTAACACACGACTAACAATACCACCTGCAGACGCTTTACGCCCAGTGATTCCGGGTAACGCTTGGGGCTTCTGTATTACCGCTCCTGCTGGCACAGAATTAGGAGCCCCTTATTCATAAGGTAACGTCAATAAACTTCCTCCCTTATAAAAGGTGTTTACGGTCCGAAGACCTTCATCCACCACGCGGCGTCGCTCCGTCAGACTTTCGTCCATTGCGGAATATTCTCGACTGCGGCCTCCCGTAGGAGTATGGGCCGTGTCTCAGTCCCATCGGTGGGGGTCAGGCTCTCACCTCCCCTACGCGTCATTGCCTTGGTAAGCCGTTACCTTACCAACAAGCTGATGCGAAGCAGGCCTCTCCCTCAGCAATAAATCTTTACTCCGTAGAGTCCATCGGGTATTAGCACATCTTTCAATGCGTTATCCCCGACTGAGGGGTAAGTTCCTACCTGTTACTACCTCGTTTGCCACTGGTTCCGAAGAACCCGTTCGACTTGCATGCCCTATCCACGCCGCCAGCGTTCACCCTGAGCTAGGATCAAACTCTGAAAAATAAAACGGTTGGAGCAAGAGAAAATTGTCAGTTAAAGACAACAACCTCTTGCAATTTTGGTTTGTTGTGTTGCATAGTTTCGTATAAAAACTATAGATAGAAAAAATTGTAAGGATCATCAGCGCCCTCATCACAAAATATACACGCACATCCCACCACAGCCACACTACGATATGCGTACAAATAGTATACCATACTATTTGACTATCAAAACGAGGTGCAAAAACAGCACATCCCACACGGTGCCGCACTTACTTACAAGAAGCAAACTTATCCCTATTCTTAATATCGCAATAGGTACACAGATGCTCGGTGTATATCTCTTCGTTCACCCTTCTTTTACCGCGCTTCTGAGATTTCCTTTTTCCTTCCTGCTTTTTCCGCGTCAGACGAATCTGCTGCACTTCCCGCACGGTATCCAACAACTGCACAAAAATAGACAAACTCAAAAAGGCAGTGATAAGGGTGAGTACTTTCCCCTGCGTGCCAACCAGCTTGACGGTATCGCCGTCACCAACCTTCGTAATAGCGTTGACCGTAAAGTAAAACGCATCAAAGACAGTCGTGATATCAGTGTTGACATTCGCCTGCAGCACAAATACCACTTTCGTGATAACAAACACCAGCACACACACATGCACAAAAGTAGCGAACAGTTTTTCCCAAAACACAATCCGGTTGGTAAACATACGTATATCCGGAATAATTTGATACAGCTGAATAACCCGAAACACCCGTAAGATACGAAGGAAGCCAAAATTCCAAAACGGCGCGGCAAGGTAGCCGACAACAATCAGTGCGTTAGATACCGCAAGCGGATGCCGAATGTATCGCCACCACCGCTCACTCGCCAGCAACAGCAGTACATACTCTATCGCAAAAAATCCCCCAAGAAACAACTCAAACGGCACAAGTGGCTCCGCAAGAAAAAAGAACGACCACACAAAATAAGTGATGGCCACCACATCAAACACAACCGACACGACATGGAACAGTCGTGAGTAAGTCACAGCAACGGCAATCCTCCTCATACACTTTCAGTATACAACACTGCTAATAGTAATGCTTGCCACATAGTAACCAGAGGTGAAACTGAGTAAACTATATACAAGGTTATTATAAAAACAAAGAAACCCAAAAGCACATAGTCATTATGTTGTGCTTTTGGGTTTCAAGAGAGGTCTCTTTATGAAACCTCATGAAATAAAGGCAACTTTTTTTCCGTTTCCAAAGACCGGCAGCTTGCCATACCCTTGGGATTCAGGCCGCGAGGTACGGAAGTGGACCTCTCGCCGCATCCCCGGCTGCAATGGCGGAAGGTCCGCCAGTATATTCGGATGCTTTTTCTTTGGAACCATTGGAACCGGTGGAGGTGGAGGGGGTGCTGCATCCTCCCTGCTAACGAAACGGTCAACAAAAGCCTCCACTCGAGATTCCCCCAATTCTACTGCTTCCAGCAAAACGCTGGTAGCGGCCTCGGCTAACGACCGGACCTCTTCAACACTAGCCGATTTTGGGAGGACGGCTCTCACCGCCTCTTGAGCAGCAATAACTGCGGGCTTATTCGCCGCCTTTGCCAGCTCGACCACGACCTCTACTCTCCACTCTTGGACCGCCTCCGGCCCTAACTTCAAAACTTTCTTTGGTACACGCATTTTGTGTACCTCCTTTTGCAAAGATTTATATGATATAATTATAACACATAATCCTTAATATGTCAAGTAAGATGAGTAGTGCCTTTTTGGAGCAAAAATATAAAAACCCGCTACGCAACAGATTCCTGCAGCACAGAAAAATTCTCCTTAACATCCCCCTGAAAAAGGGCGGAGCCGACGGCAAACTGCTTCACACCCGCCGACAGCAGCCGTGGCATGGTCTGCGCAGAAACCCCACCGTCAACCTGTATCGGCAGCTTGGGATATGCCGTATGAATATCCGCGATCAGCGTCTCAACCCGCTCATCATACGGCTCCCCTTGCTTGCCAATCTCCGCGATACCCATGCACTGCACGCCGTCAACAATCTCAAGCACTGAAGCAACACCGGCAACAGTGTCAGCGGTAGTCAATCCTAAATACACCTCCCGTCCGTCTTCCTTCACCCGATTCACACAATAGGAAACATACTGGGTGGACGCACGATGAATAATTAACCGAGTCGCGTCAGTCAAAAGCCACACGCCGAGCGAATCCTCAGGACTCTGCACCATTAAATCCAACTCAAACGGCACCCGCAAATCATACAGACACTCGGCCTTTTCAGCCAACTCCTTCTCTGACAAGCGCGCAGCAGACGCATCGCCATCCGCCGAAAAGGGCCACGACGCATTAGGCGCGTACACCCCATCCACAACATCAACCTGTATCGCCTTCGCAACACCGCGCGCACGCTCCACCGCCTCCCGGATAGCATCAAACGACTTCTCCAGAATCGCAGGAACAATGACGGTCTTCATACACTTGACATACTACCACCGATTACGAAGCATCAATCTGCTCAATCCGCCGTTGATGCCGCTCTTCAGGAGAAAACGCTGCTGACAAAAACACCTCAACTGCCACCTCCGCCTGCGTGACACTGAGAAAACGAGCGCCGATCGACAGCACATTCGCATTGTTATGTTCCCGACCGGTTTTCGCAAGGTCAGGATTAGACCCAGCATACACAATTGCCCGTATACCCTTATAACGATTCATCACCATCGCCTCACCCTGCCCTGAGCCACCGAACACAACACCAAACGAGTCAGGTGTTTTTAACAGCAGTTTCGCCGCCGCCTGCATATACGACGGATAGTCATCATCAGGGTCAAGAGCATGCGCCCCAACATCCTCAACGGTATACCCGGCTTTCTCAAGAAACTGCTTAACACGCTCCTTCATCTCAAAACCCGCGTGATCTGCTGCAAGAATAATGGTACTCATATATATTTGGCACGCTCAATAAGCGATTGCGCATACCCTACCTCGTTATCATACCACAGCAGAACCTTCACCAAATTACCGTTCACCACGCGCGTCATAGATAAATCAGCAATAGACACAAACGGCTCACCGACAATATCAGACGAAACGAGCGGATCACTCGTTGTAGAAAATAGTGAACCACTGCCCCGCTCCAGCACCTCGTTCACTTCCCTCACCGTTGTCTTCTGCTTCACGACAAAGGTCAGGTCAACCAGCGAACCGACAGCGGTCGGCACCCGCAACGCAATGCCGTCAAACTTCCCCTGCAAAGACGGCAGCACTTTCGTCGTCGCAATCGCGG
This sequence comes from Minisyncoccota bacterium, assembly GCA_965204115.1. Classification (GTDB taxonomy): domain Bacteria; phylum Patescibacteriota; class Minisyncoccia; order Phycocordibacterales; family JABAAK01; genus JAPPJI01. Next base: position 610,087 of record OZ241963.1, on the reverse strand, counting down.
CGCCGGTAGAAGATGGAATGATATTCATCGCCGCCGACCGTCCGAACCGCAAATCATCCTTTGCCGAAAGACCGTCAACGGTCTGCTGCGTCGCCGTATAACTATGCACCGTATTCAAAAGAGCGCTCTCAACACCAACCTCCTTATCCAGCAGCGCAAGTGGGATGCCAACCGCATTCGTCGTGCATGACGCGTTAGACGAAACTGAGTACTCCCGCGAAGCATCCTCATTGATACCGAACAACACCGTCCCCGCCTGTACATTTTCCGGCGGCTCACCTTTCACCGGCGCAGTAACCAACACATGCTCAGCCCCCGCCATAATATGCATATACGCCTTCTCATACGACACAAACACACCGGTCGCCTCTATCACCACAGCAGCCCCTAACGAGCGCCACGGCAACTCAGTCGGATTCTTCTCCGACAGCCACGAAACTTTCCGGGAGCCAACCCGCAGCACTCCCTCCTCAGCAGAAACCTCCGGCGCAAACCTCCCATACATTGAATCATACTGCAGCAGATACGCTGCCGCCTCAACATCCATCAAATCATTCACTGCAACCACCTCAATATCCTTAGAGGCGAAAGCAAGGCGAAAAAACGCCCGCCCAATCCGCCCGAAACCATTTATAGCAACTCGTTTCATAATACCTATAGGTATTATACAGAATAAAAAAGAAGGGAGCGTCCTTACGCGGACACTCCCTAGCCAGTCAGGGTGACATATCGCACACTTCAAGCTTTCTAAAATTCGTAAACAAGCGAGCCTTCAGGTGCGCCTTCAAGTAGTATGATGACCACCCCTTCCTGCTGTTGATACGCTTGCCGGTAGCGTGCCTTAATCGGCGTCAGGTCAAACTGACGCTCTTCAGTCGGGTACGCTTCACATGAATCACCTTTTGCATCGTGGAGCAACCATGCCCATAACTGCACTGGGTTTGATTCTAAAAATCCGTCACTCAGACCTAGTGTGAACTCATGCGCCTCACAACCACCAGAAAACGAAACACTTACCGATAACACATCACCAGATATCGTCGCGGCGTTGATTTCATACGGATCACCACCCGACGGAACGACAGTCAGTGAGTCCCGCATCTGATCACACCCAATCCACACAACCCCAACAATCAGAACAGCGAACATCAGCAAACACACCCTGTGTTTTAAAATTTGTTTGACCATTATCATACCTCCTTTATACACCCTGGTGTAGCACCACACAACACACCTACTAACAGGATACCATTTTGCGACATTCACAGCAGTACCTTGTCACGCAAGCACCGCCTTAATCCTCCGCACACCACTTCCGACTGCCTCCTCTTTTTTGATCTGAAACTTCCCCAACTCAGAAGTATTTTCAACATGCGGCCCTCCGCAAAACTCTTTGCTGTAGTCACCGACAGAGTACACCCGCACCACATCATCGTATGAAAACACACCGATAGCGCCGAGCTGCCGCGCCTCCTCAATTGACATATCCTGATACGAAACCGGCAATGCCGCTTGTATCTTCTCATTGACAATTTCCTCAACCTGCTGCTTTTGCTCATCGGTCATCTTCTCGCCGTGTGAAAAGTCAAACCGCAACCGCTCCGGCGTGATATTAGAACCCTTCTGCTCTACCCCGTCTCCCAGCACATCCCGCAGTGCCTGATGCAGCAGGTGTGTCGCGGTGTGATACTTCACACTCATATCACTGGTGTCCGACAAGCCGCCTTTAAACTTCTCCTCGCTCGCCTGTCGCGACAACGCGCGGTGTTTTTCCATCGCTTCGTCGTAACCGTCAAGTGAAACAGCGACACCCTTCTCCTCTGCAAGCGACACCGTCAACTCCTTCGGAAATCCGTACGAACTCTGCAGCATAAATACCGCTTCCCCATCAAGCGACTTCTTTTTCAGCATCCGCTCCAGCTCCCGCATACCATTGCGCAGGGTCTTTGCAAACTGCTCTTCTTCCTCGCCGATTACCTGCGCAACAGATGCCGTCTCAACTTCAGGGTAGGTGTCACGATACACCGAAACAAAATGCGCCGACAACGATGCCAATGACTCCTCCTCAATTTTCAATACATACCGCAGGTTATACAATGCCTCACGAATCAATCGCCGCAGCACATACCCCCGATCTGTATTAGACGGCACCACCCCATCTGCAATAGCAAACACCGCGCCACGCAGGTGATCCGCAATCACCCGAAACGGCTCCGGCTGTTCCTCATACGACACGCCACTTGCCGCAGTCAACGACCGCAAGAGGTCAGAAAAAATATCAATAGTAAATACATCCGCCACCCGCTCAGTCGCGGCAGTCATACGCTCTAAACCGCCACCAAAGTCAACATTCTTTTTCGGCAGTGGCGCAAATCCGTCTTCAGTACGCACATACTCCATAAACACCGAGTTACCGATTTCAAGAAAACGCCCGGAATCACTGGCGGGGTGCGGCTTCAGGTGCGCATACGCCGGATCAGTGTACTCCTCACCAAAATCATAAAATACCTCCGAGTCAGGACCGCCCGGCTCGCCCACCGGCATGTTTTCCGGCTCGCCCGACCGACTCCACCAGTTTTCACTCGCATCATAAAAAAAGATTCGCTCCCCCTCCTGTATGCCACGCTCATCACCGGATTCCTGTGAGCCGATATGCGCAATACCGGCATCAATACCGACAGAAGCAAACAACGCCTGCCATTTCTCAGCAGACACCTCATCCCGCGGAATACCGATTGATTCGTCACCGGCAAACGCCGTCACATACAGCCGCTGCGGATCAAGACCGAGACCAACCTCTTTGTCAGTCAAAAAAGTAAAATACTGCTCCAACTGCTCTTCTTTAAAATAGTCCCCCAGCGACCAATTCCCCAACATTTCAAAAAAAGTCGTATGTCGGTTGTCCCCCACCTCCTCAATATCATTCGCCCGAAAACACTTCTGCGAATTCACCAGCCGCGAACCCTGTTGATGCTCCTTCCCCAGCAGATACGGCACCAGCGGCTGCATACCCGAACCGGTAAACAGTGTCGTTGAGTCCTCCTGCGGCACCAGCGGCGCAGACCCTATCGCTTTATGCCCTCGATCCCGCATAAAATCCACATACCGCTGCCGCACCTCGTTCAATTTCATATATAAAAAGTATACCACCCGCTCCCCATAAACAGAAAAACTCGGCTTAGCACCTCCATACACCGGATTTTCCTTTTGGTGTGTGGCAGATGGCCGGGTTATGCGGAGCACCCGTACCAGAGCACTTCCGCGGTGGTGGGTTTCGTAACTTCAAGAGTCACGATCCCCGCCTTTTTTCCCTCTTCAGCAGTTTCTATTTTTACGCCAAGGTGCTCAGATAAAGAAACCTGTGAGAAGGGGGGAAGCCAGAGTGGGTGGCGCCCTAACTTGACTGGGGGCAGTATCAATTTTCTTTCCTTCATTTTTTTCACCTCCTTTTAGGAAAAGTTTTGGGAAAAGAAAAGACTAAATATAGTATACAACAATATATCAAATATGTCAATAAATTAACAAAACGCCAGTGCCTGCAAAGTCCCTTTATGCAGTGCGCCGTCATAAATACCATCCCGCAAGTTCCCTATCACCCGCCTGCACCGCGCAATCTCTTCTCCGGTTTGCCCACCGCTATCCTGTATACGCTGGTGAACATACTGTTCAAAATCCTGCAGCAGCCGCAAAATCGCGCTATGCCGTGCGCCCTCCCCGGTGTCCCAGAGCGCATCCAGTGTTGCCAGTCGATCCTTCGCAGACGCATTGATAAACTCCGCAAACTGCTCCGACTGCCCTGCCGACCCTGCTCCGACACTATCCCGATCAATAATGTAGCACCGCGACAACAGCGTTCCCAGCACATCGGTCCCTTGCGGCAGACACAGGAAAAAGTAGGTACTCCCCGCGACCTCCTCCATCACTTTCAGCAGCGCATTCTGCGCCTGGTGGGTGATGCCCGACGCACCCAACACAATCTTCCGCTCCTGCGCCTCGTCCGATTGAAACGCATACTGCTGCAGCTCCCGCACCTCATCAACGCCGAGACCTTTTTCTGTCTCTATTACAAACAGTCCCTCACACCGCTCCGCGCACAACTCCCCCGGCGTATAGCCGAACACAACATACGCATGGTGCTGTGGTTCCTGAACAATACGCTGCACTTCCATACCCTACGCTTCACCACCCGAATTCGGCACCACCTCTATCTCAACACCTTCACTTTCTGCTGCAGCCTGCTTCTCATACGGCGCGCAACTATGCAACACCTCCGCGACAGCCGCCAACAAATGCGAGGGGTCCTCAACAGCATCAATCGTCGTCCCGTGCTGCTCCGTCAGATACGCATTAATGTTCTCCGTTGTCGTGACAATAAACGCATCAATATCACTCTGCGCTATCCCCCGCCTCTTCAGCGACTCCCTAGACGCAGTAACCACCAGCCGATCAAACAACGCAGACGGTGTGTTATTCACGCCTTCATACGCCGGGAGGTCACAGCCCGATAGATGCGCCAACACCTCCGGAGTCGTCACTCCGCCACAGCGATAATTGCCGTCAATCTCCCATACCGGATAATTCGTTATCTCCGCTTCGGTACACAGATCATTCTGCGTTCTGTCCGGCAGAGAACACTCAATGTACGACAACTGTTTCGCCGCACTCCCGAACATCGTCTTCTGCTGCGCACATGCCGGACACCAAAACGCGCCGTAAAAAACAACATCACGCTCTGACAAACACCGCGCAAGGTTCGTGTACGCCTCCCGCTTCGGTGCCGCCTGCTGATCCACATACCACAGCCCGCCGATAGCACCGCCAAGCAGCAATACCAAAACTACAATGTATCCGACAACCTTTATACTCATATAGTGAAAAGTATAACACAAGTATTCCTGTTAAACACTACTATTGCACCAAAGAGCCGAAGTGGTACACTGGCGGTATAATGTATCTCACCAAAACGGACTTCGTCCACTATCTCCGATGCCCGCGGTCGCTGTGGCTGCTGAAGCATAAACCGGAAGCATACCCGTACAAAGAGTTCAGTGATTTTCTGAAAAAAATCGCTCGCGAGGGGTATGAAGTGGAGCGATACGCGCAAATGCTGTTCCCGGACGGCGTCTCACTACCATCCGTCGGCACCGCCTCCATCACAAAAACAAAAGAAGCAATTACACAGCAGGCGAAGGCACTCTTTCAGGCGACCGTGCAAACCGAAGACGGACTCTTCGCCCGCGCGGACATCCTCACCCGCAATGATGACAGCTCATACAACTTATACGAGGTTAAATCATCAAGCAGTATCAAAAAAGACAAAAAACACAATCACCTCCAAGACGCATGCTTTCAAAAAATCGCTTTTGAGCGGTCAGATATTGCCATTGACAAAGTATTCATCATACACACCAACGGCGACTATGTACGGGAGATGGAAATAGATCCGCACAAACTCCTGAAAAAAGTTGATATCACAGAAGCAGTGCGCGACCTGCACGACGAGACCGAGGTGGAAATGAACAACGCACTGAAACTCCTGCAGGAAAAAACCATAGAAGAAAGCGGCTGTCCCTGCCTCCGAAAAACAAGAAGCAATCACTGCGATGCGTTTGAATACTTCAACGGCGCGCTCCCGGAGCAATCCATCTGGGAAATCGGCAACCTGCGCGAGAAAAAGCTCTGCATAATGCTGGATCGCAATATACAAAAAATAGAAGACATCACCGAAGACATTGAACTAAACGACCGACAGCGGCGACAGGTGCAGTCCGTACTACAAAAAAGACCGCTCATTGATGAGGAGAAAATACAAACCATGCTGGAAGAGATGACCTTCCCGCTCTTCTTCTTTGACTACGAGGCGGCATCAAGCGCGGTACCGAAAATCATCGGCACCCGCCCGTGGCAGCAGATACCTTTTCAGTTCTCACTGCACATCCTCACCGAGGACGGCGCCCTCACGCACAAAGAATACCTCAACGAGAAACTTTCAGGCGGCGACGGCGTGGTACAGGCACTTTGTGAAATGGTCGGAACAACGGGGTCTGTCGTCTCGTGGCACGCCAGCTATGAAAAAACAATAAACAAAGAAATGGCGAAAATGTACCCACAACACGCCGAACAATTACAGGACATCAACAGCCGCATGGTTGACCTTGAGGATATTTTTAAAGAGGCCTACACTGACGCGGCATTTCACGGCTCAACTTCCATAAAAAAAGTCCTCCCTATCCTCTGCCCTGACCTCTCCTACAAAAACCTCAATGTACAGGACGGCACCCAGGCAATGGAGCGATGGTTTGTGATGGCTGAAGAGCAGGACAAAGCAGAAAAGGAGGCGATAAAAAATGATCTGCTGGAATACTGCAAACTGGACACCCTTGCGATGGTGGAACTCTACAGGGTACTACGGGACATGGTCGCAGAGTCCCGTTAATCTTCCCGATCCAACTCAACCTGAACGGAGGTGTAAAAACGAACCAGCCACCGACGCACCTCAAACACTCCCGGCAGTCGCATGAGCCGAAACACCGCATAGCGCCAGCCGGAAACAACGATATCTCGGCAGTACGGATGCTCAATGCGCTCACCGCCGAATTTTTTCTTGAAGGTGGACAGACCACGGGTACCGCTCGATGAAGTGGAGGCAACACCACCGAGATTATAGCGCTGCACACCGCATTTCTTAGCATCCTGCAGAACGATATATTGCATGAGAACCGGCAGATCATGTTCGTAACCGACATCAGACGATGCAGAGTAGAGATGGTACACCTCAGCATTGGTGTGCAGCGCCAACACAAACGAAACCGGCTCCTCCTCACCATCAACATAGCCGAGCACCAGGGTGCCGTTTTCCGGCTGCGCATCCAGCTCAGCAAACAGGGCCTCATAGTACGCGCGGGGATACATGCCGAATTTTTTTCTGCGCGCCAATTGCTCAAAAAGCGCGTACACGCTGTCAAAATATTTTGTAAAATCAGTTTTTTCAATATGAAACCGCACCCCCTCAAGCGCCCTCTGTTCATACCGCCGCACTGTCCGCCGTGTACCTCCGGAAAAATTACTGACAATATCCTCAATATCCTCCTCAAGCGAAACCACCTCTTCCACAAACGGCTGAACAAAGCTGCCACCCGAATGCTCCGCCCGCGCCATCCGCACAAGGTCATACGCCGGCTCCTTCTGCACTCGCACGGCAATTGTCTTCGGCGCAAGTTCCGCACACAATGACCGCAACTCTCTATAAAACGCCGCCTCGGTTTTCCCGGAATCAAACGAGCCGAGTGGGCCGAGCGCGGCAACCCACAATGATCCAACCACCGGCAGCGCATACTCAACACACTGCGCGAACACCCGCACCGCACCCTCACCATCATCCCCAACCAGCGCGACCACCTGCCGCCCCCACCGCTCCTGCCACTTCCGAAACAGCAGCCCTTGGTACAACGGCACCGCCTCAAAATGCTTCTGCGGATCAAAATCCTCACTCGCCTTATAGATAAACATTGTTGACATTGTACCGCATGAAAACCAAAAACCGCCGCAACAATATGCGACGGTTTTCAGTAAACAACTAACAAGTCGTTATAGTTATCGATGCGAGATGTCTCCCTTCACCCGATCTAAGAAGTCGGATGCTGCCTGCTGTCCACCAAGACCAAAAGCAAGACCCAACGCAAGAGAGATTGCGGCGATAATACCACCGATGGTCGCCTGAATAATCTCCTGCGCGACACCGAGCTCTGAGAGCGCGATCAGCGCTGAGAAGATAATGATTGACCACTTGGTGATCTTTGTCGCCAAGCCGGCACTCACCTTCACCACTTTTGCGCCGCCTGAAACAATCTTACTCACAAAGTCAGCAACAATGAAACCAAGAATCATAACCAACGCAGCAGAAATGACATTCGGAATGTATCTGAGCACGGTTTCAGTCAAAAATCGGTTAATCTCACCGAGTCCGAGCACATCAAATGCCGCGAGAAGAAAGGCAAACATAACGAAGACCTTGACGATAATGCCGAAGAACTTCCCTAAATCAACCCGCATTCCCGCGCGCTCAGTAATCTTCTCCATGCCGATATTTCGCAGGGTCTCATCAAAGATGGGAAGCGTGCGAAAAACGGATCGCAGCGCTCGCTCAAGGAGCCAACCGACGATCCACCCGACCAGCACAATCAATATCGCAACAATCAACTGCGGCAAAACGCCGAAAACAATATCAAGCAACTTCTGATTACTTGATAGTAATAAATCTACACTAAACATAATGAATATTTTTTTATTAACAGATCTGTATAATCGTGTAGCGGGTATAAACCCTCTACACGAGCAGTATACCGTGCATTATAAACACCGAACGAGGTTTTTCACTTTTCCGGTAATCCGACCGTATCGAGGTGAACACTGTGTTTTTCCTCTAAAATATCCCGTATAAATCGGTCATTTGTGCGTATTCGATGCAGTAAGTCATTCACCGTCAAAAACGCACACCGCAATTCTCGACCGATACTGCGCTCCGCCTCCTGCACGATATTCTGCAAATCCAACTCATTATCCTCCGTTGATGCAACCATAATATCCACTCGTTTACCCCGCTTCTCAACAAACATATCAGTCGTCACAACGCACCGCACACCCGGCACCCGCGTAATCCTCTGCGCGAGTATATCCTTTTCCGTCGGCAGCGACTCCGCAATAACCATATCCAAAAAATCCCGATGCGGGTACCGCTTGTTAAAACTATACCCCTTCAACTCACGCGCCCCTTTGCGCTTCCGCTCTGCCGCGGACAATTTCTTCTTAGTAATAATACCATCCTCCTCAAGCCACTGCAAAACCTCCTTAATGGACTGCTCACGCTTCCGCAGGGTTTTCGTAAAATCTTTAGCAACATACAGCGTATCCTTGTTCAAAGCAAACACACGCAACAATTTCACCCGAACCGTATCACCGATAATACTGTACAACGGATCTCGCTTACTGTTCATACTAACCATACTATCATAGTTGTCCGCAAAAACAAAAAAGCACCTTACGGTGCTTTTTTGTTTCCGGGTGTTCGGCGGGTGTCTGAACCTATCCGACACTCACCTTCGCCCCAACCTCTTCAAGTTTTCCTTTCAACTCTTCCGCTTCTTCACCGGTGATCCCCTCCTTCAAGTCCTTCGGCGCGGCATCAACAAGATCCTTCGCCTCCTTCAAGCCGAGACCGAGTGCCTCCTTCACCACCTTAATCACCTGAATCTTCGTCGCACCGGCATCTTCCAGCTTCACCGTCACCAGTCCTCCGCCTTCATCTTCACCGCCACCTCCGCCGTCAGCGGGCGCAGCAGCAACTGCAGCGGCAGAAACACCAAACTTCTTCTCAAACACCTTCACCAGCTCGTGCAGATCAAGCACACTCATCTCTTCAATCTCTGCGACAATCTTCTGAAACTTTTCAGGCACCTCAATTGCTTCCTCTGCACCCTCATCCACCTGCTCATCAGCAGCCGGCTTTGCTTCTTCCGCCGATTCCGGCGCAGGAGCATCCGCCACTTGCACCTCCTCTTTCTTTTCTTCTTGTGTATCTTTTTCGTCAGCCATAGTATATCTTTATGTAATGAAATAATTATGATTTTTTATCGGCAATCTGACCAAGCGCTGAAGCAAATCCCTGCACCGGCGAACGGATAATGGTAAGAAACTGCGCATACAGTGTTTTCAGAGGCGGAATAGCCGCAATCGACTGCATCTCCTCCTGCGACACCAACGCACCGTCAAACACACCGCCAATGATAGTCAGCCGCTCTTCCAGCGCCTTGCTCTGCTCTCCCATCACTCTCGCCGGAGCGAGCATATCACTACCATAGGCAAGCGCAACCTCACCTTCCATAGCCGGCAACGATCCGTCAAAAGACGAATCATCAAACGCCTTACGAATAAGGGTCTTTTTCGCAACAACATAGCCGACTGATTCATCCGCGCACACGCCACGAAGCGTGTTCGCCTCCTCAGCGGTAACCTTATCAAACTGCACAAACACAATGGTCTGCGCCTCAGCAAAGATTGTATTCAGCTGCTTAAGCACTGCCGCTTTCTTTGTTCTTGATATTGCCATATATATTTTGAGTAACTCTGATCCGTCCCGTCACAGACACCATACACACGGGAAATAGAAACCTCGGCAGGCTTTACCGCGACACTGCCCACCACCGGCACCGCAACCCACTGTCTTCGGATCACGCTTACAGTATACACCACTCCGACAAAACCACGCAACCCACTTTCCTACCCCCCAACACCCCGCTCAAAACAAGATTCCCCGACCTCCGTCACCGGAAACTCATGATACGGATAGTACTGAACATCTGTGCCTTCGGGCAGCATGGCAAAAGGGGCGCACAGGCGATAGTGTGTTGAATCAATCAGTTCATAGGTAATGGCCATATCCTGACATGCAGGATCCTGCTTGTAGTGATACGAGGGCAAATCACGCTCCAAGAAAGCTTGGTAGCCCTCATTGGAAGGAAGTCCTGAATTTTTTTCATCTATGTACCTCCCTTCCAGCGCGTGGGAGACACTCTGCAGACAAACAAGGGTATCATAGGTCTCCTCCAGCGCCGGCTGCTTGAAAGGGTTAAAGGTAACAACCGCACCTACCACCAGCAAGCCGACGAATACACCCACCGCTGTGACAAATAGCCGCTCCTGCTTTTCCTGCGTATGCCATACATCACGCAGCACCCCGCGATAGTAATAAAAAACAGCAGACCCGACACCGGCAGTAAATACCGTCTGCAAAAAGCCGTGCAGCGAAACATCACCCGAAAAGAAACTGCCGAACAGCAAAGAAACAGAGACCCCGGTAAGCACAACAGAGGCGGTGAGAATGATAAGCAGGATTGCCCGACAGAGCGTATGCCATATGGTCTCCTGATACTGACGCAAAGCACCACGGGACTGACGCGCCAGAGCAAGAAGCACGATAAATGAAACCAGCAGGAACGCCGCACTCACCGACATATCCGTTGAACGATACAACTGATACCACGAAACCTGCTCAGAAAAAACAAGGCGGTCAATAATACCAAAACCTGTGCGAATACCGGAAATCACTAAAAACAACAGCGTAATAAAGGTGCCGATAGAAAAAAATAAAGCCCGTAATCCTCCTTTGTGAGATGTATCCATGCCAACAGTATACCCGAAAAACCAAACAGGGGTATATACACAATACTGTATACTATGCATATGAAACCAGTAACGCCAAAAATAATCCGCGTAGCCGGCATTATCGCAACAGCATTGGTCGTACCGCTATCAATACTCTTCCTCCTCACGCTGCAAGGAACTGGCAACACGCATCAGATAGCAATACTACTGTATATCGGATGGGCACTCACCAACTTCATCAGCATACCCTTTATACTGCTCGGATTTATTATTCGGTACACGATAAAGAGCACCATATACCTGGCGGTGGCACATCTTACCTTCTCACTCGCAATGCTCGCCCTCCTCTTCACCAACATGATAAACGAAAGTGTAACGCTCCTGATAATCACAGCAATCATCACCCTGCCGTCACTGCTGTACATAGTCGGCACCATAACACACAGAAAAAGCACGCAGCAAACACAGAGCGGCGAAACACCAGCTGCCACAGAAGAATAACAAGAGCTACGCGGCGCCCCGCTGCACATGCGCCCGAAAGGACTTCCCTGCCGCATCCCGATACGGACAAAAATCACACCACTTCCCTGCCTCCGGTATCACATCTCCCGATAACACCTCCCGAGCACGCATCAGCGCATCCTCAATCCAATCATCAGAGCCGGTATACGGAATCAGTTTTGTTTTAAAACGCAACACATCATTAAAATCGTCAGCAGACCGATCACCGTTCGCATATACAAAATACCCGGTGTCAGAAACCGTGAAACCATTATTACGAAACAGCCACTGATACACCTCCAACTGCCGCTTATACGAATCCTGCCACCCGGCGTCAATGGTCACCTCTTCGTCCTTACTTGTCGCCTTGTAATCAACAACGGTGACCGTGCCGTCGGCATCACACCACACATCGTCCACCCCTCCGGACACAATAAAGTTTGACGGCTGATGGTGGTAGCGCACCCCCTTAAACGGATTGCGCCATACCTCCAACTGCTCGTGCTGCATCGGCACAAGCGACAACCCTTCAGCGACAACCAGCGGATGCGGTTCCTGTTTCTCACGATACTGATCAAACTCTTTCTTCATCAGCAAGTCAATCGCATCATTCAGGTTGAACGGAAAACCGCGCGGCGGCGCGACACCCAGCCGCCTATCCAGATAGAAACACCGCGGACACTGAAAAAACAAATCTATCTTACTACGCGAAAGCGCGAACGGCTCTTTACTGACCGGATCAAAAATATTCCTTTTGCGTGTTGCATGTATATTCATAGAAAAATATTATCGCTGACCGCCCGGTCGGCACAGCATTTTCGCCTCAGAAACAATAGCATCGGTGTTCGGCAGGGCGCGGAGCAAATCATCCCGATCCAGCAGCCCTCTGCAGGTTACCACCCCTTCAGAAAACAAATTGCGCAAAAGTGAAAGCGACAGTGAGGGCAAGCAGGTAACCGGATGCGCATCCGCCTCCTGCACAAACGACTGGAGGTTGTCACGAAACGGATACCCCCAACCAAGCAGTGAGACCCCGGCGCACTCAGCGTAAGCAAGTGCATTCTTCGTGAACTTAGTGTTAGTAACCAGGACACACTTATCAACCGCGCCTTTCTTACGAAACGAGAACGACGAACCGGTCCGCCCCAGCAAATCATCAAACCGCGCCTTCACATACAGCACCGCCTTCACATCCGACCGAATATGCATATCATTATGAAACTTAATCTCCATAGCAATCCGCTCCGCCCCGATCGCCAGCACATCAACCTCATGCGAAATACACCCGCCGCGCAAATGCACATTCGTCTGAGTGGCATACCCTTTTCGCCGAAACAGCTCGGCGACAAACTTTTCAAACGGAAATCCCGTCGGACCGAAGTTAAACAAGGCCTTTTTTAATGAATACCGCATCGCCACTGACCGCGACCGCTCATAGAGCATCTCAAACGCCTTCTTGTACACCAAACTCGTGGAATCACCATCCCGAACAATCTTCTCCACATCAACCGCAACGCGGTGCGCGAGGTCCCGCTCCGCACCGGAGCGCAGCAACGATCGCTCAAGAATCTCCCGATCAAAATCAACCACAACCCCGTTTCGTTTTACTACTTTTTTGATATTCATTCACCTCCAGTATACCCTACCGCACCCGAAACACCCGCCGCCCGACACGCAGCACCTGCTCATCAGGACACTTTTCAATAGTAGCGGCGACATCAGTCACCTTCTCACCATCAAGTGAAACCGCGCCTTCCGCAAACTTCCGCCTCGCCTCCGACCGGGACATGCCGGTATGCGCAACCACCACGTCAAGCAGGGCCTCCCCCTCCTGCAGCGTGATAGTCGGCGCGGCATCCGGCACTGCTTTCTGACGAAACTGTTTGATATAGTCCTGCTCGGCCTCCTGCGCCTGCTCCACGCTCCAAAACATCCCGACAATCTCCCGCGCCAACTGCATCTTCGCGTCCCGAGTTGCCACACCACCACCTAAGTCAAGCTGAGCGATATCCTTCATCGGCACCCGTGTACATCCGCGAAACAGCGGATCAATAAATCCGTCCGGCAATGCCATGATCGCCCCGAACATCCGATGGTTACCTCCCTGCTCAACATCAACAAACACCCCGGTACCTGCGCTCTTAGACATCATCACGCCATCCGCCTGCACCAACTCCATTGTCAGCACAAATTTCTCTTTGTTAAGATGCCGCCGCGCCATGGTCCGCCCCATCAGCGCATTAAAAGTCTGATCCGTTCCGCACAACTCCGCATCAACCTCCATCGCCACCGAATCATACCCTTGCAGCATCGGATACATCATCTCGTGCGCATACAGCGGCTTGCCGCTGTCCAACCGCTTCTGAAACATATCCCGTTCCAGGAGGTGCTGCACCGTCACCCCTCGCAGCAACTCCAAAAACTGCTCCAAAGAAACCCGATCAAACCACCGATGATTGTAATCAATACGCGCGCCGCTGAATGCTGACAACCCGAGCACCTGCGACACCTGCCGCTTCCACGAGTGCATGTTCTCCCGCACCTGCTCCCGCGTCAGCTGCGACCGCGCTTTTTCCTTACCGGTCGGATCACCGATCAGTCCGGTGAACGAACCGAACAACAAAGTAACTTTCGCCCCCATCTTTCGCAAATCCTCAAGCAGTAAAATGTTTTGAATATGCCCCAAATGCACCTGCTTCGCCGTCGGGTCTATCCCCAGATAGATATGAAACGGCTCATCAGACAATAATCGTTTCTCAAGATCCGCTTTTGACGGAATAACATCAGCAATCGTCTTCCGCTCAAACAATGCCTGTACTTGTTCCTGTGTTGCCCGCATACCTATGAACTGTTAGCAAAAATCTGCCTCGCCAACACCTGCGTTCGCGCATCAATCACCCGCCCGACCCGACGCAACGCGACACACCGCGCCGAAACATCCGCATCAGCAGCGCCCGAACCGCGCAGCCGCGCGAAACAATACACCACCCGATACCAAAAAAACAACACACCGCGAGAAAATAAACTCATTACCACCACTATACCACACCTACACCACATGCAGTATACTGACAATACAGCTCAGGTGGCGGAACTGGTAGACGCGCACGCTTGAGGGGCGTGTGGGAGCAATCCCATGGAGGTTCAAGTCCTCTCCTGAGCACAGATTCCGCCACCGAGGTGGCGACCATACACCAACAAAAAAGACCCGGCATTAAACAGCCAGGTCTTATTAACGGTGATGTAAATTGAACAAATTAAAACACTCCTCTAATCACTCCTCGCTTCCAAACCCGATCGTGGAGACGGATTCTACGCATCCGGCAACCAATCTTGTGTACAACAAAAAGTACGGGAAGAAGCGCAAGCGCCAATAAAGACATCGCAGACATCTTGGAACCTCCTTTTCTTTACTATCGTTGCTACATAATATACCACACCACCCCACTATTGACAAGCGTACTGTACATTTTGACTTTTTATTGATTTTATGGCATAACTATACACAGAAATAACCTAAGGAGGTGTGATGATGACACATCACAACATTTTTTCAGTACTATTAGGGATTTTTTTGGCAACAGCCGTGATACTTGCCGGGTGCAGCTCCGATGACGCACACCTGTCAGGAGACATACTCCCCGAAGAAGAGACGGAGCCGGTGGCCATGGAGATAGAGGAAGAAACCACGCTGGTGACCGCCGAAGCAGCTGATGAAACAGTGGGCAACACGGTCTTGTACGGCACTGTACCGGCTGGTCTAACGGCTTTGATAGCCTTTGAATTCAATGAGCCGAGAGATATCGCTCTCGCAGAACTGGTGCAGCACCCCATGGGCGCGTTCGAGGAAGAATGGCTCATTGAGAGGGTCCGAGTGAAGACTGGCGTCCAAGAGGACATTGTCCGGCAGGTCGCGGCGGAAGCCGCGGAAGACCTGAAGCGGGTCATTGGCTTCATCAAAGAGGAGGAGGCGATGAATCGATACACCAAGTTCATTGAGGCAGAGCGAGATATCGTCCGCCGTAACAACGATGATCTGCCCGCTATCCAAAAAGGGATGGACGCCCTCTTCAGAGAAGAATTTAAGACAACCTTCAACTTTGCCCACAACACGCTCTTGAGAATCCATCTGGAAGAAAAGCCGGATAATTCCAGGATTGTGTTGCGCACCTTCTACGGATACGCTGACCTTGTCTTCATTTTCGGTATCGGCCGGGAACTATTCCCGGAGATATCGGAAGAAGAAACACTCAAGCGGTTCCGTATGCTCGCGCGAGCGGGCAGAACGCACCTCATCCCACACAAGTAAACGAATATCCGCGATAGGCACACGCCACATCGCGGATATTTTTATATCCTCACAAGCATCAACCACCTCAGTAAACTTCAACACCGAGGGTGTGCTGCCGGGCTAGGATTCGAACCTAGATTACTTGGGCCAGAACCAAGCGTCCTACCATTAGACGACCCGGCAATCCCACCACTTCTACTATACAACATGCATCCGCGAAGAAAATCATCCCCCGAGCAGCCGAACCGTAAAGCCCCAGAACACAAAAACCGCTGATTGAAAGATCAGCGGTTTTTGCTCCTAGGGTGACGTCCTATTGAATAAGGTCCCTATTACCAGTAGCATACCATAAAAAAATACCTATAACCCAACCTGTGTATATGTGTGTACAAACATTTTATAGTGTATAACGACAACAATGCATATCGTACACAAACACATCGGCGAAACACCGCTGCAGTGTATGCAGCGGCTATTCGACACCACAGCTGACACCTATACCTACGCCGGTCGTCTGGACCCTATGGCAGAGGGTTTGCTGCTCATTCTCAAAAATGAAGAGTGTAAAAATGCGAAGCGGTATCACAATCTCACCAAGGCCTACGAGTACTCATTCATCGTCGGCATCAGCACCGACTCATACGACGGACTGGGTAAAATCACCAACACACACTACCCACAAAAACCTCTTGACAAAAAAATACAACAGATCATCGAGTCCATCGCCGATACACTCACGCTCCCCTACCCGCCCTACGCATCAAAAACAGTGAACGGCAAACCGTTGTTTGCATACGCACGGGAGAATACCCTGCACACTATTGATCGCCCGACTAAAACCGTACAGATAAAAAAGCACACCTTGCTTGAAACACAAACAACCACCATCAATGCTCTCAAAACAAAAATTATTGACAGCATACAAAAAGTAACCGGCGATTTCCGGCAGAAAAAAATCATACAGCAATGGCAAGCACTCCCCGATCAAGTCGTGCAACACTACACAGCGAACATCACCACATCCGGCGGCACCTACATCCGCGCCATCGTCCATGAAATCGGCAACTGCATCAACTATCCGACCGTCACCACACACATCAAACGCACCGCAATCGGCGAGTGGACGAGAACGGGGTTCTACGAAGGCCAGTAGTTTTTTGCTTTTGGGTAGATAGCTATAAGCGGATCCTGCTCGTGCAATTCCCGCTTCCCACGCGGATTACCGTAGAGCCGACCGTAATCAACCACCCAGTAAGAAAACTGATACCAATCTTTTTTCGGCACAATTTCCATTAAATCCCGCTCTATCCGCACCGCGTCTTTAAAGTCAGACAGAGCAAACCGCCGCGCAAACCGGATCATGTGGGTATCAACGACAATCCCCTCATATATCTGAAACAGCGTGCCGAGCACCACATTCGCCGTCTTCCGTGCAACCCCGGGTAGGGTCAGCATTTCCTCCATAGTTCGCGGCAATCGTCCGCCAAAATCGGCGACCACTTTTTGAGCCGCAGCCCTGATGTTCTTCCCTTTATTTTTGTAGTACAGCACCGAACTAATCGCCTCCTGCAATTCAGCCAAATCCGCATCCGCAAAATCATGCACTGTCCTATATCGCTCAAACAGCTCAGGAACAATTTCATTCACTTTTTTGTCTGTTGACTGAGCAGACAGCTGCACCGCCACCATCAACTGCCAATGTGTCCGGTACTTCAGCGCAAGTTTCGCGTCGGGAAACACTGTTTTTAGTTTACGAATCAGTTTCCGCACCCGCGCTTTTCGTTCTGCAAGTTTCTTGGTGTTCATAGCGTACAGTATACAAACGGAACAGGAACTATGCAAATGACTGCTCTTCTCCCCCCTCTTCTTCGCCTTCTTCTTCTCTCTCTGCAGCAAATGCCCCCTCACTACCCACCTTAATTGCTTCAGAGATCGGAATAATTCCCTTCAAACTTTTCACAATGGCATCCTCTCCCATCGTCATAAAACCTTTCTTCCGCGCCGCTTCACGTATTTTCGCCTCCGATGGTCCACCAAGAATAATTGAACGAACCTCATCATCAACCTCAAACACTTCAAACACACCAATCCGCCCGCGCATACCGGAAGGATTGTCTGCATTCGGCACCGGCTCACGAAAAGAGGTGAACTCCGGAATCCGACTCTTATACCGCTGCGGCAAATCAGCAAACCGCTTTTCCAGATGTGCTCGCATATTTTCATTAATCGGCTTTTCCTTCCCCTCCCCATCAAGCCGACGCACCATCCGCTGCCCAATCACCAACGACAAGGTCGGCGCAAGCAGAAACGGATCAATGCCAAAATTGATTAGTCGTGACACCGCACCAATAGCGCTATTCGTATGCAATGTTGAATACACAAGGTGCCCGGTAAGCGCTGCCTGCACCGCCAGGTTCGCCGTCTCCTTATCGCGAATCTCACCGACGAATATCTGATCCGGGTCAGCACGCAACACCGACCGTAGCCCTGTCGCGAAGGTATAGCCGATCTCAGGACGGATATTTGACTGATTGACCCCCTCCAGACGATACTCAACCGGATCTTCCAATGAGACAATGCTCTGATTGATACGATCCGTCATGCTCAAAATAGAATATAGCGTGGTCGTCTTACCGGCACCGGTCGGACCGGTCGCAAGTATCAGACCATACGGTCGTTTGAGAACCCGAAGGACACTCTCATAAGCTCCCTCCTCCAAACCAACTGAAGCCAAGTCACGCAGACCTTTCTCCTTATCAAGCACACGAAGAATGACCTTCTCACCATTGACCGTCGGCAGAACAGCAACACGAAAGTCAACACGATTGTCCCGTATACGACTTGAAAATCGCCCATCCTGAGGTCGTCGCCGCTCATCAATACGCAGGTTGGCTAAAATTTTGATTCGCGCAACAAAGGAATCAAGTATTTTTCTGGAAAACTTCATCTGATTCTGCAAAATGCCGTCCAGCCGATATCGAACCACTGCCGCCTTTTCGCTTGGTTCAACATGTATGTCAGACACCCCTCTGGAAACGGCCTGCGCCAAGATAGTACTGACCAACTTAATAACCGGCGCCTCTTCGCGAATCATATCGCTACCCAGCTCGTCTTCTTCGGACTCAATATCAAGCAAAACACTCTCTTCACCCGCTTCCGCTAACTGCTCCAAGGTCTCATCCATACTGAAGTCAGCGCTATCATACTGCCGCAACAGGGTCTGAAAAAGTTTCTCATCAATTTTTTGAATCTTATACTCCAAATCCTGCCCGGTCGTAATAAAATTCAGGGCATCCCGCGCGTCCAGATCATCCGGCTTAACTGCCCCGACATACAAAACACCATCCTCCAATTTTAAAGGAATAATTTTATACAGCTCGGCAGAGTCCTTGGGAATAAATCTAAACAACTTACCCGGAATACGGTAACTCGCGATAACCTTGAACGCTCCATCGGCATCCTTCTGCTGACCATCGCCGGATTTCTTTCGAGCCGCACCACGCCGCTCAGACGCAGGAATCGTGCCTCCCGAAGCCGTATCACCTGAACCCTTCGGAACGGCAGGTTCCGCTTGTCCGGCTGATTGAGTGTGTATTTCTTTTGTTGCAGGCATACAGTATTAAAATGGCAACGCATTACCGCGTCAAAGTTGCCGATGAAGAAGACGAAGGTGAGACCGATTGATCTCCTTCCTGTTGCTCAGGGGAGGAATCCTCCGGAAAAACCAAAGCGGAATCCTGCGGCGGCACCACACCATCTAATGGCTGTTGAACAGCATCATCAGAGGGTGATCCAAAAACCTCCTCACGCACAAACGCCGAATCATCAAGCACAGCGGCATCAGTCGATACGCCGGGCAAACTTGAGAAAGGTGTGGATGGATTTGACCGCATAAACGGATTATCCCGCCCTGAATCAGACGGTGACAGCGGCGGAACATACACCTCAGTTTTAATAGAAGTATCACTGAGTGAATTAATGAAATCAAAATCAAACTGGATACTATCCAAAACAGCAATAACATCAAGAAACCGCGTTGATTGTTCACTTTGAACAACCGAAGACCCCGGCTCCCGGGCAATCGAATGACCGAAATAAAAAAGGAAGGCGGTCAGAACAAGAAAAAGGAATAGAGATTTTATTTTCTGTGGGTCCATAGTACATCGTTATTATAAGGTATCAGGCATCGCCGAAAACAGTGCCTCAATGGCAATAGTCGCCCGAACAAAACCCTGCTCCGCCAAATCCGCATCAGCAGGCAACCCTATCTGCATTGATTGAATACGCACCCCTCGATCCCATCGCTGTAAATAAGTGATGAACCTGCGCAAAATGTCATACGAAACCTCTCCGAAATTAAATGAGATTGGCAGCAACACAACTCCATCATCACCCTCTCGCTCTGTTCCGAGGGTATACCTCGTGTCGAGCGGCAATCCGCTTCGCTCCTTGATAAGTGTGTCAAGCGCCAAAAGAAACAGAGCAACATTCCCGGGCGAATACTCAGGAATCGCATTTTTAATAAGGGACTGCTGTGACTGCGGAATAGCATTCTTTTCGGATCGCAAGGCATCACTCCGTGCCTGCAAATCCTGCCCCTGCGCAAACACCATCTGTAAGTTTTCAATATACTCATATTTCGCAAGCGCACCACCAAGCCAGGGGCTGACAACCTGCGAATACAGACCGACGGCAATAAGAACAAAAATCACTGAAAATAAAAAAGCATTTCTCATACACTATGATAAACTATTGAGCACCTCACTCACCGACGCCACAGGAATAACAAAACTCACCGTAAACGAAACCGACGACGCCCCGCCCTCATCGCGCTGCAATGCGTAGCCGTCAAAGCTGCCATTCTCCAGCAAACCTTCGGTCGTCTCAACCCGCTGTATTTGCTGGTGATATTCTCTCAAGGAGTCAGCAACCCCCCTCACTACCAAAATATATTCCCCATCTTGTGAATCTATAGAAATAGAACTGTAATACACACCAGGCACAACCAGCCGCGAAACCTCACTAAGAAGTAACGAATATCCGCCGCGAGACACGGTAAGACCTTTCAGAGTCCGCACCTGCTTGTCAAAAGTAGCATAACCGAGAATATCATTCACCTTAACAGCATCCTCCAGCGCTTCAATACCCCCTTCAATGCCGACAATCTCTCTGTCTAAATAGACATTGAGACCGAACATCAAACCGGCACTGACAATAGTAATGACAAGCAGTAGCACAGCAAATATATACCGAATATCTATCTTTTTCGCGGGCGATTGTTGCGGCGCCTCTTTTTCGGGCTGCGCAACATCTTTACCGCTATCAACAGCACCGGGTGGTATCCGATCTGCAAAATTTTTTGAAAAATCAGGAAGTGTCATATTTCTCTACCCCACTATCTACAGTATACCGCTCCAAATAAACACAGAACACGCCCTGTGCGTAAACAAACAGAGATACACTACACCACTGCAATAACCTGCACATCCATACCTGCGGCAACACCTAACTCATCCACGACAGCAGTGAGTGCCTCCTGACCACCCTGCAAAATAGCGGCATCCTGAACATGCACCGGATAAACCCCCCAAACCAATGTGAGCTGCCTCGCAAGATGCTGATCCGCCGTCACCGCAATCAGCGGATGCCGATAACGCTCACGCGCATAGCACAAAACATGCTCAAACGAGGAGGTGGCAACAACAACTGCGGTTGGCTTCTTGCCCTGTACTGCTTTTTGTGCGGCAGCAATAGCAGCATCGGACTCACACTGAAATGCCGTAAAATCAACCTGCTTGTCAGCAATGAAGAACTCAGAGTCAGCAACCGCCCGTCGAACAATCCGCCGCATCATAGCAACAGATTCATTCGGGTGGTCTCCGGCAGCTGTCTCCGCAGAGAGCATTACCGCATCAGAACCGTCGTAAATAGCATTCGCAACATCCGACACCTCCGCGCGGGTCGGATACGGTGAATCAATCATAGAATCAAGCATGTGCGTCGCAACAATCACCGGCTTCCCTGCCTGACGGCACAGCTTAATCATACGCTTCTGCGCACTCGGCACCTCCTCCGGCGGTATTTCAACACCCAAATCACCTCGCGCCACCATAATCGCATCAACCTCAGCGACAATCTCTTCAATGTGCGTAACCGCAGACGGTTTCTCAATCTTCGCGATAATACCTGCAGCGTCACCAACCATCTCCCGTGCCTGCCGCACATCTTCCGCTCGCTGAACAAATGAAAGTGCAATCCAATCAACTCCCTTCGAGAGTGCAAACGCCATATCCTTCTTATCTTTCTCTGTAACCGCACTGATCGGCAGCTCAAGCCGTGGTATATTCACCCCTTTCTTTTGTGTCAACTTGCCACCGGTAACTACGGTCGTCTCTAAAGTGGTGTCAGTAACGGTATCAACCCGAAATTGCAGTCGCCCGTCATTCACCAATATATCCATACCGACCTCCGCCACATTAAAAATCTCAGGATGCTTCAAAGAAACCCCGCGCTCATCCCCGGGATATTCTTCCAGATGAAACACAAATGGCTGCCCTGCCTGCAACACAACCCCCGTATCATCCTCATCTCCGGCAAAAGTGCCGGTACGCAGTTTCGGACCTTGCAAATCAGCAATGATACCGAACGACTTACCGGACTTCTTCTCAAAATCACGAATATGAACAATGCGCTGCCCTTGTTCCTCATGTGAGCCATGACTGAAATTCAGGCGAAATACATCAACACCCGCCTCAGCGAGACCGATAACACCCTCCTGCGATTCAGAAGCGGGACCGACTGTTGCCACAATCTTCCCGAAGTGCATACTGTCGGATACTTGTGTGTTCTCTATATTCATTATAATTCTATACGCTAATACAAAAAATATGTGTGTCATGCGCCCTCGCACAATCAAACAATAATTAGTATGCCACAGTTGCTGTAATACGCAAGAGGATATACACAAAAGAAAAACGGGGTATGCTATCATGACTATATGGAAATAAAAATACAGGAGTTCAAAGAGAGAGGAGACATACCGAAAAAGCACTCATGCGACGGAAAAGACACCATCCCCACCATAGTAATAAAAAACGCACCGCCGAAGACAGTATCCTTAGCACTCATCATAGACGACCCGGATGCAACAGGTGGCGGTGTGTGGGATCACTGTGTGCTATACAACATCCCGCCGGAAACAAAAGAGATACATACAAAAAACATAGACACATTTCAGAGCGGACTCAACAGCTGGGGCAAAGAAAGCTATGGCGGCCCCTGCCCACCACCGGGAGACGACCCGCACCGCTACAATTTCAAACTCTACGCACTGGACACCGAACTCACCTTCAAGAAATCACCGACCGGAGAGCAGCTCACTCAAGCAATGAAAAAACACATCCTCAAAGAAACAACATACCTGGGCATGTTCGGAAGAAAGTAGTGTATAGTAACAGTATATGACCACCAAAAAAAAGAGTGTCGCGAAGCACAGCACACAAACAAACACAACAATATCAGCGTGTGAAGCAATGCAAATTACCATGCGTATGGGAGTGTGTATCGCACTCGCACTATTTCTCCTCACCGGGGCATGGGGCATCCATAAGTACCTGGAAACCACCCAGGAACGACCAACGCTTTCATTCGCCGGAACCGGAGAATATTTCATCACAAACAGTGTCGCAGAAATCACCATTTCGTTCTCTTCCGTACAGGAAGATGTCGCCACAGCACGCGACGCAGTAGCCACACAGGCACAAAACACCTACACGGCACTCACCCAACACAGCATCGCCGATAAAGACATACAAACAATCGCCTACACCGTCCGCCCGGAATATCGACGCAATAACCCGAAAACATCCCAATTCATCAGTAACGAAATACCTGATCTCATCGGCTATCGCGTATCCCACACCACCACCATAACAATCAGAAACACTGAAGATGTCAGCGTCATACTCGCCGACCTCACCGACCTCAACCCGGAAACAATAGACGGACCGATATTTACCCCGTGTGATGACGACAAAAAACATGCGGAAAACATCGCGTCAATACAAGCAATACACGACGCAAAAAGACGGGCACATAAAATTGCCCGCCTGTCCGGCTTCCGCCTCAAAAAAATTGCCCGCATTAACCTCTATGAAGACAACCCATATCCCTATCGAAGAGTAGAATCCGCCGCAGTTGCATTGGATGATGGACCGCAATCAATAGCAATACCGATACACGAAGGTGAACGACAAATACAAAAAACCGCTATCATCACCTACGAGATTGAAGAGTAGGCGAAATTCACAACAAACATTTTTGAGGTATTCTTAGATAACCGGAGTTCGGTGTATCAGGACAAAAACACACAGCCCGCGCCAATCGCACGGACTGCATATTCCACACAGCCAACAGCACTACCCATCATTAACTATCAAGCACACGCGCTCTCGGGAAGAAAACATCATTCTCCTCCCCCACTCCGGAACCAAAACCGAAGACCGAACGAACAAACGCAATAATACCCCACAAAGAGACGATTACAATAATCGCCACGAGAGACCACACCATCTTCCCCTGCGCCTCCTCTTTACTGTCAGGATCAGCGGCTCTAATAAACTTAAACAAATTCCAAAAGAAGAAGAAAAACGCCAAAGAAACCGCAATAGTAGTCCCCAAACTCACCAAGGTGCCGAATGTTTCAGCTCCCCTACCAACACCACTGACGGCAACAGATAAACGATCGCTCCCCTGCGGAAAAAAAGTTTCGCTCTGCGCCAAAACACTCTGAGCAAAACCGGAAACGAAAAAGAGCAGCGAAGCACCGACTGTAAGAAGAGGTAATTTTTTATAAGATATAAGACTCATATGCAATAGTTATTGTAAACATTAATGATTATAAACACAGTATCCTACAAAAAAACACAGGCAGAACAGGTCGTGTGTATAACTTCAAAACAAACCTTTACAGCGGTAAATACTTTGACGGGTCCAGCTTCGCATCCTGTGCGGCAACCGGCAAAATCAACCCTCGACACCGCGCATTGCTTGACACCTGCGCATACGGCACAACGCGCAAGCCGCTCGAATCATACACCCCAAAATGCAGGTGCGGTCCGGTGCTGAAGCCGGTATTGCCGCTGTAGCCGATAAGCTCACCCGCCTGCACCTTTTGCCCAAGCCGCACTTTAATCAATGACAGGTGGGCATAGAGCGTTGACAGACCAAACCCATGCTTAATCACAACCCACTTCCCCCACGAATAACAGCTTGACACAATGTCAGTATTGCCCGTACCGATAACAACCCCATCAGCACTGGCAAACAGTTGTGTCCCGGTCGGCAGACCGAAGTCCATACCATCGTGAAACGGCTTTCCATATCGCAGTGCATTTGCCCGCGCAAACGCCGTCTCACCAAACCGTTGGGTCAACCGCACCGGAACAGAAAACGGCATCCGAAGCAACCCCTTCTTCGGCCCGGGAACCGTCGTCGAGTCACGCAGATACTCTATGCGCGACTCATACTCATAAATATCCTGCTGCAGCTGCAATCGCTCCTCTTGCTTGTTCTGCAGCAATTTCTGATACACCGCCTCATCATTCCGTGTTTTTCTTACCAGTGACTCCTGCTGCTTAATGGAAAATTCATAAATCTTTTTCCGATCCGCCAACTCTTTCTGCTGTCGCTCCAGCGCCAATCGCTCCGCGACAATTCCTTCCTTGTTCTGCTCCAATTCCTCCGTCTGATCCTCTAAAAACTGCAAATGCGTATGCAATGCTTTTGAATACCGCTCAATCTCTTCTATCCGCTGCAGCACATCAGAAAACGAAGTATGCAGAAGAATCAGCGTTTTCCCATGCAGCTCAAATTCATTTGCCTGCTGAAAATTCCGCCGCAACACAGCATACAAAACCTCGAGATTCTCAGTATTATCAACAATGGAAGTGTTCAACGCCTTCATCTTCAGCTGCCCCTGCTGAATACCGTCCTCGGTCTTGCGTATCTGCGCCTCATTCCGTCGCTGCGTGAGCGTCAATCCGTTCAACTTACTCTCCAATGAGTCCTTCTTTTTGTAAATCTCACCCAGTTGCGTGTTAATAGTCCGAATCTCCTCCTCAACAGCACGAATGCGGGACGCTCTTTCCCCAATCTGACCCCGCAAATTCGCAATCTCCGAATTCTCACGCAGCAGCACAACCTCACCATCCGCCGCCGCACCACCATCTACCGGGACATAGGAACCGGACATCTGCGATGAAGAGGTGATGGTCGCGCTGTCAGAAAGCGCAGACCTCGGCAGCACAGCACCACCGACCACAAACAAAAACCCCGCACATATAGACACGCAGAATGCAAGAACGCCTGTACATCGCTTAAGCATAATCACTATAGTATACCCTCTAAGAGCGCACACGCACGCCGTATTCTCCGCAACGACTGCCGCTTGCCGATCGCCTGCGCGATAACAAACGGTCCGGGGCTCTTATCCCGCCCGGACAACGCAACGCGCAACGGCCACAAAATCAGCGACTTCCCCTGCCGCTCCGCATGCTCCCACACCTGCTGCTGTATACGCTCTTCCTGCCACGAAGTGTAAGCGCTCAGCTGCTGCAAGAGCGTATGCGTTTCCCACAGTCCGGAAAGCACTTCCCGAGAGAGATCGTCCTGCGGCAGAGTGCTCTTCGGCAGCAGCAACCGCGCCGCATACTTCGGCTCAGTGAAATAAAAATCATACGCTCCACCGTCAATAAGCATCCTCTCTTCCGCAAGTAACGATCCTTTCTCTCGCGCTGCGTGCAGAATCATTTTCACCGACCGGGGCGCTATCCGCGATCGCAGCGGAAACCGCCGCACCAGCGAAGGCACCAATATTTTACGCAAGCGATGCTCCGGCAGCTGCTGCATATGCTGCTTTTGGAACCACAACAGCTTCTTCTCGTTAAACACCGCTTCTTTCTTCTGTATTCCTTCCGGA
The DNA here is from genome assembly GCA_965204115.1 of Minisyncoccota bacterium. GTDB lineage: Bacteria > Patescibacteriota > Minisyncoccia > Phycocordibacterales > JABAAK01 > JAPPJI01. The sequence goes on along the minus strand of OZ241963.1, from coordinate 583,157 downwards.
GAAAAAAGAGTGACTAACTCCTCCAACGAAAAAATCTCATCGTCCCGCTTCGGACTCCATCCCATCAAGGCAAGAGCATTCACCATTGCCTCCGGCAAATACCCACGATCACGAAATGCTGTCACTGCGGTGGCATCCTTACGCTTTGACAACTTGCCGCCGCTTGGTGAGTGAATCAGCGGCATATGCGTATAGAGCGGTCGCGTGCCGCCCAACGCCTCAAGCAGGACAATCTGTCGCGGTGTGTTAATAATATGATCATCCCCGCGCAAAATATGGGTTACCCCCATCTCCATATCATCCACCACGACCGCAAGGTGATACAACGGATCATCCACCGACCGCGCAATCACAAAATCACCCAAATCACTGATGTCAACGGTGATGTCCCCGCGCACCGTATCAGTAAACGAAACAATCGGCTCACGATTCCGAAAGCGCACAATCTCCACCTCCTGAGACGGATCTTTCTTTGACGGTTCTCGTGACACATACGCCCGGTCATCCGCCAAGAGACGCTGTATATACCGCCGGTACACCGCAGTACGGTCTGACTGCCGTACAATCCGATCCGGCGTAAGTGAAAGCCACCGCAGCGCACTGAGTATGTCCTCCTCATACCGCTTCTCACTCCGCTCCCGATCAGTATCCTCAAATCGCAGAATAAACTCCCCGCCATACCGCCTCGCAAACAGAAAGTTAAACAATGCTGCGCGGGCAGTGCCGACATGCAGAGCGCCGGTCGGACTCGGCGCGATGCGCGTAATCGGCGGACGAGTGTCCGGAGAGGTTTTATGGTGACTATCTTTCATGTGATTTCAGTATATCTACTAACAGTTTCGCCACTTTCTCAGAAGCATCCGGCGACGCAAATGCCTTTGCTTTCTGCTGCATCTCAGTGCACACCTTCCCATCCTGCAAAATGCCGTCAACCTGCGACACCAATAGGTGCGGTGAAAGGTTTTGTTCCTCCACCACCACCCCGCCCGCGGAACGCGCATATGCGTATGCATTCTTTGTTTGATCATGCGACACTTCCTCCCGTATCGGCACAATAATCGCCGGTATCCCCCACTCCGCAATCTCATACAGCGTACCGGACCCTGCTCGGGTAATAATCACATCCGCAACGCTATACAATGCGCGCATATAGTACGCACTCAAAAACGGTAACGGGTGATAGGTATGCACATCATCCGACAGGGTGCGCAAAAAGCTCTCGGTCTCCTTCTTAACAGTATCAAACATATCCTTCCCGGTCTGGTGTACCACTTGATATTTCCGCAGCATAACCGGCAGCGCATCAACCACATTCTCATTCAAAAAATGAGCCCCACTGGAACCACCCAAAACCGCAACGGTCGGCAGAGAGGAATCAAGGCGCAAGAGCGCATATGCATCGGACTGCGGGTTATACCGCAGCTCCCGACGAATCGGTATGCCAATGAGCGCAGCTTTCTTCCGCTGTTTTTCTTGCAGATCATTTTCCGCCTCCGGATATGCAATAGCGATATGGGTTGCGAACGACGCCGACCAGCGGGACACCCGCCCGAGTGTTGAGTCAGAATCATGTATGACCACCGGAATTCGCAATAATCGCGCAGCAAACAGCACCGGAAAACTCGCATACCCCCCCTTACTGAACACCACATCCGGAAAAATCACAAATAAGGTGAACACCGCCTTCAACGCGCCGAAAAAAATAGAAAACAGGGAGAAAAAATTTTTAATACGGGACACAACATCCTTCGTTCGCCGCAACTTCCCCGCCGGACAATACACAAACTTAATACCTGCGTCATACAACGCCTTCTCATCATAACGAGACGGACCCAAATAGTACTTCTTCGGCTGCACCAACTGATGCTCCTGCGCATACCGCTCAATCTCCTCCGCCACCGCAATCAACGGATAAAAATGCCCTCCCGTACCACCTCCGACAAACACTATTTTCATACACCTCAGTGTATCACGCCTACTCACACACACAAATGGTACTATAATACCAATATCGCCACCTTAGCTCAGTTGGTAGAGCAACGCACTTGTAATGCGTAGGTCGTCGGTTCAAGTCCGACAGGTGGCTCTTGGCTCAGGTATCCACCGAACGCTTCTGCTTCAGGGGCAACCCTCCGTATAGCTCCGTTCCTCGCAACAATGATGGCACTGCCTTGTAAAAGATGGTGGACATTTCCCCATAGTTAAGTTGCTCGGAACGGACTATACTCCGCGTCGCGATTTCTCTGTGTAGTGTTCGGTGTGTACCGTTCGCTGTGGGTAAGGCAAGAAACAACCTTTACACTAAGCAAGAACCTCACCGACAATTCGGGAGACCGTCGCACCATCTGCCTGCCCATTCAGCTCACCCATCACCGCCTTCATCAAAGTGCCGGTATCCTTTTTTTCAGTCACTCCCAATTCCTGCTGTTTCTTCATTACTATCGCCCGAATATCCTCCTCGGACATTTCCGGCGGCAAGTACTGCTCAAGCACCGCTCGTTCCGCATCCTCTGCCGCTGCCCGCTCCTCCTGATTGGCAACACGATACTGCTCAGCGGACTCTTTCCGCTGCTTGACCAACTGCTTCAAAACCGCCACAACCGCAGCATCATCCAGAGATTCATCCGGCTTCTTACCTTGCGCGACTAAAGCATTCGTACAAGCAGTCAACACCATCCGCAAGGTTCCCAACGGAACCGCATCTTTCGCCTTCATTGCTGTACGCATATCGTTTCGCAAGGTGTCAAGCAGCATACAACATTAAGAAGGTTGACCTTCCTGCTCCGGCGTTGCCGCACCTTCTTCCATATTTTGCTTATCAGCAGCATCCCCGCCCTCCTGGTTCTTAACTTGTTGCTGTTTTTTATTTTTTCCAAACCCAAATATCATACTAATAGTATACAGGACACTCACAGCGCCTCGAGCAACTGTGTGGATTTCACCAAAATCCCCTATGTATATACATCTTTCCCCGCCAAAGCAGTGCCAGCAATGTGGTATGCTGTGTACATATGAAAGGAATGCGAATATTCCCTCCAAAAGAACACGAAAAACTGGCGCAGGTACTCAACGGATGGGTCAGTGCGGCAGCAGCATACGGCTTTCAGCAATACAAAACCTCTGTGCTTGAATCCACAGACATCTATACCGACAAAACCAGCGAAGAAATTATGCGGGAGCAAACCTACCGATTCACCGACCGAGGCGGACGCGATGTGCTGTTGCGGCCGGAAATCACCCCCGGTGTCAGCACCATGGTAGTTGATCTCCAAAAAAAAAGAGCATTCAAAACACCGTTCAAAGTATTCTCCATCGGCAGTGTCTTCCGCTATGAAAACACACAAAAGGGTCGCTCACGGGAACACATACAGCTCAATGTTGATCTCTTCGGTGACGACACCGCATGGGCAGATGCAGAAGTCATAATGGTCGCTTTCGCCGCACTGGAAAAAATCGGGTTTCAAAAAGATGATTTCATTGTCCGCCTGAATGACCGCGCGACTATGGAACACACCCTCATCAATCTGGGATTAGCAAAAAACCGGCTCCGGGATACTTTGCGCCTGTTAGATAAACGGGAAAAAATGAGTCAAAAGGAGTTTGACGAACAGTTGTCCGCATACGACATAACCGCTGTCGCGCTGGACGACGCGCTCAACGAAACACCGGAACGCGTTCGCACCGTTATGGAACTCCTCCCGAAAACCATCACCGCAGAGTATGACCAAAAAATTATCCGCGGCTTTGACTACTACACCGGCATCGTCTTTGAGCTCTACGCAAAAGACCAAAAAATAGCACCGCGTTCCGTTGCCGGCGGCGGTCGCTACAATACACTCATCACCGCATACGGCGGTAATCCGCTGCCGGCAGTCGGCTTCGGCATGGGTGATGTCGTGCTCCTTGACTGCCTTGAAGCATACAATCTCCCAACCCCGACAACAAATGCCGTTATAGCCCTCTATGTAACCGACGAACAGGACACTGCGAAAGGCATGCGCGCGGCGGCGGCACTACGGCAGCACACAACAACAACATTCATCGGCGCCATCCCACAGAAAAAAACCACTGATACCTATAAACACTACGAACAGCTGGGAATACGCTATGTCATCGGATTGGAAAACGGCTCATTCGCCGTACGCGCACTCGCGGACAGAAAGACCGAAACACTCACCACAATAGATGATGTGGTAACCTTTATTACTAAGAAACCATAATCCCACTATGAAAGGACTTGTTTTTGACATAGAAACCTCAGATGTGTTTAACAACGAGAAACGCAACCCCGAGGACCTTACACTCGCCGTCATCGCGGTATACAGCTACACCGACGACGCATACACCGCATACACACAGGAAACACTGCCGGATCTCTGGGAAGTGATGCGCAACATTGACACACTCATCGGATTCAACAACAACCATTTTGACACCCCTCTGCTGAACAAATACGCACCGATGGATTTAACAAAAGAGTACGACAGCATTGACCTCCTGGAAAGTGTCCGTCAATCACTCGGCAGACGAATACGCCTTGACTGGATCGCCGAAGGAACACTCGGCATCAATAAAAGCGGCGACGGACTGCAGGCAGTGGAATGGTGGAAGCAAGGAAAGGTTGAAGAGGTGAAACAGTACTGCATTGATGATGTGCGTATCACAAAAGACATCTTTGATTACGCGCTGAAAAATGAGGAGCTCCTGTACAACGACCTCGGATCAATACACACCATACCGATAGACACCTCACAGTGGAAAAGAGAAGAGAATGTGGAAGATGCATCCGTCAGCTTATTCTAGTTTCACGATATAATGAACACTGTATGGAAGCAACACAAGCACAAAAGAGAGGTGGATACAAAATCGCTGTTGATGTGCTCATCATCACAATCGCCCTGCTCGTGAGTGCCGTACTTCTTGTACAGCATAGCAACGCCGTAGAAGTGATGATAGACACCCGTGATGACCGCTACTTCAGGCCAGTAAACAAAAAAATTGATCTCATATTCGGCAATCCGAAAGCAGACCTCTTCATCGTGGAGTACGGCGATCTGGAATGTCCGTACTGCAAAGAATTTCACCCGCATGCAAAGACACTCATCAAAAGCGACTGGGGGGTGTCCGGCAGAGTGGCATGGGTGTGGAGAAATGGGTTTCACATCAACGAAACCTCCGTCAAAAAAGCACAAACACTTGAATGCATCCGTCTCCATGCCGGCGAACAAGCACGCATAACCGCATGGAAATTCATAGAGGAGTCCCTCATCGGCGGCGTAATGGAAATTGAGTACCCCAACGACCGCTACAAAATGCTGATGAAACGCCTCAACATCCCTTTTGACAAAGTTGAGCAATGCAGAAAAGAAGGAAGAGAGATTGCTCCCCAAACACTACAAGCAATACAGGATGTCCGTGAACTCAATATTGACGAAACACCCTACATCCAATTCATCTCCGGTAACGGCGAACTGCTCTTTGAAAGCGTCGGCTCCCTCACCACTGCCCAACTGGAAAGTTATGTAGCAAACATCCTCCAAAGTAACAAAAAGGGGGAATAAAAAGGTGCCCGAATTATTTATCCGGAAGACCTCCAACTTTCCCTAACGCTCCATCGCTCTTACGACTTCCCCAACGCCTGAACACCTTTTGCCACAACACCAAACGCACGCGTCTGAGGAAGTATCGAAGCAACCTGTGAAATCTGCTGTCGCCGTAAGTAAGCTGCAAACATCCCCCAAAAAACAAAAGTGGAGACAAATGGCAACGCCTCAAGCAGGCAAACACCGGCAGCAATGATGCAATCAAGAAGCGTGTAGGTGCCTTTCGGAGACATGCGAACAATAGCATAAAAAACACACAGCGTCAGCAAAGAAACAAACGCTTGAAGACCGAAAAAAACCGCGAGAATCCCAGCAGCTGTCGCAATAATATCAGTGCCGAGAAAAAAATCAACAAGACCGGCAGTAATTGCCAGGATACCGACGGTGATGCCGCCATCAAGAAGAAAGGTAACGGAAGAGCTCTGCAGAGAACCCAATGCTCCACTGATCACCTCAGAAAGCCATGCCACACCGGTAAAGGCAAATGCCGCCCCGAAAGATTTTGCTGTGTTCTCTATACTCATACCGCATCAAGTGGCTGCTGCTGCACAACCCGCTGCTGATTAAGGAGCTGAGACGGATCGGTGGTAATAATTTTATCCTCAGTGAAAGAGGCGATGATTTTTATAGCAACCCGCTTCAAACCGGCAATAAAAAGCCCTTCACCGACCGCTGCCTCAAGGAGGAGGTACTTCTCACTGTCAGTCAGGTTAAAGGTCTGCTGCACCAGGTCAATGGAAGTCGCCGACTGCCGCAACAGCAAAATCAAAGAAGAGTTATTCAATATCGGCTTACCATAATCCGACCGCAAAAAATCTCCGACATCCTGCGTAATAGTACCCACACCGAGGTAATACTTCCGACCGCGTTTTACCAAACCGAACAAAAAAGAAGCGGTGTCGCCCGACTGCATCATAATCCACGCCTCATCAACCACTAACAGCCGCTTCTTCAATTTTTTCCGAATATTATTCCAAATAAACCGCGTAATGATATACATAGCAGCGGTCTTCAAATCATCCTCCATATCCCGTATAGAAAAAACAACAAACCGCCGACCGATATCAATGTTGGTCGGCTGATTCAAAAATCCGGCCCACGAACCGGTTGTATACCGACTGAGTCGCTCAGCAAGCTGCTCACCGCCCTCAATTCCCGCGAGCACAAGCGCAAAGTCAGAAATAAGCGGAGGATCAATATGCTCAAAACCCCCTTCCATCGTGATGTCCTTCAATGCATATGTTTCACGAATCGCGTGATCAATAATTGACTCTTCCTCCTGCGACAAATCGCCGAGCAGCACCCGAAAAAAACCGACAAGGTTAATAACCGTGCTGCGCAATACATCGGACGGATTCTCATCCTCACCGACCGGTGGCAAATCAAACGGATTAACATGGTGTTCCGAATTCAATGAAACATTAAAGTAACGACCGCCCGTTGCCTGCGCTAATCGCTCAAACTCCCGCTCCGGGTCTATCACGATAACATCAACACCGACCATCAACGATCGCAGCACCTCAAGCTTCATGGCGTACGACTTCCCTGCACCGGAGGTCGCGAAGGTGACTGAGTTATAGTTCGGCAGAGAAAAACGGTCAAACAGAATAAGTGAGGCATTGTGCTGATTGATACCGTACAGTATCCCCTTCTCAGCGGACAAATCAAAAGAGATAAACGGAAACAAGCTTGACAACGGCTCAGAGTTCAGCTTTGTGTGAATAGAAAGCAAATCAGTGCCGAACGGGCTTGTGCTCCGAAACCCCTGCTCCTGCTGAAAGACAGTCGGCTTCACAAAAATAAGTTTCCCTTCGAGCAGCGACCGCATATCTTTCTCAACTTCATTGATTTCCTCAACCGTCTCACCGTAAATAGTGATGTACACCCCAACCTCAAACATCCGCTCAGTCGCCTGCTGAATATTCATACGCAAATCCTCAAGATCTTGGTGTGCGGTATCAAGCTTCGGATCACGCACCATCCCCTTGCTCTCCCGTTCAATAATCTGACTCTCAACCTGCGCCACTTTTCGCCGAAACTTCCGCAACACATCTTTTGAATTCATCGGATGCACAAAGATGGCGATATCAAATTCCTTGCTCAAGTTAATAACCGGAGAAAACCATCCTTCGTTCAAAAACCGCGGGTATGACACCACCGCAAAAGATCGGGCGAACTTACTCCCTAAAGCAACATGTCGTGAAGTTATTTGTATAGCCGGCGGCGCGATAACATCCCGCAAGCCGATAGTTGCCGGACTGAACGCAGCTTCAGGAATAAAATCCTCCTCAGTAACAGCACGCACTGAGGAATCCCCCTGCTTCTTGCCACCAAACGCATCAAAAATACCCATATACCAATATAATACACCAGATAAACATCACGGAGGCAAAACAAATGTATTAAGTTGCAGGAGGAGGCGTCTGCGTATCACCCGGATTGAAGGTCTTGTACAGCAACTCAGTCACCTCCTCAGTACCGAGCTGCACCGCTCGCAATCCTAATGCCCGTATATTATTCTGGATAAAAGAAACTCGCTGCAGCAACTGCGTAACATGCTCCTCGGTCATTTTTTGCTCCGATGTCGCCTCCTTCTTGCCTAAAAAAGGCAGTCCGCCGGCAAGACCGCCGGACGAAACAGGGGAATACGAAACAACAACAAAAAACTGTTTTGTCATAATCTCATTGCGCTCCGTAAAATCAGAAATAAAGTTAATATACTCCCGCGTCTGCAAACGCAACAATTCAATGGTCTGTTTTTCATACACCTCCTCAAGGTACTGCAGATAGGGCTTAATATTGAGCCGTCGCGACTGGACAATAATCTGAACACCGACCTCAAGCGAATTCAAGATAGATTGAAACTGATAGAGAATGGCCTGCCGCTCATCTTCCGACTTCAGGTTAAAATTGACAGACGAAACCAACAACACGGCACACAAAACACCGTCATCCCGGGTAACAATACCATTTTGAATATCCTTCAAAGGAACAAATGATTGTGTGGTGGTGTTTGCAGTCATAGAACAATATCAAGCTCATCATACGAGTCACCCCCATCATCAGAAAAAACAAGATTGGCACTCACTTCACGAACCTTATCCAGCCGCTGTCGTTGCGAATAAGAGTCCGGGTGCACAAATTCCCCGTCAACGGAGTCATCCTCCTTAGCTGTGCGCCGCACTGCTGCGTCAATAGTACCACGCCGCCACACATACATCTTCTTCCGGGAAAAAAACCGTATCAACGATTGAAAAAGCGTGACAAACTTCTGGTTATTATAGGTAAAAAACGACAAAAAACCCGCAAGAATAGCAACCGGACCACCAATAAAGACCGTCGGCAAAATACCAAAAAACAGAAACAAAAACACCAAAAGTCCGGCAGCACCACCAAGGTAAATCAGCTGCCTAAAATCCAAACCCAAAAGAATAGTATCCGGCACATCTAAATTTTGCGGAACCTGAAAGCGCATACAAACACAGTATAGCGTATAAAAATAACAAATGCCCAACCAGTCTTATGGAAACCGGTTGGGCAAGCGTAACTCTATCAGATAGTTATGGACCTCCCATGCCGCCGAAGCAGCTACCCCTTGCGGGCACTAATAAGGAAGGTCACTTTTAAAGAACTTCAGTATGTCCATTTTTGTGGTCAGTAAACTGACCGCACGGCAGGACAGGGACTATTGAAGTCCAATATAATTATACCATAAAAAATATATACTGTCAACCCACTACCCTCGCTATTTTTGTTTCTGTTTTTTCTTCTGCGCTTGCTGCTTTGCCAGCTGCTCTGCCGCCTTAACGGCCGCCTGCTGCAGCTCAGCAGAGGCACCACCTTCCGCCTGTATCTTCTTGAGATTCTTCTTCTGCTGGTCAAGAACCTTCCACTCAGGATCCTCCTTATGAGCGTTCTTCGGAACCTTCGGAGCGCCCTTCTTCCCTTGCTCTTTCATCTTCTTCGCCAGCTTCTTCTCTTCCTTCTCAGTAAAGGCCTTCTTACGCCTTTCCAGAGCCGACTCAATATCACGCAGTAAGGTCTTCACACTGAACAGCGAGAGATACTGTTCCTGACCAAGAGCGTCGGTATATTCCGGACTCTCAAGGATCTCCTTCTGCTCATCTAAGGCCTCACCCACCTCCGCAATACTGCCACCGACACGACCGATATACCCAATACGATTGGTGATGCGCTCTTGCTCATCCCGCAGATCTGTGTACTCACTATTGCTATTCACATCAGTACCCCGCTGCTTCGCCACAGATTCAAGCGCAGTCATTTTATCATCAACAGCCTTCAGCTGAGCAGTAAGATACTGCGTCCCACCCTGCACAAATGACTTCGCACTCTTGACAGATTCACCAAGAACGGCAAGCTTCTCAGAATCAGAAACATCCTGCTTCTCAAGATTTTTTCTGATAGACCTAATACGACCTCTCTCCGCATTAATCGCCAAAGATCGCTCACGACGCGCGGCGGACTCCTGCTCCAAAGCATCAATCTCCTCCTGAAGCTCAAACATGCGACTCGTAAGAACATTGGGGTTAGGATTCTGCATCTCCTCATCAGCATACTCCTCCCGCTTCTCAAGAAGATCCGCATTCTCCTCAGCGTTTTTCTCCGCAATAGTTTTCTCTTCTGCCTTAAGGTCCTCCAAAGCGACTGCGGACGACTTCGCATAATCATTTTTCATATTCTGAAATTGCTTATCAATAGGAGCAGCAACGGACTCCCGCTCCGCACGCGCATCCTTCAATGCATCAGGGTCAAACACCGCTGCTGCATTTCTTGAAACAGAGGTACCTGCGGCAGTATTCGTCGCAAGGTTAGAAAATGTCTGCGTAACCACCCCTCGCGCACTGGTATTAGCGTCTTCCTTTTGCCGTATAGCATTATAATGCTTGCTCTCCTCAACCTCAAAGGCTTTCTTGGCACCCTGCTGTACATTGTCCGCGGACTTCTTTGTATCTTTTGCCGTACGCAATGAATCCTTCATCTTCTCCAATACAGCAAGCTTCTGCTGCCGGACAGAACCGGCTTGCGTTCGAGTTGCAGCATCCTCATAAAAAGTGGTCTCAAAATTTTCAACATCCTCCCAAGCTATCTTGCCGGACTCAAAGTCCTGCATTTTACTGTCAAGATCTCGATTAAACTTCTTATACGCATCCGTCTGTTCAAATGCCTCCTTCGCGGCATTAAACTCATCCTGTGCAAAATTTTTTTGCCGCATCAAATCATCATACGCCAGCTCTGCGCCCTTATAATCTATCTCAGCAGTGTGAAGCTCCTGCTGTCTCTTCTCATACTCAGGAGGAGGGGTGCCCTTCTCAGCGGCAATAGCATCCTTCTCAACAGCAAGCTCCTTTGCCCGTACTTCCGCATCCCCTCGTATCTGCCTGAAAGTACCCTGAGAAACCCCCTTCTTCAATGATGAAATCAGTGGGTGCAACTCAATGTTCCTCGCAAGCTCAGCGGTCTGCTGCTCATTAAGCGTAACATTGCTCTTATCATCAAGCGCCTGCGTCAAAAGATCTTCCTTTTGCTCTCTAGTGCTGGTGGGGTTACGAATGATGTCCCAGATTCTCGCGTCCTCATTTGCCTCAGCATTCTGCCAGTCAACATTACGACCTGACTGCCCGCCCGCAACTACCTGAGCGCCGCGAACAATAGATTGAGCACGCTGCCTGCCTCGCCGCACTTTACCCCCCACATCAAGCGACTTCCCGACGCCGGGCACCTTTGCGATCCAAGGCGTCTTCTCCCCCCTATCCTGCGCCTGCTGCCACTCCTTCCGCTGATCATAGATCTTTTGCTTATAACCAAAGACACCCCGACCGGCAGGGTTCTTAATCGACCGAACAGCACCAAGTACCGCTTTCGGAGCAGATGACGCTTTTGGAACCAGCTTGGACGCCAGTTCCCCAAACTTAAACTTATTAGCAATAGCGGGATGAATATTCGCATTCTTCGCAAACTCACCGACCTTGAAAATGCCAAGTATCAACACAACGCTCGCAAGCATAAGCTGCAGGAGAATACCCCGCCCCTCCGGAGTGTTAACACCAATCAACTTAACAAAGTTATCAGGATCAACCATCTGACCCAACGCCCCGCGGAACAAAACCAACAGAAGCGCAAACCCAACGATAAGTATGACCGGCATGGTGAACACATAGCCAAGCCGCTCACTCCATATCTTATACACACCGGAAAACTTGTCGGCAAGAGGGTTACCACCGCCGGACATGTTGGTAAAAAACCCGAGTGCCGCGAACGGCGAAAAAAGTACAAGAAACATGGCAATAATATACCGCTCAATCAACATGATACAGAAATAGAGAATGCCGAGTATGATAAACCAATTCACCACAATCGCAATAACGCCGAGAATGATGTTGAAAATGCCATCAGCAGTACTACCCAAAACCTCACTATACCCGGAGAACGGCGAGAACGATCCTAATGTTGACACATCAAGTGCATTAAAAAACAACATAAACAGAATATGCGAAACATCAATAACAAGCAAAGTAAAGAAAGCACTGAAATTCACAAAAACAGCAGCAGCAATCAAATACAACAACCCCTTCCGGTGAAAGCCGAATTGCCCTTTCGCGTCAAGAACAGTCATCATGGCGGTAAGAACGAAAAGCACAACAATGGACAGGTTCACAAAATCCCGCAGGACCTGCCACACCACCCGAAAATCAGAAAGAAGTCCCTTATCCTTCCAGTGATTTGCAAAATCAAGAATGGTAAATTGAATAACCTGCAAAAACAAGAATTGAAACAGCGAGACCAGCCACTCAAGCCCCTTCATCAAACCTCCGACCACGGCATTAATAACGCTGGTAATTCCATCAGCAACATTAGCAAACACAAACTGCGGCACAAAAACCAAACACAGCAACAATAAACAAAGTGTGCCGAACACAACCCACCGCCGCCTGATAAAAGCAAACATCATATACACAGTATACCCTCAAAGAGAGAGGAATCCGACGCATCTCCGTCGGAGAGCATGTGCTGCACTCCAACCCCCCAACACCCGCAATGCAACCTTACCCATCACGAGGAGGGATGCTGGACTCAAGAGTTCAAGTATGGTATAGTATCAGCGGACAGCATAGTCCACACAATCACAACAATTAAGGAGGTCAAAAAATGAGAGTTGCAACGACAGTAGCACTGCTAACAATGGTATCAATGTTTTCCCTGGTCGGATGCTCACCCGACATTGAAGAGGACGGGTCCATAGTGGCTGAGACAATGGTGACAGAAGAGCAAGCCCCATCGTCTGAGTGGCCGGATTGGGTACCGCACTGGATGGATGGAACCATAATAGTGAGGACAGGTGTGTATGAAACGGGGGAAGATATAGTAGACACCCTATGGAACCGAGAAAACTTCCATGCCTACAGCGTATCACTGCGAATGAGAATAATAGATATGCCAATGTCCAAAATTCCGGGCGAAACTGAGATCACTGTCCTAACGCTCCGTGAGGCGGGAATGACAGGGACGCCCACAATAGAAAAGATAAGAAGCCACTTCGGGGCAGAGGGGTATAGGCCGCTAACCCTGGAAGAGGCGGTGATGATAAGATTAGATTTCACCGATCAGCCGGGAAAGACAGAGACCGCGAATAAAAAAATGTCCAGATTCTTCGCCCTGCTTTCACAGGAAGACGGGATGTTCATGGGGTGGGAAAAAAGTGAATGGACACTCATTATAGGAAGATATCTCGGGCTGGATTTTGTTGGAGAAGGATATCAAATATCCAGGGAAAAGATAGTCGACAGGAACTTCAGCCTAGACACGGCATTCGCCTGTGCCAAAATCCTTCCCTAACCTCCGCACAAAACTTAATGCGCGACATCCGTCGCGCATTTTTCATACTTACTGATGCATATTGGGGAGCAGCTCAAAAAATTCTCCGAGCGCGCGTCCAAAATATCCATTAAACCGATCGTCAAAAGAATGCTCGTACTCAGCACGCGCCTCAGCAGGAGTAAGAAAACCAAAGTTTTTTGACGAAAACCGCGAATCACTCTCATTGGCAAACAGCGAACTCAAAAAACGATACCGTCGCAACGCCTCCTGATTACCCTGAATATTCGCCGTCACCGCCACCTTGCTATCCGTCAAAATTACCGGCGGGTTAGATAACAGTCCTTGAATAGAGTAATACGGCATCTCTATAAATCCGGTATACCACCCCCAAACATAGGTATAAAACAGTGCTTCAGCAACCATATCCTTTCGATCCTCAAGACGAGAGGTAACAATACCCCCCAAAGTATTCCGAACCAGAGAGTGAAAAGTGACGGGAGAACCATCATTTGACAGATGCTCCGAGACAGTGACAACTTGGGTAAGCGTATCCACAGCAACATCAGCACTCACCTGAGTCCTCTTCAAATCTATAGAGCAACGAATCCGTTGACCGGTTAATGGAGTGTAGTTAGGAGGAGTGTCATCCTTATTATAAGGAGTGCGGTCACCAAGATCAAACGGCGACCAAATCGGTTTCGGCACCGGAAAGATAACCGAATCCTCCCCCTTCTCCAGGGTCACCGGCGGAAGTGGTCTTGGGTTTCCTTCCACGCCCTTCTTGAACCGGAAACGCTTGTCTGCATCTGACTGCTGGCCGGGAGCGACAGAATCATCATCAGAATCATCATCATACCCGCAAGCAAGATACACAACACGCCGCTTATTGAGATCATCATTCTCTCGACGAAGTACAAAGTACGCCTGATCCTGAAAAACTGTTCCTAAAACACAACTCATCTCCTGATAACTTCTGATAAAAGCACCGTCCTGAAAAGTAATCGCATCCGCTTTCACACACCCAACACTACTCAAAAGAGTCAAATACTCCTGCTCACCAAACTCGTCATCGTCAAGAGGAATATACACCTGCATTGTGCCGTCACGAAACTTTTTTAAAGTTTCCTGCTGCACAACTGCCCACCCGCCGCCACTATCAAGATCATCAGAATCAGGATCTGCCCGATAAGCATCCAAAATCTCTCTGCGGTAAGTATGAATAGGCGAGCTGAGCAGTGGAGCGCCTCGATACTCATCAAGCGTTCCAACTAAACGAATATGCACCGCCAATGTTGCTTCGTAAATCTTACGCAATTGTTTGATGGTAACAAGGTCCCCCTGAGCATCCAGCAACTTTTCGGAAGTCCCTCCCGCAGGACAATAGTACTCAACCTCACCCGTAAACGCAGTAAACTTATTTTGATCGGTATTGCCATTGAGATTGTGAGGCCAGCAGACCCCGCAATGGGTTTCAAACCTCGGATCCGTAAGCGAAAGACCACAAACACCAGCACTAAGATCAGAAGTACCGCCCTTAAAATATATACACTGTCCTATATTTCCCGCAATATCATTGATGCAAGGGTATGTTGTTCCTCCTTCCGTTGTACACGTCGCGGCACTCCCTGACGCCGCTCTTGAACGACGAAACAGGCAATCAGCACAGGGTGTATTACCACAAGTCCTTTCCTCCGAAGAG
The DNA here is from genome assembly GCA_965204115.1 of Minisyncoccota bacterium. Lineage (GTDB taxonomy): Bacteria > Patescibacteriota > Minisyncoccia > Phycocordibacterales > JABAAK01 > JAPPJI01. The sequence goes on along the minus strand of OZ241963.1, from coordinate 568,019 downwards.
CCGACGCCGAAAACACGTTTTGAAAAATCGGTGTGGTCCTCGGGATAGTGAACACTCTGATCGTCGGTGAGCGAATCTGTATCCTTAAGTCCTGCTAAATGTCCCGGCAAAGAAGGACCAGGGCCGGCTATATCTTCTCTCACATCGTCTGGCATATTCTTCATACTCTTCTTCCACCAATTACTCGTGCCTTGCCGATCATACGGCGTATTCTCAATAAAGTCCCCCATCTTGCCGAGAAAAGCATTGTACGCTGAACGCGCCTCACCATTAGACAAAAAACGATGCGCATCATCAAACCGCTCAATCGCCACCATCTTTCGATACCCTTGCTCCTCTCCGGATTCATCACTGACCCAGCCGTTAAAAATATGCTGGAGTCGCTCCTTCGCCCATCCATTATTACCATTAAGCTGCTCAAAAGCACGCTCCTCAACAGCACTCTTAATATCTGGAGCGTGATAAAAATTAGCATAATTCCTCGTAAGTTGTGCGGAAGAAAAACCAATCAAATTGCCATACGAAAATATGGGAAATTGCCCTGGTGTACCACTCGTACTCGCATGGCGCAAAGTATCAAAGGCGGTATAAGGACGGACAGGAGGGATATATGCCTTATCACCAATTCGCTTCGGATCCCGGTACAAACCGGACCCAATATACTGCAATAAGGTAAAGACATCATTCGCATACATCTCAGCATTCAGCAAGTCATTATAAAACGCGTTTCTTTCAAAAAACACCGACCACCAGTTCTCACTCAAACTAACTTTACGAGCACTTGACGGCCTGAGAGAGGCATCAATATCTTTTTCAATATTACTCAACAGATCCGCGGTCTCTCTGTCTACTGAATGCCCAAAGCCCCTGCTTAAATACTTCTTCATCAAGCCGGCAGAAGTCGCGTTCACCGCCAGACCAACCAACTGACCAAACTCCCCAAACTCATCAACCTGCAACAATCGGTCGGAAAGCGAGCTAATCCCCTTACCGGTCATTTCAGTAATCTTAGAACCGGATACATTCAATGAAAAACAGTCAACATCACCTTCCGGATTCTCTGTCTCATTACACTCCCGAAACGCACCAATTGATGTCGGGTCATTCGGATTAAAAATCTGAGAAACCGGCTTCACAGCGGCATCAAACTCCTGCCGCGCCTCGCGAATATCACTATCCACCTGGGAAACAGCCAGGAGAAAATTACTACTATTCTCCGTCTTCTTCATAGCGCGATCAAGGTTCGCCGAGAACGCATCAAGCTGATTGCCGGTAAATCCATCAGACGGCGGAAACTGAAAAGTGCCTGCGTTCTGCGTTCTGACAGAGCCGTCAATAGTAAAACCAAAGCTTCTCAAATACTCCGGATCAAGATCACGCAAAACATCTGAAGCATCATCATAAAAATCCTCAAGGTTATTTGCCAAATCACTATAGGTACACCTCGGTCGATCAGTAGCGATGCCGAGATATTGCTGCTGCAAATTAATCTTAAGCGTTGCCTCGTACGCTTCAAAATTAGGAACGCCGATATCGCAGAGAAACCCAAGACCACTCCGATCAATAACACGACCGATTGCATCATCGCGCAGGTTCTTATAAAAAGTGGTCGGATTCTTCACAAACAGCGGCTTGTCCTCAAATCCCTCAGATGCCCAGGTGATATAATCTCTCGCAACAGCAGTAAGCACCTCCAAAACAGCGCCGGAAACAGCGGAATCCAAAACACACTCCTTGAGTTCAAGTTTTGCAGATCTAACCGGAACAGCACCAAAACCGCCAAGACCAATTCTATTAGCAAGCTCACTGATTCCTCGATTCAAGAGAGAGGAACCGGCACACGCACCAAAAGAAGTGAGAAACCCAACACTAAGAGACGCCCCTAAACTGGCGGACACATCACGAAACGATGCATCAACACCAGGAATCTCTCTACCTCCGGTTGGGCCGGTGGGAAAATCAGAAAAGTCAGAGTTGTCAGAATCAAAATTATACTCCGCTTGACGACGATCAAGATGCGCAACCGGCTCACCGAGAAGCCCTGACTCATCAGCAACACGCTGCGCACCATGCACACCGAGAGATATCGTCGCACGCGGTCGCACCTGCACTTCCGCATAAGGAGTGCCGACATTATACCCATCCTCTGCCCCGCCACCGGAAATCCTACAGGAAAAAGTCGTATCCGGCTCAAGAAAAGGATCGATACGGATCGAACTAAACACCGAATCAGGACCTGCATCTTCATCAAGGGCATCGTAAGTCCCGTCAGAACGAATAAAGGTGTATAAGTCACCCTCGGGATCACCGCGACGAACAGGAGCATACCCGAACACCGGCAACGCATACGACGGCTCACTACCGCGATCAACCACGCGCCGACCGCCTGTGATAAGACCGGAGTCCTCCCGACTTCTCTCACGATCCGAAAATTCTTTACGACACTCCGCGGTAACAAAGATATTTCTCGGGGCAAATCTATCTGCATCCTCATAAGTCGCACAATACAGAACACCGCGATCATAGCCACAAACAATCACATTTCCCTCGACATCATTCCGCATAATAACGCGATGATCTGCGGTTATTTCAATAAAGATACTGCCCTCGGCAAAATTACCTCTCCAACGACTACCACCCCCAGCACTGTGATGCAGAGCGGTGGGAGGACTCCCATACCCTGAATGCTTGGCAACAACGGTATCGGCGACAGCATTAAACAGCGGCTCCGAGTCCGGAACCTCCCTATCCTTACTAATGCCAACAGTGACAGTCCCTCCATCGCCCGGCAGCACAGAAATGGTATTACCAAAATCTGTCACATACAGCACATACAACTCACCGTCAGAAACCTCCTTCCGGGAGTCCGGATCCTCATCACCAAAAGAATCTGATTCAGGGTCATCAATCACCAGTCCAATATAAGTGTCCGTATCACCAACAACGGTACTGCTAACCTTCTCTGAAAACTTACCAGAATTGCCCGGTGTCGTGCGATACGCTATCAGGGAGACGGTCGGCAATGCAGGATCATACCCTTCAATGTCCCCTGATCCCAACAACCCGACTCCGACAGAAGCATCACGACCTAAAATCCTATACGCATTTTTTACACTATCAAGTAGTTCACATGTAACGGTATCAGAAACATCCTCATTCGTCGGCAGGGTGATGGTAGTAGCAAACTGCCCGGAACCACCCTGAATCGTAACATCATTCTCGCCGAGATAAGTGTTATCGACACTGGTATTGGCACTGCATGAATACTGCACATGCAACGACCCGACAATATCGGAACTGGAAGAAACACGAAACACCGCATCATCACCGCTGGCAACACGCGGCTCAACAGCGGCAATGGAAACAGTAGGCAACGGACCGCTGGTCGGATCACCGGGGCACGACGGCCTATCACAAGGCGGACCGGACGAACCTCCAACAATAGTAACTCTTGCAGAGGAGGGTGAGCCAAGTATGTAAGTCGGATCTGTATTAGTGTCAGCAACAACAGCACATACAACATACCCGGTAACACCAGGGGCTCGAACTAAATCCCCGGTCGTACCTTTGCTGGCAGAGAGCAGGACAGATTCCGGCAAATCGCTTAAAATCAAAGAAGTGGTCGGCTGACTAGCCGGACGAACGGCATCCTCACACTCCAGAGCAACTGTAATCGGCGTATCAGGGGCGTACGGAGAACCACCTTTCGTAACCTCCACGAGAAATGATGGCTGAACACCGTCATTCTTAACACCAATCTGAACAAGCTTCGGAGAAATAGCAACCGCCGGTAAATCATCAGCATCATCCGGCAAATCATCGGGCGGCACGGCAACACCGGGAAACGGAGTACCCTCACCAAGAAAAGGGATATCGAAATTGGTAAATAAGGTCTGCAGGTCAGTTGGAGGTATAGTAAGATCCCCCAGAACGGTACTCAGCTCATCGGCGGGGAGAGCAAGGTCACTCAAAACAATACTCAGCTCAGCGGCAGAAAGATCAAGGTCACTCAGAATGTTACTCAGGTCATCAGTGGAAGGATTAAGACCGTTAAGAGCAGCGCCAAGATTATCCGGAGAGATACTAAAATCGCTCAGAACGGCACTGAGATTGCCCGGAGAAAGATTGAGTCCGCCAACAAAGCCGCCTAAATCAGTGGAGGAGAAATCAAGCGTGGCAGCAGCACTTACAAGCTCAGCAGAAGACAGGTCTAAGGAGCCGAAAACAGTACCGAGATGAGTGGGTGAAAGGTTAAGATCACTGAGGGCAGAAAACAGATTGTCCCCACCCAAATCAAGAGAAATATCGGAAAAAGAAGATGACAGACCGCCATCAAGAAGTGTGCTGTAGGCGGACTGCGATGACGGATCGTACAATATCATATGCGCTTCGGTCAAGAGGCGCAAGACCTCAGTATTGTTGCCGTAGTATCCGGAAAGATATTGATCCAAGGTTTTCTTGTATGCATCAGCAGAATCTTGTTGCGTAAAAGTGTCTCTACGCAGCCCAAGAAGCGCGTAGTATAAGGGAAACGGATCACTGCCGGTGCCATTCAGCCACACATCGTATTCAGACCGACCGGCAGCATCGCTCAGCAAAAGATACCCCTCAGACAAAAGACGAAGTGCCTCACGATTGTCGCAGGAAGCAGTGGAAAAGTATGAATCCAATAGTACCTGGTACGCATCAGTGAGTTGTTTCTGGTTAAACGCACCTTCCTCCAGTCCGAATATGGCGTAATAAAGCGGAAACGGCTTCGGATCACCGCTATCAAGCCATGCAAAATACTGCGACCGCCCTTCCGCAGTTCGCAAAACCAAGCAGGCCTCGGCAAACTGCCGAATAGTGTCAGAGGAGTCACGGGAGACGTCAATACTACAGCTGCCAAACAAGTCCCGGCACACACCCTCGGCACCACCCGCACAGGCCTCCCGCTCCAATCCGAGTAACGAGCAATAGTCATTGGTACGCCCGCGAGGCAAACTCCGAAGCAGCGCATCCTCCGCATCAACAGACAAAACGGTCTCCTCACCGAAAACAGTAGCCGAATCATCCTTCAAAACAGTATCAACTTCAGGCGGGCTACTGCGCAAAAAGTAAAACACACCCCCGGCAACAACCGCAACAGCAACACCCCCGACAATGGCGATGGTGGCAAAACCGCCACGCTGGTCATTAAAAGAAAACATACCTTTAGTATAACCAAGATTTTACTATTTTTACGGCGATTGCTCTAATAATTGAACAACCTGCTCAACCGCAAGAACAAACTGATTAGTAGAATCATCAGCGCCCTCATCAGCCCGCTCAAACAGCTTCCCTACCCCCACCAATCGCAGGGCATAAAAGAAATTTTCAGCGGTAATAGAAGTAAGTGCGACCGTCAGTGCCTCACACAGATAGGTAACCCGCTCAAGCACAAGGTAATACGGCGTGTACACATCCTGCGGAACCTTCCGAGGTAAGATTTGCAGGGTGTAATCACAGGACAGACGCGCCTGACGAGCATCCTCTGTTACTGAAGCGTTTTTTGAAAAAACATCAAAAACCAAAACATCAATGGGCTTCTTCGCACCGGAAAACCGCCGCATCGCTGAAGCAAAACTGTGCAAAACTGCCTGCCGAGAAACCGTGTCATCAACAGACAAAACAACATCAGGCAAGCCCTTCTCTTCAACAATCTGCAGGAAATAAGCGGACGACTCGTCAACAAACCGAGTCCGCTCCTCCGACGTAACAGAAGCAGACCCGCTCACATCAAAAAGAAACCGCTGAATAATCTCCTCGGTGAAATCGCCCGGACCTGCATACAGCAGCGCATCAGCAGTGTTCTTCCGCGCTCGCACAACATCTTTATTGTACGGAAAAGATTCCGCATTCAGCGCATCAGAGTTGGTAATCTCTTCAAGCCAATTCGGAACACCATCACCGTCGCTGTCTGCCTCGCCGGATAATACGGTATGGGTCTCAAGGAAAAGGACCGCCTCATCGTCATCAGAGCGAAACAGTAAAAACAAAGAAAGTGCAAGCAATACCACAAAAAACACCGCAATGATAATTAAAAAAACTCGCCTCACTGTATACATGGTATCATATCTGACAGTTATGAAGCAAAAACTGGCGATAAAAGTCGCAAGAGTACTCATACCACTCATGGTGGGAATCAGCAGTATCACCGTCCCGGTGGCAAGTGCCTTTTTCACCAGTCCGGAAGGCGGATTAATAGTATTTTCAATACCATGTGTCTCATCAATGGGTCCCGGCTTCTGGACACTAAAAGCAAATAGTGCGACACCGATCATCTACCTCTACCCAAGCTGGACAATACGAGAAAATTACCTGTCGCCATCAGTCGGTGTAACCACACTCGGATTGATCGGCACGATAATTGATTGCACCGTCCCAACCGTCCCGCCAGCACTCCTCACCGGCAGGCTGAGCATTCTATACGGCACCGCCCTCGGATTCTAATCGCGCATCAAGAAAGCGACCGCGCCACCGCAAGCCAAACAGTAAATGGCACATCCTCCGCCCGAGCAGTTGGGGAAACCTTATTTTGGACCAGGATGGTCTGCACATTCGGCATATCGGCAAATTTTTTCAAAACGGTCTTCCGTTTCCCGTGAAAAGCAGTTTTCAATACTCGAAAAAAAACATCCTGCACCTGCCACGACGGCTTTTGTATGTCGGTAATAGCAATAATCGCCGAATCAACCCGCGGCTGCGGAGAAAATGCCCTCTGTGGTACTGTTTGCACATAGCGCGCAGTGCCAAACAACTGAACCGAAAGCGACAACAAGGATTCTTTCACACTGCCTCGCCTCACTATCCGTTCCGCGACCTCTTTCTGCACCACCAGAGACATCGCAACCGGCGGGTGACTTCTGGTCAACATCTCCCGAATAAGCGACCCGGTAAGATAATACGGGATATTCGCGATAACCGCATACGACTGACCTGCCACTGCACCCGACCACGCACCATCCCGCACATCACCTTCCACAAGCATCAGCCGACCTGCGGCGACAGCCCCGGCAAATCGCTCCTGCAACACCATCACAAGATCAGAGTCCTTTTCAACCGCAACTACAGCGGTATGCCGCGTGAGAATCCGTTCCGTCAACGCCCCCTTCCCCGGACCGACCTCAACCACAACCGTCTCCGACGGAATAGCAATCGCACCAACAACCGCATCCAACACCCTCCGCGACCGCAAAAAATACTGCCCGAGCTTCCTTCTCATACCTCCATTTTAACAAATAAACACATACCCTTCCAACAAGCGCCGACGGAGGGTGCGGCCAACAAAGCACGACACCGTTAACGGCGATAGGTGGTCTGCAAAGCAAGATAACGATAAAGTTTCGCCTTTACCTCCTGCGAACGGTACACACCGAACATACCAATGAGCGGAGAGCGGACACACCCACACACCGGCACCTTTTTGCGTTTCCGTTTGCTTTGTGCGGTGTTTGGCTTCTACAGCGAATAGCACTGTCTGAGCGAAGCGAGTTTGCTATGCTGTTAGACAAACACCGTGCAAAGTGAACTATAAGGAAACGCAGGGTGACGGGGTGTGGCGTGTGGAAGCGGGTGAGTAAGGATGTTCGGTGGATACCTGAGCTTCACTCTTTTAGCTGAACCTCCTGCTCCCACAAACCATCAAGATAGGTGAATATATAAGCCGCCCCTCCATAGGAATCCCTACCATACGCACCAACAATCATCAAAGTGTCATATACTGAGGCAGCTTGACCAAGGTAATCATATTGCTGCTTATCCTGAGCACTCAGTTTAAGGCGCTGCCCTCCGCTCGTGCCGAACACATATACAGCACCAGCATCGACGATACCACCAACATCCTCATCACGCGCACCGACAACCAAGTCGTATTCACTGATAGCAACAGCGGAACCGAAACGATCCTGAGGACCTCCATCACCCACGACAACTCTCTTTTGTTTGCCATTGCTCACAATATATACCGATCCGGTAAACCCATCATTACGCACCCCGCTGACAACTGTCCTGCTGCCACTCGGACAGTTGGTGCCGACACCGGAACATTTGCGAACCGGTCGTTCAGAGCGGCAATAAATACCTTTGCAGTCGCATGTCTGACCCATAACACAAATACCGTCAGTATTCGGTATCTTCGCGCCACAGCGGATTTCAGAGGCACCTTGACACTGCGGCGATATCCACTCCTCCGGTCGGAAGACGCATCGCGGACAGTAACGCACCCCACGAATGACAACGCAGTGAGTAATACCGAGTATGCAATTAGGACCACAACACACATCTTGCTTACATTGATTGGTAACAATATCACACTCTCTCCCGCTATCACACTTCGTCCCATACGACTTAGGCGGCGGACCAACACATGGACTGCCTCCGCAGGAAGGCGCGGGGTTAGTGCAGGTCGCCTTCACTATCTTGCCACACGGCAATTCATCCGGCATCGGCACGGTACTCCACCGACCGTCAACCGGAATGCAACACTTCCCACCACTACAATTCTCCCCAATAATCGAAACGGCACTTCCAAACTGATCATCCGGCTGACGATCATCTGCAATCACTTTCCGCTGCTGTACCCACCTACCCCCGGACCTAATAAAAGTATACATAGAACCGGCGCGGGGCTTATACCCGGGATCATCATGGTATGCCCCAACACTAATGGTATTACCGGTAACAGCAACTGAATAGCCAAACTTATCAGCCCACCCCTCATCTTCCGCTATTAATTTTGCCTGAAAATTCCACCTATCTCCGGATCGAACAAAGACATATATCGCTCCGGCATTCTGAGTACCGCCGGGATCCTCGCCATACGCACCAACAACAGCAGTCGCTCCATCTATCGCAACAGAAGATCCAAAGTAATCAGATGTCTCACGATCGCTCGCGGTCAACTTTGCCTTCTGAACCCACAGCGGACCATCACTCCGCATAAAGATATAGGCAGAACCGGTATTGGTATCATCCCTCGGCGCCCCCACAATCGCCACATCTTCATCCAAGGCAACAGAATAGCCGAACGCATCACCTGCCTGCCCGTCACTCGCAGCAACTCTCTGCTGCAGCCGCCACTGTATCTGCCCCGATTGGTCTTCATGCCGAACATAAAAATACACCGAACCGGCCCCCGCATTATGCGCCCCCACCATCGCCGTTTGAACTCGCTTCCGACACCGCAATTTAACCCAATCACACTCTGTACACAATTCATCACATTCAACACACCACCTACAACCGGAACCTTCGGAACAGGTCCCGCTGCAACCGGAATCTGCAGGACACCACGACCGCTCACACACAGCACACTCCTTGCAACCGGAATCTCTTTCACAGAACGGATCACAGCATCGTTTCATCTTGCACGGACGCAGCGACACATTACCACCGACATCTACAGCATACCCAAAGTGATTACCATACTGCGACGATTGTCCAACCTGCTGCTGTGGTTGTTCCGCTCGCAGTTGAGCCAATTCACCATCGGGCAAACCTGCATTACCGGGATTACCCGGCTGTGCAAAAGAACAAGTATTTGAAACAAGCTGCCAAGTGCCGTTACTGCAGGTGTATCGACAGGCGCCGGTTCGTCCGACAGAGCAGGCGCCGGTAACGGTGTTGCCGTGCGCGGATCGAGGGAGACGACAGAAGGAGACGGTGGTGCCGGAGCAGCGGAGAGCAGAGGGCTCTTGTACGGTGCTACGGGTGCAGTTTCTTCCGTCAAAGGAGTAGCCATCGTCACAGCGAACGCACCAGTCGGAGCTGTATCCCTGGTTGACACCGCGGCAGCGCCAGCGTTCTCCTCGGGGATAGGAGGGTTCGTGGTAAATAGGAGTGCCAACGGTGCAGCCCTGCGAAACAGTGAGGTCACAGACACCGTTCTGGGGCACAACAACCTGAGGGGCAGGAGGCGGACCGGATTGCTGTTGGGGTGGAGGGATGTCCTGCGGCGTGTTCCAGACGGGAGGGGTGTAGTGTTCTGAAAGGCGGGCAAGAAGTGCTGAGGTGATAGTGTTCGTAACAGGAAGGTTGTGCAGCCGCTGGTAGCAGTTGAGTGCCTGCTGGGTCTTGGTGCCGAAGTAGGAGGTCTCCTGTCCGGGGGAACCGGGGCCGGTCTCAGCAACAGGACACGGGGTGCCGTTGAGGTATACCTGCGCCTGACGGATGTCGGGGTGGGTGGAGCCGGGGAGGTGTCCTTGAATGTTCAACTGAGAACAAGTATTTGAAACAAGCTGCCAAGTGCCGTTACTGCAGGTGTATCGACAGGCGCCGGTTCGTCCGACAGAGCAGGCGCCGGTAACGGTGTTGCCGTGCGCGGATCGAGGGAGACGACAGAAGGAGACGGTGGTGCCGGAGCAGCGGAGAGCAGAGGGCTCTTGTACGGTGCTACGGGTGCAGTTTCTTCCGTCAAAGGAGTAGCCATCGTCACAGCGAACGCACCAGTCGGAGCTGTATCCCTGGTTGACACCGCGGCAGCGCCAGCGTTCTCCTCGGGAGATGTAGGAGGACTCGTGCTGAACAGGGGTGCCGACCGCACATCCTTGTGAGATGGTCAGGTCGCAGACACCACGCTCCCCCGATGGTGAAATATCGGCAAGGCGGGCAAGAAGTGCTGAGGTGATAGTGTTCGTAACAGGAAGGTTGTGCAGCCGCTGGTAGCAGTTGAGTGCCTGCTGGGTCTTGGTGCCGAAGTAGGAGGTCTCCTGTCCGGGGGAACCGGGGCCGGTCTCAGCAACAGGACACGGGGTGCCGTTGAGGTATACCTGCGCCTGACGGATGTCGGGGTGGGTGGAGCCAAAGGGGTGCTCCCTCCCCTGCACATCCAGACCGGGCAACAAGGTGGGGACTCCGGAAATGAGACGATTGGTGTGGGTTTGGATGAAGTGTCGGAACAAAGCCGGGGTGAGTACGCTAACGACAGGAAGAGAATGGAGTCGCTGGTAGCAAGCAAGCGCCTGTCGGGTCTTAGTGCCGAAGTAGGAGGTCTCCTGTCCGGGGGAACCGGGGCCGGTCTCAGCAACAGGACAATCAGTGCTATTGAGGAATACCTGGACATCAAGGATGTCAGAATGGGCGCCTCCTTGAACATAGCTACCACTGAAGGACTCACGGAGGCGGAGGATAATCTGTTTCTCAGCGACACCGGCGGTATTCTGTGCCACGACGGTGAAGCGTGACTCCCCCACGCCAGTGGGAGTACCGACAAGATGACCGGCGCTGGTGAGCTGCAGCCCCACGGGGAGGAAGGTTCCCGCTTTCACAGAAAATGACGGCGCAGGATCTCCACTCCGCAAATCAGCAGAGACATCCCGAAAAAATCGCACGCCTGACCGATACCCGATGCCAACACCCGCATACACTGAGTAAGATGAATCCCAGGAGGGTCGCTCCGGTGTCTGAGCCACCACCGACCCAAAAATAAACACCCCTAACAGAAACACCAGCGAGATAGAAAGAAAGTGCCGACAAACCAACATAACATACTTACTATAACACAGACACCGGGTTTCACTACCACGCAATGGATTCTTCCGATGCCTCATCATCTGCGGCAGTCATTCTGCCAACCGCCGTCACAAGGTGCTCCGGAATAGCGGATAAAAACGAAGATGGACGCATACTGCGCCAGGAGCCGAAAATATTGCGCCGCTCCGCATACGAGCAATACAGCCGATCTTTCGCCCGAGTCATCGCGACATAGCACAACCGTCGCTCCTCCTCACCATCACGCACACCATCCTCATCATGAAAAAACGGAAACAGCCCTTCCTCCATACCGGCAATAAACACACACGGAAACTCCAAACCCTTTGCCGCGTGTACCGTCATAAGCCGAACACGGTCCCGCGTATTCGCGCGCAGAGAGTCCTGCTCACTGCTCAGCGCGACCTCAGCAAGCATCTGCGCAATGCCGTCAGCGCCGGAAAGATGGGAGAAACGATCAGCAAAAGAAACCAGTTCCCCAACTTCCCGCATCCGCTCATCCGGGTTGTCATAAGTCGCGGCAAGATACTTTTGATACTCTAACGCCACCAACAACTCCTGCAGCACGGTCGTTACGGACTGTGTCTCCGCAAGTGCGGCAATATGCCTGACACAGGAACGCAAATTCGCCACCCGTGAGGCGGTGGCGGCGGAAAGCAGGTGCTCTTCACCGGAAAAAACCCGCTCAAGTGTCCGCGCGCCGATACCGCGGCGCGGCACACCGGCAGCGCGGGCAAACGCCTCCTGCGAATTCGGATTCTGCACCAGCTCAAGGTAGGCGAGTAAATCTTTCACCTCAGACCGCTCAAAAAACCGGGTGCCAAGCACCATATACGGTATCCGCTGCGCAAGCATCTGTGACTCAAGCGCCCGCGCCTGAAAATTAGCGCGAAACAAAATAGCAATATCTTGATACGGAGTACCGCGCGTATGTAAATCAGTGATCGTCCGCGCAATAGTCAGCGCCTCATCCTCCCCGTCACCGGACGAAAGCAGAGTAATCCGCTCACCATCACCCCGCGTTGCAACCAAATCCTTCTCCTGACGAAACACATTCTCAGCAATAACCGCATTCGCAGCGGCGAGAATAGTACCGCTTGATCGGTAATTCTGGGTAAGAAAAATAGTGGCGACCGGATCATACTGCTCGGCAAAAGAGAGCATGGTGTGAATACTGGCACCGCGCCACGAATAAATCGTCTGATCGGTATCTCCCACAGCAACGAGACGGGTTTGCGGCCCTTTCAGCAGAGAAACCAAACTGTTTTGTATACCATCAGTATCCTGAAACTCATCAATTAAAATATACGCATAGCGGGATTGCACCTGCTCTCGAACAGTATGCTGTTTCTGTAGCAGCGTGATCGCCCGCAGCAGTAAATCATCAAAATCAAGCGCACGCTCCCGCTCCAAAGCGAGAGTATAGAGCGGCAGCACCCGCTCAGCAGCAACAGCAGAGACATCCTGCACAGAAGAGCCGAGCCCGGTCTTCAGCTGACCGATTGCCTGCTGCATAACCCTCGGCGTTATATCAGTGACCCCTTCCTGCTTCATGCACCGCTTCAAAATCCGACGGCAAGCATCACGATCAAAAATAACAAACCGTTCCGAAACGGAGGCCTCCGCATAAAACTCACGCAGCAGCGAAACACAAAACGAATGGAAGGTGCCGACAAACGGCAAAGACACGGACGGCTGCCGTTCCCGCACTCGGGAAAGCATCTCATCCGCCGCCTTGTTCGTGAAGGTAAGCGCAAGGATGCGATGACCTGCGGCACCCTGTTGCAGCAAGTGCGCGACCTTCTCAACCAACACACGCGTCTTCCCTGTCCCGGCACCCGCGACAATCAGGAGTGAACAGTCATTTTTCTGCACTGCTTCTTTTTGTTCTGTATTAAGCATAAACAAGAGAATAAAACACCACCATAATACCATTGTGGATTACTACTACAAAAAAAATATAGGACGATATACTATGTATGTATACAAAGAAGCAGCAGTGTATGAATAAAAAAATAAACGATACAAAAAAAGAAGCGGCGATCAAGCAACGGTTAACGCCATTGCAGACAACAACAATCGGCCTCCTGATGACCACCTTGCTGTTCATCAGCATCAGCTCGATGGTCACCCACAGTAGCGGCAAAAAGCCGAGTGAAGATATATTCAGCAACTCACAAACCATTCGTGTGTTGAATCAATAAAAAGAAGCCAGCTGTATTGCAATAATACAACTGGCTTTTGTCGTAACTCAAACAGTACGACTAAAACGATTTCCGTGGCGATCGCGAACAATCAGCGCAGAGGAAGGATTCTTCCGCGCTTTTTTTTGTTTGCGGGAATCTCGATCGCCTCGCTTTGATCGGTGATTGTAACCGGACTGTCCCTTTCGCCTCCTCAAGCGCCACCCCTTTCCTCATTCAACGACCTCAATACCAAACTCGTCCACATCACCGCCTGCACCGCTATCAGGATCACCACCGCCAACAACCTCCGGCTCGAGATCGTCGTCGGAATCAGGCTCATTGTCAGAATCGGGTTCAGGTTCATCGTCACCCTCCGGCTCGATAACCTCCGGCTCAAGAGCATCATCATCCACATCCGTATCCTCAGGAGTGGGAGAATCTCCGGTGCCCTCAGGATCATAAACCTCATCCGGCTCAAGATTCAACCCGCCATCAATGGTGTCAAAATCAAAAGACGACAGAGGGTTATCAAACTGAGCTGGCATCAGCTGATGTTCGGCTACAGAATCAGACCCGTCAGAATCAAGGGAAATACGCGAAGGGGCATCCGTGGGACCTGACTGAATGGGGTTATCAACACCACAACCGGCGACAAACAGAACTATAACAAAAAGTGCGAAAATACGCATTGCATTCACCTCCTTTTGCGATTATATCGTGTAATTGTAAGACCACACAACACCATTATCGCCCAAAAACCCTATAAACACAACCTGTTGACAAAAGCCACAAAATACTGTCTCGTTTAACCTAAGCATTCACAGTATACTGGTACTATTATGCAAGCAACAGACCCGCTCACTGACCACCTCCCATTCATCAAAAAACCCCACCAAACCGCCCTCAAAAAACTCAATATAGAGACCGTCCACGATCTGCTCTACCACTTCCCCAACCGCTATACCGATGCGGCACAAGAATTCACCGGCACCCTGGAAAAAGGAAAAAAAATGGCCCTTATCGGCACTATAGAAAAAATCAGTATGCGTCGAACCGGGGGCAAAAGAAGGGTGATGATAGCTGAAGCGACACTCCACGCCGACGGTGAAAAAATTCGCGCCGTGTGGTTTAACCAGCCCTACATCGCGAAACAGTACCACCAGGGGGACATTGTGGAAGTGGTCGGCAAAATATCCGGAGAGAAAAAACCGTATCTCACCAACCCAGTCATCAAACACTCCTCAAAACAGCCGGAAAATATTTTTACCGACAACAGCGACACAGACACAGATATCCGCAAAGAGCTCATCGCCATCTACCCTGAGACAAAGGGTATATCCTCCCTTTGGCTCCGCACAACAATAGAAAAAATCCTCGCAGAAGACGACATCAAAGCTATAGACGATCCGATACCTAAAGACACCCGCACCCGCCTCAACCTCCCCAACCGCTACGATGCGCTCATCTACATGCACAAGCCAACAACACAAAATGAGTACGAAGCCGCAAAAAAACGCTTCTCATTTGAGCAAACCTTCGCACTGCAGATCACGCAACAGACAGCAAAAAACACCCGCCTCACGGCACAGGCATACAACCTCTCCGTAGACACACAAAAAACCGATGACTTTATGAAAAATCGCTTCGCCTTCACACCTACCAAAGACCAAAAGAGCGCGGTCACGGAAATCCTCAAAGACATTCACAGCAACCAACCGATGTCCCGCCTATTGGAGGGCGATGTCGGCTCCGGAAAAACAGCGGTCGCGGCAGCGGTGATGCACGGCGTTGTAGCAGCAACCCCTGAAGAAAAAACAAGCGGCAAGCCGCAGTGTGCCTACCTTGCTCCCACTGAAGTCCTTGCCAAACAGCAATTCGAAGCACTCATACAACTCTTCAGCCACCTTCCGCTAAAAATCGGCTTCATCAGCGGCAAAGAGTGCCTGAGGTACCCGTCAAAGGTAAACCCCAACGAACCGGCAAAGGTATCAAAAACACAGCTTAAAAAATGGATCGCGTCCGGCGAAATCGCCATCATCGTCGGCACCCATGCGATCATACAGAAAGATATACAATTCAAACGCCTCGCCCTCGTCATCATAGACGAACAGCATCGCTTCGGCATCGCCCAACGCCAAAAACTCACCAACGCAACCGACACGCACACCCCCCACCTCCTCTCCATGACCGCCACCCCCATACCACGCACCCTCGCACTCACCATCTACGGCGACCTGGACATCAGCATCATTGAAGAAATGCCGAAAGGACGCAAGCCGGTTAAAACAGAGCTCATCACCACAAAAAAAATGCAAAAAGCATACGACCATATCCGGGAAGAGGTTGATAAAGGACACCAGGCATACGTCCTCTGCCCTCGCGTTCATGAGGACGAAGAATCTCCCCTACGCTCAGTGGAAGAAGAATACAAACACCTCACAGAAAGCATCTTTCCCGACCTTGAGAGCGGCATCCTTCACGGCAGAATGAAACCGAATGAAAAACAGAAAGTGATGGAACGGTTCAGCAGCGGCGACATCAACATCCTCGTCTGCACCACGGTCGTGGAAGTCGGGATGAACGTCCCCAACGCCACCATCATCACCATCCTGCACGCTGAACGCTTCGGACTTGCTCAGCTGCACCAAATCCGCGGCAGGGTCATACGCAGTGAGCACCAGCCCTACTGCTATGCCGTCACCGACAGTAAAAATGAACAGACGCTGCACCGTCTCAAAACCTTCGCAAGCGTCCACAACGGCTTCACCCTCGCCCAGAAAGACCTTGACGCCCGCGGCAGCGGCGAACTCGCCGGCATCCGCCAATCCGGCATCCCGGACCTGGTGATGGAAGCGCTCAAAAATCCGAAACTCACCGCCCTCGCACGGCAAGAGGCCGCCGAAACGCTCAGAGCAGACCCGACACTCAAGAAAAAACACCACCACCCGCTCAAACAGTACCTCACCTATAAGAAAATTCACCAGGAGTAAGAAAAAACCACTTGACCAATTTGTTGACTCTACAGCAACGCAAAAGAGAGCTCGGGGGGAGCTCTCTTTTGCTGAGACGGAATACCCTTGGTGCCTACACCATAAAGCACCAGAACCGCCTCTCGTAAAAAACTACTGTAGAGCATTGGGTAATACCCTACACTCCTATACTACCATTAAAAATGCTGGACTCAGCCGTATGTGTATAGACCGATAAAACAGGTCAACTATCGCAGGAAAAGCACTTATTTTCATCCTCATCAATCCCGGAAGGCGTAGAAACAGTCACCGGAGCAACCGCCTCCTTTTTCACCTGATCCGGAGCGGGGGCTGGTGGTGATGGTGGCGTTGCGGCAGGCGAATCAGCAGTACCCGCTTTTTGCTGTGGCACGCCGTCACCCACCTTCGTCTTGTCAACGGTAAATTGCACTGCTTCAACCGCCGGCGTGTTGCGCAAGTAGTACATCCCCGTTTTGAGTCCCCGCTTCCAGGTGTGAAAATGCAGCGCAGTCAACTTCCCCGCAGTCGCATCCCGCATATGAATATTCAAACTCATACTTTGACAAATATACGGACCCCGATCAGCAGCCATGTCAACGATATGCCGCTGCGGTATCTCCCACACCGTGCGGTATCGCTGCCGCACCTCAACAGGAATCTCCGCAATCCCCTGCACCGACCCCCGTGACGCGATCAATCGCTGCCGCATATCCTCATTCCAAATTCCCAACTCCTGCAAATCCCGCAGCAGATGCTTATTAATCACAATAAACTCCCCGGACAAAACCCGCCGCACATACAGGTTGGAGGTGAACGGCTCCACCGACTCATTGTTACTGAATATCTGCGCTGTTGTCGCCGTCGGCATCGGCGCCAAAAAGAGCGAGTTTCGCAAGCCGTGCGCAACCATCTCCTTGCGGGTCGCCTCCCAGTCCCACAACCCGGAATCAGGAATTACCCCCCACAGATCAAACTGAAACTTCCCCTCAGACGCGGGCGAACCCTTAAAAGTTTCATACGCTCCATTCTGTTTCGCCAACTCAATAGATGCCTCAACCGCCCCATGATAAATCGTTTCAAAAATATTTTTGTTCAACTCCCGCGCGCGCGGCTCATCAAACGAGTATCGCAAAAGTGCGAAGGTGTCGGCAAGCCCCTGCACCCCAATACCGATAGGGCGATGCCGAAAATTAGAATGCGACGACTCCGGCACCACATAAAAATTCCGGTCAATAATCTTATTCAAATTACGACATACCACCTTCGCCACAGCGTGCAGCCGCTCAAAATCATACGATCCATCCTCCCGCACAAACTTATTCACACAAATAGAAGCCAAATTACACACTGCCGTCTCCCTGTCATCAGAATACTGAATAATTTCGGTACACAAATTACTGCTGCGGATCGTCCCCAAATTCTTCTGATTGGACTTGCGATTCGCCGAATCCTTGTACAACATAAACGGTGTTCCGGTCTCAATCTGTGAATCAATAATCTGACTCCACAAATCCCGCGCCTTCATCGTCTCCCTTCCGCGCCCCTCCCGCTCATACTGCTGATACAGCGTCTCAAACACCTCCCCGTGAGAGGTGTAGAGCTCCGGACACTCCTTCGGACACATCAGCGTCCAGTCGCCATCCGACTCAACACGCCGCATAAACAAATCAGGGATCCACAACGCCAAAAACAAATCCCGTGTCCGCATCTCCTCCGCCCCATGATTCTTCCGCAAATCAAGAAAATCCTTCACATCCGCGTGCCACGGCTCAAGGTAAATACAAAACGCCCCCTTCCGCTTACCGCCGCCCTGATCAACATACCGCGCCGTCTCATTAAAATTCCGCAACATCGGCACCAGTCCGTTAGAGTATCCTCGCGACCCTGCGATGAAACTCCCTTTCGCCCGAATGTTATGAATATTGATGCCCAAACCGCCCGCATGCTGTGAAATCAACGCCGCATCAGAAAGTGTTTTATAAATCCCCTGAATACTGTCATCCGACATCGCCATCAAAAAACACGAACTCATCTGCGGCAACGGCGTCCCCGCGTTAAACAGTGTCGGCGTTGCATGCGTAAAGTCCTTCAGGGACAAGTGATTGTAGGTCTCAAACGCAGCATCCAGATCATCACCATGTATCCCGAGCGCAACCCGCATAAACAAGTGCTGCGGCCGCTCAATCGGCGTGCTGCCGAACGACATCAAGTACCCCTTCCCCAAGGTCTTAACACCGAAGTAATCAAACATTTCATAGTCCCGATTATGATCAATCGCCGCGTCTATCTTCTCTCCATACAGCGTAACCAGATTAAGCAGTTCATCAGACACAAACGGCGCGTGCAGCCCGGTCCGCGGCTCAATATACGCATGCAGACGCTTCACTGTCTCGGTAAAAGACGCCTCTGTCTCCTTGTGTAAATTAGAGATAGCAATCCGCGCCGCCAACCGCGCAAAGTCAAAATGCACCGTCGCCAATGAGGCACACACCGTCGCCGCCAGCTCGTCCAGCTCAGTCGTCTTAATACCGTCATACAATCCATCAACCACCCGCTGCGTAATCTCCGCGGGGTCAACAAACCGTGTATCTAAACCATCCATCAGAGAAGAAATCCTCTCCAAGATAGCATCAAACCGAACCTCTTCTCGCTCTCCACTTCTTTTAAGGACATACATCATATGGACAAACAAACACCCGTAGTATACACACCCACGCCACGCCAAAAACAGCACTCTACACAATCACAAAACAAAATCTGTGGAAACTTTACAAAATAAAAAAATATGATAAAAACAAATTACGGCAAATCCATCGCAGCTGCAACACATCCTAAAAATCCTGATCCAGGTCAAACTCCCGATGATCGGTGCCGGCACCGCCGCCCTGCTCATCGCCGGTTGCCACACCTGCTTTTTGGTACTCAGAAACCCGCCGCTCAAAAAAGTTTGTCTTCCCTTCCAACGAAATCATGTCCATAAAATCAAACGGATTAGTCGCACCGTACAGTTTCTCCAGCCCCATCTCCACCAACAGGTGATCTGTCACATACTCAATGTATTGCGACATCTTGTCAGCATTCATCCCGATCAGCCGCACCGGCAGCGATTCGGTGATAAACTCCTTCTCAAGATCCACCGCCTCCTGTATCATAGCCGTCAGTTTTTCCTGCGGCAGCTTCTGCACGATGTGGTCACGATACAGGAGGCAGGCAAAATCTCGATGCAGTCCTTCATCTCGTGAAATCAGCTGATTCGCGAACGAAAGCCCCGGCATCAGCCCTCGGTGCTTCAACCAAAAGATAGAGCAAAAACTCCCGGAAAAGAAAATCCCTTCCACAACCGCAAACGCCACCAACCGCTCCACAAAACTCCCCTGTTCAATCCACCGCAGCGCCCAGTCCGCCTTCTTCTTCACCGACGGCACCGTTTCAACTGCGTGCAACAGATGATCCTGCTCCGCTCGATCCTGAATATAAGTGTCAATAAAGAGTGAGTAGGTGTGTGAATGAATGTTCTCAACCGCAATCTGAAACCCGTAAAAAAACTTCGCCTCCGTGTACTGCACCCGCTCCAGAAAATCCTCCGCCAGGTTCTCATTCACAATCCCATCAGACGCCGCAAAAAATGCCAAAACATGCTTAACAAAGTGCCGCTCATCATCATTCAGCCGATCACGCCAGTGGCTGATGTCATCAGAAAAATTCACCTCCTCCGGCACCCAAAAATTCGCCACACCGTTCCGATAAAATTCCCAAATATCATTATGCTCAATCGGAAACAGCACAAACCGATCCTTATTCTCCGCCAACAATGGCTCATCATCAACGGCAACAGCGACGGTACGGTCGGCAGCGGGATCATCACCGCCAGTCGCAGCAGACGGAGAGACCGATCCAAAATGATACCCCGACGGCAACACGATGTCATTCATAACACAACCAGTATACACGCACCTCCGACCTCCACAAATCCGTCACCACCATAACCCCTGTGGAAACTGTGGACAAAATCAAAAATATGGCAGGCTGCAGGTCTACAAACCCTACTCCTCCTCATCAATAGTAAAAGGTATGCCGATATGGCGCAAAAATGCCAGCGCTTCGTCTTTTTTTCGCGCAGTAGTCACAATGGTTACCGACATCCCGAAAATATCCTGCAGGTTTTCATCCGGGGTCTCCGGAAAAATGGTATGTTCCGGAACACCGATAGTCAGGTTACCCATCTCATCAACCGAAGTCTCCGGTATACCGCGAAAGTCACGCATACGGGGGACAGCCACATTAATCAACTTATCCAGGAAAGCATGCATCTTCTTACCGCGCAGGGTAGTCATAAATCCGACATCTTCACCATCCCGCAGCTTAAACGACGCAATGGACTTCTTTGACTTTCGGGGAACAACCTTCTGCCCGGTAATTTTCGCCAGCCGATCCTGTATCAGCTCCAGCCGCTGCTTCTCCTTCCGCACCCGCCCGGTGCCGGTTGAAATAACAATCTTTTCCACCTGCGGTGCCTGAAAGGCATTCTTCCACTGAAATGAAGATTTTAATGCCTCAAACGCCCCGCTAATTTTTGTCTCTGTTATAGTCATAGTTATGCTTTTTCTGGTGTAGCACTTTTCTTCTTTTTCTTAGGGGTATTTTTCAGCACAGTCCCGGTGCGCTTGGCAATACGCTTCTTCTCCCGCCCTGAACCGGTATACCCAACCCGCGTCCGCTTCTTGTCTGACGGATCAACCACCATCACATTAGAACAATCAATCGGCATTTCCTGCTTCTCAATACTCCCCTTCTCTTCCGTGGTCTTCGGCTTCTTATGCAGGGTGCGAACATTCACACCGGCAACCACCACCTTCCCGCGCTCCCGCAGCACACGCAAAACCGCCCCCTCTTTACCGCGGTCGGTACCTTTGCATACAGTTACTGTGTCTCCGATATGTATTTTCATATACTATATTGTATTACACCACCTCCGGCGCCATAGAAGTTATCCTGCCATACCCTGCCTTTTCAAGCTCGCGCGGCACCGGACCAAAAATACGCGTTGACAGCGGCTCTTTCTTTTTACTATCCACCACTACCACCGCATTCTCACTAAAAGAAACATACGAGCCGTCCTCCCGACGAAACGGCTTCTTCTGCCGCACCACCACCGCATGCACCACCTGCTTCTTCTTCACCTCTTTCCGCGGCTCCGCAATCTGCACCGCGCACACAACCTCATCACCGATATGGGCATACCGCCGCTTACTTCCCTTCAGCACCTTAAACACCCGCGCGATTTTCGCGCCTGAGTTATCAGTTACTTTTACGACAGTTTGTGGTTGTATCATACGCTTTGAGGGAGTATCTGAAAATGCTTTTCCTTGGAAACAGGACGGCACGACTCTATCGTCACCTGCTCACCCACCGCAGCGGTGTTCCCCGGACAGTGCACCTTATACCGTTTCGTTTTCCGACGATACTTGCCATAGAGGGGATGCTTCACATACCGATCAACCGCCACCACAACGGTGTCCTGCATCTTCACTGAAACCACAGTCCCACGGAGTGTTTTTTTACTCTTTTTCTCTTCCATATAAAAATAGGTATATATAGTATGACACAAATACTGCTTTTGTGCGACACCCACAATCACGGGCGCACAGCACCACTTTTCCGCAGTTTGGTCAACTGCACCGCCGCTTGAGCCGCCTGCTTTCGCAAATTTTTCCGTGAACCACCCTTTTGCGCCTCCTTGGAGAGTCCAAACCGCACCTCCTGCATCTCCCTCTTATACTTCCGCATCTGCCCAACCAAATCCTCCTTGCTCACCTTTTTCACCGACGCACCGGACGCCTTTTTCTTCGCGCCACCGCCCTTCACTTTTTTTACAGCTTCCTTTTTCGCCATATACCACCATACTACCACACCAAGACCGCAAATATCTACCCAGCCCTATTCCTATAAATCAGCGCCTATGGTACAATTGACAAGGACTCAATCAACATTGAGCACTTTCTACACTTAAGGAGGCTCGCATAACATTGAAACTGGCAAATATAAACTCCCTATCGGGAGTATTCGGAAGTTACGAGATAGCATGCCTGCTGGAAATCATACGATCGGAATGCGCGGAGGTACCCGGTTTCCCATATCTTACCAAGAAATGTTACTTGGTAGAGCAGATCTGCGAAACCGACCTGTTCAAATTCAAACAGGACGACATCAGCGGCGCATCCAGCGATATCATACTGCATGCGGCAAACGCAATAAGAATTTTTGAGGTTGCGAGAATAACAGGAGTAGAAGACACAGTATCCAAAGCGACAAGGAACCACTATGGTGAAGAATGTCGAGAACGCATAGCGCTGACAGATGAGCAGATCATGAACCAATACCTGCACCGCCTCAGCAATGACCAGAAACTCAGGAGGTGGCAGCAGGCCATTGACAAAATCAACAGTCATCCGCAGGGCAAAGACTGGCACACACTATCCGTCGCAGTGCATCTGCATAACCATCGAGCGGACCGACTGCAAACAATTGGAGAAATCAGAAGACAGGCACTGAACAACAAAGCGTCCTTGCCGGAAGATGTCTTCAGGAACGCAGCAAATCTGCTGAGCTACATTGGACTACCCAGATCCAAATAACACAAGGTGCGGCTTTGGAAAATCACCACAAAGCCGCACATTCCTTTTTATACAAACCGCCTGCCACAACAAACCTACACCTTAGCGACAAACCTTATCTTCAACGGCAGTTTTTTTCCTGCTTTCACAATAGCACTCCGCGCCACATCCTCTTCCACACCGGATACTTCAAACAAAACCCGACCCGGAAGAACTTCAACTTCAAACCCTTGCGGATCGCCCTTGCCTTTCCCCATACCTGTTTCCGCCGCCTTCTGCGTCCATGGTCGGTCAGGAAAAACACGAATCCATACTCGCCCGGTCTTACCGAGTGTGCGGGCAATAACTTTTCGCGCCGCCTCTATTTGATTGGAACGAATTCGCTTTTGAGACATTGCTTTCATGCCATAGGTGCCAAAATTAACCGCAGCGCCACGAACAGCATTCCTCTTCCCGAGAATACTGCGCATTCGCTGAAATCGACGATATTTTACTTTCTTAGGAAACAACATACTATTTTCTTTCTTCTTGATTATCCTGCTCAATATCTCCCTTATATATCCAAACCTTAATACCGAGCGTGCCGTACGAAAGAGGAACCTCTTTTTGCGCATAGTCAATATCAGCGCGCAGGGTCTGCAGCGGTATGTTACCCTTCTTCACCTCCTCACTGCGGGCAATATCAGCACCGCCAAGCCGACCCGCTATGGTAATCCGACATCCGCGAACATTTCGATTCGCCATCACTTTCTCAACGGTATGCTTGATCAGCCGTCTCGGGTGCATGTGCCGCTTCAACGACTCAACAATTGATTCAGCAACCAATGTGGCATCCTGCTCGGCATAACGCACCTCCTCAACCCGTATTTTTATTAAATCGTTCAACCCTCGTTTACGGGCAAACTGCTTCACACGCTGTATCAGCTCCTCAATACCGGCACCTTCCCGCCCGATAATCAGCCCCGGCCGCGCGGTCTTGATAGTGATCACCAGAGTATCCCGCTCGCGCTCAAACAAAATACTACTAACCATCTTGTTGCTCAGCTCCTTTTCAAGAAAAGTGCGGATATAGTAATCCTCCCGCAATAGTGCCTGATACTTTTTACGATCAGCGGCAAACCACTGGGTACGCCAGTCCCGGGTAATACCTAATCGAAAGCCATAAGGATGTGAAGAGTGTGTCATACGCTATTGTAATTCTATATGTATAGTGCTGGATCGCCGCCGAATCGGTGTCGCCCGACCGAACGCCCGCGGTCGCCATCGTTTCAAAAGCATCCCTTGGTCAACACGGACATCGCCGATCACCAGCTGATCAGCGTCCTGCTTTCCCGCCTGTTGCGCATTATGCACCGCAGAAAGAATAAGCTTGCGCATCGGGTCGGAAACCTTTTTGTCAACCATATGCAACATCCCCAGTGCCTGCTGTGCCGGCTTACCACGCAGCGCACGCGCAACAAGGCGAACCTTTCTGGGCGACTGTCTGAAATTTTTGAGAGTTGCTTTCATACGCTTAAAAGTAATACTATTATGCAGCCGCGGCCGGTTCTGCCCGCGCCGACTTTGCTGCCTCTATCTCCGCGCTTCGCTTCGCCTCATCCGCATCTTTCTGTATCCTGCCGCCATGCCGAACAAATCGCTTTGACGGCGCAAACTCACCGAGGCAATGACCGACCATTTCCTCTGTGATAAACACTTCACTGTGAACCTTCCCGTTATGCACACCGAAAGTAAACCCGATCATCTCGGGAGATATTTGACTCCGCCGCGCCCAAGTCCTGACAACACCAACATCCTCCGGCTTTTTGCCGGCGATTTTCTTCAGTAATTTTGCGTCCACAAAAGGACCTTTTTTAACTGATCTTGTCATATACTGGTAGTAATACTATAGTACCCGCATTTTTCACACAGGTCAAACACCTCGTTTCACCAACTGCCGCCTTCTGACAATGTGTGCATTTGAATAGTGCTTGGGTTTCCTTGTTTTTTGCCCCTTTCCTGACGGCTTACCCCACTTGGTCACCGCCCGTCTTCGCCCCCGCCCTTGCTTTCCCTCACCGCCACCATACGGGTGATCAGCAGCATTCATAGCGCTCCCGCGAACAGTTGGTCGTTTCCCCATCCAGCGGCTCCGTCCGGCTTTTCCGACAACCCGCAGGTGGTGCTCTTTATTACCGGCAGTACCGATTGACGCAAAGCACGAGGCCGGCACCTTACGCACCTCCTGAGACGGCAGCTTAATGTGCGCAAAAGATGCATCATACCCGAGCAGGGTTGCCGCATTCCCGGCAGACCGCGCTATCTTTCCGCCGCCGTTCATCTTTATCTCAATATTATAAATAGGCGTACCGACCGGAATGTTCCGCAGCATCATCCTATTGCCCGGCTTCAGCGGCGCTTTCTCTGCCGTCACCAGGGTATCTCCTACCGCAACACCGTCCGGCGTCAAAACATACCGCCGCTCACCGTCCCGATAGCACACCAGCGAAATAAATGACGAACGATTCGGATCATACTCCACCGACTCTACCTTCGAGGGAATATCAAACTTATTCCGCAGGAAATCAATATCACGATGCAATCGCTTATGACCGCCGCCTTTATGGCGAGTGGTAATACGCCCCTTGCTGTTCCTGCCGACAGAACGGCTCCTTCCTCGGGTCAACTTGCGATGCGGCTTATTGCCCTGCGAAAGCAACGACCGATACAACGGCAATATCGTACCGCGCAGTCCAGGTGTCTTTGGTTTATACTTTTTTACTCTTGTTGCTGCCATACGCTCTAACTTAATTTAATAGTATCTCCCTCCCGTAAAAATACATACGCCTTTTTCTTCTGCGCCGTCATGCCATATTCCCGTTCCTTACCAGCAACACGAAGCCGCTTCCGCTTTGACGGTCGTTTCGCTATGCGCACTTTTTTCGGTCGCACACCGTACAACGCCTCAATGGCATCAGCAACGCTGTACTTATTCGCCCGATCCTGAACAAGAAACGCATACACACCTCGCTCCGATTGATTCGCCGCTTTCTCGGTAATAAGCGGTCGATCAATAATATCATAAATGTTCACCTGTTCTCCGACCGTCTTTCGGGGCGGACGATGAAACGAACGCTTGGTATGCACTTTCCTGTTTGTGCGCTGCTTATACTGCTTGCGCAGCACAGTATTCGTTTTATCCGCCTTTGTTTTCTTCACGGCCTTTTCAGCAAGTGGTCGCACATCACCACGATACTCCTGCGGCAGTGCATCCACCTGCACAGCAGTATCTTGCGTCTCGTCCGGCTGATCCGCCGCGGTGTCCTGCTTTTTTTTGAATAGTTTACCTAAAATCATACGCCTACCGGTATACCACCCTGCTTTTGCTCCTGCTTCCCGACCGCACTGCCGCGATCCTGCAGGTAGTCAATCGTTTTTTCAGAGCCGACAAAAAGAATCTTTCGGGCACGCAGTGCATCCTGTGTATTAAACGCCTCCAGCGCGACCGTGTCCACACCTGATATATTCGCAAAACTCTTCCGTAATGCCTCATCACGCTCTGAAAACACTATGGTGCAGACATTCTTCCGTTTGTCCGCCGATTCACCGCACACTTTCTCAACACAAGCCGCCATAGCTTTCGTGGAGGGCTTTTCCACCGCGAGGTCATCAATAAAGGCGATCGCATCAGCGCGCAACTTCTGAGACAACACGGTGAAAAACGCCTTCACACGCACCTTTTTATTAATTGACTTGGTATAGTTCTTGTCCCTGCTCGGACCAAAAGTAACACCACCACCAACCCACAACGGCGATCTGATAGAGCCGTGCCGCGCGCGACCGGTTCCCTTCTGCCGCCACGGCTTCCGACCGCCACCCTGAACCGCCGACCGCATTTTTGCATGCGCCGTCGCAGATCGCTGATTGCTCGCGATGCCGGTCACCACCTGATGCACCAGCGCGTCAGACCACGCAAGCGTAAACAGCGGCTCCGGAAGCTGAACCATGCCTTTTTTGCTCCCATCCTGTTTGTAGAGTGGTGCTTCTATCATACGCCTTGAATTTCTACGAGAGTACCTCGTCTGCCGGGAATGGAGCCATGCAGCAACAGCAAACCACGGTCCTTATCAATGGAAACCACCTGCGTTCCGCGGATGGTAACCCGGTCGTTACCCACCCTGCCGGGCATTTTAGTACCTCTCGGCACACGGTTACGGAGTCCGGAACCGATAGACCCGGGTGACCGCTCATTATGCTTCTGTCCGTGTGTCCGCGGTCCGCCGGCAAACCCGTACCGCTTCACCACACCCTGAAACCCCTTCCCTTTCGAGGTGGCACTCACACGCACCACATCACCGGGGCTGAACGCCTCAGCACTATCCACCGGCTTGCCGACTTCATACGCCGAGGAGTCACCTCTGAACTCCTTTTTTCGCTGCTGCTGCTTCCCATCACCGTACCGCACCTGCACCGCCTCATACCCGTCACGGTCAGTGGTGCGGCACATCGAAACCTCCAACGGCTCAAGCGCGACAACCGTCACGGGCTGCACCATACCGTCTTCATCAAACAGCTGCGTCATTTGTAATTTTCTGCCTAATGCGAATTTCATATAGTTAGTGGTGGGTAATAAGAGGTGTTGCTTAGGTAAGCATTTGTGCCTCAATAGACACTCCGGCCGGCAACGAAAGGTTGCTGAGCGCCTCGATCACCTGTGGTGATGGGTGCTTGATGTCAATGAGACGGGTATGTGTACGCATCTCAAATTGTTCCTGAGAAGATTTGTAGATGAATGAAGCCCGATTAACCGAATGCTTCTTGATCTTGGTCGGAAGCGGAATGGGACCGGCGATTTCTGTCTCAAGCCGCGTTGCCGTCTCAATAATCTGCTTCACAGAAGAATCCAATATCCTCGGTTCGTACGCCTGTACACGAATGCGTAACTTGTTAATATGCGACCCTTTTGCGGGCTTTTTGGTATTCGCCATACTATTATAATCCTATGTTAATAATAAGAGAACAGAGATTAGGATAGTATTTTTGTTACCACTCCCGCACCAACTGTTTTCCCACCCTCACGAATAGCAAACCGCTGCTGCTCTTCAAGGGCAACCGCATTAATCAGCGAGATAGTCGACTTAATGGTGTCGCCGGGCATTGCCATTTCAGTACCATCCGGCAATTTCAACTCACCGGTCACATCAGTCGTCCTGATGTAAAACTGCGGCTTGTAGCCGTTCAGAATCGGCGTGTGCCTTCCACCTTCATCTTTGGAGAGAATATAAATCTCTGCCTCAAATTCCTTATGCGGCGTTACCGTTCCCGTCTTCGCAAGCACTTGCCCGCGGTGGATATCCTCTTTCTTCACACCACGAAGAAGGATACCGGCGTTATCTCCCGCCTGCCCCTCTTCCAGCTGCTTGTTAAACATTTCCACCCCGGTAACCGTCGTCTTTTCGGTCTCTTTAATACCGACAATCTCAATCTCTTCGTTCACTTTCACAATACCGCGCTCAATCTTACCGGTCACCACAGAACCTCGTCCCTCAATAGAGAAGATGTCCTCAATCGGCATGAGAAATGGCTTGTCCATCTCTCGCTTCGGCTCCGGAAAGTATTCGTCCATAGTATTCACCAGCTCCAACACCTTCTGTCCGTGCTCACCACTCGGATCCTCAAGCGCCTTCAGAGCGGAACCGCGAATAACCGGTGTATTATCACCGTCAAACTCATACTTGCTCAGCAACTCCCGCATCTCTGCCTCAACCAGCTCAATAATCTCCTCATCATCAACCATATCACATTTATTGATAAACACAATCAAACTCGGCACACCAACCTGCCGCGCAAGCAGGATGTGCTCCTTTGTCTGCGGCATCGCCCCATCTGTCGCCGCAACCACAATAACCGCACCGTCCATCTGCGCTGCACCGGTAATCATGTTCTTAATATAGTCGGCGTGTCCGGGTGCGTCCACATGGGCATAGTGCCGCTTCGGAGTCTCGTACTCGTTGTGCGATAGCGCAATGGTGATACCACGCGCCTTTTCTTCAGGCGCGTTATCAATACCCTCAACATTCTTCACGCGCGCGCTGTACCCCTCCGCATTGTCCAACACATTCAAAATAGCCGCGGTCAGCGTGGTTTTTCCGTGGTCAACATGACCAATCGTTCCCACATTGACATGGGGTTTACTTCTATCAAACATTTCTGCCATAGTATTTCTTTTCTGTATATGAATAATTAACTGCAATCAGGGATTTTTCGCCTTCCGCCACAATAACCTCACCGCTCCACAAACAACCAACAGGAGCAAAACGAATTGAATTTCGCTTTGCGAGTACGGAGCAATGTGCAAAAAAGAGCCAGATGCACTACTGTCGTTCACACGACACTATATATAGTAACCTGCTTATATTCCCTCGTCAAGAACAATCGTGGACAAAATCACCTCCTAAAACAGCGCGAATGAGACAACAGTAGAACGAAGGTGTCAAAAAACTGCTCCGCCATAGACGAGAACCGCCCTGTAACAAATAAAAAAGCGGCGGCAACACAATAAGTATCACCGCCACCCGACAACTCAGGGTGAATGAAAACTACTATATAATACCCAGCACAGCGTCCTCAACTACCGATAAAGCACGGGGGGAAAGTCCGGATCTGGCAATAAGAGCAAAGATGATCTCTCGTTCCAAGTCACCACGCACTTTCAGAGGAAGAGAAAGATTGTGCTCCTTCAGGTAATTTGCAACAGCACTCTTCACTGAAGCAACAACATTCGGGATACTTCTGGGAGAAATATCCTGTATGGTCAGGGACAGCTCCCCGATTAAAAATATTTCCGCAGCGGCAACGGAATTCTCATCCATCACACACACCTCCTTAGAACACAGTGTCTAACCTGTATAATACAATAGAAACACCGAAGTGAAGAAAAACTTTTTTGCGCAAGCGCAACAAAACACGACAGGACAATGAAAAAGCGGTACCACAAAACTACAACACCCTTTTCAAATACTTCCCCGTGTGGCTCTCCTTGACATTCGCCACCTGCTCCGGCGTGCCTTTCGCCACGACAGTGCCGCCCCGCAAGCCCCCTTCCGGACCGATATCAATAACATAGTCAGAGCACTTAATCACATCAAGGTTATGCTCGATGAGCAACACCGTGTTCCCGCGATCAACCAACTGATTCAGTATCGCTATCAACCGCGCCACATCCTCATAATGCAGCCCGACCGTCGGCTCATCCAGCAGGTATATCGTCTTGTAGGTGTTCGGGCGATACAACTCAGAGGCAATTTTCACCCGCTGCGCTTCTCCGCCAGAAAGCGTCGTGGATGGCTGCCCGAGCTCCAAATACCCGAGCCCCACATCCTCCAAAGTCCGCAATCGATCATGGATTGCCGGTATGTCGTGAAAAAATTGCACGGACTCTTCCACCGGCATAGCCAAAACATCATAAATACTCTTCCCCCGATACTGTATACCCAGCACCTCCTTGGTATACCGCTTCCCGAAACACATATCACACAGCACATGCACGGTCGGCAAAAAGTGCATCTCAACCGCCACCGACCCGTTCCCCTGACACTTCTCACACCGCCCGCCTGACACATTAAACGAAAACCGCCCCGGCTTCCACCCGCGATACCGCGCCTCCTCGGTGTAGGCAAAGAGGTCCCGAATATGCGTGAACGCACCGACATAGGTCACCGGCGTGGAGCGCGGTGTCCGCCCAATCGGCGATTGATCAACCAACACCACCCGACTCAAATGCTCATACCCTGTGAATCGATTAGCGTTAAATGCTTTCGCCACCGTCAGCCGCCTTTCCAGCTTATGCCGCAAATTCTTATACACCAAATCATACAGCAGTGTTGATTTACCCGACCCGGAAACGCCGGTAATAGTTGTGATACGCCCGAGCGGAATCTCAACCGTCATATTTTTTATATTATTCGCCGACGCACCCGTAAGCACCAACCGCCCCGCCTGCGTATTCCGCCGCCTGTCCGGAACCTCAATCCGCCGCTCACCCCGCAAGTACGACAAAGTCAGTGACCCGGACGAATTCCGCTTCGCCGACAGCAGCGACTCAAGAAAGCCCGACACCACCACCTCGCCACCATGCTTCCCCGCCCCGGGACCGATGTCAACGAGGTAGTCAGACGCAAAAATAGTATCCTCATCATGCTCAACGACAATAATGGTGTTCCCCAAATCCCGCAGCCGCGTCAGGGTTTGTATCAACCGATCGTTATCCCGCTGATGCAAGCCGATCGTCGGCTCATCCAGCACATACAACGCCCCGACCAGCCCCGACCCGAGCTGCGAGGCAAGCCGTATCCGCTGCGCCTCTCCACCGGAAAGCGTGTTTGCCCGCCGATCCAGCGTCATGTACTCCAGCCCCACATCCGCTAAAAATGAAATCCGCCCGACAATCTCATTAAACAGCGGCTCCACAATCTCCTGCTGCTGCTTTGTCACCTGCAGCCCGTCAAAAAACGCTAATGCATCGGTAATGGTCATCCCGATAATCGTGTTGATGTTGAATCGCTCGCCTTTTTTGTCCAGTAAAAATACCTGCAGTGCCTCCGGCCGCAAACGCCCGCCCTCACACGCAGAACACTCGGAGTCATCAATCATATCAATCTGTCCCAGCCCATTACACACCTCACATGCTCCGTACGGTGAGTTAAATGAAAACAATCGCGGCTCAATCTCCGGAAACGAAAACCCGCACTTCGGACACAAAAACCGCGATGACACCAGTGCATCAGTACCGTCCGGATACCCGAACCGCACCAGCCCGTCCGCCTCATGCAGCGACCGCTCAACCGCATCAGACACTCGCTCACGAAACACTTTCGGATCTTTCGCATAGTCACTCAGGTACAACGAGTCAACGAAAATATCAATATTGTGCTTTTTGTTTTTGGAAAGCGTGATCCGATTCCGCAAACTATACTCTTCCCCGTCAATCCGCGCCCGCTCGTACCCTTTACGCAACATATCATACAGCAGCTGATAGTACTCACCCTTTCGCCCGACCACCACCGGCGCAAAAATTGAAATCGCCCGATCATTATACGGCACACCGACTACCTTCGTGTTCTTCTCAAACCACTTCTCCTGCTGTATCTTCTTATCAAGCCGCTTCACAATCTCCTCCTGCGACACTCGCTCAATCACCGTGTCGCAGGTCGGACAACACGGCACCCCAACCCGAGAAAACAACACCCGCAGGTAATCGTAGGTCTCCGTAATCGTCGCGACGGTAGACCGCGGATTATTAGAACGGCTTTTTTGATCAATAGAAATAGCAGGCGACAATCCGGTAATTTCCCGCACTTCCGGCTTCTGCATCTGCCGCAAAAACTGCCGTGCATACGCCGACAACGACTCAACATACCGCCGCTGCCCCTCTGCAAAAATGGTATCAAACGCCAATGACGACTTCCCGGAACCCGATAGCCCCGTACACACCGTCATCGTATTCCGCGGAATATCAACATCAATCTGTTTCAAATTATGCGTGGACGCACCGCGCACCCGTATCCAATCGCTATCACCACCGACCTTTCCCTTGGCGGCAAATTTTGATGAAGTTTTCTTTTTTACTGCCCCAACGCCCCGCTTCTTAGACACACTGCTGGGTATTTTCTTCTTCTTCAGAGCGGCAATCATACATAAAAACAGTATACAGCACGCAAAACAGCAAAAAATGAAAAAAGCTATACCCCACCTCTCCTAAAAAAGCAAATATTGATGTACAATACAAATGGAGGTGAAATAGTATGTCAATGCAACTAGTAATGCCACTATTGGTCATCGCCACCTGCACCGTGGCAACAGTCGTTTTTGTAGCAAAGTGCTTACAAATGCACCTGCAAAAACGAAGAAAAAGAGGTATTAAGGATGGAAACTAACAACCACCACTAACAAGCCCGACACCTAACAAGTGCGGGCTTTTTTCTTCGGGAGGGCAAAATAAAGAATTTTTAGGCATATATACGGTCATTACTGAGTATTTTTATCGCAAAATGCGCCATATGTCCTTGCATAGTACCTGTTTTGTTTGACATATTGGGATGTAGATAATATACTATAATCCGTAAAGTTACGGGGATATGGTGTATCTAAAAATACATCATATGAAAAAAATATCAATTATATTACCAATACTACTTATTATTGCAACGGTTTCTATGCTCGGCATAGCAGCCAATGCTATAGCACAATCAGACACCACCCCACCTACGGTTATTGCCGCAGAAACCAAGTACTACGCTGACAGTACGCTGTCAACGGTACTTGCTAACGGTTCTACCCGAAAAGCAGGACAGGACATCTACACCAAGGTGAAGTTCTCAGAAAATGTTGTTACCCCACGACTGTGGCACCTCATTGGCTTCACGACAACGGGGTACAATCTTGTTGCACACGATGCCACCCTTTCAAGTGGCGAATGTAAACCAAAGAGCAGTACCGATACCAGTGAGTACACTTGTCGCTACACGACTGCCTCAAACACCAACGGTGTCTTCAGATTGGTTGTTGACGGTGCCTCTGACCAAGCGGGTAATACCCTCACCGCACTGTATTCCCACAGCGACACCCTTACCCTTGACAGTACACCGGCAACCGTTGCGCAAGCACCTACCGGTCTCTCTGTCTCTCCCGGTACTGACGGTACCTCTCTTGCTGTTTCCTGGGCTGCAGTAGGCACTGCTACCGACTGGGATGTGGCATACAGTAGGATTTTCTTGAACACCGATCGTACCGCCTACAGTAACTACCGCTCATGGCGAGATGCAGGACACACCGGCACCACCCCCTCTCACACTATTACCGGCTTGCGGAATGGCGACCTCTATGCCGTACGCGTTCGTGCTGCTGACGGCTCCTGGACTCAGGAGGTGCAAGGAAGACCTCTCTCCTCAAACGCTCGTCTGAGCACCCTATCAGCACAGGGCTACACGAAGCGTGGTACTTCTTCGGCTTTGACGCTTGCACCGGCATTTGACGCAAACACCACCACATACACCACCTCAGTCGGTCATTCAGTCACCTCGGTGAAACTGTCATTTACCCTTGCCGGACCCTGTGCCTACACGAACGAAGGCCCGAACGGCTTCACCTACACCGGCTGGTGTCCTATGGCGGAGTCAGGCAAGCGAGGTGCAACACGCACCGATGCCGATTCCAGTTCCTCAGAGAGTACTCGTGTTGCCCTTACTGACGGTGATACCGTGATTGATGTTGTCGTTACCTCGCAGGATGGCACCACCACCAACACCTACACGGTTACGGTCACCCGAGAGTCCGCCACACAGACCGACACGAGAGCATACGGTAGTCCGTTTACCGCGCCTACCTCGTTTACGCTTACCCCCGGAGAGAGTAAGCTTGCCGTTTCTTGGGGTGCCCCCATACTCGGCGACCGAGAACTACTCAGCTATACGCTGCGTTACAAGCGCAGTACCGCTCCTGATGCGGATGGTGCCGGTAACCCTGCTCAAGGGTGGGTAACCCAATCTTTTGGGATATCTTACGGTGCGGACGCTCCTATGCGCACCACCATCGGCTCATTACGTAACCTTATCTCCTATGATGTGCAGGTGCGTGCACGCGCTCGCTCTACCGCAGACGGTGTCTATGTGTACAGTCCATGGGCAACCGGACAGGCAACCCCGGTCTTTGAGCCGGTTTCACTCTCGGATCTCTACACCTTCCCCTGGACCGGTGAGATACCACTCCGAGAGATAGATGGCAGTATCGGGTGTAACTCGGTAACGGAGTGTTCTACCTCTTTCACCCTGGAGCGGAATGGTTCTAATCCGGATACGAGGTACCACATCAAAGAGGTGCTCCTCTCCCCTGATGGACACCTCAGTATTACCCTGCGAGACAGACCGTTTCGGGAGGTGCTTGATGGACTCTCCCTGTATGTGCGTGATATGCGTATGTCGTACGGTGACTGGTGTGAGAATGTGCAGCGGAGGCGAACAAACTTACCGGGACAGCTGCTTCCACCAATCTCTGACCCCCGCTACTTCTCAGTCGGAGATGCCGTCAGATCAAACTCCAACAAAACCATAACCTTCCGTAACACCGGCTTGGTATGGTTTACGCTGGAGGACGGCAACGAAGGACAAACCACCCGCAACATTATGCCGAAAACCGAGATTGGCTTTACGAAGGAGGATGGTTCTGATGTTGCAGAAACCTCGCCGATTCGTGGATGTCCCGTTGAGGAACATGGTCGTCATATAGAGCAGCAGGATGACGGAGTTGAGAGAGAGCGAATTAGAGGTGAGGTAGATCAGCTGGGTAAAGAAATTGCTGCTTTACGGAATTCTAATCAACAAGGGAATGCTGAGAAGATAAAACGAATTGAGCAGAAGTTACTTCGTTTGCAGGCAGAACTTGCTGCCTTGCTTGCAAAAAGCAACCAATAAACCATTTATTCTAAAGGTTTTTCAGCAAAAAGGGCTATCCTCTCTCGAGGAAGCCCTTTTTACTGTATATATGCAGGGCATCGCCAGAATTACTTGCAAAAAAATATATATATGGTATAACATAGACAGGAGGTGAGAGATGAGAGTGATAGAAAAAATGTATAGAGCTATAGACAAAGTGTGCTTTGAGGTGGAGCACTTGGGCATTAAATATATCATTAAGAGAACCTGCTTCAGAGCAATCTTTGAAATACGACACCTTTGGGTAAAAAAACGAATAACAAAAGGTGTCATGAGAAAAATAAGAGAGAAAAATAAAAATCCGCACTAAGGTGCGGGTTTTTCTTATACCATCAAGCACAAAAAAGAAGCGGCAAGCAAAGCGCTTGCCGCAAAAAAGTGGCTACACCCACCCACCACCATGAATATCAGTCTGCGACACCTCATGTATCAACATGCCGCCGGCAAAAGAAAGCGTCGCAACCAAAAAACCAGAATTGCGATCCGGAGATTCCCCGACGCAAGTAACAGCAAGGATCATAAGGATGAGCGCAAAACAAAGGACATATCCCGCCTTTAAAAGTCCATGGAGTGATCTTTTACACACCTCCCCAAACGAGAAGAACGTCTTAAGCAAGAAAAACCCGCAAAGAAACGCAAGCACTCCGATCGCCGAAACACCAAAAAGACTATGCACAACACTATCACTGCGCAGTGCCACGGCGAGAAGGGTAACAAGCAACATGGTAAACACACTGATCATCTGTCCAGCTTTTCTCCGACTCATATCGTCAACCTCCATTTATGGTTATGAACTAACCAAAAACACATATCACCAGGCACTACCTATACAGTACCGAGAGTACCGACAAAAGTCAAGGAGGTGTCCCCATAAAACAAAAACCACCAAGCTGTGCGCTTGGTGATTTTTATAACACGAGAAAAAGAGTGCCCTATTCCACCACCACAACCTCTCCTCCTTCAATTCGCTTCACAATAAACTCAATACCTTCAGGATCGCCGTCAGGTCGGAAGCGGTAACTGCCGACAACACCGTTAAAGTTCCCCATAGTGCTGATATAATCACGAAGTACCTCAGTGTCGTCTGCTGAGCCGGCCATCTCTATCGCCTGCGCGAAAATGGAAACAATATCATGCGCTGAACCGGCATAGAACTCTATACCCGGCTCACCGCCATAACGCGTGCGATACCCATCAAGAAATGCGACCGCCTTCGGGTTATCCGGACTGAGCCCCGGCGCATCAACAAACACCAGTCCTTCTGTGTGATCTCCGGCAATCTCCGCTGACCGAGCACCACCGGTCACATTAGACCCAAAGAGTGATGCCGTGATGCCGAGCTCTCGCGCCTGTTTGACGATAGTACCCCCGGCTATCTCTGTCTGCGGGTTCACAAATATCGCTTCCGGCGCTGCTGCCTTGATTTTTGTCAAAATACTCCTGAAGTCAGAGGTCTCCGGCGCAAAGTTCTCGTCAGCGACAACCTCCCCATCGTTCAGAAACACGGATTCCCGAAACACCCGCGCAAATCCCTGTGCATAATCGGTCTCCTCAGAAATAAGCGCAATCTTTGTATAGTCCTTCGTCGCAAGCTGCGCAAGCCGTCTGCCGCCTTCATCATCAGACGGAGCGTTTCGGAAGAAATACGGACTGATCCCGGTCAAATCAGGACTCGTTGACGACGGCGAGATAACAACCACCCCCGCCTCTTCAGCAACCGGCAGCAGAGCAAAGGTCTCTCCGCTACACACACCACCAATAATCATTTTCACACCGTCAATATTCACCAATTTTTGCGCCGCGTTCAGGGCATCCTCACTCGTACACCGACCATCCTCATAAACAACCTCAATCATCCGACCATTCACACCACCGGCCTCGTTAACAACATCAACCGCCATACGCACACTATTACTGATCGGCTCACCATAACTCACCGCATCCCCCGTCAACGGACCGATAAACCCGATGGTAATAACACCATCATCGTCACCCGTCGGATCGCCTCCCCGCAACAAAGAGTATCCCACCGCCAAAATAATTAAAATAATAACAATTGCCCCAATCTTTTTTCCTTCCATATGCTAAAAGTATAACACACCCCACAAACCCCCCTACCCCCGTGGAAAACCAACACTTCCCACCACCCACACTCAAGGATATTCTAAAGTCTACTACCTTCCCTTCTTTTTACTCTGCTCAACCTTAAATGAGATACCCACCCTGTCAATATACTCATAAAAACTAATACACTCAGCTGATTCCGCTTTACAAACATCAGGAATCTTTGGTTTATCCAGGTTACCACTCGGCATCTCAAGAGTAATGAGAGGAACAGCGTTTCCCTTCGCATACTCTACCAAAAAAGGATCAGCGGCTGACCGACCTCTCCTACTATCAACCAGTCTCGGGTACTTCTCCAAAAGATCTTGCACTTGTAAAGCGAGATCCACGTCTGTCTCTATAACTACACCACTGTCCTTGATCTTATGCCCTTTCAACCACTTAAACAAATCATCCCCCTTTCGCGAAAGCTCCTGGTAAACCTCGTCCAGCACAATAAGACGACCAGCCGTGATCTCTGGCAGTACAAAATCTTCCCAGTACGACTTATGTGATTTGTAAGAATAAAAACTATTCCACGGCTCAATAAAGCAGTTTGTGTCAAGACAATATTTTTCCAATCCAGTACTCATATGCTGGCGGCGAACTTCTTATAGGTTTTCGCTTTTACGCCAAGAACATTAAGCGCCTGCGTAAAGGTTATCCTTCCTTGAGAGTACACCGCATTAACAGCATGCACAAATGCCCTACCATTTTGCAGCATTTTGAGAAACCCTCCGTCAGGACCACCTTCCTTCCCTTCGTCTTGGGACTTCTTGAGTGAATCTATCTTGTCTTCTTTAAGTTTACGCAACAGTTCACCAACCTCCTTCCGATCCAACAGCCCAAAATCTTGCATCCTATACAACAACGGCTGATGGTTAACCTTTAACCTCTTACACTCTTGCTCAATTAATTCCTTTCCAATAGGACCATCAATATTCCTTAGCTCATCGTCTGGCACAAGAATAAACGCAGCAACACTATCACAAAAAGACTCCTTATCATTCTTAGCGTCTACCTTGTTGCGAAAATTAATTTTTGTAATCTCCGCACCTCCATTAAACGAATCTCCTCTGAATAAATGCACAAGCTCATGAAAGATGGTAAAAATTTTCGCCCCATAGGATTCATTCTTTGCGTTAATCCCAATAATCGGCGCCACATCAGAATTCAATAAAACTCCTCGCATCTGCTCAAGAGGAATGTCTTTGCGATGATGAAAGCCAGTCAGCGAAACAAAAATATTTTTTCTTTCGAGGCATTCCACCAGATAATTAAATCCCTCCCGCCGTGTCTGCTTTTCCCGAAAAGTAGCCATATCAATTCCGGTATGGGAAATAATTTTTCTTGCAACGGTTTTCTTATCATTCACACCTTGACACGAACCGACCAACGAATTGTCCTCCAGGTCAAGATCTGCAGCAAATTCTATTAAAAAATCCTGCCTGTTTTTTAATTCATTCAAAAACTCAAACAGGGCTGGCGGTGCAAGCGTCATCGCCTGCCCCACACCAAATATCTTTCTGAATTCCAGAGGTTTAAAGCCGAGACGATTCACATTCTCCTTGAGTATAAAAAGCACCCACGGACGCTTGTATACCTCTCCAAGTTTTCGCAACTCACTTATAGTCGGAAAACCCTCTCCACTCTCCCACTTTTGTATTTTCTCTGTATCAGGACTCCAAGCAGCTTTCTTGTATATGTGAGGAAAATCAAACCCAGATCGCTGACGTGCCCACTGCAAGTTTTCTTTATTTATAAATTCTATTTTGCTCATATAATGTGTTTCTATAAACAGTATAATCCCTTTATTTCACCTCAACCCCAAGCACCCCAAAAGAGGATATCTGCCTAATAAAACCACGCTTGAAACCCCGCCAACACACCTTAGACGCTACTTATCTTTTGATCGCAGTAAGAATGCCGAGGCGACAAAGAGTGCTGCAATGGCGACATCTATAACAACCCATATCTCACGAGTGAGGTGTATCGGTATCAACGGATTGAACAGCACAGCGACAAAACCAAACAGCCAAACCACCCACATCTTCTCCATCTTATACGAAAACGCCGCAACGCCGACCGACACAGCACACACAACAAACCGCAACAGCGTAAAGTACCCATACGGCAAACCATCGACAAGCGCAAACAAGAGAAACGCAGCCCCAATAAAAAGCAATGCACTTTTCAGCCTGTTACTCATGTGCAGGAAGTATAACACACTCCACGAAGCCGCATTATTTACTCATACCTTTGCTCGCGATGTCCGTAATGATTTCAAGTGGGGTTCCCATCTTGTCTTCTTTTGTGTGCGGGGGTGTTGTTATAAACTCAACGACTTTGCTGGCAAGTATAGGTCGGATCTCCTCATCCTCCGTACTTCTGAGTATATTGTAATAACTCTGCGCCAAAACCTGCCTATGCTTCATGTCAATACACAAGTTTCTGTATAAAGAATACTGCCTGGCACAAAAATAGAGGGCGTAAACCACCACACCAGAAACAGGCAGTAAGTACAGCCTACCCTCCCAATTAATGCTATACACAATAGAATAATGAAAACAAAGTAAGGCAACAGCAAAAGCAAGCAGCAACATAAACGCAGTGACATGAAGCCACCTCTTAGAGTCCCCCTCATACTCAACACCAGCCTTTTCGAAAGCATCGGCTAATCTTTTCGTCTGAAAACTGTCTGCCTCCTCTTTCAAAAAATTATTTTCAGCAACCAGTTCCTCAATCTTAGTATCTTTTGACGCAACACTATCTCTGAGGGAATTTATCTCACCATCTTTATCCGAACACTCCTTGTAAAGTGACTCATTATCCTCTGAAAGAGATTGAACCCTTTCCTCCAATTTTTCATTTTTTGCATCCTTAGCTGCCACAATCCCCTTCCAGTACTTCATATTTCTTCTCTGTTTACTCATACAATCACTATACACAAAGCGGAGGAATAACACAAACGCCAAATAATCAAGCACGAATTCAAGTAAATACTACGGCTATAATATACAAAACCAAAGCCCCCACCCGCAATGAAGGGGGTGGGGGGTTTTGGGTTCTTTGTTCTTATTTTTTAGGTAAGAACAAATTTTGTGTTGTCGTTGCTATGTCAGCTCTCTGTTACTATACGTCAGTTGTCCACCTGCTAACATCAAACGATTCAAAGATGCCCCATCCGGAGAACCAATCAGTGTTGTCGGAAGCTTTAGATCCATCTTTGTCCAAGGTGTTCGGCGACCAAATAAAGTTGGCGATACTAAGACTATCAAACGTTCGACCAATTGATGCGCCTCCTGGATTCGTATTATCAACAAGCAATTGAACCTTGATGCTTTGATTATTATTGGTTGCGTGTGGCGTGATAGTGTTAGCCCACACAGAGTAAACCTGACTCTCGCCAGCACCAATTTCTTCAACTGCATCAAACACAATCTCATCAACAGATCCTATCTCAACACTTGCAACCAACTTTCCACTCTTCGAGGTGCCTCGGCGAACCTCAATGTCATTGTCAGCACCAGTGTGAGCCACCGTCACACCATTATCAAGATCCACCTTAAGTGCGACTTGACCGAGGTACACATCACCTTCGTCATCAGCGGCAACGGTAAACTCATAAAGCTTTCCGCTACCTTCATCACCGGTTCCGGAGGTTGAGGAGACAATAGGCACCGTCGGGAACGCCAGCGCTTTGGTAACATCACCATCTATAGTACCACCACTCGCCACCGGGTATACGGTGAGGTTGGTGGTTCCACTATCATCACCTTCCCACACAACATACAACTTGGCAGCTGTGAGGAACTCACCGGCAACACCGTCGTTCTTGTCAATACCGTTAAAGTCAACCGTCAGGTCAAACTTCCTGGCATTATCATCACCGTCCTGCACCGTCTCATTCACACCATCAAACTTGACAAGGCGCAGACTTGAAATGTCAGCCAGAGCAACACCACCACTACCGGCAGTGGCTCGGTTGACATATTCAGTACTGGTAAAGGTCTTTTCTGCAGTATAGTCATCCGCATCAGCAGTAGTGTTGCCGAGCTTCAGGGTGAAGCGGTCAAACACCTTCTCTAACGCTTCCCTACCTTCAGTCGTACCCGCAGCATCGTGAGAAGAACCGAGAGAAGTTCCTCCGCCAAGGGTTCCCGGAAGTCCAAGGTAGACATCAACAATCTCTATATCCTCCTTGTCTGCTTCAAGCTCAATCTCAAGCACCGCGATGTTATCAGCACCACTTCTACCGGTTGCCACTGCCATCAGGGCTATATTATCATCAGGGTTGGCTGTCGCGATCTTGAGGATACCATGACTGTCAACGGTAATGAGCGAAGAGTTATCCGCATTGGTAAGCTTTTTCTCTTCGTCACTGCGACCAATTCGGTACTCTACGCGGTCTTGG
This sequence comes from Minisyncoccota bacterium, assembly GCA_965204115.1. Lineage (GTDB taxonomy): Bacteria > Patescibacteriota > Minisyncoccia > Phycocordibacterales > JABAAK01 > JAPPJI01. The sequence goes on along the minus strand of OZ241963.1, from coordinate 525,737 downwards.
TCTCTCAATTCAGTCGCGCTTGAATTCACAATAATCTGATACTCATCGGCAGGCGTCGCCCTGTCATTAATATCACAGACGATATCAACGCGCTCGCGCTCACCCGCCTCAACAACATAGCTGTTAAATCGGAATCGCGCTCGATCGGTTACCAAGGCATCCTGTGTATACGTAGTAGGCGCACTTGCTGGATCAGGAATTACGCTCTCATTCTTCCCACTCACGCCACGGCTGTCCGCAATCTCATCACCACCAGCGTCAAGAATACGACAGTGATCAAGGTGTTCCAGATTACCTGTCTTCTGGGTATCCGCAGTGTCGCCAGTGTCAGCAGGAACTGTGAAGCTCACATAAAGATTACGCATCTCTATGTCGTCAATCGCGCCTTTCGCGTCAATCTCCAGCGTACCAAAGACAACGCTATTAGCACCTTTGACGAAGCTTTCGCCGTCCACGCCGTCGTCACTGATCGTGAAGGTGACTTCATTACCTTCAATGCTCACATCCTCAAAGTCACGGTCAGACGCGAAGAACTCACCGGTTGCGGTGTAGTCACGCTCAGAATTCAACCCTTCAGCGGTACCCACATCGGTAAGGGTGAATTCAACATTAGTACCTTCAAAGTGACTCCACGCCTCGTCAAGGTCGGCAACAATCTCAAAGATAACCTCGCGATCCTCACGGACATCAACCGTGAAACTGCCGTCAAACTCAACGGTCAGGCGACCGTCATCACTGGCAGGAGGAGTGGTAGTGTCATCACAGGCCTTATCGTTGCTGTAACGACCAGCACAAGCCGGCTCGTCGAAGTCAACGCTGTCATTAGCGTAGGCCACATCTTCGCCGTCTACTCGCAGACGCACGCTGTCAAAGCGCACGGTGTCTTCTTCAGCACTTTCCCATGCGTTGTCTTCAGCACTTGTCCAGTCATAGTTATCAAGCTCAACCTTGAAGACGAGGTCTTCCATCAGCACATCCTCACCCTCAAATTCAACAGACAATGCACCGAGGATGATGTCGTTACCGTATCGAACCTCATCCTCAAATCGCTTCAGACGACTCCCGCTCCCAACCACTCCGGAAGAAATCTCTGCCGAGAGCGTCTTGTTTGTGGGGTTCGTCTTGGTTTTCCAAGTCTCACTACCATTCTGTCTGCCATCACACGCAACACCGCCAGTGTCACCACCAGTGTTGCTACCATCATCACCTGCAAAACAAACCGGTAGACCGTAGCCGTAGCTCGCGCCAAGAATGTAGATGTCGGAAGGACTACCAACAGCAAACTGAATGGTCTCTTCGTACCCACGGTCGGTGGTCGTCTCAACGACTATCTCCACATCATCACCCTCTTCAATCAACACACCTTTACCACCAAAGTTGATGATAAAGTGGTCACGATCAACCGTGATGACATGGTTGACGGTCTCATCATCCACAAACACTTCAAGATCGCCGATTTCTCGAATATCCGCGCTACCAACCTGCTCAAGAATGATAGAGCGAAGGTACGCATCTTCCTTGTCGGCATCATCACCACCAGCAGTTACGGTACTCAGATCAATGTCAATCGAGGCAACTTCTGTGCTCTCATTGAACTCAACGCTACCGCCACCGCCACCCACTTCAACTTCAACTTTCTGCAGGTCAACACTGCTTGAGAGAACATGGGCCGCTCCGCGAATCGGGAAGGTGCCCTGTACTCGGGTGTTGGCAGATACTTCAGCAACTTCAAGACCCGCAATGGATCCTGAGTTGAAGTCCGCGTCGTCAGTAATCATATTGGCGACAATCGCCAGGGTTACTGATCGGTTTGCCGGCACAACAAAGTTGCTGCCCAAACTGACTTCATCCCGACTGTTCAATGATCGAGAGGAGCCAACTTGCACACCGTTCGCATCAACTAACGCAATGCTGTCGAAGTTGTCAGATGAAGAAAGGCCGAATCGCTTGATGCGAATGCCTTGTATGCGAACATCATCAGTTCCCGCGGTCAATACGACCGAGGTGAACGGTGCTCGTTGCGCGCCAAGCACAACATACGAGTCACTAATTGGATTTCCAGGCGTTACTGCAAGGGCGTCACCCGTTACCCGCACAACCGCAGCTGTGGTCGCTGATCGTGTTCCGGCCCTATTGACCGAAACAGAACTGCTACCCGTGCCTGACTGGCATACTTTGTTCGCCTGTGTTCGTGTTGAGGTGTAAAAACCTCCAGTACCCTTTGTCAGACCGAGCGGGGTCAAGATTTGTGCAGCATACATCTCTTGGAACTTGCTTACCGCTCGAGCGGTTGCAGGTCCATAGTAGCTGGTTTCATTGCCGGGAGAACCAACACCCGACGCGGCTACTTGAGTTTGAGGGTTACCATTGAGGAATCGTTGTAACTGGCGGACGTCATCACCAGTAGATCCTATGGAGAGGTTTCGTGTCCATGTGTATGAACATGCTGCATTGCTTCCGGTACTCGTCGTGGACGAGGAGTATGCAGTCCGTGAACTACTACTACTCGAAGACTGCAGGTTCTTGATTTGTTCAAGAAGATCCGCAATCTTTGCCTGATAACAGGCATCATCACATTCCTCCGCCGCGGTTGCAGAACCGACAGCGATAAGAGAAACGATGAAAGCAAGAGAAACTAACCCTATGGTTACTTTATTTGTAATACTCATAATCGATTAAGAATTTTACTAAATTAACAAAATTAACAAAAAATTAATAATTTTCTGTGTCGTACAAACGATACACGAGCATATAACACTGTGTAACACTGCACGATGACTGTATTGTATAGGACTTATTCCCTCTGTCAAAAGGGGTTGTGGATAATGGATTAAACGTTTTGTCCAGTCCCCTACCCTCCGCCACGCGAAACAGGCGGCATTGTGGTGTTGTGTGGGGGGGTCAGTGGTATAATAAGCGGGAAATGAAAGAGGGTGAGAAAAAGAAGGAAAGGGGGGTTTCAGTCTACATAGACGGGAACAATTTGTATAAAGGAATCAAATCACTTGGATGGGATTTGGACTACGCCCGATTTTTTAAATGGCTGCAGGATAAATACGGTGCAAAAAGATGTTTCATATTCCTCGGGTATGTGAAAGAGAATGAAGACACACTCTACAAATTCCTGCGTGATATCGGCTATTCACTCGTGTTTAAAAATGTTTCATACGGCGACGGCGGGGAGCCAAAAGGAAATGTTGATGCTGATTTAGTGCAAAAAGTCAATGAGGACTTCATGGATAATGAGTTTGATCAGTTTATTGTGGTGACTGCTGATGGAGACTATGCACGAATGGTGAGATACTATCGGGACAAGGGAGTATTCCGCATATTACTCACTCCCTGCAACGAGGTGAAGAAAACCAGAAATGAATGCGGTCTCTCTTACCTCCTGCGTGAATTGAACATACCAATACTCTACTTAGGATCTCAAAGAAATCTCTTGGAGTTTAAAAAAGAAAGACCCCCAGCGGCGACAAAACACCGCAAGGGTTCTCTCCATAATGATACTAATAGCATATCATAATAGAACAGAAAACGCAATACCCAGTCTTGCCCCACACAAAATGATACTGAACGACACCTCCAATCCCCTGAGAACGACCCTGAAACTGCGTTCGAGCAAATACTGCACCGCCCGAGAAAATCGAGGAAAACAGAGGAGGTAAAAACTATGTAATACTAAATGATGTAAGCGTGGGTTTAACCCTGCCAACCGTATATATGGCACAAAAGAAAAAAAAGAATGAGGATTCCCTGCTACAGCGGTCTACGGAGTGGTACGCTGATACTTCACCGCGGGTTCGGGCTATCGGCATCGGGGTGTTCTGCCTCCTTGCGGCACTGTTCTGCATACTGGTTATAGCCAACAGCGCCGGCTCGTTCGGTACTTGGGTGCGCGACCTTCTGCTCATCGCCGCTGACGGCACTCCCGCACTACTTGGCTGGAACTTCGTTATCCTCATCATACTCCTCACCACCATCGGGCTCTATCTCTGCATTGCGAAAGAGCCGCTGTCGTATATACGGATCATTATCGGGAGTGCAATCACTATCGTCAGTATGGGAGCGCTTTTCGCGGCGGGAGCAGACGAAACCGCGGGCGGAACGCTCGGCTCAACACTCTTCAGCACCCTGCAGGATGTACTGGGGGTTTTCTCGTATGTGCTGATGCCGCTAATACTCCTCGGTGCACTGTATATCCTCAAGATATTCTCTCCGCTCGCTATCTGGGAGTGGCTCAATGACCTGGACTTTATGGAAGACGATGATGAGGAGGACGATGATGAGGAAGGTGAAGAGGGAGACGATGATGATGACGACGAAGACGAGGAGGATGATAAAGATGACGATGACGATGACTACGACGAAGACGAGGAAGAAGAATATGATGAGGAGGAGGATGAAGACGAAGAATACGACGAGGAGGAGCAACGCGACACGGATGTCGCGTTGCGGGTAGACGACGAAACAGATGAGGATATCCCACCCTACATCCCTCCCCCATTGGCACTCCTGAACGCAGAAAAAGGCAAGGGGCAGGCAGCGAGCAACACGAAAGCACAGGCACTTGCCATACAGCGCACACTCCAAAACTTCAAAATCCGCGTGGAGGTTGAGGAGGTGACGGTCGGACCGTCCTTCACCCGCTACGCTGTCCGCCCTGCGGAAGGGGTCCGCCTCTCTAAAATAACCGGGCTGCAGCAAAACCTTGAATTAGCACTCGCCGCACACCCCATCCGCATTGAGGTGCCGATACCGGGGCAATCGCTCGTGGGTATTGAGGTGCCAAACTCAGCACGGGCAGTGGTCGGGCTGCAAACACTCCTGAAATCAAAAGAATTCGCAAAAGTAAAGAACACGCTGGGGCTCGTCATCGGGAAAACCATCAACGGCGCAATATTCGCCAAGAGTTTGGAGAAAATGCCGCACATTCTGGTCGCCGGCACGACGGGATCCGGCAAGAGCGTCCTCATTCACAACTTCATCCTCTCGCTCCTATTCAACTACGGCCCGCATGACCTCCGCTTTATATTCATCGACCCGAAGCGGGTGGAGCTCACGCTCTACAAAGGAATACCCCACCTGTACACCGATCCGATCACCGATCCGAAAAAGGCGCTGCAGGCACTCGTGTGGATCACCTCAGAGATGGAACGCCGCTATGAGGTGCTGGAGGCACGCCGCGCGCGGGACATCAACTCCTACAACGAAACCATTAGGAGCGAAGAAGAGCGCATGCCACACCTGGTCGTCGTTATTGACGAGCTGGCCGACTTAATGCAAAGCTTTCCGCGGGAGATAGAGGCAAACATCGTGCGTATCGCTCAGAAGAGCCGCGCGGTCGGCATTCACCTCATCATCTCGACACAGCGGCCGTCCGTCAACATCATTACCGGCGTCGTAAAGGCGAACATTCCGGTGCGGGTGGCGCTGCAGGTGGCCTCAAGTATTGATTCCCGCACCATCCTCGACGCGACAGGCGCGGAAAACCTCATCGGCGCGGGCGACCTCCTCTTCTCCTCGTCTGAGAGCAAAAAGCCAACCCGCGCGCAATCAGCGTTTGTTACCGACAAGGAGGTGAAGAAGGTGGTGCAGCACCTCCTCAAGCACAACGGAGTCGCGGAAGACATTATTGACATCAACGAGAGTAAGGGGAGCACCGGAAGCACTGATTTCGGCGGGGGTGATGAGGAGGATGAACTCTACCCCGAAGCATTGCAGATCGTCGCCGAGGCAAGGAAGGCGTCCACTTCCCTCCTCCAGAGGAAACTCAAAATCGGCTACTCCCGCGCAGCCCGCCTGATTGACATGCTGGAGGAAAACGGCATCGTCGGGCCGCAAATCGGCTCCAAGCCCCGCGAGATACTGGTAGAAGAAGATCCGGAAGGCATGGAGGACACCGGCGGCGGGGTTGACTCATTTGACAGTACCGACCACTAGCCTATGCGTGTAAGCACTATAACCGCCATCGCCCTCGTCATCATCGTCAGCACCTATGCTTTTTTCCGGGCGCAGCCGTTCTTGTTCGGTCCGACACTGGAGGTGCTCTTCCCGGAGCCGCACCAGCATCTCCCCCACGCCTTCACCCTGCGCGGCTTCACCGAAAACAGCATTTACCTCAGCATCAACGACCAACGAATATACCCGGATGAGAAGGGGTTCTTTGAGAAGGATTTGGTTTTACCGGCAGGGTATACTATAGTGAAGCTATACGCGCACAATCGACAAAAACATAAACGCATTATTCACCTCCCTCTTTCCATACAACCTTATGACAAAAACTAAGAAAACAACAGCGACCAAGAAAGCGAAGAAGACAGCCGCGAAGAAGACAAAAGCCGGCAACGCGAAAAACACGGACTCGCTGCACAACGCACTTGCGGATATTAAAACAAAATTCGGTGAGGAGTCCATTATGCGCATGGGAGAGCAGCCGGGTGAAAAAATAGAGGCAATTCCGACCGGCTCGCTCGGACTTGATGCCGCTATCGGCATCGGCGGTGTGCCGCGGGGACGGGTTATTGAGATATTCGGACCGGAATCGTCCGGAAAAACCACGCTCGCCCTGCACAACATCGCCGAAGCACAGAAACAGAACGGTATCTGCGCATTTGTAGACGCGGAACACGCCCTCGACCCGAGCTACGCGAAGAAAATCGGCGTGCAACTTGACGACTTACTGGTATCCCAGCCGGACACCGGAGAACAGGCACTGGACATCGTTGACTCGCTCGTCCGCACAAATACGGTGGATGTCATCGTCGTTGATTCAGTAGCAGCACTCACACCGCGCGCGGAGATAGAGGGCGATATGGGCGATCAGCATGTCGGACGACAGGCACGATTGATGTCACAAGCGCTCCGAAAGTTGACCGCGATCACCGCCCGATCGTCCGCAGTCGTTATTTTTATCAACCAAATCCGCATGAAGATCGGGGTGATGTTCGGCAGTCCTGAGACGACCTCCGGCGGGAAAGCACTGAAGTTTTATAGCTCACTGCGGCTTGATGTCCGCCGCATTCAGCAAATCAAGAAGGGGGACGAGGTGATGGGCGGCCGCGTGCGGGTGAAGGTGGTGAAGAATAAGGTGGGGGCACCGTACCGTACCGCCGAATTTGACCTAATGTACAACGAGGGCATCACGCGCGAGGGCGAACTACTCGCGCTCGGCGAAAAATACGACCTGGTGGAAAAGAGGGCCGCCTCATACAGCTACGGCGACCACAAACTCGGCAGGGGGTACGACGCGGCACGCACCTTCCTGCGTGAAAACAAGGAAGTAAACAGGGATCTAGAGAAGAAAGTCCGTGCAATGCTTGATGGATTAAGCACAAAAGATGAAAATTACCTGTGAAGCATAACACCTCACAGGCAATAAAAAAGAATCATCTATTCGAAACGAAAATATGAGAAGGAATACAGGTCTTTGGATCTTCCTCTTCGCCTTCCGCACACTCAGGAATCACCCGCTTGAACTGATCACCTTCCAGAAGAAAAACAGAAGAGTGGCGATAATACTTACTTTCTCTGAAAAAATTTGTAACCACACAAGCAACCCGCTCACAAGTATCAGCACTCCCCTCTCCGATCAAGCTGATAGAAATCAGAATGGTAGGGTGAATAAAAGTGATATTATTCAGCATCGAAACGACATCACAGTCCGCACCGGAAACACGCAGCATTATGTGAGTACACGGATCACTGTCAAGGGACTCATTAATCCTGCGCCACTCCACAACACCGCGAAACAATATCATATCTTGTTGTTGCACTACAAAAACCTCCTGCTTAGATAGACAAAAATTAGGGAAACACTTCCTTCAATACTATACACTGTTTCTATGGCAACTCTTGACTACACAGACATACAACCCGGCACATACTTCAAGATGAACGGCACGATATACGAAGCCGTTGAGTCCACTTTTTCTAAGAAAAGCCGGCAAAAAGGTGCGAATCAGGTGCGTATAAAAAACCTCCAAACCGGAGCGGTAACGGCAAAAACACTCCATGCATCAGACAAGTTTGAAGCGGTATTCCTCACCAAGGAAAACTATATCTTTGTCTACCTCCGCAATGAGGAGGTGGTCATACATCCGGAAGACAAGCCATCAGAGCGAATAACCATCCCTGCCACACCTACGGACAATATACATCTCATCCCTTCCGGCACAAAAGTCACCGCCCTCAAGGAAAGCAACGACATCATCACCCTGCAACTCCCCATCAAGGTTGACCTCACTGTCACCGAAGCACCCCCATCCATCCGCGGCAACACCGCCCAGGGCGGAAACAAAAAGGTAACCGTAGAAACCGGCGCAATCATCGACACTCCCCTCTTCATAGAAACCGGCGACCGCATCCGCATCAACACCACCACCGGCGAATATGTGGAGCGTGTGTCGAAGAAGTGATGTTTAGGTTGCTATCCCGACAAGTGCAAGAACAGCGGTGGCAATAATCGGTATCCAATACCGCCAATTTTTCACAGTCGCCTTCAGTGTCTGATACTCAACCTCCCGCTCACACAATTCTTTAAACTTCTCTTCAACCTCAGTTGAAGTTGTAACAACTTTGATAATCCTCTGACGAGTCCCCTCAGAGAGAAGAACATTCTCTATGTCAGCCAACGGATATTCCAACCGCTCCTGATTTTTATTCTGCCCCTTCATAACCGCTCCTGCCTTAAGCTAACACTCCCATCCTCCTTCAACCGCCTCAAAACAGATAACGCAAACCCGAGAGTTTCCTTTCGTGAAAGATTATACGACTTGGTCAAGTCCTCCAAAAGTCGAAGGGCCTCCTTGCAATAGGTAATAGTGTACTCATCACCGGACTTCTCAACAACTTTTTTTTCTGTGGTGGCAGTACTACTCATTACCTACATCCTAACATCAGCACCAAAAAAGCACAACCCTATCCTGTGAATTTCCAACTGAAGAACTCAGAGTTACTTCTTAATATACGGCATCAGTGCCATATAGCGAGCATTCTTGATTGCCTTCTTTACTTTTCGCTGGTACTTCGCACACAGTCCGCTTCGCCGACGGGGCATCACTTTCCCGTGCGGGTTAATAAACCGCTCTAACAGATGTACATCACGATAGTCAACATGGGAAATGTTATGCTTGGTAAAATAGCACTGCTGATTGTCTTCTTTCTTTTTCATATAATTACTTTTAGTATTTAAAATGGAATATCATCGGGGTTGATAGTCGACTCTGGATAGTTTGGCGTCTTCACCGGCGCTGCTGCCGGAGCGGCACTCTGCACTGCACCCTGTGCTGCACCTTGGGCCGCCGGCTGTGCACTTGACCGCTGCGGAGCCGGCGCTCCCGGCTGACCACCACCGTCCCGCCGCGGACCGAACTGCATCTGCTCGCCGATAATCTCCGTACGATACCGCTTCTGCCCCGTCTCCTTATCATCCCAACTGCTCGTCCGCAGCCGCCCTTCAATGAACACACCGCCGCCTCTGGTGAGATACTGCTGCGCAAGGTCTGCCAACCGCCCGAACAGCACCACATTATGAAACTCCACCTCCTCCTGCCGCTCACCCTGCTGATTGTTGTAATACCGATTCGTCGCAATGCCTAAAGTAGCAATATTCGTACCGCTCGGCAACTGACGCAACTCAGGGTCGCGCGTAAGATTGCCATAAACCATTACCTTGTTGATATTCATACTCCTATCCGGTTATGTGCCGCCAGTATAACACTCATTAAGCTTTTTCGCCACCCCCGTCATCCTCCGCCGGCTGCTCAGCAATACCGCTTTCACCGGCCTCCTGCTCATTCGCCGCTTCGTCCTCCGGCTGCTCCTCCGGCTCATCACCCGGCAGCACTTCCCCGATGCGGGTATCCTCCTCCGCGGTCTCAAGCAGCAAAAACCGCAGCACCTCTTCATCCTGAGTGAGTGTCAGTTCAATCCGCCCCGCATCGCCCCGCAAAGCCCGAAACTTCACTGAGCCGAAATACGCCTCGTCATATCGATTGTAAGAACCATCCCGCTGCCGCACAGTGTGCCGAACTGTGTACGCGAGATCACGCTTCTCCGGCTGCTCCTCACTCAACACCTCCCCTTTCTCCGCGATAACTCCCTTCACCCGATCAAACACCGCCGACACCTTGTCCGGATCAATGGTCGGGACAAGATGAAAACTCACCTCATATACTTTTTCTTCATTTTTGTTTGCCATAGTAAACAGTATAGCAGGGCAAACGAAAACCACAACCCTATCCCCTATCCACGCAGCTTCTCCAGCTTCCCATCCCGCACATCAGCAAAAAACTCCTGCAAAACACCTGCCAACGGCACCGCTATCACCACACCGACAAATCCGGCAATTGCCCCGCCAACCACCGCAGCAAGAATGATAAGAATAGAAGAGATGCCGACCACCTTACTCACCACCAGCGGATAAATCAGATTGTTCTCAAGCTGCTGAATGATAATGAACAGCGCCACCACAAAAAACACCGTGGTCAAACTGCCGGAGGTCCACGCCATCAGCACCGCCGGCACGGCACCGAATATGGGACCGAAGATAGGGATAATCTCCATCAGCCCCGCGAACACCGACAAAAAGAGCGCGTTCGGCACACCGAGAATAACCAGCGCAAGGTAGGTAAGCACCCCAATGATGACCATCAACAGCGCCTGCCCCTGAAACCAGTGCCCTATCTTCACCTGCACCCTGCCCCACAAGTCCTTCACATACTCCCGATATTTCGGCGGCGTCATAACAAAGAGAAAGGTGTCCAACGACTTCGGATTAACCGCGAACAAAAAGGTGAGGAGAAAAAAGAGCGTGAGATTCACTAAGCCACCGAACAGAGAAAAAATGCCGACACCGCCGACCTGCAACAGTCGCTGAACGGTCTCAGTTATCTGCTGCGGCGAACTCACCAACGCCTGAATAGACTGCGTGGCAATAACGCCGTCAAAAATAGTTCCCTCAGTCGCGTTTTTAATTAAATCAATAGTGCTCGGCAGGGTCTCCACAAACACCTGATACTGCTGCAGCACAACCGGCAACAGTGAATATAAAAAGTAGGAGAACACCAAAAAGACAATTGCATACAACAGCACCACTGCAATCGGCTCCGGCACCTTAAACCGCGCAAAAAACCGCTTCCCGGGTGCCAACGCCATAGAAAAAATAATCGCCGAGATAACAATCAGTAGGACATCCCGTATTTCATACAAAAACCACGCGACCAGCAGATAGAACAGCACCAGCACAATGGTACCGGAAGTGATTTGTACAGTAACGCCCTTATGCTTCATACTGTCCTTATTGTACCACCTTTTCTACAGACACAAACACCCCAAACACACCCTTTTTTGCCAATGAGAAAAATCAAGAAACTTTCTCAATGCTATAGCCGCGCTCTTCACCGACAACGCCAAGCCCAAAAACCTCTCCGGCAAAACCCGACTGTCGTAACATCTTCGCAACCTGATTGAGCGTTGTGCCAGACCCAACAAAGTCATCAACGAGTAATATCCTTTTATAGTTATGAACATGTGAATACGGAGAGATCTGAAAAGTACGATTTGCATTATGAATCCTATCCCGCAAATCACGAATAGTTTTCTGCTCACGAAAAATAGGACCACGAATTTTTTTTATATCCACAGCAGCTACACGAAGTGGTCCTTTACGAAACCGTTTTTCCAAAAAAGTCATAATTTGATTCTGTCGTTTGCGTGTGGGAGAGATAAAGCCAACAGCATTTACTTGATGTTTTTTAGCGTATGCAATAATAAGCGGAACAGAAAAATCCAAAATCATATCCATAATATCCATAACTGCTGCAGTACTAGTGCCAATACCCTTTACAACATCCATATACACCCCCATTTTGGTTCTACCAAAGTCCTGCAAGGTACGCAGGGAAAGAGATGCCAACTCTTTGAGGTATACATCTTCCCCGACATCTTTGACTTTCTGTAACTTGCCAGTCAAATCAAAGAAAAAACCCTTTCTGTTCGACTGCATCACTGAAATCCGGTCAGCATACAAAGCGATCTTCTCTTCAAAAGACATCTTCTTCAAACCTTGCTGAGACCACAGACGAAACCCATCCATACCATGATGCAATTTCCCCAATGAATCCTGAAACACAAAATGCTCATTAACAGCATCAGCCGCACTTTCTTTACGCACTATATAACAAACTCGCGGCGCACTTCCAACTTTCTCAACAAAACCTTCGCGCAACAAGAACCGCAGATGTCCATGCACCACAGAAGCACTGATACCAAGTGCCTGTTGTAAATCAAGTGGAGAAAGACATTGATCACGCAAGAGATCCAACATCTTTTGTTTTGTGCTTCCTATTTTCTTCATCAGCAACAGTATATACTATAAGGTAAAAAATAGCAAGGAAAAATAAGACAAAAACATACGATAGAAAAAATACCCTATAAACAAAAGACAAAATTATACTCATAGTAACGCCGAAACACTATCACAAAAAATAACAAGCAAAATCAATATAAAAATCAACAGTCGTCAAAAAATACCACAAACAAAGGACAAAACAAACCATACAGTAAAAACTTACTATAAACAAAATAAAACCCTATAAAACAAGGACTTTAATTAAAATATCCTGCATTTACAGGACAAAAAAATGTTTATAGTAACTCACACCCTACTGCACAATATCAATCATATCCACCCGCCCCCGCCTGTCTCCCTCAACCTCCTGCTGATAGTCAACGGTCTCCGTGTCTTTCACATACTCAGCAAAAATTTCTGTCGTCAGCTGCCCAACACTCCCCTCAAGCGGCTCCCCCACATACACATCTGACGCACGATAGGTCGCCCGCTTCGCCAAAACAATATGCCGATCGACATCCTGCCGTTGCGGCGTAACCGCAACCTGAAACTCAACAGAGCGGCTGGATCGGGAACCGCTCGCCGTCAGTGACGGCAACCGCACCATCACAGCATGCTGATACTCGTCATACTCCCATTCGCTCAACGCGACGCCGGAGGTAATATCCGTCAATACAACACCCCGACCCAACGGCACCATGAGCTCAACCTGAGAAAGATCATTGCCGCTATTTTTCAAAAAGTACTTCAAGACATAGGTAGTCTCCTTGCCGACCTGCGGTGGCAACGGGCCGGAGTTCCGAACGGAGCTGGTTGAATACAAGGTACTCCCCACAACCCGCAGCACACCGCGCACATCCGCCCGACCGACCACAATATCCTCAACACGCTCCACTGCCCCGACATGCGTTCGGTGCGCCTCTGCAGAAACAGATACCTGGATATACTTCTGCGATTGCGCAAACTCAACTAAATCCGGCAGGACACGAAAACTGAAGGAAGCAGTGCCGCTTCCCCCGACACGCACCGAAGAGAACGACGAATCACTCTCCCTATCCCACACAATCGACCGCCGAACCTCATCAAAGAAGCCACCGTCCTCGGGAGTGATACTGCTCTCATCGAGCCCGGTTCCGGCAAGGGTTGCCGTGAGCACAACATTACGCAGCTGCGACGAGTCCTGATTAACCCAGCGAATACTCCCCCGCACGATATCACCGGGAGACACCACAATCCGATCCGCCTGCTTCCCGTTCAGCCGCAACTGCACAGCAAAAAACGAATCAGCGACAGCAACCTCATCCTCCTCGGCATCAACAACAACCGCATCAGTAAGATCACCCGCATACGGCGCAACACGAGCCCGCGCAGAAATCGCCTGCAGCGCCTGACTTCCGCCGCGAATTGTCCCGGTTACGGTAATGGTCTCCTTAGCACCCGGCTGCAAACCGGGAAACCGCCACTCGGTAGCACTCACATTCGCCGGATTCGGCGAATAGCGCCGAGGGGTAAAGCCAACAGGATACCGCAAGTCCACATACACCATCGGCAATACAGCAGACGCATTTGACTGCACAGTAAACGAAAAAGTTACCTCTTTCCCTGCAACGACACCGGTATACTCCGGCTTGCTCACCAAAACCGGAGCGGTACGAAGCAACACCTCATGCGACCCTCGTCGTGTCTGCCGCTTCGCAACCCCCGGAATGGTATACTCCAACAAGTAGGAGATTTCCTTAGTAGCACCACTTTCCCCATAAAAAACCGGTGTGATATGCCGATTCACTATCCCGCCCCGCTCCACTTCCCCCAAAAGCAACTCTTTATCCGCATTCTCCAATAACACAACACCATCATCTCCCTGCTTGTAAGTCCCCGAAGGATACGTAATGTACAACAACGCCCCTTCTATCGGAACCGAATTCCGATTCGCAATCCGTATCGTCAGCGGCACCGCCGCGCCGCCATCCGCCACAGCCGCGCCCTGCGTCGCGATCGTAATCTTCTCCGGAGAAACCGTCCTATCAATACCCGCATACCGAATAAAATATGTGGTCACAATAGCAGTAATAAAAAACAAGAAAGTACCCACCGCCAAATACACGAGATACCGTGACTGCGGCGGTCGCACAACCTCACCGGACCACTGCGAACCGGCATCTGCCTGATGCTCGGTAAGCTCGGCTTTCTTGTCAACCACCTTCCTCTTAGTATCAAAATACAATAATCGTGAAACATCGCGCAACCTCATACACTCCTCATTGTGCCATACACCGAAGCACACTACCCACACAAAAACAGAGTATACTGCAATCGTATGATCAAAAAACTATTAGCAAAACTGAGAAGGGTAAAAACCGAACAGGAACCGCCCGAACAAGAACAAGTAACAGCAGCCGATGCAATGAGCACCCTCCTTGACGAACTGAAAAACATCTTTGCAAACGAGCTTCTCATTGACCCGAGGATACGCGACTTTGAGGCCACCACCTACGGCAACAGTTGCCGCCAGCGCTGCAACAACATAATGGAGAGGACAACACTCCTGACAGCAAAGATAGAGAACCATATAGAACAGCACGAAGAACTACACGAAGAGAAAGAGCGATTCACCGAATTTATAAACAAAATGTTCTCCAACCTACAGGACTCATCCGGAAAGCTAAACAACATCCTCAGCCAGCAAGACACCGGGGACAAAGAACGCCAACTCACCTGCTACAACCTCGGCATGACCGTCCAACAATCCACCCGCACCCTCATAGACAACTACATCGCCGCCTTCAACCGCAACCACAAACAAAAATAAAAAGCGGCTCAAAAGAGCCGCCCCTAAAATGCAGGACACCCCCTCCACACAAACCATTTCATTTAATGATATAGTACTGCTATGAAACCGATATCGATAAAACAAATATTAGAAATCCCCGAAGAGAGCAACGAAATTGAATTCAAGCGACTCGGCAATGACTCCAAGACCGTCAAATCTGTTTTACAGGCATCGGTGGCAATGGCCAACGCCGACGGCGGCACCATTATCTTAGGGGTCAGTGACCCTGAAAAAACAACACTAAAAGGACACGGCCGAATATTTGGCATTGAGGAGAATAAAGAAAATTTTGACGAAATAATTCGCTGCTTAGGCAAAGTCATACCGCAAATACCTACCCGATGTGAAAAAGTTCATGCGCCAAACGATAAAACCATTGCTCTGCTACGCATACCAAAAGCGCAAGAATCACTTCACAGTGTAAACAAAAGGATGTTCATCCGTCTCAACAAAGGTAACAAAGAGTTGGCACCGCATGAAGCCCTACAGCTCAGTTATGCGAAAGGATTTAAGCGGGCAGAAGCAGAATTGGTTGACCGAGTATCCATTGATTTACTTGAAACCACACACTACCAACAATGGGCAAAAAAGAATAAACTAAGGGAAAAGGGTGAAGGCATCGGTCATGTTCTGGAATCAAAAGGACTGGCGAGAAAGGGTGAGCGCACAGGAACACTAAAACCAACACGAGCTGCTGTGCTACTGTTCGCCGAACACCCAACCAACCTTATGGAAACAAAATGTGCCGTAAAAATCGCAGTGTACACAACAAATGAAGAAGTGCTCGGGGAAACGCCAAACTTTACTGGAGTGCCACAAATTATTCAAGGGGCAATTACACAGGTAATACAAGAAACACAGAGGCAGGTATTACAGATTCTAAACACAGGAATTGAAATCCGCGCAGGGTTCAAGACATCATTCGCCTTACCTGAGCGCGCAGTCAAGGAAGGCATAACCAATGCAATCATACACCGCGACTACCACATAAAACAAGACATAGAAATTAACATATTCCCCAACAGAATCGAAATTACCAACCCAGGATTATTTCCATTTAACATAACAAAACACAACATCGGCAACGAGCGAGCGATGGGGTTCCGAAATGATCTTATAATCAAAACGCTCAGAGATTTTCCGGAACCACCCAACCTTGACCGCAACGAGAGTGTCAAAGCAATGCGAGGAGAGATGGAGAAAAACAATCTCTACCCGCCTCTTTTCATAACATACCCAGACCTGCACTACTGCGTAAAACTAGTGCTGAAAAATGAAAAGTGTTCAAGCGAATGGAAAAAGATACGCAATCACCTTGCTCATGCAATGCATATTGACAACGCAAAAGCACGAGAAATTACCGGCATCACTCAGACAGATGAAATGTCACGCACACTCGCGAACTGGGTTGCAAAGGGCCTATTAAAAAGAATCAGCCCTGACGGAAGCAAAAAGAGCACACTATACACCCTTCCATCCAAGCGTTTGATATAAAACCCTGTATTTACAAATAAAAAAAATATCCCTTAAAATAAGGATATTTTCACATTTTATTTGCACAGCGGTTTGCAAATAAAAAAAATATCCCTTAAAATAAGGATATTTTTGCATTTTATTTGCAAAAGCCATTTTGTCAACAAAATAAATAAAAGGCGGCTCAAAAGAGCCGCTCTTTAAGATGTGGGATCACCACCTTTCTACTGCACCCTGCCGCCGGAAGAAACCAACTGTTGCGCAACAACCACCGTCAACACAATGAGTGACACGGCAACAACAGCACCAACAAAAATTTCAGCCATTGGTAGAACCCTCCTTTCAAAAAATCTAATGTCAGTATAACACGCTAAAACACACAGCCCCAGAAAAAATACAAAAAATAACCGCAAGAAAAGCAACAAGACACAAACACCAACCATCAGCGAGACACAATCACCGTACCCGTCGCTTTTGGATTAATATGGTCGTGGAATTTCCACTCACCGACTTCATTAAACCGAAAAGCATACGCCGCGCCGGGACCCATCGCCTCACATGCGTCAAAAATCATTGACCGCTCATCAGTATGACACTTCGTAATATTTGATCCGGGATATTCACGGTGCGTCGGGTGCAAATCCCCCGCAGGCCAAAACACCTGATCATTATTCATCCACAGCACCGCCTGCCCGGGCGCGATACGCACCTCATTCGGCACAAACTGCCCATTCTCATAGGAAATCATAACACTATGGTCCACCTCACTCGGTGCAACACCATCAGGAAACATGCGTGAAAATGCCTCACCATCTGAACCAACCCGATCCGATGAACCTCCACCAGAAAACAACCCAACAACAAAGTCAATCAGCTTCTGAAACCATGACCGTGAATCCGCCACCCCATCACCACGCATAGTATCCATATCGTCATGCGTATGGTGACTATCCACACCGGAAGAGGCATCCCGAATTGAGTGCCGACACACCTCGTCGTATTCACCGACCTCAATGTCACCACAAACATCCAACACATCAAAAGGGGCATCCTCAAACCAATAAATCAGATACCTACCATGATTCTTAAAACACTGCTCACGATACCGCTCATCAATAGCATCACACGGGGCAAATGGCCGCTCATCACTGATAAACCCATCACCTCCCTCACGCCTGGAGAAGAAAAATTCATTCACATTCTCCATAAACACCCCATCCCAACAGTATGCTCGAAATGCGCTCGGCAACGCATCGCACTGAGAGAGCGCAGGAGAGAGCGAGTAGTTATGGTGTTTCAAAAACATATGCCCCATCCGATGATAACACACATCCTGCTGAGAAGTATCCACATCACAAATAACAGCTGAAATGATGTCCAGCGAAACACCATCTGCAGAGAGCACTTTCTCAAAATACCCATAATGACACCCGTAATGATGGTCAACCTCACAATCCATAAAAGTCATAGGCCCTAAGCCATCAACATATTGCTGTGCCATCACCTCCCCTATTCGTTGCGCAAGTCCGTACAAAGACACGCCAGCATCATCTAACAGCCCAGCACTCTCCAAGTCAGCCATCACAGCATTAGCAAACCTCAAACCGGAACCATCCACCGCCGCATCAACAATATCCTCCAGACACTCATCCGTCACACCACCTTCACAGGTCGCCGAATAACATGCTCTTCGCTCCGCCTCCGACAACGAATGACACACATTCACCTCAGACGCCAACCCAGCATGCTCCTCACCCCCATGCGCATACACAACACCAGCAGAAAGCAAAGAAACAGCAAAAAAAGATGCAAGCAAGAAAGACAAAATAAAAACCCTCTCAGTAACCATACACACCAAGTATACACCGCAACGGGCAAGAGCAATAAACTGTGTGGAAATCACTCAGAAACAATCGCCACACCACAAAAAAGTAGACCCGCAGACATTGCCTGCGGGTAAACACTGTTATTTGCTCATTACATTTGCGATGGCAACGAGGTCCAGAATATTCACTGCCCCGTCTTTGTTCACATCAGCCGACACATCAGCGAGAGGACTTTCACCGAAGTGCTTCGCCACAATAACAAGATCCAAAACATTGACGACCCCATCTTGATTAACATCACCGTGGAGGGACTCCTGAACATCGGTCTCAATAATACGCAGCACCTGGTTTACCGCCACATTCCGCAACCTCTGCACAATACCGCTCGGCCAAAAAACGGTCAGCTCAACAATGCTGTCATTCTGCGCAAGCCCGAAATGAATACGCTTCTGATCTTGCTGCGCCCAGTGGATGCCGCCGCCGTTTTCTCGCGCTTGTGTTTTTCCGTCAGGTGTCACGACGAGAACCTTCGCGCCGATACCGTCTCTGTTGGAAACAGATCCCTCTAAATCAATCTGAAGCCAGTTGTTGCTGTTACCACGGTTACGGAAAAGTTGGTCGGGGCCTTCACTGAAAGGGTACGCCCCTCTCCCGTTGGTCACAAAAAGATCAAGGAAGCCGTCCCGGTCATAATCAGCAACAGTAACACTTTGACCTCTGCCATCCACATTCGCCGCCGCTCCGCCAGCATTCCTGACTCGGATAAAATATCCGACACCATTATTCTCATACAGACAGTTCGGGAGGTTTTCACCCGTACTTGAGCGGACAAGATACAGATCAACATCCATATCGTTATCAAAGTCCCCCGCCGCAACAGAATGACAATCCGGAAACCCTGCTTCACCCAACGGAGACAGCACCTCAAAATCATTCCCCTTGTGCATCAGCAAATCACCATGCATATTAACCGAAGGGAAGAAATTGAATGGTTCCACATCTGTTATGGGATTGCCCGCCTCAACCAATGTTGTCGCGGGCAGATTGCGATAAAGGATTTCCCACTTTTTTGTGCGGGCATTGTACCCTATGTAAATCCCAAACTTTTCATTTTCCCGACGCGCCTGCAACCCCTGGGCTCTCGGATTACTCGGCGACAGCCGAACTTTAAAAGACGCTGCCTTAAGGTCCGGCATAACACCGGCAAAGATGCCACTGTCAAAAGATGTTACCGGATGCCCACCCGAGCCGATCTTAACCAAATCACGACGCGGCTTCCATTCCGAATAAACCTCAAAAAACACCGCGCCGTCAGATCTGAAACTGACACCCTTCTCCTCAAGGATAGATTGGGGAAGCACCCCTAAGGTGCTCTGAATATTAAGTTCCAACCTACGCGCACTCGGCTGACGAACACTGGACGGATAAATACCCCGTGCAAGAAATATGTCCGGCAGCAGATCGCCGTTCATATCCGCAATTGCGGCATCCTGAACAACAAAGCCACCCTGCAAATTCAAAGCACCTGTTATGTTATGCAAGAGCGCACCCGACAAGTCGTACACAGCAGCGGGATATATATGGGAATGAGAACCGCAAATGAGGTGTAATCCCTCTTCACCGGTCAGGTGCGTTAGTTGCGCAAATTCCACACTCTCCTCCAGAGAGAATCCTGAAATACTGTTCACATCTTTAAACCGTCCATCCACCTGACTGAAGAGGGTTGATCTGACAAGCGCTCCGGATGCATCCTTTCGGGCAACACCGGTTAATAGAACATCAAGCAAACCGTCCCCATTCCAATCAAGCCACAGCGGCGTCCTCCCCCGCAAAAGCGGATAATCCACGCCGAGATGAGCAGCTCGCTCCAC
Organism: Minisyncoccota bacterium; assembly: GCA_965204115.1. Taxonomy (GTDB): domain Bacteria; phylum Patescibacteriota; class Minisyncoccia; order Phycocordibacterales; family JABAAK01; genus JAPPJI01. The sequence goes on along the minus strand of OZ241963.1, from coordinate 505,385 downwards.
CAACTGCCCGTCAGTATTTACATACAAATGATTAGCATTGTTATCACGAGCCCTGTTATTAAGACCACCAGTACCGCCTGACAGAACAATGAGGTCTTGGTCACCATCGTTGTCAAAATCCGCCCACGCGACACCATGGGTGTCCGCAGATGGATTCGCGTTCCAAACCTCGTCAATGACATTCGTGAAAGTACCGTCACCGTTATTCTGATAGAGACACGGCTTATGCCGATGATTCGTTGCCCACAAGTCAAGGTATCCATCTCCGTTAAAGTCACCCCAAGCATTCCCCCAACTCTCACCAACTCGCACAATCCCTGCGTGGTGTGAAACTTCCTCAAATCGAATATCGCCGTGGGTGTATGGCGAAAATAGCACCACTGAAACAATAAACACAATCATCACCGTTATAATCTCCGTCAATCTACTCACTCTGCATTCCTCCTTCCCGAAAACATCTCGGGAAATCACTTTTTACACCAAAATACACAACTGACACAGCGTCAATTTCTGACCACACTGTACCACATGCAACAGAACGGTGAAAATCACTCAGAAACAATCACCGTACCCGCTGCCCGCGGATTGATATGATCGTGAAACCGCCACTGCCCCACCTCGGTAAACACAAATGAATACTCCGCGCCACGCGGCAACCCTTCACATGCATCAAAAATACCCCCCTGCTCATCAGTACCACACTTCTGAATAGCAGACCCCGGGTACGCAGTATGCGTCGGGTGGATATTAGACGCAGGCCAAAACAACCGTTTACCATCCTCATTCACCCACACCACCTCCTGCCCGACTGAGATATGAACCGCATCAGGAACATACCTGCCATCCACATACCGAATAACCGCGGTATCGGTTTTCTCCACGGCGACAGGCGAGATATCGCCCTGTGTAGAAATAGGAAATGCCCGCGGTGTCTCCTGATGCGCACATTGTTCATAGTAGGCATCAGGCAACTTCTCACAGAACCACCGCATATCCACATCGGAAACAGTCTCAGAAGCCCTGATAATCAGGTTTTCATAACATCGCTCTTCAAACGAAGTGTTTAATGACATCTCACAAAAAGCCACCGCTCGATCGGCATGTGTTTGATCCCAAAAAAGATCAGACAACACACCCCCCATACAGATATTTCTGTTTGCAGCATCAGGAACCGCGTCACACACTGCAAAGCTCTGCCCTATGTCACGAGAAAAAAAACCGGAGGTGGTTCGCCCCATACTATGAAAACAAGCACCATGAACAAACTCCGGTGACTCGGCGCAAAAATCCCCTAATAAGTTAATATTTCCAGAAAGCTGAAGCATGCGATCCGTCTGACCCCAGTAACACTGCCACTTGTACCGATCAGCAATCGCATTACATGGGTAGTGCGGATCATCACTCAAAAAATCTGTATGATGGTACACCTCCCCATCAGGAACCGATTTGTCACGAACAATACTGCCCACGATATTCTCCATAAACACACCAGAATAACAAGAGCCCTGATGAAACGGGTGCTCTATCAAATCACACGCCTGCAACGCCTTATGCAAATCATAATCATACCACGCCATCAGTCCGTGCCCAATACCATGAATACATTGGTGCATATGAAACTTATTGCCCATCTCATCTCCGCAGAGAACCCCCATGCCACTGATTAAATCGGAGGTCCCCTTATCAGCAAAAAACGCCTCGGTAGCACCATGCCGACAGCCGGAATGACACTCAATGCCACAACTCTTAAACGCCTCAGAACCGACCGTCTCATACGCCCGCCGCCCCAGCTCATGCGCGCGATCATGACAATCAATCCCTTTCACAGACCCAAGACGGCTCAGCGAAGCGGTCAACGACCGCAGTGAATACAACTGCAGCATCTCATCCATAAACGCATCGTCATACAACAACTTCTCTGAATCCATAGCAGGCGTCAAAGCCACATCCGGTGAAGCGCGATCAGCGCCATCAAAACCGAAATCAAGCACAAAAAATACACTCAACGCCACACACAGGAAAAGCAAAAAAATAACTGCCAACAACTCTTTTCTCATAAGCACAATAGTAACAGTATGACACAACATCAATTTCAGTAAAACACTGCAACCTATTACCGAGCATCGGAACACCTATCGCGCCATTCAGGTGGAACAGCCTCACACATAGCCACTCGCGCGTCATCATCCATCAAATCGCTGAGACGAATTCCTATTCTTTCAAAACATTCACCCCGATCAGAATCAACGAGCATGCAATATTTATGTGCCTGATCAAAGCCAGTGCGAAGTTTATACGGAAATATAAAATGCTCAACAACAAAAAAATGGCATGACTGCACATAATCATCGGGAAACTTATCGCATAACTGGAAAGTGCGATCGACAAAGTCTCCCTCTATCTCAATATCAGATCCGCGGAGTATAACATCCTGCCGTTCAGCGGAAAATATCCTGGCGACACCATGCAAACATCCCTCAACATAATCACCGGCCCCAAGACAAACATCAATCAAATCATCCAATGAAGTGCTGTAGGCGTTAATCAGATAATCAGCATGAAGTATCCAGCACGAATGCCGATACTTATCTGCCACAGAGTCACAAGGCGCGCGCGGATTGTCCGAGCGGAATGTGCTCTGTTCATCCGCCACCAAACCATTTCGAAACCTATTATTATTCTCCATAAAGACACCTCCCCAACAATCCCGACGCATGAAATCAGCCGGCAAAGAATCACATACTGAGAGCGCCTTATCAAGGTTGTAACTCTCATTCATCATGACACCATGTCCGCCGCCGTGATAGCAATTCACTTTATCAAACTTCGGACCGTTAGATGCATTTTCACAAATACTAACAAGTACATCCGTCGGGGAGTCAACTTTGGTCATGGCAATCTCAAAAAAACCATGCAAACAACCATAGTCAAAATCAATAGGACACCGATTAAAAACATCACCGGAGAATCCCCAGTGCAACGAAGATGCCCTGCCCACAATATGTGCCAACTGATGCCCGTTTGAGTCAATTCCGAAAACAGGACCCTCCAATATCTGCCGCAAAGCATCCATTCCCGCCTCAGGTCCACCAACCTTAGTCGCCATATCAACAACATGTTCAGCACACAAATAGCCAACTTCATGTTCACACAAAGATGCAAGGCACGCATCTCGCTCACCATCCCGCTCTAAACACCGACTTACAGAACGCATCATTGCTGAATGACCACCCCTTTGATCCTCTGTTGCCCCCACAAACAAAAAAGCAAGTGTGAAAAGAATAATCAAAAAAATGACCGCAATAACAAATGGCACACTTTTTCTTTTTACACGGCTTAACATAATCATAGGCGATATTGAGCAGAACAAGTATTTTGCAACTCATTTTCAAATAAATAAACCACACCTCTTTCAGTGCCCCCGCTATCATACAGGTATCCACCGACAACTAACACCTCATCGGAAAACGAGACAGCACTCCCGAACATCCCGCCCTCCTCAAGAGGCACGATGAATAACTCACTGGCATTAGATATCTTCAACGATTGCTCCCAGTTACTGCCGACACTCTTCTCAAATAAGTACACTGCTCCGGTATCAGCAATTTCACTATCATCTCCATACGCACCGACCGCAAGAACAGTATCACGAAGAAAAACTGAGGTTCCGAAATGATCATTCTCATCCAGACCCTCTGACAAGTCAACTCCCGCACCAGTGACAGAAAATTCTAACACAAGATCCCATGTGCCAGATGCATCGCGATTAAAAAGATATACCGCCCCGGTATCTCCAGGGCCACTCCGAGGTGCGCCGACTGCCAAAAAATCACCATACAGGGAAACAGATCGCCCAAACGCAGCATCCCGCTCATGCGGAACAACTGTCCCGGACAACTTCAACAGGTATGACCAAATACCGTCAGCATCCCTCTCAAACAGATACACCGCACCCATACCGTCATCAGACAAATATGCGCCGACTGCCAATCTGTTACCGTGCAACGACACAGATGCGCCAAAATGAGCGGCACGACTCAGAGAAATCGGAAGTAATCCTTTACCACCTTCATTGTCAGATATCTTGAGCGACTGACTCCAAACACCTTCAGCATCCGACTCAAACAGATATACTGCCCCCTTCTTTTCTGAATCATAATACGCGCCCACCGCAAGAGTATTGCCCTGAAGTGACAAACCTCTGCCAAGACGATCTCTCGCCTCCAAACCGACATTAAGCAATCCCTCTCCTGCTTGCTCGCCGGAAATTTTAAGTAACGGATCTCCGAGGGCGCCACCCCCCAACTCAAACAAATACACCGCCCCAGTGTCAATATCACCAGCATCATCTCCAAACGCACCAACCGCAAGCGTAGTGCCGAATAAAGAGACGGCATCCCCGAAATAGTCACGATCCCCAACACCTCCATACACAAAATCACCCACATATCGCCATACAGGAGAGGCATCACAATCAGCATGAGATACATTCTTGATAGGACGCTTTATAGCGACAACCGCGGAAAAAAATGAGCGCACAACACTATCCACATAAGCAAATAAGTCGTGTAAAAAAGAGGGGGGGGTGGAACTTGCTGTCTCCTCAGCCTGATCAGAACGACGATCAAAATCACCTTCAGACAAGCATACATGCTGGTACTCTTCAGAAACAGCAGCACACATCGCAATTCGCTCGTAATCAGTTGCCGCCAAATCATTAACTCTCCTATTAACCTCTCTCAGGCATAACGATTGATATACCTTATCAACATCAGAGCAAAGAGTTGATGCCTCTTTCGCTCCATGAAAAATAGTCGCCTCTCCGGCAAAAACAACATAACAGACACGCTTGTACCCATCAGGAAACACACCGCATATCGTCGTCGCCTTATCCGCTAATGAACCTCGCATACCGGGAAACACCCGCTCCTGAAAACTGGGAAGAAACAAAGAGCCGCTAACAGCAGTCAAGCACACCTCAATGTGCTCACCGGCACCGAGACACGCCTCAATAACATCCTCCAATAAATACCCGAAATAGGGGAACAGATAGTTCCCATGCCGATAGAAGCAATCATGCCGATACTTCTCTGCAACAACATTACACGGCGCAAGGGGATTATGAACATCAAACTGATTATTCTCCGATCCGAGACCATGCCTTGCGTTAATATGCTCCATAAAAACACCATCATAGCAAATATTCCGCCCGTGAGACAACTGATCGCACACCGCAAGTGCTCTATCTAAGTCATGGCTCTCATGCATCATTATCCCGTGACCGGCACCATGATAGCAACTCACCTTCCCCAACTCCGGCTTATCCGGCATATGCTCACAGATGCTGTGAACCGCGGCGGCAGGGTCGCCTTCCGATGCGACAAGTGCAACCTCAAAAAACCCATGGTGACAGCCATACGCAAGATCAGTCGGGCATCTGATAAATGACACTCCATCAGATCCAAACCATTGCGCTGTAACCCGACCAACGGTATGAGCTAAGTTATGCCCCTCTGATGACGGACTAAAAGAGAAAAGTGGGCTCTGTATCATATTCATCAGTATTTCCATAGCAACCTCAGGACCCCACCCTTTCGTCACCACCTCCAAAATACTCTCCGCGCACAAATACCCTGACTCATATGCACACAGCGAAGCATAACACGCCACCTCACCCCCTTGCTCCAAACATTTTTCCACCCCTTCAGCTAAAGGCACAGCAACACTTTGCGCGGAAACAGGGCGAGCAAACATACCAAGCACACTGAATACATCCGCAACAATGTCAGAAAGAAGCTGCTTAACCCACGCAAATAAAGAATCGGATGCCTGCTCAACCGCTATCACGCCAAAAGGCGTATCAACAGAGACATCTTCCCCTTGATGCCGATGCGGATCAGTACACTCAATCCGATACTCCTCAGGAACTGAAGAGCACTCTGCTTCTGTCTCGTCACGATCAACAACTAAACTCCTCAAACGATCGCCGATGACATTGAAACACTCCCGCATGTATCGCGCGTCAATCTTATAACAAAAATCAGAAGCCCTTTTCACCCGATAAAAAACAGTCGACTGATCAATCGCCGGTGTGTAGCAATGCATGCGGTATTCCTCAGGAAACTGATTGCACATAATAATTATTTTGTCCATAAAATCACCCTCAAAACCGTGAAGAAAACTCTCCTGAATGCCGTCATAGATACCATACGCACCGAAGCCAAACACACAATCACGAATATCAACAGGATCACCCGCACCAAGACAGGCATCCACCACATCCTGCAGGTCATGGCTGAAATAAGATGCCAAATACGGCATGTGCTGTCGATAACACGCCCTGCGATGAAGTGTGTCAGTCAGTGTGTCACAGGGCGCCAGCGGGTTATCTTTTTCAAAACTGTCATGCTCTGCATATAGTTCCTGTATTCTACCGGAGGTCTTCCCACTCACATTCTCCATAGCAACTCCGGTAAAACAACTCAAAGGATCGGGAACCTGATCACACACAGCAAGTGCCTCAGCAAGGTCATAGCTCGCATTCATCATCACTCCATGCCCCGAACCATGGTAGCAATTCGGTCGACCTATCGTCGGCACTGCCGGCAAACTTTCACAAATATTCGTCACCGCCTCCGCGGGAGAGTCAACTCTAATCAACGCATCCTCAAGAAACCCATGCTGGCAGCCATAATCAAGTGCAGTGGGACATCGCAAAAAGGCATCGCCGGTGCCACCGAAGTGCTGTGCAGTTATTCTCCCAATAGCATGCGCCAAGCTGTGCCCTTCGTTCGCCGCATTGAATGAAAAAAGGGGGCTTGCTATCATCTCCTCCAACACCTGCATCGCCACCTCGGGACCAAAACCGACCGTGGCGGTATGCAGTACATCCTCCGCACAAAGAAACCCAACAGCACCATCACACAGAGACAAATAACACATATCCCTCCCCTCCTGCAACGATAAACACACCTCAAGACCTTGATGCAATTCAGGGTGCGCATACCGAGACAGATCCTGCTCATCACTACCACCAGAATGTGCATGCACCGGTCGCGTAAAAGCCGTTGCTAAACGGCCAAATAACGCGGAAAGAAACTGAACTGCTCTAGAGAAAAATGAACCGGAACCATTAGCCGCAGTGCCCTCGGACACCTCCCTATCTACATATCCATCAAACTCTTCCGAACGCACACCCAAACACGCATCACGATATTCTCTCGGAACACTATGGCATACAGCAATCTTTTCCGACTCATCGGAAACTAAATTACTCAGGTAAGAGCCGATGCGCTCGAAGCAAGCATGCCGATGCTCTGCATCGGCAAGAGCACACACCCCTGAGGCATTTCGAATATCCGTGCCGTCAAAATTAAGAAACGAAGGGATAAGATTGGAGTAACAAACATCTATGTAATCATAGGGAAACTGATTACAGAGAAAAACCACCTGCTCCGTGTGGGGCCTACCTTCAACAGGTGTCCCTTGAGCGACGATGGTAGTCCAAAAATCACTGCCGAGCATGAGCCCCAAGCCACCGAGACAGGCATGCGTGAAATCCTCCGCACCGAGACATACAGCAACAAGTTCATCCCATGACTCGCTATAGTGCCGGATAAGATATCCGTGGTGATTGACATAGCACTCGGTCTTAAAACGATCTTCAACAGCGGTACACGGATACAATGGCTCATCTTCCCGAAAATTCTTCCGCTTCAATTCCCACTCCCGCTCACCGGCATTCTCCATAAAAACCCCCTGCCAACAACTCTCCGACCAATTCTCAGGCACCTGCAGGCAAAGATCAATTGCAGCATCAAGATCATGGCTCACCTGCATCATAAACACATGCCCCGCACCGTGATAGCAATAGGATTTTTCTTTCAACGGTGTGTCAGGAGGCATATTCTCGCAAATAGAAACAACCACATCCACCGGCGAATCCGATTTCGGAAGGGTGTCCTCAAAAAAACCGTGAAAACAACCGTTGTTAAAGTCAGAAGGACAGCGCAAGAAATTGTTCCCTGAAGAGCCGAACACGCGCGATGTCGCTCGACCGACAATATGCGATAACAGATGCCCGTCAGAGGTAATAGCAAACACAGGGCTCGCCATTATCTCGTGCAGCACCCCCATCGCTCGCTCCGGACCGGCAATCTCTACCACCACATCAAGCACATCTTCCGCACACAAGTACCCGGGCTCATACTCGCAAGCAGTCGCATAGCAGGCATCCCGCTCATCCGCCAGTGACAGGCAATCCACCAACACATCTTTCATCTCCCCCGGAGCGGCACCGGAAACAACAGCACCTTCCGCGATGGCAACCGGTGATAAGAATAGTCCAAAAAAAAGAAAGAGATAGAAAAAACAACGCACAACCATATTCCCAGTATACAACCCTGAAAAAATACACGGCGGAAAATGCAACACAATAATCAAAGAGCCCCTCACCCCAACCTATCCCACCCCCTTCCGCACCAAACCGACTACTGCAAAAACAAGAAATCGGTATTGGCAGCGAGAAAGGGGTGCGGTATACTGGTGCCAGAAGAGCGGGGTAAAGTCAGATAATATCGCTCAGCAAGTGCCTACGGTAACTTGCATATTTGCTACAGTATTGTATAATAACTGTAGTTTGAGCCTTAACAAAAAAGACCCTAAAAAGGTCTTGTAACGCTATTTTGAGGAGGAAACCAGAATGAGAAGGAAAAGGTTGGATCAGGTATCCCTGATCCATATTGTGGCAGTGATGTGCGCAATTATTGTATTTGCTATACATATCACCGGCTGCGGCGACGAAGAGATAGAAAACCCGGTCGGAATAAAAGAAGACGCTGCGGAGACAGTCGGCAGCTTGAAAATGCCAGACACCGCACCCGGCGCGCCGATGTTGCAAAAAGTGAAAGGCGCTCCGACAGTCAAATCAGTCAACTATTACAGCGACTGGAAGTTAACAAAACCATTGACCGGAGCGGTACCTGCAGGGAAAACCATCTATATCAAGGTGGAGTTCTCTGAGAGCATGAAGCTGGTTGTTGCTGATGGCAAGCAATCCCGTCCCATCCTGTATCGCAGGATAAACGGGAAAACCACCCGTTTCAATATCGCGGATTTCGGCGCGAAGGGTGAAGATTTTTCTTCCGGCGATGCGAAACCGAGAAAGACAACGACATCCTTTATCTGTAAATATACCGTACAACCGAAAGATACTGGCGAATTTGTGTTTGCTATCGGCAAATTGAGTGTTGACCTTGAGGGCAACGCACTCCCGGCGTTTTACACGCACAAGGAGAAGCTGCGGCTCGGGAAACCTTCAGCTCCAACGGTTAAATCGGTCGGCTATTACAGCGACGGACGATTAACGAAACCAATAACTGACGCCATACCACCAGGGACACTTGTCTACACCAAGATAATGTTCTCTGAGGAAATGGAGCAGGCAGTTTCAGATGGCATCAACGCTCGTCCGAAACTGTATTACCGTATTGACGGCAGGGATATTCGGCACAACATCGTGCCGCTTGATGCCACAGGGAAGTATTATGCCCCTGGTGACACCAAACCCGGCAAAACTCCCGCAACCTATATCGGCAAATATCGGATACAGCCCAACGACCGCGGCAAATTCACCCTTATTGTCGGCAGGGAAAGCGCAAGCAAGAACGGAGTGAAAATGGCCAAGCAGTATGTGCATGCAGAAACACTGCACATACTGGAACCACCGCCGGAGATAATCACGAGAGACACCGCCCGCCCCGGTGCGCAAGACCTCGCCGGATTTGTGTATATTCCCCAACAGCCGATAAGTGCCAAACATTTTTACCGCTCCCGCGTATATCCGGTACCGGGAGCAACCGTCACCGCACTGTCAGGACCGGTATCCGGGAAACGAATCATCACCGATCGAGACGGACGATACATCTTCCGCAATGTCGGAGGAGAGGCACTACACTTGCGTGTGGAGAAGGAGGGCTTTGAGCCCAAAGAGGTGCTGGTGCACCGCTCCCGCCCGACAACACTGGCAAATGGGGTAAAGATGAATTTCCCCAAAGATGTGCAAAACACCCCGGGAAACATACTGGTGGGACACCGATGGCCGGATACAGCGCGAAAGGTGTTAAGCAAAGTCACGGTGGTGCACGACCTGCTGTATGTTGATGCCAGAGAACTGTCAACTCCGATGAGATCCGGCGGATGGTACGGCGATGGAATAGTTTGGACGCTTTGGGCACTTAAGGATTTTAACGAACTCACTTTTCGAGTAATACTTGTGCATGAAATCACCCACGCACATCAGCACGCCGTGGTTTCCATAGACGGCAGCGGCAGTGTGTTTGACTGGGAAGAGACAGCAGAAGGCAAGGCATTTATAGAGGCAACAAGGAAAGATCGGGCAGAAGTCGGAGAACATCTGATCCTTGATCAAGACCCATACTACAGAAACGACATGTCTGAAAATGCCGCCGAATTCTATGCTCTTTACTGGCTATCAATAACTCGTGAGTTAACCAGGGAGCAGGCCCCCAACCGCTTCAAGTGGGTCGACACCTGGCTCCCGAAGTAGCATTACACAAACAACCCGCAATATCGCGGGTTGTTTTTATTTTTGCACTGTAATCGGTCTGATGCCTTATCGCAAAAACCCATATTAGTCACAGAAACAATCGTGCCTTCCGAGTACGCTATGTCCATAACGACGCTAATGACTGCAACCACTGTGACCAGTATCCTCGTGTCCTTGACCTTCTCCGCAGGTTCTGCACTTACCACCCCAATGACAATGGAGGCTCGCTGATGATGAGGAATAACTTCTCGGAGAGTAACTTCTTGGACTGTAACTTCTCGGCTTCTTGGAGTAACTTCTCGGAGAGTAACTTCTTGGACTGTAACTTCTCGGAGAGTAACTTTTTGGACTGTAGCTTTTTGGCGAGTAACTTTTTGGAGGATAACTATTCGGAGTATTACCGGCTGAGGTACATGACCCGCCGCTACAGACCCCACTAGCGCAAGATGATGTAGAATATTTCCTTACACACGACCCGTTGCTCACTGCGCAATAACATGACCTCTCTGATGAACCCCCATGACACCATGTCCCGGTGTTAGAACAACCACACTCATTAGGGCTGCAGGGAGGAGTATCACTATCTGAAGGGTAACTTCTCGGAGAGTAACTTCTTGGACTGTAACTTCTCGGAGAGTAACTTTTTGGACTGTAGCTTTTTGGCGAGTAACTTTTTGGAGGATAACTATTCGGAGTATTACCGGCTGAGGTACATGACCCGCCGCTACAGACCCCACTAGCGCAAGATGATGTAGAATATTTCCTTACACACGACCCGTTGCTCACTGCGCAATAACATGACCTCTCTGATGAACCCCCATGACACCATGTCCCGGTGTTAGAACAACCACACTCATTAGGGCTGCAGGGAGGAGTATCACTATCTTCACTATCTGAAGGGTAACTATTCGGCGGGTAGGACGGGGGGGTAGCAGAGCTGTCACTATTATGAGGGCCGCAACCATGACCGGTGTCCTCATGTCCACCGACTATTGAAGAGCATGTTACACACCGACCACCCGTATGACAATGGTTACTTGTGAGGGTGTCTACGACAAGTTCTGCGCCCTTCCTTGTGTCTTCATATTGTTTTCTTTGCACATCAGTAGTACATGCTATACCTACCCCACCATTACAACACCCTCCTTCAACACTGTATGATCCGCTCGGTTTTGTAGTCGGATCGCAGGCGCCTCCGGAACAGGTCACAGAGCAGGTGAAAGTTTCAGTCTCAAAGTTTCCTATACCACAGATCTTTTTCGAGGAACTACAACTCCCTCTTGACCATGTGCCGGTGTATGTCTTCTTCGTATTCGTTGATGTGCCTTGACTACAATTCCCGTGCTCTAACCACTCTGACCCCTGATCACAGCAGCCTTCAGATTCACAGGTACACCTCCGTATCTTGCTGTTCCCGGTAACCAACCCGCCAAAACTGCCCGCCGTAAGACATCCTCCGCTCCAATTACCGCAGGTGTAGCTCGGCGAAGGACAACTGCCTCCTTGATCACGAACACCTACACCTCCCCCCTTCCCTCGGCTGTCATCATCACATGAACCGTTACTACAACCATGCGAACACGGGGTCAGCGTACGACTCAGAACGCAGCGACCCGAACGAGCGACACAGGAGCAACTGTACGCCTGATTACCCACACACTGGTCTTGTAAACACCCACAAGAGGATTTGCTGCTGCAGTCAATAGAAGGAGGGGGGTCAACAATAGGATAGGAAGGAGGGGAGTCAACATAGGAGGAGGGGGGGTAGGAGGAAGGAGTGTATGAAGAAGGGGCACTACTATACGAAGCAGGACTGTATGAAGAAGGGGAGGTGCCTGTCGGAGAATAGCAGCCATACACGCCACACTGTTGACCGGTCGGGCAATAGGTACCCCTGCCGGTGCAGGTTCGCGTCGGTCGCGTGCCGGTACACTGTATCGTCTCACAAGCCGCAGTGGTGCCGTACCGACAGGTGCCATACTTATCGGGAATGGCTGTGTCACACCGCACGGAGGACGGCGCGGCACACGACGGCGCGGCAGTCCAGCCCCCGGAAGTTTTCGGCACACACACACACGCCCCACCCGAACAGGTCCCGTTATGCGGACAGGTCAGGAACTGCGTATTCCGTATAACCCCGGAGAATCGACAATGCTTGACCCGTTTTGTCGGCTGCGCAGAATCACAGGAGTAGTTAGTGTCCCAGACACACTCCCCGCAGTTGTCACCGACACACTGCACACAGCGGTTGATGATGGGGTCACAGTGGGCATTACCAGCACACTCACTGTCACTGGAACAACTGGCACCCGCGCAACGCAACCCCAGGGTAGTGATGACGGCAAATTCTTCAACTCCGCAGCAGTCGGAGCAGTAGGTGGTGTAGGTGCTGGTCTTGTCGCTGAAGGGAAAACACTGCAGGCCGGTTGGGGTAACTTTCAGAAACTGTCCTGTTCTGCAGTGACTGCCTGCGGTGGCCTCACTATCCCAGTTGTCTGTGGGCGCCTTGCAGACGATGCCCTCTTTGGTTCTGGTGGCATATTCATCAGCGGCACAGGTTGTTACCAAATCCAAGGGGCTTCGGCGGGTTGTAGACTCTTGCGCGTCCGCCACCCCGAGAAAACCCACGCTGATAAGCACTGTCAAACCGAGGGTAAGCAGGAAAACACGCCACACTGCCGAGAATGGAGACATACATAAGCACTATAGCACCTCACCATAACAAGTATTATGCGTATTGTGGAGAACCAAAAACGCCACTACCCCAAAAACGCAACCGATTGCTGCACCGCATCATCACAAAGAGAGAACGCTTCTGAAAAATCAACAGGATGCGGCGCGACGAGGTGTAGTGTCTCATCGTACCAGTGTGTTTGCAACGATATCCGCCGTGCGTGCAGCGCCAGGCGGGAAAACCCCAACATCGGCGACCGCGAAGCGGCATACAACGAATCGCATACAATCGGCGTGTGCATTGACTCAGCATGCACCCGTATCTGGTGCGTTCGCCCGGTTTTCGGATAGAAACGCACAAACGAAGCGCCCACGGTGCACGACCCGACCACCACATACTCCGTCCGCGCCTGCCGCAGCTCCCCCCGTGTATGACGCACAGAAAACCGCCGAAAATCAGACCGGCTCTTCCCGATAGGTAATGAGACCGTTCCGCGCGCGACCCGCGGCTCTCCATAGACAAACGCATGGTACTCCTTCTCGACTTTCCCTTTCTGAAAATGCTTCTTCAGGGCGGCAAAGGCCTCCTGCCGCCTCGCCAGCACCATCACCCCCGAGGTATCCTTGTCGAGCCGATGCACGATCCCCGGCCGCAACAACTGACAATCCGACTCCCCCACTCTCCGCATTTCCGGATACCGATCAAGAATCCAATCAACCAGCGTCTCATCCGTGCCCACGCCCCGATGCACCACCAACCCGTGCGGCTTATCAATAGCCACGATATACTCGTCTTCATGCAGCACCTCCGGCTCCATATACCACCATCATACAGCACGAACAACACTGCCCCACCACCCCACCCCATACAGCCGCAAAGACAACCCGCCGAAAGGTGTATGTCAAGCATACACTTCTAATGCTTTTTAGTGGGCGATGCAGGGCTCGAACCTGCGACCTTCTGGGTGTAAACCAGACGCTCTAGCCAACTGAGCTAATCGCCCCGCCCACAGCATATATAGTACAACAAAAAACAAAACTATCCTACCCTGCTACAGATACCGCGAAAAAAAGTGCGCCAGCAAATTTACAATACTATAGGTGAACAGGAAAGAAGTCACGAAAAGGTTGATATATGAAAAGATGCTCCGTCTCATATATCACCATGCTGCCATACAGAAAATAGAACGGATGTGCCGCTGTGTATGAACAATACCCACACTGCCAGACCGACGCACAAACCCTGAAGCGGTGTTGTGGCAAAACAACCCACAGTATGCGGGTTGTTCTCACCAGGCGATCAGTCATTCTTGTGTTCGCAACTCCGGTCCCCGTCTGCATAAGACCTGCTCCTAGTGTGACAGTGCCCTCTGTGGCAACACTCGCCGTAATCCGCTGAGGGATAACTTCTCGGAGAGTAACTTCTTGGACTGTAGCTTCTTGGAGAGTAACTTCTTGGACTGTAGCTTCTTGGAGAGTAACTTCTTGGACTGTAGCTTCTTGGAGAGTAACTTTTTGGCGAGTAACTTTTTGGAGGATAACTATTCGGAGTATCGCCAGCTGAGGTACATGACCCGCCGCTACAGACCCCACTAGCGCAAGATGATGTAGAATATTTCTTTACACACGACCCATTGCTCACTGCGCAGTAACATGACCTCTCTGATGAACCCCCATGACACCATGTCCCGGTGTTAGAACAACCACACTCATTAGAGCTGCAGGGAGGAGTATCATCTACAGGGACAGGAGCCCTTTGGGTAGTCGTTTGAACAGGGGCTTTCTGGGCAGCCCTCTCTGGAGCGGGAACGTTTTGAATAGGTTCCGGACCTTTAGGGGGATTGTCCGGAGCGCGAACCTTAGTAGTGGCCTTTTTCTTTTTGGTTGTACTACTACCACACTTTCTGGAGAGTGCGTCACCATTACACAGCCTGACTCTTTCCCAGTAGGTACCGATACATCCCCCGAAAAGACTGATGCCATGGCACCTGCAGGATTCTATCGTCGTCGGGCAATCGGCATTCCCGCCACCGGAAGAGGTGCATGAACCATTACTGCAGTTTTGGCCTTGCGGACATGGGGTCAAAGAACGACTTTGGATGCAGCGACTTCCATCTGAGTTGGGGACACAGGAACAGGTACCCACCTGACCACTGGAGCACCAATCGTTCTGCGGACACGGACAGGAAGATCTGCTGCTGCAGTCAAGGGTTGTTTCACCGCCTGTGCCGCCTCCTCCTGTACATGAACCGTTGCTGCAGTTTTGGCCTTGCGGACACGGGGTCAAAGAACGACTTTGGATGCAGCGACTTCCATCTGAGTTGGGGACACAGGAACAGGTACCCACCTGACCACTGGAGCACCAATCGTTCTGCGGACACGGACAGGAAGATCTGCTGCTGCAGTCAAGGGTTGTTTCACCGCCTGTGCCGCCTATCGTGCCGCCATTACCCGTATCAGGCCGTCTCTCATCACCCGTTGTGCCGGCGCCGCCTCCTGTGTCTGTTCCTGTTGTGGTAGTTTTAGTCCGGTCAACCACCTTAGGAGGTGTTTTTGCCGTGAGTGTTTCTGAGCCGGCGGCCCGAGAACAGCGAGTGCCCACCAGTCCGCCGCCGCCGCACCAAGCACCGTCTCTGCTCTTGCACCCGCTCGATTTCGTTACAATGCCGTCCTCACACTCCACTTGACAGCCATACATCCCGCCCGATTCATAGCAGGGTCCGGGACTGCACCAACCCGTACACTCCGAGTCAACACGGTTACCCTGAGCATCTGTGCCATGCTGTGTGTTATTTCCATGAAAAGAACCGTCCGCATGTGAATGCTGACAATGACACCCTTCGCTGTCCCAGGTAACTCCCGCCACTTCCGAAGCGCCTGAACAATCAGAGGTAACACTGCACAATTTCCCGGTTGATTTGTACTCCTTCTTCGTGACATCAAAGATGCTGCAAGAACAGAAAGTACAGCGATTGTTACTACAGAACGCATCATAGGTATCACACCCGCATTGACGAAGTTCATCCAGACGATCGATTCTGAAGGTTGGAATCCCCCGTGCTCCCACACCGATAATGCACCGACCCCTTTCGCAAAAAGTTCCCGTTCTACAGTCGCTGTCCGAAGCGCAGTTATTACACCGCGGGCTGCTGGTTTCCCCATCAAGTGCATAACCATAACTACACCCCAAATCACAAACCGTAGTGCCTGAGCATGAAGCGTCTGAACCGCCACACTGCCCTATACAGCTGTACGACCGTTCAATATTGCCGTCGGAACAGGAGCCGTGCGTCCAGTATGACCCTCCCGGATCGCGCCTCTTCCCCGAAGAACACCCGCCCTGACCGTCGCAAACACCGTCCACACTTTGTTGGCCTAAGCATGCGGTATTTTTCCTAACATATCCCCCGTCATTACTAACACCTCCCTCGCCATTGGTAGAGCCACCGCCACCGACCAGTCGCGACACGGTGGAAACTATCGGGGTAATGACTCTTTGGGCCAAGGAGGCCTGTCGCGTGCAGGTGTTTGAAACAAAATTCCACTCCCCGTTACCACACGCATACTGACAGGACCCGGTGTACCCTCTCTCACACGAACCGGCAACCGCCCTGTGAGAAACAGCATCTAAAGCGCAGTGAGAAAAAACATTGGCCGAGCAGCCCAAAGACGGTCCGGGCAATTGCTCCTGAGTCATCACAGGAGATATTGCCGAACAGGTATTTGAAACCTGACTCCAAGAGCCGTCAGCGCAGCGGTACGCGCACGAGCCGACATAGCCCACGGCACAGGAGCCGTCAACAGCACTATGCGAGGTGGTGTCCAGCGCACAGCCGGAGAAAATGCCCTCGATACACGATCGCCTCTGACTCTCCACGACAGGTATCACCGAGCAGGTATTTGAAACTCTGCTCCAGATGCCGTCAGTGCAGCGGTACGCACACGAGCCGGTATAGCCGGCAGTACAGGAGCCGCCGACAGCATCGTGTGAAGCAGCGTCCACCGCGCAGCCGGAGAAAGTACCGTCAACACAGGCGCGAGCACAAGTGTTAGAAACAGCTTTCCAGACACTGTTTGTGCAGCGGTAACGGCAGGCGCCGGTGGAGCCGTCGGCACAGGAGCCGTCGGTGAGAGTGTCGTGTCGGGTATCTTGCAGAACACAGCCGGCAACAGTGCTTCCGACACACGGGCTTGGTTTTGTGCAGCTGTTCGCCACAGCAGTCCAGATGCCGTCACGACAGGCATATTCGCAAGAGCCAATGCGACCTGTGGAGCAGGCGCCGGCAACGGTATTGCCGTGCGCAGAGCGAGGGAGGCGGCAGAAAGAGACAGTGGTGCCGGAGCAGCGGAGTCCGGGAGAACCCTGTGCGGTGCTGCGGGAACAGTTTCTTCCGTCAAAGGAATAGCCGTCGTCACAGCGGACACACCAGTCAGAGCTGAAGCCGTTGTTGACACCACGACAGCGCCAGCGCTCTCCTAAGGAGATATAGGAGGGTTCATGCTGAACGGGGGTGCCGACGGCACATCCCTGCGAAACAGTGATATCGCAGACACCATCCTGGGGCACAACAGCAGGGGCAGGAGGCGGATCGAGTGGTGATTGTAGAGGTGTGGAGACCTCCTGAGGTCTGTTTAGAGCGGGAGGGGTGTAATGTCTTGACAGGTGTGTGAGGAGCGTTGGGGTGATGGTGTTCGTGACAGGAAGGCTGTGCAACCGCTGGTAGCAGTTGAGTGCCTGCCGGGTCTTGGTGCCGAAGTAGGAGGTCTCCTGTCCGGGGGAACCGGAGCCAGTGCTGGCGATGGGACACGGAGTGCCGTTCAGGTACACCTGCGCCTGACGAACATCAGGGTGGGTGGAGCCGAGGGAGTACCCGCCTTCCCGCACAGTCCAGGCGATACGAAACGATGCGCTGCCGGAGGAATTGGTGGCGACAATGGTGGTATCAGCGGTGGTGGGAGTGGTGGGGGTACCGGAGATGATGCCGAAGTCGCTGAGGGAAAGCCCAATCGGGAGAGCAGTTCCTGCCTGCACAGAAAAGGATGGTGAGGGGTAACCGCGCACAAGGGAATCAGAGAGGTCGCGGGTAACGGGTGCATTGGAAAAGGTGGTGTAGGTGACACGATCATCACTCCAGAGCGGTGAAGAAAGCGGAACGGTACCGGGTGGCAGGGTGAAATCTCCGGGAATAAAGCGACCGGTGTAGGTTTGGATGAAATGTTGGAGGAGAGCCGGGGTGAGGGTGGCGGTGGCGGGAAGAGAGTGCAGCTGTTGATAGCAGGTGGTGGCTTGCTTGAGGGCGGGAGTGAATGAGAGAACCTCCTTGCCTGGTGACCCTACTCCTGACGCCGCGACCGGGCAATCGGTGCTGTTGAGAAACACTTGAGCATCAAGGATACTGCTGTGCACCTCTCCCTGCCCATAGGTGGTATCACCGAATGGCTCACGAATGTGTAAGGTGACCCGTTTTTCCGCAATACCGGAGGCATTGCTTGCCACGATGGTAAATTTCGACACTCCGGCGGCAGTCGGCACACCAACAAGATAGCCGGTGCCGGTGAGCTGCAGCCCCGCAGGAAGCGAGGTCCCCACTTTCACAGAAAATGACGGCGTGGGGTCTCCTCCCTCTAAATCAGCAGAGACATCCCGAAAGAATCGCACGCCTGCCCGATACCCAACACCGACACCGGCATATTCCGAGGAGAACGAATCCCAGGAGGGCCGCTCCCGCGCATGCGCAGTGCCGAAGAGGAGGAAAACCATCCCGCCAAGGATGAGGGAAAGGATAAAGAGAGAGCGAGAGAACGACATATATAACAGCAGTATACCACCAATTACAAAACGAGCGGCTGGTGTGTATGAACGGTGTATACTGCCTACATATGCGTATGAAACAAGAAACAGTAACAGAAAAAACAAAGAATCAAGAATCCCCCGATCAAAAACCTTCCGTAACGGAAAACATGGAATCTCTCGTTAAGTGGCAATTCACTGAGGAAAAGAAAACATACACGAAAGACAAGGAGTTGCTCATCATTATCGTCGGTATAGGAGCAATACTGCTGGCAATCATCATAAAAAACTATATATTCGGCGCACTGCTCGCCCTTGCGACGGTGACCATCGTAGGCACCATACGGAAAGAGCCGAGACACATGCTCTTCAATATAACCCCTATCGGCTTATTTATGGACGACGACTTCGTGGAAACAGACCGCATCAAAGGATTTAACATCATAGACGACCCGGGCAATCGCGCGCGCCTCATCCTTAAGATAGAAAGGGTGGTCAACATCAACGAAATAATCCCTATCTATGATGTCAACATACAGGATATAGAACACGCACTCACAAAACTTGAGGTTCCGAAAGAGGAGGATCTGGGACCGACTCCTATGGATTACCTGACTGCAATGATTATATAGCCCGAGACGGAGGATGCGGTATCATATACTTTGGAGAGGTGGCTGAGTGGTTGAAGGCACCGGTCTTGAAAACCGGCATACGGGCAACCGTATCGAGGGTTCGAATCCCTCCCTCTCCGCAATTTAAAAATGTTTAGATTTTTGTTACGAGGAGAGGGAGTGGCGTGCATAGTAATGCACGCTACGGAGGGATTCGAAAGGCGCAGGCGGTCTACGATTTCGTGGAGCGAAGCGAAACGAAATTGTCGCCGAGCCCGGGCAGGGAGTTCTTAACAAGCGATAGCGAGTTTAGAAACTTGACGCCGAATCCCTCCCTCTCCGCAATTTAAAAATGTTTAGATTTTTGTTACGAGGAGAGGGAGTGGCGTGCGTAGTAATGCACACTACTCTGCAGTAAGGTTGCGAGGCGTCAATGGAAACATTCATTATCTGGTACATTCATTACTCACCTCAACCCACCCCGAATCTCTACACTCAAACACGATAGAACCAGTTCCCCACTTAGTAATTTTTGACCTGAGTGTATAAGTGCCTCGTCCGACAGGGACCTCTTCGGCCTGGAATGGACATATCGCACCCCCACCTCCGGTTAAAGTTCTATCAATCCGTTTTTTACTACACTGCAAAACACACACATTGTTCTCACAAACCCGACCGGACGAACACTGCTCCCCAACACCCCGGCGATTTGGAGAACCGGAACACGCCACACCACCATATGCCGGCGCCGGACTATCACAAGACCTCGTCTGAGCAAATGAAGTTCCACAAGCAACGGTATCCGCAGACGGTGTCCAATCACCCCAATCACCGTCAACTGGCAAGTGCTTCTCACAGGCAACAGACACCTCACCAACAACCCCATCACATCGCCATTTATAATGCGTAGAAGAACTGGCAAGTTCCACAGCGGTACCGGCAAAGCAGCCGTTGCGTATCGCTGTATCACAAGCAGTACTAACCGGACCACAATTGGTGGCTACCGTCTTCCAATTAGAACGCTTGACATCATCATAGGAGCCTCGACACTCAAACACCAACGAACCAAATCCCTCATAGCCACCTTTAACAACAGTGTTTGCACGAAGTGTATAACGATCCCCTCTCCAAGCACCAGGGAGAGTGGGTTGCCTATTCGGCGCACGCCAAAGACATCTGTGACTTCCGACCTCCCAATATGTAACCTCAGGACTCGGACCTACAGAACCTGCCGGACACAGGAACGGCAACAACTCGCAAGAGCCATATCTGCAAACCTCATTATACCGACACTGCGTCCCAACACTCGGACGACTTGAAGAGCCGGAACATCCGACACCACCGTGTGCCGGTGTCGGATTGTTGCAAGCCCTTGTCTGGGTAAATGGATTTGCGCAAGGAACAGCATCCGGAGATAACGCCCAGTCACTCCAACCGCCGTCAATTGGCTTGTGTATTTCACAAGCAACAGAATCTCGCCCACCACCAATTCCATCACATCGCCATCTATAGTGTGTAGAGGAGTCATCAAGCGCCTCATCATTGGCAGCACCGACAATGCAACCATTGCGCAGCGATTCATCGCAGGAACCATCAGCTGAGAAAGTATATGCGGTCTGCTGACTCCATACACCGCTCACGGTTCGTGCAGCAGCAACCAGCGACTTGCCGATGGCCGCAGATTTGGTGATACCTCCGGAGCGGGAACCGACCACCACTACCCTACTCCGCACAGCAGACTCAAACAGTCGCACTTTCAGCTCATCAACAGTTTCACTGTTGCTCAGCTCAACAGCATCACGATCAACAAAAATTTTGTACAACGATCTTGGGGAAACCTGGCTCGAAGAAGCAGGGTTAAGACGGTACACATACACCATAGCAGCGCCGGGAGGGATGGTCACCGAAACAGTATCATTAGAAACAGAAAAAACCGGCGGGTCAACGGCACCGGAAACATTCCGTTCAGAAACACTTCTCGGCAAAACCTTCACCGTAACAGGGGGGGCAGAAACTGACTGCCATTTTTCAAAAGTTCCGTCACTCTTAAACCTCTTATACCGACACTGCAAATCATACACGGCATCCCGCACTGCCACATCAGTACCGGGGATACCCACATTGATACCGTCAACATCAAATCGCTTTATCTCCTGCTTGGTAATCTTGTTCGTAATAGTGCAGTAGCCCTCATTACCAAGAACAGCCTTTGTAGAAAACTGACAGGCACCGGAGTTCTTGCCACCATTAACACCATCACACTGCCAACGGTAATAGGCAGGGATATCAACAACCGCAGCGTCGTTAGGAGTGCCGACCATGCAGCCATTGCGAACAGTATTATCACAAAGACCGGCAGGAGAAGAATCCTTCGGAATCTGACAAATTCCTGAATGTGCCGCATTGCCCACCCCATCACATCGCCACTGATAATACAACGAATCACTATCGTCAATCACCGTTTCATTCGCAACGCCGTAAATACACCCATATCGCTGAGTATTATCGCAGTGCCCGGTAGCAGTGTCAACAGGAACCCTATCCGCAAAACTGCCCTGATTACTCACAAAGCCGCCGAATGAAACAAAGCCGCCTTCAGTGAGCACAGACGGAGTAACCGCAAATGAGGAAATAAAGAAAGAATTCTGAGTCGAGGGAGCAATCGCACCGGAAGAGGAGCGGTCTGAGGTGAAAACATTAGTGCCATCGGTGCAGGTAAGGAGGAGGTCGCTCACGGAGTCAGTGAAAATCTCACTATGATAGCCACGAAAAAGTGCGAGGGCGGTAGAAATAATCCGAGAGCCGATACGAAGCGTAGGGGTATTATACCCGGAAGGACATAAGTACTGATACCTAACCTCCTGCCCGATTTTTAGGGTGGTGCGAGTCGGACTCACTGTAATCGAAACACCACCGCGGCTGCCGATGCGTGATTCAGGGAGCACTGCTTTAAGCTTGGTGTTATGTCCCGACGGCAGACAATTCTGTTTGCCATCTGAGGTAGAAGATTGGTTCGATCCGAATGCCCAAAAACCATTTGACGCTGACCACGCGCAACCACGCAGCACGAGGTACGCACTGGCAACATTCTCCACCGTGAGAACATGCACCCCGCCCCACTCGGAAGAAGAAGGCATAGCGGAATGCGTCGCGCCGGACCTGTTGAAAAGAATATAATCACGCAAAAGCGGCACATACGCACAACCGACTATCCGCACATTACCGCCTTCGGGTCGCTCTATCCGCGGCTGCCGATCATTCCCGGTCAGCCCGTAGCAGGACGCACCGGCACCGGCGGAAGGAAAATCAGAGGGGTCAAAGTATATAACTCCATAGAACGGCGACCACGCACGCCCTTTGATCTTGCCGTACACATCATCAGAACGATTGTTCGGCGTTGTGTCATCCGGATCAATGTCATGGTAGTACTGCAGAAAACTCAAGTTTGCATAACTGGTGTTGCTGCAATATGACTGACTTGAAGCAGCAAGCACCGTGGCACCCAACCCACCGATTGTCATAGTGCAGTTCGTCCGCGCCCAGGCATTCACATCCCGACTCCAAATAAACGATTTTACCAACCACGCGGCACGAGAAGTCGACGACTGTGCATACGACACAGTAGAACCTCCTTCCCGAGAAGTGTCATGCGTCGTCGCATAAAAAACAAAAGACATAATAAGCAGTAGTAGTAGCAAAATCGGACGCCGTAACCCCTGCCGAAAAGAACGAGCATACTTATCCATAGTGATACTATAACATTGTTCCTACACCTCCTACGACACACAGAAACGATTTCGACAAGCGTCTTGTCAGCGGACATCTTTCGTGATATTTGGTATCATGGAGATAATGTACGAAGTGCGCTTTCTAAAAAGCGAAACAGCAGCGCTCAGCAATGAGGCACAGGACGCTGTTTCACAGGCAGTTGAACAGGTCTACCGAGAGGTGCACCGCGAACTCAACCTGCCGGAATGCGAGGTGCTGATTTCTGTCAATCAGCACAAAACACGAGCCGACGAGAGTATACTCGGGTTTCCATACGACCAAAACACGGTATACCTCTTTGTAAATGCCGAAAAACTGCACGAAAAAATAGCCATCACAGACGATGCGGCAGTGCATGCCATCACCGAACACCTCTATCGCAGCATATATGCAACTGCCCGCGCACATCACAGGGGGCTAGATGCGGACTGCGGGCTGCTCGAAGAGGTTGTCAATGAGGGGCTATCAGAAAGGTTTGTTGTTGAAAAAATGATACTGAGCACGAAACGACACCTGACACAAATGGCCGACCGAGAAATAAGACGGCTTTGGGAGAAAATGAAGGGAGAGTGCACCGAATCCGCACAGGACATTGAGAAGTGGTTTTGGGGTAATAAGGAGGAAAACATACCCCCTTCCGCCGCGTTCATTGTCGGCTTTGCCATAACAAACGCTTACCTCAAAGAGACACAACAAAAAAGCACCGATGCGCTCACCATATCAGCAAAAAGAATAGTGGATCAGCAGCAGCACTACTGAAGCATGTCAAACCGCCGCTCAACATACTGCCAGTTGATTGCCTCCAGATACGCCTCAACATACTTCCCTTTGTCAGATGGCAGGTAATCAAGCATATACGAGTGCTCCCACATATCAAGCGCAACCACAGCCGGCAGATTGACATTACCTAACTCATGGTCAACGACCCAATAGATATGCAGTGCTTTACGGGTGCTGTCATAGACAACCATCACCCAGCCGATTCCGCGCATCGCGGCGGCGGTCTGCTGTATTCCCTGCTTCAACCCGTCGAGCGAGCCGAACTGTTCCTGCACCAGTGCGCCGAATGTGCTTGAGGTGCTGAGCGGTGCCGGCCCATTTTCGAGTGCGCCGAAATACTGCTCGTGATTAACAACGCCGGCGAGCTCAAACGGAATCCTTCGAGTAATCGCCGACACAGCCGCCATAGTGTCCCCATCCTGCTGACAAAGCTCCTTGATTTTTTGATACTGGGTGTTGAGATTCGTAACATACCCCGTATACAGCCCGAGGTGGGTCTCAATCGTTTTGTCAGAAATACCTGCTATGGTCGGCAGAGAAAAATCTTTCGGCTGATACTCTTGCATAGGTATAGTATACAGCATAAATAAACGGCAGTCGCTGTGCGACTGCCGTTTATTTTGCATATATGCTCCTTCTTTTACGAATTAACAGCATCTTTAAATGCCTTCGCAGGTCGGAATTTCGGATTGGTTGATGCCTTGATCTGAATCGCTTCTCCGGTCTTCGGATTTCGCCCCATTCGTGCCGCTCGCTTCTTCGCCTCAAAGATTCCAAAACCGGCAATTGAGACAGTTCCACCTTTCGCAACCTCTTTCACGATGGAATCAAAAAGACCCTCAGCAACTTGCTCTGCTTGCGCCTTCGTCAAATCATGTTCCGTCTGCAAATTTTCTACTAAACTTGCCTTATTCATAGCTATGTTTTATTTTCTGATTAAATAAAGAGGGCTCTCGCCCACAAACAGTATACCAAAGAAAAAAGGGGGCAAACTGCCGTCCGGTACAATGCCATCAAGCGTGGATTTTGTCTATTATCCCATATTTCTTAGCTTCGTCGGCAATCATATATTTATCCCGCTCCACATCCTCCGCTACCTGCTGCACAGTTTTACCGGTATTCTTTGCCAGTATCTTGTTTAACCGCGCCCGAACATCGTGCATTCGCTTCGCCGCAATGGTAATATCAGACACCTGCCCCTCAACACCGCCATGCGGCTGGTGTATCATAACCTCAGCATTACGCAGCGCCGACCGACGCCCCGGTTCTCCTGCCGAAAGAATCACCGCTCCTGCAGAAGCCGCCAATCCAACACACACCGTTGAAACACCTGCCTTCACATGATTCATCGTATCAAGGATGGCCATAGCCGCCGTTACTGAGCCACCCGGCGAATTGATATACAGATATATCGGCTTATCTTTGCTCTGTGAGTCCAGCAAAAGCATTTGTGCCACGATGAGGTTGGCGACCTGATCATCAATCGGACCGCCGAGAAAAATAATCCGGTCATTCAGCAATCGGGAGTAAATATCATACGCCCGCGTCCCGGTACTTGTCTGCTCTATAACGGTTGGGATAACTAAATTCTTCATAGGGATAGTATACCACGAAAGCAGGGTGATAAAAAATCGGTATAAAAACAAAAAGAGGATGTCACAAGGACATCCTCTAAAAGGTTGAAGTTAATTAAACAAAGACACCGGCTCCCCCACCGGCTTATAACACTCGTCTTGGCAGGGGAAAACCTGCACCGAGGTGGGCGTTGATAAGAATAGCTCTCGAGGGAAGGCGATAGGCCTACCACGCCCCCCAGCCGGAACAAACACCTTAAAAATATCTCCGTCCGTGTCTGCCGAGGATATACGCAGGTATACCCACACATCCTCCCTCAATGCCCAATCAGACGCGAGCAGGAGATTCGCGCCGAAGTCATCTTGCTTAACAAGAGTGATGCGAATTTCCGGCTGTGCTGCCAACGGAATCAAAGGGAGCGGGGCGGGAGAGGAGGATGGAGTAATAGCGACATCGCTTTCCCCAACTCCGAAGAATGCACACCCTGAAACCCCGGATAGAACCAGCAGAACCAGAAACAGCAAACCAGCTCGTAAAACCATAAGAAGCCTCCTTACACTTACATTGGTGAGTATATTATACAAAAAATAGAGAAAAAATCAATATATACCGTAAATATAGGTTATTTTGTAAGCTTTTCCGCCTGCGCCTGTATAGCCGCATCTTCAATCTTGGCAAAGAGCGGCTTAACACCCTGCAGCACAAAGGTTTGCAGCAGGGTGCGGTATCGCCATGCGGGAGTGGTGTGCAACATACCGGATTCACTCCCGACAGGGTCAACGCCAAAAAAGCCCTGTATCACCATAGAGGTCTTCGGCAGGAACGGCTGCGCCAAAAGCGCGAGATTGTGGATGGTGTGCAGTAATACAGACACATCCGTATGTACACGCTGCGTGTCATCCAAATGCTTCCACGGCTCTCTATCATGCGCAAAACGGTTTGCCGATTCAGCAATTTTCAGAATCTCACGAAACCCTTGACGAAACTGCCCCGCTTCTATATGCGCACCGACAACCGAAAACCCTTTTTCAACAGACGCAAGCAGCTGTTTCGCGGAATCATTAAGTGTGCCGTCGCACGAAACCCCGTCAGGAAAATTTTTCTGCGTAAAGGCGCAGATTCTGTTCACCAAATTGCCGAAAGTGCCGATGAGTTCCCCGTTCACCATCTGCCCGAACTCCGTCCAGCGAAAATCGGCATCAGCGGTCTCAGGACCTTGCGCAAGCATATAGTATCGCAGCAGCTCAGAGTCAAAATCTTTCAAAAAATCAGGGACCCACACCGCATGCCCACGGCTGGTTGAAAACTGCTCACCTTCAAGGGTCAGGTATTCGGAAGAAAATAACCTGTCCGGCAAATGGTATTCCCCTGCACCCATGAGTATCGCCGGCAGAATAATGCTGTGAAACGGCACATTGTCCTTGCCATGCACATAGTAATGCACCGCATCATCAGAGAGGAACCACTGCTTCCACTCATCTGCACCATCTCGACTCTGCGTGCAGTGCTGCGCCGCGGAAAGATACCCCAACACCGCCTCAAACCAAACATAAATCCGCTTCCCTCCATACCCGTCAAGTGGTATCGGCACTCCCCAGTCGGTATCGCGGGTAATTGCGCGGTCGTGCAGCCCTTGTTTCAAAAACCCTTTCGTGAACTGCGCCGCCTGCACGCGCCATGCATCACTCACGGAACCAACCCACTGCTCAAGCTGCTGCTGAAACGCAGTGAGTTTTAAATAGAACTGCTCTGATTCCCGCACTTCCAGAGAGTGATCAGAGACATCCTTCTCTTTGAGTATTTTCGGATTCGCCCGAGGATTTTTCAGTAAGAGCGGATCAAGGAGTTTCCCGCATCCATCACACTGATCCCCACGCGCACCATCAAACCCGCAATACGGGCAAGCTCCCTCCACAAACCGATCCGGTAAAAATCGCTGCAGCGCCGGGGAGTACAACGCTTTCTCAGTTTTGGTATAGATGTCCCCTGCCTTATGGAGGGTTAAAAAAATATCCTGCACCACCTTCTGATGCTCCGGCGTGGTGGTTTTCGTATATAAATCAAATGAAAAAGAAACATCACCGAAAGTGCTGCAAAACTCCGTATGGTATTTTTCAGCAATGGATTCAGGCGTAACACCCTGCGCAAGTGCCTCAAGTGCGATAGGGGTGCCGTAGCAATCACTCCCCGAAACAAACAACACCCTGTCCCCTTTCAGTCGGTGGTACCGCGCCAACACATCCGCCCCCGCAAACGAAGCGATATGCCCCAAGTGCAAGGAGCCATTGGCATACGGCCACGCCATTGCAACAAGCACATTTCTCGGTTTGTCAGCATTTGTCATATACCCATAATACCGCACAAACCTGAGATGCCCCACACCCGCCTACCATCAAGAGAGCGGTGATCCGGTCGGAATACCGAGTGCCGGCTCTACAATACGAACACTCTCAGCACCAAGCCCATCAGTGTAGGTGGCACACAACAGCATACCATTACTCTCCGCACCCAGCATCTCTTTCGGCTGCAGGTTCACCACAACAATGCACTTTCGGTCAACAAGTGCCTCAGGGGTGTAGTGCTGCGCAATGCCGGACAAAACAGTCCGACTGTGCGGACCGCCGGTATCAATCAACAGTTTCAACATCTTATCGGAACCCTGCATCTGCTCAGCAGACACAATCCGCCCGACAACCATCCTCACCGCAGCGAATTGTTCAATGGTGATCATCTCCATAGTGCTGTTACTTACTTTCTGCCGCTGCCGGCTTTATCATCCGCGCCAACATCGCCTTCCGCCGCGACGCTGTCTGCTTCTTTATCACTCCCCGCTTCGCCGCCTTGTCAATCGCCTTCTGCGCCTCCTGATACTGCTCACGCGCACCTGCGGCATCTCCTTGCCGATGCTTCGTAACTACCTCTTTCATCAGCGATCGCACCGCACGCAAACGACGCAGGTTAAACACCCGCTTCCTCGCAGAAACCCGCATTGCCTTTTTTGCTGCTGTTGTATTAGCCATTACCAATACTATACCCCACCCTGCGCAACAACGCAATACCCAACAGTCGTAATGTTATAATCAAAAGGTGGTATTCCAAAATACCGCTCATTCCGCCCATAGCTCAGTTGGTAGAGCAACGGCCTTTTAAGCCGGTGGTCCTAGGTTCGAATCCTAGTGGGCGGACTTCCCAATACAACCTGAAACACGCCCCACTCTCCGGTGAGCAAAGTTCATTTCTTGAATAAATCTACATATTCATGGAGTGAGAATATCCTGTTTCGCGAAAATCCGGTTGACTCTTTCAGAATACCTGCCGCCACCATTTCTTTGGCAATTGAATTTACCGTACTGCGGGATAAATCAAGGTATGCTGCCGCTGAAGCAACATCAAACACAGGGCTGGAAAAAGCGAACCAGATTAACGCTTTTGCAGTTTTTGCACGCCGCCCAAAAGTGAGAAGTTTCTCTTCGTAACCTGTGCGAAGATCAATGATCTCCCTCAAAACACCCTTCCCTTTTTTCGCAGTTTCAACGATGCCGGAGAGAAAAAATAAAACCCACTGATCAATATCATTTCGCTCACGCACAAATGTGAGTGCATCATAGTATTTACCCTTATGACGATCAAAAAAGTCAGACAGATAAAGCGTCGGCTTTTCCAAAATCCCCATACTCATAAGATGAATAACAATAAGTATGCGACCGATCCGTCCATTCCCATCATTAAAAGGGTGAATTGTCTCGAATTGATAGTGTGATATGGCGACCTTAATAAGGTTTGGGATGGTGAGATTATTTTTATCATTCCAAAACATTTCCAAATCCTGCAATAGTTCAGGAACCACTTCCTGGTGCGGGGGTATAAATGAAGCAGTTTTAATATCGACACCAATCCAATTTTGCTTTGATCTAACTTCACCCGGCTGCTTACCCTCACCTCGGACGCCTTGCATAAGTATCTTGTGCATACCACACAAAAGACGCATGCAGAGTGGGAGTTTGACCATTCGGTCCACCCCGTAGTTCATCGCCTCAATATAATTTTGCACCTCTTTCCAATCATCCCTTCGTTCAGGACTTACCTCCTTCTCATCAAGTACTGCCTCATCAATACCAGTATTCGTCCCTTCAATTCTGCTGGATTTTACCGCTTCATTTCGTACATGCATTTGAATAAAGTAATCAATGTCCGGAACAAGGTGAGAATACGCATTCAACTCAGCAAGATGTTGCGCCGCCTCCTCAAGGAGAATGGGTATGCGCAAATCCTTGTGAGCATACGGAACATTCACAGAATTTGGATAGAAACTTTCGTATTCATATTCCTTTCCATAAAAATGCTTCGTGTATGAACCTGCAACAAACCCTCCTGGTTTTTTATCGCCTTTAGCGCTTGATATTGACATAGTATATATTATAGTACAATTTTAGCACTTAAGTTGCAATATAAAAATCTATATTGCAACTTAGGCACCAAACTTGCAATATAAAAATCTATATTGCAACTTAGGCACCAAACTTGCAATATAAAAATCTATATTACAGTTTTGCAAATATTCGTAGTGGTTTTTGCTGATTTTAGAGAAAATTTTAGAAAAAGCCCCATGAATAAGGGCATTCTTCGTAGTAGGTTCGTAGTGATTTTTTTAAAATATCCCATAAAATAAGAGTTTTTCACATTTCCTGCTTTCACTGGGTGTGTTTCAAACATACCCACCGCTATTATTAGAGCGGAGTGGTGTATACTGTATGTGCGTTATAGGTAGTATGATTATTGGGTTTTTGGGAAAAGGTGGGAGTGGAAAGTCATCGGTTGCGACACAGATGGCCTTGTTTTTGCACGCATTAGGTAAGGAAGTGCTTGCTATTGATGCCGATCACAACATGGATTTCGCCTACAATATCACCGGTGGTGCTGTGCCGTCTGACACGCCATGCCTGGGGAACGGTCTTGATGCTATTCGGTCCATGTTTGATTTGGACGAAGGGGATCCCTGCAGTAAGGTGTTTTTAGAAAAATCAAACGGCGAAGGGTTTTCTCTGAATCCTGTTGACCCATATACACAATCACATTCCCACACCATCGGAGATAGAATGCGTCTCATGATGGCCGGATCGCAAACCGACGATGTGCTGTACGGCAAGGCATGCAGCCATGTTTTGACGACGCCGTTGAAAATTTACCTACCGCTCCTTGAGGTTGATGAAAACAGTGTGGTGCTGATGGACGAAAAGGCGGGTGCTGATGGCGTGACCACCGGCATCGTGACCGGCATTGATGTCGGTGTTGTTGTGTGCGAACCATCGTTACACAGCGTCAAAACAGCAAAGCAAATTGCCGACCTGATGGAGTTTTTTGAAACACCGTATGTGTTTGCAGGCAACAAGGCGACGAGTGACGAGGATCGGAGATTTATCACAGAGCAACTCGGCACCGCACCGACCGCCTTTCTCCCCGAAGACACCGCAATAAAGCGCAACCCTTTTGAACCGGTTTCCGTGTGGCATACTGTACTGGAGAGTATGTATGAAGCAATCGTCCCGCTGAATCAACGCAATCGGCTGGAACGAACAAAGCGGAAATACAAACGCAACCACTCTTTCCAGGGTGTATAACAGGGTGTGTAATCTGTTCGTATCCCAATTGGTAGACCTTGTCTATCCATTGGGGTGCCAATAGAAATTGTGTTCATTGGTACCGTGTACATTTCAACTATTATTTAGGAGGAAAATACTATGTGTCAAACGACACAAAACCCGCTCATGGTTAACACAACCGGAGCACACATTGAACGACTGAAGAAAATTCTGCCCGACGTCGCGGAGTTTTCCGATGATCTCTTCAAAGCGGTGAAAGAGCACATCTTCGCACCGATTCTCTTCTTCAGCGCCTTAGCGGCCGCAGTGGACGAGATTAAAAAAGGAGATCGCTCAAGCTTCTTTGGAGACGATACGGCACAGATACCATTCACAGTCGGTAGTACAAGCGGCGAAAGGTATCGGACACGGATAATGGAACTACTCCACAAAGTGTTCCCGACAATCAGGATGGCCGGGCCGACAATGGATGCTGTTGACGAAGTTCTGGACAGACACGGAGTAGCCCTGCTTTTTATGTGCTGCTGCAATGGAGTGGTGGGTACACGAGAAAAGATTGAAGAACTCCGAGGCTCCCAGGAACACCTGGATTTTGATAAGGTAAGCACCTGGCTCGACGGAATATCAGCACCGATAGAAGTCGTCCGGTCTCTGGAAGACATAGAGGACACACAACTCCTCGATATATCTGCGAGCGGAGCAGAGCAGAAATTACTCGAAAAGATCGAGATGGTGGTTCACTATGTCTCCAAAGCAGAAACGGACATCGACGCTAACACCACCCCGAAAGAGGTGATAGAAATAACCGAACGCATGGCAGCACGCGCACAAGCCGCTTAATCGCCTAATAACAGTGTCACTTAATGACACACATCGGCGCAGCAGGGATACCATCCCGCTGCGCCTTTTTCATATACCAACAGGCAAACACTACCGATACACCATAGTCGCGACGAGGAGATCATTTTCGTCCAGGAGGTAGAGAACATTGTCACGATTTTTCCAAAGCTCACGGTCTGATTTAAGAAAGAGGCGCCATTCACCGGTAAAAAAATCAACATCATTGCGGTGTCGGGAGACACAACCTTTCTCAGAGAGCACTTGCTGTAAAAAGTCGCGACAGGCGGTGGTAACACTCTGCGGAACAGTTTTGACGGTAGTGCAGGGAGAGAGGGAGGAAACGGTGTCGTAACAGACATCGTCTGAGAACGGGACTTTTCCGTGACTCGTAAACTCGCGGACAGGGTCGGTGCAGGATGTTTTGATACTCGGAACAAAGTCAACAGATTGAGAACGGTAACCGGAACACTTATTCACCTGAAACGAGGTTTTCACCGGGGAATATCCGGAGGAAACAAAAATTCGATCCCCTGCACGTACAACAACTGATGCAGAGACATCACCGGAACCGAAGACCTTAACAGCACGGGGGATGTGGTGTATCCTCTTTGTCGCCCGATCAAACACCTTCCAGTCTGTAATGGTAATAGGGGTTGACAGAACATCGG
Source organism: Minisyncoccota bacterium (assembly GCA_965204115.1). GTDB lineage: Bacteria > Patescibacteriota > Minisyncoccia > Phycocordibacterales > JABAAK01 > JAPPJI01. The sequence continues at coordinate 472,512 of OZ241963.1, read as the reverse complement.
AAACAAGGAGAACAAAATACTCACGATCAGGTTCCGACACCTTAACACCAGACGCTCGATCAAGAAACACAACAGAGCCGACATAAGGAGACGGGGAGTATAAATCGGATGCTTCTTCCACAAACGCTCGGGCATAGTAATCAGCAACATCAGGTAGAAGTGTGTGCAACGACCCCTCACCACCCCGGAGATTCGCAACCGGGATATTGTGCAGTGTGGTGTCAACAACCCGCCCGTTCCCAAAAGACAGCAGGCGAGCACTCCCGATATTAGAGGATGACAGAGAACTGGGATTCAGACCCAAATCCGGAACAGTAGGAATAGGAACAGGGGGAGGAATATCCGGACGACCGGTAAATGTCGCAGGGACCGGTGTAACATGCAACTTCCCGAACAACTCCATTTTTTCTATCTCCTCCCGATAGATAACGAGGATCCCTGCAAACAGCATGAAGAAAAGGAATATCGGCAGGAGGGTGCCGAGCTGCATGTCTTTCATATACTTTCAAGATACCACGCCAAACAGTATAAAATCATTGTTTATCCTCAAACATTGGCTGATAATACCGGTTGAGGGACACCCTTTCGGTGACGACAGACACAACCGCCCTGCCCTGCACGGTAGCAATGGCAATAAGCCCTTCCATGGTTTCTTGAGAAAAATACTGATCAAAAATAAAATTACCCAAACTATACAGTATCCATCCCCCGTTATACTCCTCAACCTCCTGGGCAACATGCGGATGATGTCCAACAACAATATCCGCACCGGCATCAATAAGTATACGCCCAACACGCCGCTGCTCCGCATTTGATTTCGGCTGATACTCCTCACCCCAGTGCAGAGAAACCACCACAACATCCACCTGCTCGCGCAGAGCGGCAACGCGCTGCCGCATAGTAATCGGGGTGTACTCAGAAAGGCCGGGGAATCTGTGTCCGGCAGCACCGTTCGGATGATAGAACGGAGTATACCCGAGAAACCCAACACTGGTTCCGTCAGTAAATGAATGAATATGCGGTGCGTTCGCCTCATCGTACGAACACCCGGCACCGACAGTGCCGACAGCATGTGCATGCAAACGCCGCACCGTGTCGCACAGCGCGGCAGCACCCCAGTCAAAAATATGATTATTCGCCAAACTCACCACATCAACTCCGGCAAACAGTAGCCCATCAAGCGCGGCAATCGGAAAATTAAAAGAATGCACACCGCCGGCGTCTTGCCCGACAGAACTCATCACCCCCTCATGATTCACAAAGACAATGTCAAACAAACGCAAGCGATCGACCACAAACCGCCACGGAAACCGCCAGTCATCATCACCATACCGCGCAACATAAAACGCAACACCTCGATCCAGCATTACATCACCGGCAAAAAATATCGTGTACGAATCCTGCGGCACTGCTTCCTGTTGATACTGTTCCGTCATGGAAGATACAATAGGTCGTTGAGAGTCAGAAAGGGTGATAAAAAACAACGCAACGCTACTGACGAAGAGTAGTAAAAATAACACGGTCAAGCGAGAAAATTGCATACTCATTTACGGACTTTCGCCTCTCGAATTAACTTTAAAAATTCCTGCACCTGATCCTCAACTGTCTCACTCTGCAGGGAAACCTCCCGCAGAACCTCGGCAATCTCCTTCTTCTCATACCCAAGCGCGACTAGTGTCGCAATGAGATCACCGGACAAGTCAAAGTCGCCGCCATCAACTTCAATTTTCTTTTGCAAATCAAGCACCATACGCTGCGCCTGCTTCTTCCCCACCCCAAACGAAACCAGTGTGGCAACATCTTCTTTCTGAATGGCCGATAGCAGTGTCTGCACCGGCATCATATCAAGCACTGCAAACGCTTTCTTCGGACCGACCCCGGAAACAGAGATGAGCAACAAAAAAGCGGAGTACTCCTCCCGCTCAAGAAAACCGAACAGGTCAATCGTGTCCTTCCGCACCGCAGTATGGGTGTACAAGGTGCAGGATTCCCGCGCAAGGATGTTATTTTTCGTCGCCGCTGAAACCGTCACCGCATACCCGACTCCACCACCCGTCTCCACCACAACCATATCCTTCCCTGCATCCCGAACTGTGCCTGTGAGTGCTCCAATCATGCCCTCAGTATATCACCGAAACCTACACGCTCAAAACCAAATATTCCGCAATCTCCGCGTCAGTAGCGCCGCGCAATCGCCCTGTGCGAACAACCTCCTCAGCCCGCACAAACAAATCAAACGGGTCATCAATACGCGCGAGCGCTTTCTGCGCTTTTGTGTAGACAAACGGCTTCACGCCGGCAGCGGTGGCACTCGCCGACTGTGAAACCAAGGTGAGCATCCGCAACTGCCACAGCAGCATATTCAGCACCGAAGACGGCAAACCGCCATTTTGCAACAAGGAGTGCAGCGCGACAAATGACTTCTCGGCATCTCTGCGCAAAAACACATCAATAAATGCAAACACCGGACGCACATCCTCCGAAGCCGCCTTCTGCTCCCGACAGCGCTGAACCACCGCACCGGCATTTGATAATTTCTTCTCACCACGCGCATCCAGCGATGGCTCAAACACCACAAACATGTGGGGCGACTCAGCATAGAGCGGAAGGTTGTCAACCAAATGCTGCCCGGAAGAATCATTGATCATTTCATCACAAAACACGATGTACTTCTGTTCAAATAACCCCTGTCCCAACAGCAGCTCCTCCAGTGAATGATGTATAACCGCAGGCGACAGATAAATATACTCCGCCCCTGCCCGCTTCTTCTGACATGCAGCAACAAACTCCTTACTCAACTCCCGCGCCGCAAACCGATCTCCGCAAAACACATATAGCATAGCAACAGTATACCAAAACCCTTCGCACAGCATTGAATATAAGGATATTGTATAAAAAATCACTTATCCAATGACCCCCAACTCTGCCCACGTCCCACACTTGCCAGCAGCCGTATCGGCTTGCCGTCTTTCGGGTATACCGACTCCATAACTTCCACAATCTTTGCGACCGCCTCATCGGCAACTTTAGGGCGAACCTCAAAGAGCAATTCATCGTGTATCTGCAGGAGCATGCGCACATCATTTTCCAACCCCTCTTTTGTGAGCATCTCATCAACAGCAACCATCGCCAGTTTAATAATGTCAGCGGCGGTTCCTTGTATCACAGTGTTTGCAGCAGTCCGCTCCGCCTGCGCCTTCACATACGCAAGTGAGGAGTGAATGCCGGCAATCGGGCGAACACGCCCGAACGCTGTCGTCACAAACCCGGTCTCCGACACTTCTTTCTTAATAGCGGCAAGGTAGTCAAACAGCTCGGGAAACGCTTTTTTATAATCAGCAAGGAATGCATCCGCTTCTGTCAGCGAAACCTTGAGCGAGCGGCTCAATGACTGCGAACCCATACCGTACAGCACTCCAAAATTGATCGCCTTCGCGCTGTTTCGCTGATCTGATGTGACAGCATCCCGCGAAACGGAAAACATCCGCGCCGCAACTGCTTGGTGCACATCAACCCCCTGCCGAAACACCTCCAACAGCGCCTTATCCTGCGACAAAATGGCCGCCAACCGCAGCTCAACCTGCGAATAGTCAATCGCCACCAACTCCCACCCGTCAGCGGCAACAAACAAATCACGAATGGCGGTACCGTCTTCCCCACCAATCGGTATATTCTGCAAATTCGGATCACGCGAAGAAAACCGCCCGGTCACCGTGCCGTTTTGCTGCAGAGTGGTGTGTATTCGCCCGTCATCAGCGACAAAATCAGGTAATGCATCAACATAGGTGGACCGCAATTTCTCATAATGCCGATACTCAAGAACAAGAGGGACAACAGGATGATCGTCAACCATTTGCAGCAGCACTGACTCTTTGGTTGTCTTACCACCGGTCGCTGTCTTGGACGCGCGTTTCGGCTTTAAACCGAGGTCGCCATACAACACCTCACCCAACTGCTTCGGCGAACTGATATTAAAGTCCTTCCCGGCGAGATTGTGTATCTTCTTCGTCAACGCAGTAACTTTTTTTGTATACACAGTACTTAGTTTTTTCGCGCCGGCAACATCAAAACACACTCCGATCCGCTCCATATTCTCGATAACCGGCAGCAGCGGCCGCTCAATATCCTCCCACACCGACAGCAGATTCTCTGCCTGCAATTTTTTCTCTATAACCGCCAACGACTCCTCCGGCGTCTGCTTTCCGGAATACGCGCGCACATCATCAAAACTTGCATTTGTTCGCGTCGCATCCAGCACCCACAGCGCGACCGCTACCGCTCGTGCAGCTGAAGGATCAACAGTAGCGGCAACAGGTGCCTCAGCAGGTTCGGAGTCGCCATCACCGCCTTTCTTTGCGCCAGTTATCGCGTCCAGCCGCGCAAACAGTGAAGAAAAACCGAACCGATCCAGCATCGCCCGCACATCAGCATGCACCACTCGCTCCTTCCACACTAAAGCCCCTTTGTGCGGTGCGGCAATCGGCACATCGGTGTGAATGGTCGCCAATTCTTTTGAGGCAAACGCGCTTTCCCGCCCTTCCTCAAGCAGCGTAACTACCCGCTTTGAAAACCCCTGCTCTGCAACCGAGCCGGCATCAAGCGCCGCATACACCCCATCAAGATCATCAAACGCGGCAAGTAGGCGTTTCGCGTAGGTATCACCAATGCCCGGAACACCCTTGATGTTGTCAGAACTGTCCCCTGCCAACCCTTTGTAATCAATAATCCGAGCGGCAGGATAGCCGTTCTTTTTCTCCACCTCTTTTTCGTCATACAACACAAAATCAGCCATCCCTTTCCGTAAAAAGTACACTCGCACCCCTTGATGCACCGTCAATTGCAGTAAATCCCCGTCACACGACACAATGACGACCTCTTTCCCGCCCTGCGCATCGGCTACTGCCAGCGTCCCGAGCAAATCATCCGCCTCATACCCTGCTTTTTCAACAGTATGCACCCCGTATGCCTGCAGCATCTCCCGCGACAGCTCAATCTGCATGATCATATCCTCCTCAGGAATCTCCCGATTCGCCTTGTACTCCTGGTGTGACTGCTGCCGAAAGGTCTCCTCAGGGCGGTCAAAGCACGCGACAACATGCTCCGGATTCATCTCCGCAATAATTCGGAACAGCGAATTCGTCAACCCAAACAGTGCCCCGGTCGGTGTCCCGTCCGCCGCCCCCAACCCCGGCACCGCATAATACGCACGGTACAACAGGGCAAGGGTATCAATATACAAAATCATATGCGAGGAAGCGGAATTCCCATAATATTCCCAGTATACCACTGTGCCGCTTTGTAAAAAACAACCCCCCCTCAAACAAGAAGTTGAGGGGGGTGGTGAATACCGGTAATTTTTTTTGGTGCAAGGGCTCTGCGCGGAAAAACAGATCGCTTCACACATCGATCGTACTCAATTCGATCAAGCATTAAGCGTTGATGAAGCTCCGCTTTCACCTCTACCTGAGACCGAGCATTGGAAAGGTAATCATCATAAACAAATTTCCAATCCGGAAAAAGATTTTCAAGGGCATACAAAACCATGTTTGGCTGATTTCTTAACGCCCAGGAAGAACCCACACTAATCGCCCGCTCACTCTCATAAAAAAAACAACTTACCAAGAGCGCCTTAGCCTCATAGTCAGCGAGAGGTATCACTCTCTTAACACAACGCACATACTCCCTCGGATGCGGATCAAAGGATTCTAAAGAAAAATAAACCTTCTCAAGCGGACCAACATACCGCACAAGGAAATAACAGCGGTGATACGGATACCCATCCCTACCTTCCCAAGAAAGAGCCCGCATAAGAGAAACATGGGCGGGAAAAAACTTGAAAACAAACAGCTGTTTCATAACCAAAACCTCCAAAAATAAGAAAATTCTACCCTTATTCTACCACACCGTCGCCAAGCATATCGGTAGAAAAAACACGCTCATCGCCATGAACAGTAAAGGCGATGAAAAACGCATCGGCGGGAATACGATCGGCGACAGTATCAGCCCACTCAACAATCAGGAGGGTGTGGGGTTGGGTGAGGGCAGCGTCCCAACCGACCGTGTCAAGCTCGGCACTGCTTTCCAAGCGATATGCGTCAAGGTGGATGAGGTGCTTAAAAACAGTGTCCGTGGTGGTGTAATCAGACCGCAGTACAAACGAAGAACTGGTTACCGTATCGGAAACACCGAGCGCTCTTGCCACACACTGCACAAACGCCGTCTTCCCTGCCCCGAGATCGCCGGAAAGCCCCAACATAACAGCACGATCATCAATCCAATCAACCTCACGCAAAACCTCTACCACCCGATCAGCAAACGCCCGGGTTTCCGCAAGTGTCTTGACAGCAGTTTTCATTGTTTGCAGGATACCATTGCAGCAAACACACAAAGAAATGGTTCATTATACAGCGGCCGGCTCAGTGGAATCATCTGCCGGCACCATGTCGTGATCTTTCTCCTCAGTACCACCCTGTCTCCTAATAATAACCTCCTGGAGTATAGAAATAAGGTTGTTAAACAGCCAGTACACCCCAATAGTAGCGACGATACTGAGGGACAAAAAGGCAATAAAGGCGGGAAGGATATAGAGTAATGCCTGCATACCTTTCTGCGTAGTGGGGTTCTTCTTTTGTGTGTGGTGCATCAAAACAAACTGGGAAACACCTATGAGCACCGCAATAATGAGCGCGCTGTTCTGTGTGGTATTCAGGAAAAAGGAACCAAAACTGAGTGTGAAATCGATGTACTCCGGTTGAGCAACGAAACTATACAGTGCCTTTTGAGCGTTAAATGAGCCGTCTCCAAGATCTTTGGTGACAAAAAAGATACTGATGAAAAATGGGATTTGTATGAGTAAAAAAAGTATCGGACTGAATGGATTAACACCCGCTTCTTTGTACACAGCAAGGGTTTTTTCCATCTGCTCCTTTTTGTCCTTGATGTTCTCCTTGATATCTTTCAGATCCTCTGATATTTCACTCAATTTTTGTTGTATTTTTGTATTTTTAACTGCAGTTGGTAGTAACAGAACCTTCACCACAACAACGAGTAAAAGAATGCCGAGAACGATGTTATTGGTTTGCACTAAATCCATCAAAAAAAAGAGGAGGTTTGCTACCGGCTGATAAAAAATGGTGTAGAGGATATTCATAAAAACATATACAGCATACCACACGGCAGGATTGCTATGAACCGGCGATGTCAGTCAACAACGACTGCAGATGACTCACAACTTCCTCCCGAGAACTCTTCTTGTTGGTGTACAGCACCACAAAATCGCCACCGCAATACCCTGAATGTCGTACCACCTCCCGCAGCACTCGTCGCAGGTTATTCCTTGCGACAGCACCGGCAAGCACCTTTTTAGCAATGAGTATCGCAAACTTCCCGGAATGGTCACCGGAGCGCAACACACAAACAACAAGACCTTTCCGAGCGTACCGCTTCCCATGTTTGAGGATATGCTGTACCGCCTCACGGCGCAGTGATGTTTTCATAAAATAACTTGCGGAACAAACAGAGTTATGAGACAGCGAGCCGCTGACGACCTTTCGCGCGACGGCGAGCAAGCACTCTGCGCCCGGAAGATGTCTTTCTTCGGGCTAAAAAACCGTGCTTTTTAGACCTCTTTTTTCTGTTTATTTTCATTACTCACAGTATACCGCACGCCACAGAAAAACACAATCACTTATCCAAAAGCGGGGAAAGTATCGCAGTAAACGAGGTGTCTTCCGACCCACGAATCATCATCGGCTTTGTTTTATCATTGATAGCACTCAAAACAACCCGATCATCAACGATAACCGAAAGTGCATCGTTGATAAATTTATAGTTAAAAGACGGGAGAGATTCAGCAGAACCTTTCACCACCACCGGAACAGTATTCTTCGTAACGCCGACGGTTTCATTGCTGAATTCAAGCGACATCGTTTTTTCATCCTCAACACACAACAGTAATTTATTTAGCTTGTCAGCAAATAAGCGGGCTTTCTTCAGAAAGTTCGTGATATCTCCCCGCAAAACAGTAACCGTAGCATCAAACTTGGTCGGCATGATGTTCTTGTAATCAGGAAACGACCCTTTCACGGTACTGGTTTGTATCAAAACAGTGTCTGTCTGCAGAAAAACCACACCACCCTGCGCGAACAGGCTAACTGTCGTGTCTGAAACACCCTCCAGAATGCGCAGTATCTTCATAACATTCTTTATCGGTATAATCACATCAAAGTCATCTTTCAGCGCGCCGTCAGAGAGAAAACGGGACTCAGCCAATCGAAAAGCATCAGTGGCAACAAAATAAATGGAGGTATCCTTCGTGTACATATACACACTGGCAATTTCCGGCTTCACCACACTTTCAGCGGCCGCATGCTGCACATTCTTAAAGCCCTGCACTAAAACCTCCCGCCGCATAGAAAACAATGGATCACCACCCACCTCTTCAACAACAGGTTTTTCCCCCTCTTCAAGAATATACACATCGGAAGAGCTGGAGTTTGTGGTGATTTTCAACTTTTTGCCGTCCAGAGAAACATCAACGGTTGTATCAACAAGTGAACTCACTACACCATCAAACACCTGTATCGGAACAAAAACGGAGCCGTCTTCAGTTTTCTCGGCATCAATCGAAAACCGAACACCAAAGTCGATCTGCTGTGACTTGAAGAAAACTTTCCCTTGCAAAACTTCTATGTATACACCATTGAACACGGAACCGATCCCGTCTTTTGCGGTTACTTTTGCCATAGTGCCGGTTATATTTTTTAAGACCTCTGTCTTTGTTATAAATTTCATATATAAAGTATACTATTACTACTAATAATGTGCAAAAGTGCATAAATAAAAAATATTGAGTATGCAAGAAACATTTTTCAATATGCGCTGCTGTATAACTATGTGCAAAATTAATAAGAAGTCGTGAACTTCTTCTCACTGTTAACAAATGATGTGGAAGAAACAAAACACCGCACCGGTTATGCACATAGTTATACAAACAACACCGAGTCGTTACGCACAAATCTTTCCACAAATTACATAATGTCCAATCGCTTTACCAGAACTTCATAATCTCTCTGGATCGCAGAATTATCCTGCAAAGCTTTTGTTATCTTTGTGCACGCATGCATGACGGTAGTGTGATCACGATTGCCAAACTGCTTGCCGATGAATGAATATGATAAGTTCAGATGTTCTCTGAAAACATACATAATAATCTGCCGCGCATGAACAACTTCCCGCTTTCGCAATTTGGTACCGAGCAGCTCCGGCTTTATTCTGTAGAAATCACAAACAATCTGAATCATCTTATCGTGCGACATGGTTGTCTTTGCGCGAACATGGTTCTTGATATACTTTTTAACATCAACAATATCAACCACCTTATCCTCATAATTTACAGTATGAAGGTGAATACTTTTCAGAGCTCCGTTAATCTCCCTGATATTCTGTGAAATGTTTTCAACAATGTAGTCAATTGCTTCCTGCGTAATGTCTATATTCATTTTACCCGCTTTTTCCGTACACACAATGCGCATATCTTCATACTTCGGTTTTTCAATGTCTATAACAACACCGGAATTGAGGCGAGTCCGTATCCTATCCTCCATTTTCTCAAGATCTGCCGGCGGCTGATCAGAAGAAAGCACTATTTGAGCATTCTTATTCACTAAGGCGTTAAAAAGGTGGAATACCTCAATAAGTGTGGATTCACTCTTCTGCAAAAAATGCACATCATCAATGATAAACAGCTGATAATTCTGGTAAGTGTTTCTAAATTCTTTGATGCGATCTTTTTTAATCGCATTAATGTAGTTTTCCATAAACGCTTCAGTCGTTGTGTAAAAAACATTCACCGACGGGTTCACTTGTTTGATCTTATTCCCGATCGCCTGCAGTAAGTGGGTCTTGCCGACACCAGTCGGACCATACACATAAAACGGATTGTACAGTGTGCCGAATTTCTCTATGATTGCCTGCGCCGCAGTGTGAGCGAATCGGTTATACGGCGCGACAATAAAATTTTCAAACATCAAATCAGGATTCAGATTTGTCTCCCGATCAAAACTTCTCAAATCAAGGGGGACAGTCTTCTGCGATTGCGCCGGCTTCGGCGGTCGTTTGGAAACCCTGCGGGAAATAATGAGCTTCACATTGCGTATATTCGGATTAATCTTGATAAGCTCAGACGCAAGAATACCCTGGTAGTTTTTTTGTATCCAACTGCGTGTCAATTCATTCGGCACACCGAGAACAATCGTCCTTCCGTCGTCATCAATCTTGAGCGGGTACACACCTGAAAGCCAAGTATTAAAACTATTCACCGATATGTGCTCCTTCACCACCTTTGAAGCGTCATCCCAGAGTGTTTGAATATCTGCTTCCTGCGTAATTTCCATACAACATTTATTATTCCTTACTGTACTACTAAATTGCAAGGGTGTAAAGGGTGTATTTTTTGTGGAAAAAGAAAAATGAAAAAAGGGGTAGAGACAAAACAGTAAAAATGGTAGCATACTGCCATGTACACCGTTCACAAAAGCCCGCCGAAAGAAATACAAGACACATTGCAGGCGTATGACGCGCTAACACAACGGCTACTCTATGCGCGAAACATAACCACGCAAGAAGAAGCGGAATTTTTTTTCAAAAAAGAGTGGACAGACATTGATCCGCATCAATACGGAGGAGTGAAAAAGGCGGTAGAGCGAATACTTGACGCAGTGGAGGCGAAAGAGACGATCGGCATCTTCAGTGACTACGATTGCGACGGCATACCGGCAGCAGCAGCGTTATTCACAACACTGGGCGCGCTCGGACACGACAAGATTATCTACTATGTGCCGGACAGAAACAGCGAAGGGTTCGGTCTGAACAGTAAGGGGATTAAAAAAATGACCGATGGTGGTGCGTCGGTGGTGTGTGTGCTTGACTGCGGTACCGCAAACCCAAAAGAGATCGCAGAAATGGAACAAAGTGGGATGCAAACAATCATCATAGATCACCATAGGGCAGGTGAAATAGTGCCGAACGCATCCGCAATGATAAATCCGCTGCTTGAGGATATCACACAACCACACCCGTGCGCCGCAGGGGTAACCTACATCGTTGCGCAGGCGCTCATACAAGAAGCACAGAGGAGAAAAGGGATAAGAACCCCGCCGATCGGCTGGGAAAAATGGCAGTTGGACATTGTGGGACTCGCAACAATGTCCGATATGGTACCGCTTCTCGGTATCAATAGGCAGCTAACGCACTACGGGCTGCAAGTGTTCAGAAAAAGCCCGAGGCCGGGTATACAGGCGCTCTGTAGTGTGCTGAAAATAGACCAAAAAAAAGCAACACAGGACGACCTCTCATTCTCAATCATCCCGAGAATAAACGCGGCATCACGCATGGGAGAAGCGGAGGTGGCGTTCAAATTACTGACCACCAACGACATCAATGAGGCAATGCAAATCACCTTCACGCTCAACAAGCTGAATGACAGTAGAAAAACAACAGTCGCAGCAATGGTACGGACTGCGCAAAAACAGGCGGAAAACAAAGACAAGGAAAAGGAGGTGTGGGTATTCGGAGATCGCGCATGGAAACCGTCGCTGGTTGGATTGGTCGCACACAAGATAGCAGACACACACAAAAAAACAGTGTTTGTATGGGGACAGGGTGGAACGGAAGAGAAGGCGGTCGTCAAGGGATCATGCAGATCCGCAAAGCGAGATGTTTTTTCTCTCATGCAGAACACCCCCGATATGTTTGCTGAGGCGGGCGGACACAAGCTTGCCGGCGGGTTTACCCTGTTGCCGGGCGCGGAGGTGGCTATAGAAGATGCGCTGAACAAGGCGGCAAAAGACACGCAGGAAGAAGACACTGAGGAACTCGCTGTTGACACAGAATGCACTATTGGTGAAATAGAGAACATCAACGCAATACAGGAAAAATTCGCGCCGTTCGGTATGAATAATGAAGCGGTCCGCATCGCTATACCGAACTGCACCATACACAGACGAGTGATGTTCGGAAAAAAAGGAGAGCACATACGATACACTCTCACCGACGGGACCGACTTCATTGACGGCATCAGTTTTTTCGGAAAAGAAAACAAGGAGGTGAACGCTGATCAGAATCAAACACTACGCGCACTCATAGGGCAGATTGAGACAGACACCTATCGGAACAAGTTGCGGATACGGGTACTGCGGTGTATAGTATAACAAACACATGCCAAGGTTTTTCATTGTCGCAATAGCGGCAGCAACATTGTCTGGCTGTTTTGTTGCACATTTTATCACGGGGAATATTCTTGTCTATGTTGCCGCTGCAATTGTAGGGATGGTCATTGCGCTTGCAGTACTGCGAAAAAAGGAGAAAGCGGTACTCATCTGTGCCTGCAGCATAGTCGCGCTGCTCGGTATGCTGCGGGTACTGTTACCAATGCAGCACCAAGAAATCCCGCTGACGGAGAAACATACCGGAAGGGTGCATATAGAAGGAGTCATCACCGGCGACATAGAAGACAAAGACATGAACAGCAGATACACCGTGGCAGTACACCGTATTAATGGCGCTGCAGAAGAGAAAAAGAAAAAAATACTGGTGTATGAGACCTATCCGACTAAGTGTGTGAGCGGAGAGGTGGTATCATTCACCACGACACTGCGGCAGCCGGAAGATTTTTTAACAAAAACAGGAAGAGTGTTTCCATACAGGAGTTATTTGAGGCAGATGGGTGTAGAAGCGACCGCGCGCAGGGAGAGTGGAGAATGCACAGGAAAACGAGAACAGCACGCATTTTTTGCGCGAATGCGCGCGCATTTCGTTCGGGCGATGCACACCTTCCTTCCTGCGGAAGAGGCAACACTCTTGGGCGGGTTACTCTTGGGGCTGCGCGGAGCACTCCCGGCAGGACTGCTGGAAGCATTCAGGGTGACCGGACTCATTCACATCATTGTCCTGTCCGGACACAACATCACCATGATCACAGAGGCGGTGCGGCGAGTACTGAAAAAAGCACCAAAGATCACCAGTTTTTTGATTTCCTTAGCGGTAATTGTGGTATTTGTGCTATTTGCGGGAGCGCAGATGGTCGCAATCCGAGCCGGAAGCATGGCAACTATAGCATTAATAGCCCGCGCGGTACATCGCGAGTACGATGGTATCCGAGCATTGAGTATTGTGGCAATGGCTCTGGTGCTGTTCAACCCGACACAGGTGCTGTTCAGCATATCGTTTCACCTGTCATTCCTCGCAACCCTCGGCTTACTCTTGTTTGCACCGAGTATTGAGCAAAGAATAGAAAAAATACCGGAAAAATTCGGCATGCGCGGCATTGTCGCGGCAACAATCGCGACACAGGTACTCCTCCTTCCCTATCTGGCATACGCAATAGGTGAGGTGTCCACAGTCGGAATCCCTGCCAACATACTCGTGCTGCCGATCATACCACTCGCAATGTTTTTCGGAGCGGCCGTAACAATGATCGCACTCATAGCACCATTCTTAGCGAACGCACTGTCCCCAATCGCCTACCTCCCCCTCAAGGCGATAACCACCATTACTGAAGCATTGGCAAAGATACCGCACGCAACAATGCCGCTGCCGGAAATGGGGCCGGCCGTAACAGCACTGGTAACGGCAGCAATCATATACATCGGCTACCGACAGACACAAAAAACAGACGACACGCAGACTAAAGAAGCGCCGACGGCTTCCCCAAAAACAAAGCCAGAACAATGACAATCACCAAAGGAAATATCCACGATTTACCCTCAAACATACGACAGTAGTATATACCACGAAACAAGATTACCTATTAAACTCCTGTGCCGCCTCTTCTTTAAAACGCAAGACCTCCTCCTCAAGAATCTTCACAAGGTTCACCCGTTTGTCTTTCAAAAAATCACCAACCTCATCAGCGTCACCCGCATCCATCAACTTTACAAACCGCTTTTTCCCCCGCGCATCAAGCGCATCAAGCACCTCGTTCAGGCAGCGCATTTCTATAACATTGACCGCAGAATCAACCACCTCAACCTGCGCTTCAGGTGAAAGTGACTCCAACCCTAAAATCTCAATCAGGTTTTTCTTTTTTAATTCTTTCCTTAACATAGCATTAGTATAGCATTACTTTTTGTAAAGAACCTTTTCAACAGGTTTCGGATACCTAAATATTCACACTCGCTATAGGGGTAGAGTTGGATACCGACGCCTGTTTCGGCCCGGCTCTGCCTCCCGAGACAAACTCAACATCTTTTGTGTGCCCCACAAACTGCAATTCGTCACTATTGCCATCATAAAGCAATTCAACATACTCACCCTTCTTCGGATTTATATCACCCAGTTTCTCATATAAATCCTGCAATTTTTCAGAATTATCCGCAATAAGCTCATTCACCATTGCCTCTCTTGCCTCCTCCAAGGTATCCCCGGTCATCCCAAAGGTCAGCGCATCAATAAAATTCTCAACCCTAACTCGCTTAGCCAGTTTCACTGCAGAACTGTCACCCTCGCGCAGCGCCGAATCTTCAAGAAGTTTTTTAAACTCAGGAAGAATTTTTTTATCCATTGTAATCTGCTGCACAGAATCAGTATCGCCATAACCATCCACAAACACCTCCCCCGGACTGGTTTTTGCGGTCAACCCTTCTTCAAATCTGAAATTCGGATTATAGCGCACAACATCATCAGCGAGGACAGAATAAGATGAGCCATCCATCCTTAACACAGCACCCTTTTCAGTGACATATTCGTCAGGTATTTTGTCAAGCAGCCCCTTCATCACCCCTCCCTTTCGAATCGTCACATCCACCAAATCCGGAGAAAAGATATTCCTATCCATAGATCCGGGGTCAACACCCGTCATCTCAACCACCCAAGCAGCCTCTGTCTCGGTCACGGTCACATTGCCGCCCCCCCATTGCTTATTCAGGATATTTTGATACTCTACAAAACCTTTTCCTCTTTCACCGGAACCGATCTCCCACACGGCATCAGGCTCAGAAATCTTAACTAAACACGGCTTCCAAACCTTCTCATCCCCAAGCATAAACTCCTCGTTGTTTATATTTCCGGTAAAACCTGCACTATCCAGCACTTTCAGAATTGTCCCATTCTTAGGCATAGAATACTGATGAATGTCTCCCTCCGGACGAGTCAAGGTTTCCGCATCAGCCTCAGCGGACCCTCCCATAGTAGGTTCTATAACCCGCTGCAAGACATATTCATCTATGAGGCGTTCTCCATTAACTTTAACTCCTAAAAACTGACCGTCTTCTTCCACAAGGTAGATGTCCATCAAGTGCCCTTCGTGCACCTCCTTCCAAAGTATCTCCTCGGGAACATTGTTAATATCATAACCACGACCCATCAGAACCTTGGCAACCGTGTTCTCACCCGACCTCACCTCGTGTTCCACGGTCGAAACTCCTTTCGGTAACGCAAGATCTTCTGCTACCTGAGGAGGGGGCTCAGCACCACCCTTTTGCTCCACAGCAGGTTCAGTAACTACCTCACTCTCAAATACCTGAACTTCATCCGCCACCTCCCCCTTTGCATCCAGTAATCGAATAACCCCTGCATCCTCATCTAAGAGAATTTGATCACCATCCTCAAAAACGCCGTTCGCAAGAAAATCTTTAAAGTCTTCTGTGACAGGCAAAGATGTTCCCGTTAAAGGATCCCTCACTCCGAGAATAGTTTCAAGGTTACCGCTGTCAAACTTCTCGGCATTGTTTATAGTAAGCACCTTATTCTCACTATCATACCCAAACCCATCATTTGTTTCAGCCGACTGTTGTGCGGGTGTTTCTCCGCCAACGGTATCGGCCTGTACACCCTCTCCTTTCAGCCACTCCTGAATCGCATCGATATTTATCTTATCATCAGGGCGAATCAAATGTATATTACCACTATCAATACCAAAATCCTGCAGCTGCCCCTTCTCTAATCCTTCCAGTGCCGCCATTGCTGCCTTCATCTGCTCCACATCACCTCCATTTGCAGCAAGCCACATCTTTGACAGTGAATCTCCTTCCTGCACGGTGTAAAAACCATCTACCAACTCAAACTCGCGAGTGCGTTCCGTTGGTTCCTGTTCCGTCGTTTCTGTCGAATCAGTGTCAACATCTTCATTTGAAGCGGGTGGTTTCTCCGTCATTTCCGCAGAGCTGGCATCAGTATTTTCAGCTGAAGTAGGGTCTTCTGAGCCACGACTCGGATCCTCCTCCGCTTTCGCAGGATCAGTGTCAGTGCCTTCAGATGAAGTAGGTTTTTCCGGATTACGGTTCGCTGCATCCCCCTCCGCCTTCGTCAAATCGGCGTCAGCGTTTTCAGCCACAGTAGGATCTTCAAGATTGGAGTCCGCAATATATGGTTCGGGCGGCGTGGCGCTCTCCGGCGTCGCCTGCTTTTGGTTAGTGCCGTCTGTTTCAGTGCTTGAAAGATCTTCAGTTTGCGACGAAGGATCATCGACCGTAGATGGTGTGGTCTCTGTCTGACGAGGGTTTGTCACTTTTTTCGTAGTAGAGGTATCCTGAGAAGTTTTTTTACCAGAATCCGGATCAGATCCATCAGCGTCAGCGTCAATCAAGCCCGCCCCAAAATCATGTGCCATGTCGAAGAACTTTGGCGCGACCACAGCCGAAACTGCGCCACCCAAAAAGGCACTGCCAAATAGTATCCCCCTATTTTTCTTATTTCTGACAATATTTCGCGCCTTCACCTCGCTCAAGTTTTGCCTCGTACGCAGTTTCTCTACCCTATCCGCATCATTACAAAAATTTTTAACCGCATCACGGTACATATCCTGCAGTTTCTCATATTCCTCTCCGCCTCCCACCTCTTCAGCGGTGTTGGCGCGGTGTTCCAGGATGAACGCATCATACTCCTTTTTAAGGTGAATAACCTGTTCGTGATCCGCATCCTCAAGGTTTTCCAGCTGAGAAACCTCATCAACCCTCTTTTTCAGATTATTCTCAAGCCATCTTCGCACAAGAGCATGTCCGCCGGAAGCACCCATCACCCCTCCGATGCCGCGCCGCAAACCAATTGCGACACCGACACCGGCGGCACCAAACCCAAACCCGGCAAGAGGCACCAAAGTCGCCATTGCTGCGGATCTGAGAGACATCGCGTGCAACGCAGAATACCCAATCTTACCCAAAATGGTATTTTTTGGCCGATACCATCCTTTCTTCTCAAAAAATGAACCAAGATTCTTATCCCCCAAGTAACCCCAAAGTTTCTTCACTTTTTCAACTGCCTTATTGTCTCCGTTCATTTGCTTGCGCAGTCGAACCTCTGCCTCCATAAGTTGCTGCTCAAAGGTGGTAATCGCCTCTACGGCTGTTTCAACGGCATTCTCATCAGCATCCTCCCCGCTCATACGCTCCGTTAAGGCACTCATTCTCTGCACTTGATCCGTGTCAACCTGCTCTTTCATCGTAATATAGTTCTGTGCCGCTGAAACCTTATCCGAATCAACCTCCACTCCAGCCAGTGTTTTGACAAGGAAATCCTTAACCCGCTCCATATCGGCAGATAGACCCTTATCGTCCTCAAGCGCATTATCAAGCAGCCTCCGCACCCCCTCCTTCCGCGTCTCTTTTGAAAGCAGCGACGCCCTACCCCCCCGATCAAGCATAGTGTCCACAGCATGTGCTGCCTGCGCATACTGCGTGGCAACATTTGCCTCCTTATCAGCCCTCCCTCCGGTATTTTCCGGACTTGATTCCGACTGGTCACTACTCACCGGCACTTTATCCTTGGGATCTTCTGTCTCAGGAGAATTCCCCTGATCTGCAGCATTCAGCACCGAGTTTTCAGAAGTTGTATCTGTGGGAGGTGCTTCCGGCACACCTTTAACTCTCAACTCACCCTTCCCCCGCAACGCCTTAATCGCGTTCGCCGGTGTTCCCTTAGGTTCAAGTCTGTTTCTAAGGTCGCGAATTTCGCCGAACACTTTTTTTATACCGGACTTTTCTATCATACATATCCATAATACCATTTTCTACCACAACCAACGGTATACACACATCATTGCGGTATATACTACCTGTGTATGCCAACAGAAGAATCAAAATTAGAATCTTTTGAGGAGAGTGTGAGTGCCATTGCTGAAAAAGTCCGCACGGAACGAATCGAGGAAAGCACCACTGAACAGGCAGAGAGCAGCACTGAGCAGCAACGGGAAGCAGAATTGGAGAAGATTCGTAACGAACTGCGGGAATCATACGGGGACACCGGCGGCAGTGGCAGCAATGACGACGACGATGATGACGATGAAGAAGAAGAGTTTGACAGCACCGCTGAATTAGAGCCGGCAAGCATGGAGGGTACGCAAGGGGAGGCGAACTACCTTGAAGCTGTGCCGGAAAAGTACCAAGAGCCGGTAACAGAGTTGGTGCAGCATGCGGTACAGGGCGGTATCGTCAAGGCAGCGGCAAAGGCGCAGAAAAAGAATGATCCCTACCTGGTGGATGTCTTCCACGACTCTCTGGCACAATTACTGCACCAAAGGATGCAAGATCAAGGACTCTTATGACACAGCTGGAGAAAATACAATCTTTCCTGACAACATACTTTTCAAACAACACCGTACAGGTGGTATCACTCATCGCTGCGCTGTCCTCAATATGGCTTGCGGCAACCATTATCACCCACTTTGTACGCAAGAAAAACAAGAAAAAAACCTTAAAGGAATCAGCAGAATACCTCCTGCTGCAAATCACCCAAACACCGCACACCGACACGCAGATGTCCGAAATGGAACAGGTCCGCCTCTTTGAAGACCTGATACACTCAATTATTCCGGAGAAAAAGCCGATTGTTTTTGAAGTTGCAATAACAAACGAGGGGTCTGACATACAATTTTTTATCGCCACTCCGTCCGCATACGCAGAAACCGTCAAAACACAAGTGCGGAGGGTCTTTGAGCGCGCGCAGGTGCAGGAAGTAAACGACTTCACCATTTTTCACGCGCAGGACCCGAGCATACTATCAACAGTCACGCTGAAAAATTTCTACGCGCTCCCGATTCGGTCATATCGGGAAACCGAAACCGACTCGTTCGCTCCGATACTGGCCGCTTTCGCCAACGCCAAAGAGAGACGAACCGGTATGGCAATGCAGCTGGTAGTGCAAAAAGCATCAAAGAAGCAAACCGGTGAAATGAAAAGTGTTCTGAAAGGGCTGAAAGGAGGCAAGAGCTTGAAACAGCTCAAACCGACAAAAACAATAGACAAAGTTGATCAATTTGTAACAAAAATAGCCGAAGGGAAAGATGGCGATGAAGAAGGGAAAGAGCCGACATCAGAGGCCCAGCTGGTGGAAGAAAAAATGCAGGAGCAGCTGTACCAAATCAACATTCGTATCGGTGTCTCCGCACAGACACAGGAAAAAGCGGACTTACTATTCGACAACCTGAAAGGAAGATTTGATCAATTCGGCTCGGCGGGACATAACGGATTTGATTTTTCAGAGAAGAAAGACAGAAAAACAGCACTTGATTTTGCGTTCCGCCTGCCCGACGAGAATACGATGACGGTAATGAACGCGCGGGAAGTTACCAGTATCTTTCACCTCCTCAATCAATCAATAGAGGTCGCGAACCTGCAATGGATGAAAACCAAGCGGGTAGCAGTGCCGACCGAGGTGGCAACAGAAGGGCTTCTGCTCGGCGACAACATATTCCACGGACAGGAGACATCGGTATACATGCCGGAAAAAGACAGGATGCGGCACCTCTACATCATCGGACAAACCGGAACCGGTAAAACGGCAATCATTAAATCAATGGCATATCAGGACATTCAGGAAGGCAGAGGGGTGTGTATCATTGACCCGCACGGCGACCTTGTGGATGATATGGTTGCGACTATACCGGAAAAACGCCTTGACGATGTCATCATCTTTGACCCGAGTAATATCGATTACCCGCTCGCCCTCAACATGCTGGAGTATGACCGATCCCGCCCGCAGGAAAAAACCTTCATCGTTAATGAAATCTTATCCATATTCTACAGCTTATTCGACGCGGAAACTATGGGTCCGGTATTTGAGCAGTACATGCGTAACTCACTCCTCCTACTGATGGA
The DNA here is from genome assembly GCA_965204115.1 of Minisyncoccota bacterium. GTDB lineage: Bacteria > Patescibacteriota > Minisyncoccia > Phycocordibacterales > JABAAK01 > JAPPJI01. Next base: position 452,425 of record OZ241963.1, on the reverse strand, counting down.
AGGAAAAACTGACGAGCCGGCAACCCTGATGGAAGTACCGACCGTCCTAACTGATGAAAGATTCAGAGCAGAACTCCTGAAAAGCTGTTTCAATGACCCGGTGAAAAAATTCTGGGAAGAGGAGGCGCAAAAAGCCGGCGGTGATGCCGCACTGGAAAACATCGCGCCGTACATCACTTCAAAATTCAGCAACTTTATTTCAAACGACTATGTCCGCCCTATCATCAGTCAGCCGCACTCCTCGTTCTCTTTCCGCAAGGCAATGGATGAGGGTAAGCTGCTGTTTGTCCGCCTGCCGAAAGGAAAGATTGGTGAGATAAACGCCCGCTTGCTCGGCATGATCGTCAGCGGAAAGCTCGCGCTTGCCGCCTTTTCCCGTGACGACATCGCCGAAGATGACCGAAGGCCGTTCTACTTCTACATTGACGAATTCCAAAACTTTACCAGCGACAGCATTGAGCAGATTTTGTCAGAGGCAAGAAAGTACAAGCTCAGTTTGAACATCGCCCACCAGTATATGGCGCAGCTCACTGACCCAATCCGCGGCGCGGTGCTCGGCAATGTCGGCACCACCATCTCATTCCGAGTCGGCGTGGAAGACGCAGAGGTGCTGGAAAAGAAATTCACACCGCACTTCTCAGCAATAGAGCTTACCGAAACAGAAAACCTCAACTGCGTTGTCGGCATGCTCTCAAACAACAAGCCGCTCTCCCCTTTCACGATGAAAATTCGCTTCGCCCCCCGCGGCTCAAAAGAAATCAAAGATAAAATTACCAAATACTCCGCACTCAAACATGCCAGCAGACCTCAGCAGCCAAAAAAGCCGCGACAGGAATTCAGAAGACCGGCAGCACCGCCGACACAGATGGAAATGCCGGGCGACACAGCACTGCCCCGACGCTCGAGAAGGGATAGAGCCGACGAAGATCTTCTGCCGCGCGCTTCCCGACAGCGGTCATCCTACCGCCCAAGACGAGATGCACAGCCCCGGGCAGACCAAACTCCTCCTGTCCGACGACCACGATCCCCAACCCCACAACCGTCCCCTATGCCGGCACGCGCTGATGTATAAAAACACAACGGACAAAAAAAAGACACACCAACAAAAAGTATTGGTGTGTCTGTCGGAGCTATTCTTCAAGCGATTTCAGGTGAGGTGCAAGATCACCTGCTCAAATTCAGTGAAATTATGAATAACATCCCGCATGTCTCGGGCACACTCCTCAGAGCACAAGAAACGAAAGAATATATTCAGATGTCTGTCATCCAGCTTTTGCAGACCAAAATACAGGCTGACAATGAATGAGCTTCCGGGGAGTAAGCGCGGCCGCTCAAGGAGGGCGAACATCCGCATAGCCGCGATGAGGACGATATTTTTTTCCTCCTCATAGTTGAGAAAAAAACTCAGTAAAAAAACATCATCAGAAAATCGGGCGATAATCCACCGCTTAGCGTCATCCCCGCATCTCTCCGCATCGTGGTAATGTTCATACAGAAGGACTCTCTGAAGATCCGCAATGTCCCCAATAACATCCTGAACGAAGTAGTGCTCAGATGACTGCTGCCAATTAACCTGATCAATATCAATGCGCGGATTTATGATGTCCTCTATATCACCCGCACACTGATCCTCAACACCCTGTGTCCATATCTGGACATAAGATACTTCCTTTGTACCCATCATTCTCTCCTCCTAAAAGATTTTTCTCAGATAGTATACACTCTGTGCGCTCAAAGGCAAAGAGAAACATCAAAATAACAATTCTGTCAAGTATGATAACAGGTAAAGCGTAAAAAGACAAATACCGTGAGAGATTACCCTTTCCCGGTTCGTTTTGCGACTATTTCCTCAGCAACATTCTGCGGCACCTCCGCATAGTGTGAAAACTCCATGGTGGAGGCACCGCGGCCGTTCGTAATGGAGCGGAGGTTGGTGGTATAACCGAACAGTTCAGCGAGAGGCGCTTTTGCCTTAATGACCTTAAGGTTTCCACGGTCCTCCATTTCTTCCACATGACCGCGACGCGAAGAGAGGTCGCCACTGACATCGCCGACACTGTCTTCCGGAGTGGTTACCTCCAAACTCATAACCGGCTCAAGGAGAGCAGGATTCGCCTGTTTAACCCCTGCCTGAAACGCCGCCGATGCGGCAATTTTAAAAGCAATCTCGGAGGAGTCAACCTCGTGGTATGATCCGTCGTACAAGTCAACCGCGACATTCACCATCGGATAACCGGCGTATACCCCCTTGTCCATCACCTCCCGAAACCCTTTTTCAACAGCCGGTATATACTCCTGTGGAATAACACCACCCTTAATACTATTGGTGAACATAAAAGTCGGTGTGTGCTTCACATTTTTCGGCAAATTCTCCACCTCTTCCTCACTCATCTCCGGCAGCGGCGCGAGCTTGATCTTCACATGACCATACTGACCGCGACCACCGGTCTGGCGGATATACTTCTCCTCAACATCTGCCTCCTTGCGGATGGTCTCACGGTACGCCACCTGTGGTTGCCCGACCGACGCATCAACATTAAACTCCCGCTTCATGCGGTCAACGATAATATCCAAATGCAACTCCCCCATACCGGCAATAATGGTCTCAGCGGTTTCATCATCGGTGTACACACGAAAAGTCGGATCTTCATCGGACAGTTTAGCGAGCGCAGTTCCCATCTTTTCCTGATCCGCCTTTGTCTTTGGCTCAACACGCAGTTGAATCACCGGCTCCGGGAATACAATCTTTTCTAATTCAATCGGCTCCTTCTCATCACAGATCGTGTCAGAGGTGATGGCATCTTTCAATCCGACCGCCGCCGCAATTTCTCCGGCATAGACGGTCTTCACTTCCTCCCGCTCATCAGCGTGCAGTCGTACAATCCGGCCAATCCGCTCCTTGTCACCTGTTCGTGAATTCAATACATACGACCCCGCATCCAGGGTTCCGGAGTACACCCGGAAAAACGCCAACTGTCCAACAAAGGGATCGGTCTGCAGCTTGAACACAAGCGCGGAAAACGGCCCGTCGTCAGATGCCTCACGCGCAAGCGTAACTTGTTCATCTTTCGGATGAGTTCCCTGCACCGGCGGGATATCTATCGGAGACGGCAGGTAAGTAACCACTGCGTCAAGCACCAACTGCACCCCCATATTCTTCAGCGCCGATCCGGTAAACACCGGAAAAACCTTATTGGCAATAACCCCTTCGCGCAGTGCCTGCTGCAATTCTTCAATAGTAATCTCCTGACCTTCAAGATATTTCTCAGCAAGGGTGTCGTCAACATCCGCTGCCTTCTCAACAATCTTTTCTCGCGCTTCCTTAGCGGCATCCTGCATATCAGCCGGCACCTCATCATCACGAACAACTGACCCCATCTCCCCCTCAAAGTAGTAGGCGCGCATGGTCACCAGATCAATTACACCCTTCATATTATCCTCTTCACCAATCGGCAGCTGCATACGCACCGCATTCGGCGAAAGTCGATCAAGAATACTTTGGAATGACCGATCAAAACTTGCCCCGGTTCGGTCTAATTTATTAATAAAACATATCCTCGGCACATTGTATTTATCCGCCTGCCGCCAAACAGTCTCCGACTGCGGCTCAACACCGGCAACACCGTCAAAAACCACCACACCGCCATCCAGCACCTTCAGTGATCGCTCAACCTCCGCCGTAAAGTCCACATGCCCGGGGGTGTCAATGATATTAAAACGATAACTGTGCTCCTTATCTCCCGCATGCTGTGTCGGCACCCAAAAGCAGGTAGTCGCCGCCGAAGTGATGGTGATACCCCGCTCTCGCTCCTGCTCCATCCAGTCCATCACCGCCGCACCTTCATGCACCTCACCGATTTTATGTGAAACACCGGTATAGAACAGCACCCGCTCGGTCGTTGTGGTCTTCCCCGCATCAATATGCGCAATGATGCCGATGTTCCTCACCTTCTCCAATGGATAATCTCTTGTGTCAGACATACGAATAAAAATAGTGAATATACATAACAGTTTACCACGCCAAATGTGCAAACGCACGGTTCGCCTCCGCCATTTTTTGTATATTTTCCCGACGGGTTACTGCTGCACCCTCGTTCTTGCTCGCGTCGATAATCTCCCGCGCCAATTTTTTATGCATCGGCACCCCTTTGCGCTCTTTCGCGGCCTGCAGTATCCACCGCAGCGCAAGAATAAGCCGTCGGTCGGGAGAAACCTCCTGCGGTATTTGGTAGTTTGCCCCACCGACTCGCCTCGATCGCAGTTCGGTCAAAGGGCCGACATTCTGCAGAGCTTCCTCAAAAACAATCTGCGGATCCTTTTCCTCCGACTTTTGGATCTCATCAAACGCCTGATAGACAACTTTTCGGGCAGCGTTTTTCTTACCGCGCTCCATGATGTAGTTAATAAGCCGGGTGACTTTCACTGAATTATACTTAGCATCCGGCACCACTCCCCTTTTTTTCTTTAACGGTCTCCTCATATAGCATTATTCTTTCGGTTTCTTCGTGCCGTATCGGCTGCGTGCCCGCCTTCGCCCCTCAACACCTTCAGCGTTCAGCTTCCCGCGGACAATGGTGTAGTTTACCCCGATATCCTTCACACGACCACCGCGCACCAGCACCACCGAGTGCTCCTGCAGCAAGGACCCCTCACCGGGAATGTATGCGGTAATCTCCATCCCGTTCGTCAACCGCACCCGCGCGATTTTCCGCATCGCCGAGTTCGGCTTTCGTGGGTTCAAGGTGCTCACCTTCGTACACACACCCCGCTTAAACGGTGACAAATAGTAGGTCGTCCGGTTTGTGCCGGCATTAAAACCTCGCCGCAACGCCGCGGTCTTTGTTTTTCTTATGCGCTGTGCCCGCTTTCTGCGAGCCAATTGATTCATAGTCGGCATATACCTTACATCCTACCATATATTCTGCCAAGTAGACAAATGCTAAAAAATCGCTGCCCCAGTCAGCAGCAGGGTCAACATTGACACCCACGCCACGATATAGTCAAGCACAAACCACGATAAAAACAGCAGTAGCAGTATCAAGAACACAACATTCTGCCCAAAAGCAAGGGACGCAAGCCGGCGCTCAAGCCGCAACCGGAGATCCAGCGGAAGAAACGCCATCACAATCTTTGATCCGTCAAGTGGCGGGACGGGAATGAGATTGAAAAACGCAATAAAAAGGTTGACCGGAACCACAATACCACACAGAAGCAGCAGCGGCGTGGGCAGGATAGTGCCGCCAAAGCGGAACAACAGCCCGAACACAACAGCAAGAGCGATGTTAATGCCCGGCCCTGCGGCAGCAACAATCGCCTCACCCCAGCGCCCTTTTAGGTTGTACGGATTATACGGCACCGGCTTCGCCCAGCCGAACAAAATGCCGGAGCCGGTCAGGAGCAGTATGCCGGGCACGATAAGTGTGCCGAACACATCAATATGCGGAATGGGGTTCAAGGTGAGCCGCCCTTCCTGCTGAGCAGTCGGATCGCCGAGCAGCAGTGCCGCATAACCATGCGCAATCTCGTGCACAATAATCGTCAGAATGAGGACAACCAAGAAAAGTAACTGCATATTTTACACAGTATACCCCACAATGCGGTACCATACCTACAATGCGCCGCAAAACAGCCGTCACCATCCTCACGGCAGCCATCATCATACTCGGGTATTGGTGGTATGTGTTGGTGTGGCAAACGCTCTTCATCGAGGAAAATCCGCTTCGGATACACTTCATCGATGTCGGGCAGGGAGATGCCATACTACTTGAAACACCAAACCGATATCAGATACTGATTGACGCGGGAAGAGGGTTGTCGGTACTCAACGCACTGGATGAACTATTGCCGACAAACGATCGGGATATTGACATCGCTATACTAACGCACCCCGACACAGACCACATCGGCGGATTCGTGCCGATATTTCGGCGATACACCGTCGGCACGGTATTTCAAACACCCACCGTCACCGAAACCAGTGTTTACCGGCAGGTCATCGAAGCGATAGAGGAAGAAAGAGTCACTACACACACGGTGCAGCAGCCATCCTCATTTTCACTTGATGGTGTGCGTATTGACATACTTTGGCCGCAAGGTGCGGAAATAACGGAAACTAACGCCGCATCCATCGCGCTGCTGATAACATACGGCAGCACCGAGATACTCCTCACCGGAGACGCGCCTGCTGAAGTGGAAGAGTTCCTCATAGCACAATTCCCCAAGAAACTCAGCGACATTGACCTGCTCAAAGCAGGACACCACGGATCAAAAACCTCAACCGCATCCGCATTCCTCAGCCACACCAAGCCAAACGCCATCATCTACTCCGCCGGCAAAAACAACCGCTACGGACATCCGCACAATATCGTTCTCAACCGCGTCAAAACCTACGCGGAAGCACATCCGGCAGAAAATCTCACCGAATATCACACTGCTAACGGCACGGTCTCGTTCTGCATCACGCCGACACAGATTGCGACATGCAAATGACCATCGTCCATCCATCGTAATTAAAATAGTTAGTCCTTTTTATCAGCGGGACTGTCTTCTTCTGCCACCCTCTTTGCCGCCTCTTCATCCTTAAAGGCGTTCTGCACTTCAACTCCCCGCTCCCTCAGTAGCGACTCAAACTCCTCCCGTTCCAAAGTTTCTTCGGCAAGCAATTGCTTGACAATGGCGTCTAATGAGTCACGATTTTCCTGCAACAATGATTGCGCCCGTTTGTGTGCTTGTTTAATAATCACATCAACTTCAGAATCAATCTGCTGCTCAAGGTCCTGCGAATGCCCTTCCCGCCCGCCGACAACACTGGAATAGTTCGGCTGCCGCACTGCCATAGGACCAACCGCATCACTCATACCGAATCGCGTGACCATGTCATGCGCCAATCGCGACACTTCCACCAGATCGCTGGAAGGTCCGGTAGACACATCGCCGAACACCATCTGTTCCGCGGCATACCCGCCAAGTGCCATTGCGATCGTATCCACAAACTCTTTCCGCGTTTTCAGGCGCCGCTCAAAGTCAGGTAACGACAGCACATACCCGCCGGCGTGTCCGCGCGATACGATAGTGATCTTCTGCACCGGATCAGCATACGGTAACAGTGATGCCAACAGCGCATGCCCCGCCTCGTGGTAGGCAATCATCCGCTTTTCCCGCTTGGTTATAACCCGCCCCTTCCGCTCCGGCCCGAGCATCACTTTCTCAATCGCCGCGAGCAAATCCTTCTGCCGAATACTCTTCCGAGAAGCGCGCACCGCAAAAATAGCCCCTTCATTCACCACTGAGGCAAGATCAGCACCTGAGAGCCCCGGTGTTCGTCGGGCAATAGTTTCAAAATTCACATCACCTTCCATCTTTTTCCCTTTCGCATGTACTCGCAAAATGTCAGTTCGTTCCTTGATATCAGGCAGATCAACGACAATCTTGCGATCAAACCGCCCCGGACGCAACAGTGCGTTATCCAGAATATCCGGACGATTGGTGGAAGCAATCACCACCACCTTATCGGTCTGCTCAAACCCGTCCATCTCAACAAGTATCTGATTTAACGCCTGTTCCCGCTCATCATTACCACCCCCGAGCCCGGAGCCGCGCGCCCGACCAACCGCATCAATCTCATCGATAAATACAATAGAAGGAGCGGCCTTCTTCGCCATAGAAAACAGGTCCCGTACCCGTGAAGCACCAACCCCGACAAACATCTCCACAAACTCAGAACCGGAAATAGAAAAGAACGGCACCTTCGCCTCGCCGGCAACCGCCCGCGCAAGCAGGGTTTTCCCGGTACCCGGTGCGCCGGTTAGCATCACCCCCTTCGGCACTTTCGCCCCGATACTCAAAAACCGATCCGGCTGTTTTAAAAACTCAACGAACTCCTGCAACTCCTGTTTCGCCTCCACCAACCCCGCAACATCTTTAAACGAAACCTTCCCGTTTTCGTCATCTGGGTTAACAAAACGCGCTCGCGCTCGGCCGAACTGAAACAACTGCATACCACCCATCCCTTTTGTCTGCCGCATAAGAAAGAGAAAAAAAATACCAAGGATGAGGATCGGAAACAGGAACGGTAAAATCTGCATCACCCAATACCCGAAACCACTTTCCTTCACGACACTGTACTTCACTTGACCGAGCTCATCTGCGGTCACACCGAGGTTGGTTAAGGTTTCATCAAATGAAGCGACAGCATCTTTCTGCAGCTCGCCGACGGTCTCATCTGTATAGGTGACGGTAACCTTCTTCCCGCTCACCTCAATACTGGCAACCTCATTCGCCTGAATAGAAGTAACCACCTCGGAAATGGTCGGCTGCAGTACATCCTGGTTGTTAAGCCCGCCGGCACCAAACGATAGTACGAGATAAATAAGCGTACCCCAAAGCAGCACACCTGTCCAACCTCGCCCCCCTTTCTTTTGCGGATCGCGCTTCTTCCTCCGCAGCATGTCTATCACAGTACGGTCCTGCTGCTCGGGATCTTGTGATTTCTGCTCCTTCTTCCCGCGAAAAAAGAACCTGCGTTTTGCAGATTTTTTTTCGGACGAAGGTGTTTCTTTACCATCAGTCTGCGTATCATTTTCACGATTTACACTATCCATATTTAAACCATAAACACACGCTGTATTATACACATATATGGCGTACATTTCCAATCGCAACATCAGGCAGCACTACGAAATCCTTGAAACCTTGCGGGCGGGCTTGTCACTATTAGGCACAGAAGTCAAGAGCATAAGGATGGGGCAAGGGTCACTCACAGGAGCAAAAATACTCATCCGCGGAGGTGAGGCATTCTTAGTGGGCGCGACAATACCGGCATATCAGCCGAAAAATATCATGATGGCATACGAAGAAGATCGCCCAAGGCGACTCCTGCTCAACAAAAACGAAATCAAAAGGTTATACACATCCAGCGAGGAAAAACAGTTGACACTGGTGCCGCTCACGATGTATAATTGTAACAGGAGGTTGAAACTGGACATTGGGGTTGCGAGTAAGAAAACGAAAAGAGACAAGAGAGAAAAAATAAAAAAACGGGAAAGCGAGCGATCCATACGAAAACATATGCTGCAGCAAAGCACTTGACACTCCGAAAGGGGGGCATCTCAGCCCCACCCGAGGTGCTCCCCTTTGGGGGTGTCAGGCCTTGACAGTTGGCATAATCCCCCTAGGTGCATAGTGATGGGAGACCATCTAAAACATCCATTTGTTGCAAAAAACAAAATTGCACGGGCGTTCACTGAGTTTATAAACAGCTCAGCACCTGCGCTTGCTTAAGCTAAGCAGCGCGAATGCCTTGCTCGCCAAGTTGCGAGCCATCCTGCGGACGATTCTCGCTAGTCCGTTCTGGGTGTAAGAAAGCGGGAAAAAATGATTTCGGCTCTATCCCCTGTTATAACCGGAACATACAAAAAAAGCAGAGACATTGGTCGGCACAGAACCTATTTGTGCGGATGCTATGTATAACACCTTTAAGGGATCGTCAGCATGGACGCGGGCTCAATTCCCGCCACCTCCACAAGTCAAAACAGAAACACACGCACAACAGGGCGTGTGTTTCTGTTTTGATTGAGAAAAAACAAAAAGGCTTGCCCAAAGGGGCAAACCTTTTATAAGGAATGGTTATTGCGATCCTGTAGATGCAGCAGCAACATGTTCATACACTTCCTCAATTCTCTGCCGCACCGCCGCAACAGGATCAGGGCCGGAAAAAGCACCAATGACTGTTCGACCACAGACAGGGATAACTCTGCCTTTGCCGGATTTACCAAGAGCAGCAGGAATGAAGTTGGCAGCCCTGCCGCCCTGAACACCAACGCCGGGAACCATGATCGGAACATCGTTACCAACAATGCGACGCACATGAGTGAGTGCAGAAATATCATTCGCACCGGCGACAACACCAAAACCGGGATTTGCACCCCACCGTTTGAACGCAGTGCGAGTAACCTTGCGGTACACGAAATCAAGAATCCACCTGGAGATCGTGAAAAATGTTTGAGGACCATCGCCGGGAGCGGATGATCGACTCCAGAGAAAAACACCTTTTGAAGAATCCTCAAAGAAACAGTCCAGCGGATCAAAGCCACCCCATGGATGCACCACCACCGCATCCGCACCAACAACATCGAAAGCGAACCTCACCCAATGCGTGTTTGTATAGGCAACATCCCCACCTTTTATATCTAAAATAAGCGGAACATCGGTGGAAGAGGTAATGTATGAAGCAATAAGTAACAAACTCCTGAAACCCAGAGTGTCGCGGGCAAAAAACGGAGCAGGGTTAATTTTGAAAGCGCAGACCTTGTCCGAGAGAGCGTCAACAACATCACGGATAAGCGGGTAGGTGAAGGAATCAGAATCAAGGACGGATCCGATCTCAACACAGAGAACCTTCCCCTCAGATTCGTGATTACGCAAAAGATCAGAAAAATTACGGGACATAAACACCTCCTACAGGTGTAAAGATCACATACTACAGAGTACTATACTATACATAACTCCTCGTAGCTCAGTTGGATAGAGCGACGGCCTTCTAAGCCGTAGGTCGCAGGTTCGAATCCTGCCGAGGAGGCAATACAATACAAAAAAATTAGACACCCTCTGTAAGTAAGAAGAGTGTCTAATCGTTAAACGCTAAAAAGCGATCCTAAAAGATGATGTCAGGAGGCTCTCAGAAGTGTAAACACCTCGGAGAAAAAGGACTTCAGGATTGACAACAAGACCGCCAATAGAAGTGGCAAACCCTGCGCGAACCCTGTATAACGCCTTCCCGTCCTGATTGTACAGGTATAGCGACTCAGCGATTGAAGCGCCAAAATAGAACCCGGTGTTCAGTTGATCGATATCAAATCGAATATCAACACCACCCCCCCCGTACACAGCCATCTCATTGACTGACATATATGCCGGAAGATCAGATGCGACGAAGGCATGCGGCTGTAGTGGTCCGATCATCAGCCCGACTCGCACGGCCGTTCTGTGCCTGTCACCAAAGAAAAAATCTTCGCTCACCCTATAATTCGCATGCACCCATCGATGCTGGACGGAACCATACAGAAAACCGGATTTTTTCCAAACCTCGGCACTCAGCAGTGTCCTGTCTCCCATATCGCTAAATCCCCCGCCAGCAATGCTGGTAAGGTTCTCAATAGCAAGCCGAAAACCGGCGCGATGCGAGAATGCGATTCCCTGAGAAACAATATGTCCTTGGAAAAAATGTTCCGGGAGGACCTCATCAACACCTTGATCGGTGTAGCCAGCAAGGTAAGATAGGGCATAACTGGACCGCTCCCGTCTCTGCGCCTCCTCCGATATCTCTCTGATCCTTTCGGAAAGCCGCTTCTCCGCCTCTGATGACAATGAGAACTCAGGAAGAGGGTCAGCTGAAAGTTCCTCAGTATCCTCCACATCACTCAAAGAATCCGTATCTTGAGAGTCTTCCCGGATCTCCTCTGCATCAATCGGGATGATATCCGTACTTTGAGAATCTTCTTGAATCTCCTCAGTATCCCTCATATCGTTCAAGGAATCCACATCCTGAGAATCTTCCTGAATCCCCTCTTCCACCACTTCCTGCTCCACACCCGTCTGGCTCAATGTCTCTGCGTCCGAAGTTTCCATACCCGATGCTTCCACAGAATAGGAAGCATAAAGGACTGCAATCAAAAACACTAATAACCAGAGAACTACTGCAATCAAATACCTCATTGTTTTTTGCCTCCTTACAGCAAAATCTTATAGTAAAATTGTGAGTACAAGGTCAGGGTAACCCCAACCAGTCCCGCCTATACAATACCATAAAACAGCAAAAAAGCAAAGCCGCTACTGCCACAACAGAATATCCATAATTGTCAACCCCTCCCGGGCGACACCTCCGCCGACAATGATAAGAAGTATCAGTAAAATCCCCGCCCCCAGCATCGCACTCGTCGCCTTGTATTGAAAAACATCCTTCGCGGTGTCCCACATATCAGAAATCCCACCGCTCACAACGATGAAAAAAATAACCATCACCACGATCACAAAAAGAAGTATAAGGACACCATACGCCATAGACGCCTATAGTATAGCAATATAATCACCCTGCGGAGCGCGCATTGCCGCCTGCGAAAAGAATAACCCAACAGACATCTACCTAATTGGCACCGGAGCTCCTTGCTCTAACCTGAATAATGAGAATGGTATCCTTGCAGTTCCGTCATCAGAAAAATTAACCGCACCGGTCACCCCTCGCAGTCCACGAACATTTCTGAGCGACCGAGAAAAAGAATTCACACTGTAATCCCCAGAGGAGGAGAGTGCAGAAGATGTCGCCTGAACCGCATCGTAAGCAGGTAGTGAGAACACATCAACAAAAGGCATCCTCCCCTCTTTCGCCTTGAACCGCTCCAAAACAGATCTCGCCGGTTCCTTGTCTTTAGACGCTATCCAAAAAGTAAAGACGCCTCCCTCTGCGTACCCTCTCGCCAATTCATGCAATGCAGGACTCATAATAGTTCCGGCCATAAGGAGGGGGGTATCAATACCAAGTGTCCTTGCCTGATAAATTGCACTACCACACTCGTCATACCCAAAGCAGACAAAGACATCTACACCCTCATCCTTCATCTTTAAGAGCGGTGTTCGAAAATCGTGCAATCCGGCAACATATCCCTCAGCCACTGACGCACCGTCAAAGAGTGACACGAAAAGGTCTTTTATATAAGGGAAAAAGGTATCACTCTCAAAATACAATATTCCCGCCTTCTTAAATCCTTGTGTATTAGCATAGCCAGATAACATCTTCGAAATACTTTCTGATTCAACACCAAGCGAAAAAACATGCTTCCCCAAGTTAGCCAAATTGTCATTGCTATCCAAAACACCAACCAACACCACACCATCCCTCTCCGCCCTGTCAGATAAAGCGAACAATGACCCGTAGGTCTGCATCAAAATAATCTTCACGCCATCAACTCTGACCAACTTTTCATACGCACCAATTGATTTCTCGGTGGAGTATTTATCGTCCTCAACAATCAAATGAAGCATCTTCCCATCAATACCACCCTGTGCATTAACAGCGTCAACAGACAGCTGTGCCATCTTGGCGCTGTCGGTACCGACCGCAGCAGCATCTCCGGTAAGAGGACCAATCCAACCAATGGTAACAGTGTCGCCGGATACCAGCAAAGCATCTTGTTCACCGGATTGTGCAGAAAAAATCACAATAACCAATAAAACAAAAATTACCCCCCCCCTACTAATTTGACAATATTTTTCATATAAAAAATTTAAGTGTTAATTACAAAAAGTATAGCATGTTTTGCAACGACACAAACTACCGCTTGCGCCTAGTGGACATACACTCCACTTTACCAGCATGCATAACAACCAACCGCCCCGCCTCTCTCGCGTACTCCATCTCATGGGTGACCATCACAATAGTCTGCCCGCCGCGGTGCAGCTCATGAAAAATATCAATAATCTGTCGTGACCGGTCAGAATCAAGATTAGCAGTCGGCTCATCGGCAAACAACACTTTCGGACGGTGTACAATCGCCCGCGCAATAGAAACCCGCTGCCCTTCCCCGCCGGACAGCTGATTCGGAAAATGGTTAACCCGATCCCCCATACCGAATTGATCCAGCATCGCGGATGCCGCCTTCCGCGCCTTTCGCATGCTGACACCACGCATCAACACCGGCAGTGCGACATTCTCCCACGCCCGCAGCTCAGGGATAAGCGCGTAATCCTGAAACACAAACCCGAAATGTTGCAGCCGATACGCTGTCCGCTCAGAAACCGACATATTCCCGGCAAGCCGGCTCCCCACATACACTGAACCACTCGTCGGCTCATCCAGCAGTCCCATCTGATACACCAAAGTACTCTTGCCGGTACCGGACGCACCGGTGATAGCAACAAATTCACCCTGCGCAACAGAAAAATCAACTTCCCGCAAGACCTGTATCTCCTGATCTCCGTCAATGAAAGACTTCACCAGGTCCTCAGCCCGCACCGCAGCCGTCTTCGCGCGCCCCTTCTTTTTCTTGCTCATACACCTCTATAATACACTGCCTGAATACACCGCCTATAACTCATCCTCGTATCGCCTGTATCGCCGGGCGCCTCACCACGCGATGTGCCGGAATGAGTCCGGCAATAAGGGTGGCGACAAACAGGAGGGCGACTTGTATGCCAACCCCGCTCGGCGTGATGTATAAAATACCGTCACTAAAAGGAAACGGTATCGGATTTGCCGCAAAGAACGGCACCAACACAAAGTACAGTATTGACAGGCCGACAAGCGAGCCAACCACTGCAAATGACAGGGCGTACAAAACATACGATATCCGTATGGCATTCGGCGTGATACCGATCGCTTTCAGGATGCCAATAAACCGACTGCGTGAAACAGCGGTAACAAAAATAATGATAAAAATAGTCACCGACGCAACCGCCAGCCCGATAGCACCGACCACAGAACCGAGCATCTTGAATACCGTTCGGATATCACCGAGAAATGGCCCGATAGCATCTTCAACCGTCTCAACCTTTGCGTACCGTCCGAATGAACCGAGCAAATCATCCCGCACGGAAACAGCGCTATTAGGATCAGCGAGGCGAATGGCGATACTGTTTGCGTTATTACCGGGAATAGGGTTATGTGCGCGAACCTCGTCATCATGCATAATAATCGCCAAGTCAAGCTCACCTGCTTTAGTGCGATATACGCCGCGAACCTGATATTTTTGCAGTATCGTACCGGAAACAGCATCGCGTTTTCCGGAGAGCGCATTCTGGCTCAGCCGGTCATCGTCGGTATCGTACCCAAAACCGCTTCCCCCACTGCCTCCCATGCGCAAAAAGATAAAGTCCCCGGGGTATACATCAGAGAGCACCTCAGCGCCGAACGGTGAGTATCGCTCCAGCAACGCACTGCCGATAAGAATCTCACGCCGCGAACCGGACGGACTGAAATAGCTGCCTTCAAGCAAACTATTCTGCAGGTTAGTGGTGCGCCGCTCTGCGTCCGGATCAACACCGAGTGCAGTTGCGGTCACAGACTTTCGCATCTCACGAGCGTTGGTCACCATATACACATCGTCCTCAGTAATCGCTTCAACGCGCGTACTATACCGCGGCGAGAACGACATAACCCGGGCATCACCGCGCAGATCACGCAGGATGTATTGCGTCCTCCCGACAGCGGACTCACCCTCCTTCGCAGAGATAAACACATCCCCAATCGCGCGATCACGCAGCCCGACAAACGATCCGACCACAATACCCTCCAGCAAACCGCCGATAACGGTTAAGTTTAAAAAAGTCAGCACCATCACGAATATAATAAGCGCGGTTGTCCAGCGATTCGCGCCGCGAATGTACCGCAGTGTCAGAAAAGAGCCGACAGAAAGATCATTCTTTTTCATAATACCTACTTATATAAAATAACACCCACAAATTATCCGAACCTTACCGCCGATCAGGTGAGTTCTTTGTGAACACGACCACATCGTCTTTGAGTAAGTCACCGGTTACCGCAACAAAACCGTTATCAAGTGAAGCACCAACAACAACCGGAACCTGCATAGTATCGCCTCCTCGTTCGATCACCACAAAATCTTTTCCGTCCTTCGCCACGATAGCAGCCCGCGGCACAGAAAACACATCGGTCGCATCACCGGAAGGGATATACACATCCACCGTCATACCCGGGCGAAGCGAGGTGTGCTCCTCACCAACATCAAGGACAACGGTATACACCGGCACATCATTCACGCGGTTCTCCGTTGCATCAATGGTACGCACCCGAACAGATATCTCCGTACCGGTCGCCTCCACATACGCCTGCATCTCCTGTTTCGGCACAACATCCTGTATCTCAACCTCGGTCACATCAACCGACAAAGTGAACCCTTCCTGAGAAATGAAGCGAACAGCATCAGCACCTGCGGTGACGACCTCACCCTCAGTCACGAAGATCTCACCGACCACACCATCAAACGGCGCCTTGATCTCCGTCTTCGCCAGCTGCAACTCAAGTCGCTGCAGCTTTTTTCGCTCAATATCAATCTGTGCTTCCTGTGTTTTTTGGTCTGATTTGGTGCTGCCGGCAAGAATCTCTTTTGATCGGGCGACAGAAAGCTGATATTTTGCCCGCGCCACCTCAACAGCGTTAAGAGCGCGCACCACATCCGCAATCGCCGTGACAAGCACTCCACGCAGCCTTGAAGAAAGCAGGAACACATTCTCCCCTTCCACCTGAGAGTCCCGGAACGGTAGCACAAAATCATAGATTTCAACGACCCCCTCAAGAAGCAAGCGCAGATCACGCTCAAGTTGTTTTGAAATAATAATGGATTGATGGTAGGTAAACTCACTGTTGTTGAGCCAAATACGCCAGCGATCAAGCACCTTCTCAAAACCTTCACGAATCTCACTAACTCGCTGCCTGTCGGTGGAGGAAATATTCATCTTAAAGCGAAAATCATCACCGGATCGATCAAACAGAGTGTCAAACTCCGTGCGTACCATATTCTCAACGTTGTTGGCAATCTTCTGTGCCGACACAAGGGCAAGGTGCACCTCCTTATCCATCGTCTTATCGGCGACAGTGACATCTGCCTCAACCCGCATCCGCTCAGCGTCCTCAGGGCCGTCAACAAAGCTGTTCAGCCGAATGGATGCCTGCTCAACGCGCAGCCGCTGCGCCTCAACATCTGCCCGCAAAGTTCCTGCGTCCAGCGAAGCGATGGTGCCTCCCGCGGAAACAGTGTCCCCCGCCTGACGGGCAACATGAGAAACAGAGCCGCCGCCCTCAAATGAGAGCGTAACATCATCCCGCGCTTCAACGCGTCCTGTCGCAATTACAAAATCCTGATGTTTGGCAAGCGTAACCTGTGTACGGTTTTTTTGTTCTGACATAGGTTGTATCATAATAAAGTATGCACCCACAGCCAGCATAATGACTGCTAACACAACACCGACATTCTTGCGAGAAATGAAGCGCATACCTGCAAAAAGTATATCACGAAAATACACCATACCGCCCAAACAAAAACACTCGCGCAGGTATGCGCGAGTGTTTTTGTTGTAAGTCGGGTGACCATTAAAGATGTGAGATCTTCCAGCTCCGACCACTGTTTGGGTTGCCGTAGGCAGGTATCAAAGCCACACACCATCCCAATCATTATACCCACTTCCACAATATCAACAACCTTGACAAAAACCAAAAGATAGAACCCTGATCTTGTCAAACAAATGAGGAAATACCGGAGGAAATACCGTAAAAAATAAGGACCCCACGAATTAACCTGAAAATAGTAATTTCTAAGGGGTGCCTAGAGGGATTCGAACCCTCTCCGTGGGCTCCACAAGCCCAAGTGCTAACCATTACACCATAGGCACCACAATCTCAATTATACACCGCAAGAGTGCAAAACAACACATCCCACAAAAACAGTGTTGTATACTTATACTAATGAATAAAAATAAAGCAATAGGTATAGCAGTGGTGGTGGGCGTTACCATCCTCGTCGGAATCATGCTCACGCAGCCGAAGAAAATCAAGCACACCTACGATCCGGTAACCGACATAGAAGCAGTAAAAAAGTGTGTTGAAGAGATAACAGGCAAGCCAAAACTTGACATAGAGGAATTATCTCAAAACGAACAGCTGCTGAACGATGTAAATCGTTTCTGCCTCAAAACAGTAGAGGACAAAGAAGCAATACTCATTCAACTGACGCAATAGGAAAGCACAAAAATCAAAATAACCCACCCCGCAGCAAGAGTGGTGTGAAACTCTACCAAATACCCAACGCCATGCCAATCAACTCAACAACGCCGTACAGAAAAATGATATAGAGTACAGAACCGGCAATGAGTGCCAGGGCGATGGTATTAATAATCTCGTTTCTCCGCCTCTTCACATCATTCAGGGTGCAGATATTTTTCTTCCTCTTGAGATACGCAACAAGAAAAACAATGAGCGCAACAAACCCTGCGGCGCGAAACAGCCACTTATATTCCCCATAGAGCGTGTGAGCAAGATCACCGGCAACACTGACCGAAATAACCCCAAATGACACGAGCAATACCGGAGAAAAACAACACAACGACGCAATAAGCGCCGGAACCGTACTCACCCTCACTATCTCCCCAATATTTTTCCTCACGAACATACAACCATACTATAACACCACCTCAACACAACATACTGCGTATCAACAAAACCACTCTACTCAATAAAATACCCCACTGTCGTTCAGACGGCACCAACAACTTTCGGGCTTGGCAATTAAAAGATGAGAAAAAGGAAAAAGGGTGCAGAAGCTTTTTGCTTCTGCACCTCTTGTGATCAATGCTACCTCCTCCGTCATCTGTCCCAGGAAAGTGTGTTTGCACGATCAATAATCTTTTGAATCTGCCATGGGCGCAGCATTACAACTGAGCCGAGAAAGATCGAGGACGCACCGTATCGGTGATACCGGTCCACATCGCTCGGATGGAGTATGCCACCGCCACCGTTGATCGGCTTGGTGAAGCCCGCTTCGCGAAGGCGGTCGATCCATCTGGGCACGATGCGGGCGAGTGGAGCACCGGAGAGCCCGCCGCCGCCATACTGTTCAAGCGGCGAGGTCTCACTTCCCCACACCCTTTTCCAATCAATCCGCCACCAGCCGAATGGAATCGTGTTTGACACGCAAATCGCATCACAGGCAGGGTGATCTTCCAAGGCCACAACTGCGTCTATCGAGGCCGAAGCGATACTGTATTTCGCCATTACCGGCACGCCGAGCTGTCCCATTATAGTGAGAATCTCTTCTGATTCCTGCATCATCTCCCACGACTTAACACGCTCTGTGGGGCAGGAGAAGTTGAGCTGCACGCCGAATGGAGCTGAAAAGTGTTTAACAGCATGCAATTGTTCCACCATAAGTTGGAATTCACGACGACGCCCTTCCCGAGTGTTTGCCAGCGAAGTGAGTGAGATGAAGAACGGCTTGATGCGCCGCTGCCACTCCCCCACCCCAAGAAGTGTGCAGAGCCCGGGGTTACTCAGCCCGACGGCGTTGAGCACCGCCCCCTCACCCATCCGCACACGGATGCAATCCGGAAGAAGTTGCCTGGGTGTGTAGCGCTTAGTCAGGGGCATATTCCCCTCTTCCGGGCGTGCTGTTGCGGTCTTGGAGACAAAAGTCATCGCTGAAAGATCCATGCCGATCACCTTGTATACCTTGTGGAACCAGTATCCCTCGCCGAAAAACCCCTGCACCCCTGATGCTCCGAGAACATTCCCAAAGTCAATGCCTTGAAGTTTCATATCTATCCTTCCTTTCTGTGTTGTTTTTTAAAGTTCACCTAGTATAGTATGGTACGCCATATATAGCAGAATAATCCACCATTGTGTGATTCACCACCAGGGTCGTTTGGTTACTCAACACCAAACTTTTCCCTTAGTTTTTTGATGCGTTGCAGGGAGGTGTTGAATTGCTCTTCGGTGATCGTACCATCTTTCACCGCCTGAAGTACGGCATCCCGCGCGGCAGTAGTCGCTTGCAGAGGAAATGTGGTGCGTGTATTATCAAACATTATGATATCAACACCGGCTAGTATTGCCTTAATGGTCGCATCTGAAATATCAAAATTTTGAACAATGGCCGCCGCCTGCATGTCATCAACCACGATAACTCCTTCAAAGCCCATCTGATCCCGCAAAAGGTCAGTCGTAATTCTTTTTGACAGTGATGCGGGGAGACCGCTCGGATCAAGATCCCTGTTTATAACATGCGTCACCATAACGGGACTGTTATAGTCAAAGGTTCCGATAAGGTGTCTGTATGGCAGAAGCTCCTCATCCGATCGGAAGGTGTCTGTAGTGTCAGCTGTCGCAAAATCAGTGTTGTTTGCCGCACTGCCGAGACCGGGAAAATGCTTGATCGTCGGTATAACATTAAAGGATTCAGATGCTTGTATAAATGCTTTCGCATGCGAGATAACGATTTCCGGATCAGCACTGAACGATCGCTCAAGAGCACCGATTGCTTCGCCCTCCGGGTTAATGTTAACAGCAACAACCGGCGCAAAGTTCCAGTTAATACCGAGTGATTGTAATTGAGATGAGAGCGTTCGAATCGCTACCCCTGTTTTTTCTACAGATCTTTTGCCGAGCGTCTGCGCCGATGGTGTGACAATGGCAAATCCTTTTTCGGTGACCAGGCGATTAATGACACCACCTTCCGCATCAATGGCAATGAAGTAAGGAGTTTCCGGTATTTTTTGTAAATCAGCAATGAGTCCTTTAAGTTGTTCCGGCGACTCAATATTACTCCTAAAGATTGCAATGCCACTCGGATTAATATCCTCAAGTACACTCCGCACCCCATCATCCACAGAGGTCACACCCGGAAGACCAATAATAAAAATTTGCCCGACCTTCTTCTTAAGATCACCATCTATGCCTGCAGTATCTGACGGCGGTGTGTTATTGAGATAGTTCGGCACCACCAAGCCGCCAAGTACCAGCAGGAGCAAAAAGGATATAAGAAGTATGAGCACATTATTTTTCATAGGTCTTTTAAGATATATCTATTATACAGCCATGCGTCTGGACTTGAACCAAGAGCCTGCGTGTATATAGTAAAATAATTCATATGTATCCGGAATTTTTTGCTACCACAAATGAAGATAAGTGGCGCGAGGTGAATGAAATCCTCGGTCGGGATCTCAAGCAAATTTCAGTTGATCTTTTCGAGCCGCAAGATGTAGATGTAGAGAATATCGTGCGTGAAAAAGCCGAGGACGCCTTTCATAAAACCGACAAGATTGTATTGGTTGAAGACACTGGTCTGGAATATGTCGCATGGAAGGGACTCCCCGGAGCACTTGTCAAGTGGTTCCTTGACACGGTCGGCAATGAGGGCATCCTCAAGATGCTCGCTGACGAGACAAATCGTAAAGCGGTGGCAAAAACAGCAGTAGGGTTCTTTGACGGCACACAACCTCATATATTCGTCGGAGAAATCTCCGGCACGATATCAAAGACCGTTCGTGGCACCGGTGGCTTCGGTTGGGATCCGATATTCATCCCTGATGGTTATGAAGAGACCTTTGCCGAAATGACCGCCACAGAAAAAAACGCCATCTCCATGCGCAAACTCGCACTTGAGCATATGAAGATGAAAAAGTGACTACGAAGCGTACGAGGCACATTCCACCAGATCGCTCCATGCACTAAGGCGCACAAACATATGAGTACAGGGAATACATAAATAGATTTCTTTAGTTACCTAAAACAGTCCACCCGCCTGGACTCGAACCAGGAACCACGTGTGTATAAGACACGCGCTCTACCAATTGAGCTACAGGTGGAAATAGGGAGTGCCGGCAGATTATTCTGGCAATATGGGCAGTTACGCCTCTTTTCGCCGGCACTGAACATATTGTATACTACGGTATGGCGTTATCAGACAAGAGAATCCTTGATGAGATGGAAAAGGGGCACATCGTTATCACCCCGTTCAAGGAGGAAAACCTCTCAACCGCAAGTTATGATGTAGCACTTGGCGAGTATTATTTTTCAGAAAAAAATAACACGCATGATGTATACAATCCATGCAATCAGCAGGATGTGGAGCAGGTATGGGGCACCGAACCACAGCAGGCAAAGCCGGCAAAAGAAGTGTTTAAAAATGAACCGTTTGAGTTCACGGGCATCGCTGAAGATGACCGGGTGATCGTCCTCTCTCCGGGGGAGACCGTGCTGGCACACACTGAAGAATTTATCGGTGGGCGAATTCACATCACCACGATGATGAAAGCCCGTTCATCATGGGGGAGAAACTTTATTGAAGTATGTAAATGCGCCGGCTGGGGTGATGTCGGCTACACCAATCGGTGGACAATGGAGATAACAAACAACTCAAGGCATCACCGCATCCCCCTCATCGTGGGGAGACGCATCGCACAAATTATATTTTTTGACACAGGAGAGATAAAGCTGGATAACTACATACAGCAAGGCAGTAAATACCAAACAACCGAAAACCTTGACGAAATGATGCGGCAGTGGGATCCAAAATCAATGTTACCAAAAATGTACAATGACCGAGAAATCAGACATCAAAATTGAGCCATCATGGAAAGAAAACCTGGCACCAATACTCGCCGAGCCATATATGCGCGACCTGCGGGACACCGTGCGGCAGCGATATCAAGACCCGACAAAAGCCATCTACCCTGACCCGAAAAATCTTTTCAACGCCTTTGATTCCTGTCCGTTTGACAAGGTGGCGGTTGTCATACTCGGGCAGGATCCATACCACGGCATCGGGCAGGCACACGGCCTCTGCTTCTCAGTTCCGGAAGGCACCAACTCTCCGCCCTCCCTGCAAAACATTTTTAAAGAGATACAAAGCGATCTCGGCACTACCCCGCCTCCCAACGGCGACCTCACCCGCTGGGCAGCGCAGGGAGTCTTCCTGCTCAACGCCATCCTCACGGTGGAAGCCCGCAAGCCCACCTCGCACCGCGACATCGGCTGGGAACAATTCACCGACGATGTCATCCGCCTCTTGTCAGACAAGCGGGACAACCTCGTCTTTTTGCTCTGGGGCAATTTCGCAAAACAAAAACAGCACCTTATAGATGAAAGCAACCACTGCATCCTCACTGCCCCGCATCCTTCTCCCTACTCCGCCGCGAGCGGCTTCTTCGGCTGCAAACACTTCAGTCAAGCAAACGACTACCTCAAACAGCACAACAAACAACCAATTGAGTGGTAGCAGCCACAACTACGAAACCACCTTCGCCTTCCGCAGCACTTTTTCAGCACCGTTCTTTTTCAGGGTGCGAAGTCCTTTTGTGGTCATAGCAACCTTCACCGTCTTACCGAGTGACGGAACAAATATCTTCTTCTTGTGGGTGTTTGTCTGCTTACGCACTTTGCCGGTCGGGTTATACTTCGTCGCACGGGTACGATTACTATACCCGCCTCCAACAGCGCCGGTCTTTTGTGAGATTGGACATTGTTTAGCCATATACCTATACTGTACCCTACAATTCCCATATACGCAACAGCCGAAGTATGCGGTGTACAATTATAGATATGAAACCTTTCCTGGTCTACAATTGGAAAACCTACATCACCACCGCGAATGACGCGGTCACTCTTGCGGGCGCGCTGGAAGATTCCGACAGGGTGGAGGTTGTGGTATGCCCATCAGCACTCCATATTCAGGATGTTGCAAAAACGATACACGGCAAAAATATCGCACTCGGAGCGCAGGACATCTCCATCTCCCCCGACAACCCGAGAACCGGAAATATATCCGGCGCGCAGGCAGCCGCTGCGGGCATGTCCCACACCATCGTCGGACACGCAGAAACCCGCGCAGCGGGAGTCACCAACCCCATGGTCGCCGACAAAACACAACATGCACTGCTGTCCGGACTGACACCGATACTCTGCCTGAGTGAGCAGGAGGAAAATGAAGACGGCAACGGCGAAGAGGTAGCGCAGCAGTTAGAAGAGGTGCTGCGACTGAACAAAGAGGAACTGCAAAAAAAATCCGGCAACGCACCGCGCATCATCGTGGCATACGAACCAACAGCGTACATCGGCGCGCAGGACGCGCTCGCACCCGAAAAAATAAAACACACCACCGACCTGCTCCGAGCTGTTCTCAGTAAAAACAGCATACAGGACGCCCCAATCCTGTACGGCGGATCAGTCAGCGTGGAAAACGCGGAAGGGATCACAGAAACAGCGGGAGCAAACGGCTTCCTCCTCGGCCGCGCAAGCACCAACGCAGAAACCGCGAACACCATTCTTCACACCTTGTAGTATGTTATTCCCGTCAATACAGCAAACACACCTTCCACACGGCGCGCGCGTGCTGCTGCGCGCATCACTCAATGCGCCGATTCAAGACGGCGAAGTCGCCGGACTGTTCCGCCTGCAAAAAACCGCGCGAACAATTGATCTGCTCAAACAAAAAGGCGCGTGCATTACTGTGATCGGGCATCTTGGCAGAGAGGGCGAAACGCTCGCGCCGGTGCATCAGGCGCTGAACAAGATAACACCACTCTCCTTCGTCCCGCACCTAACAGGCGAAGTGCCCTATGCCGCGCGGAAGAACTTGCAACCCGGTGAAGCAGTGCTCCTTGAAAACACCAGAACAGATCCGAGAGAGGTGGAGAATGACAATCTACTGGTTGAAGAGATCGTGGCGCAAACCGACTTGTTTGTCTTTGATGACTTCTCCGCAGCGCACCGGGAGCACGCATCAACGACAGGACTCATCAATGAACTTCCATCATACGCGGGCGTGCTTTTCTATGAAGAAGTAACCGCGACACTCCGCCTTACAGAACGACTGGAAAGACCGGCAATCGCGATCGTCAGCGGTGCGAAGTGCGAAACAAAAATACCACTCATTGAACGGCTACTGGATTCATACCAAACCGTTTTTGTCAGCGGCGTCATCGCGAACACCATGCTCAAACAGCGAGGCTTACAAATCGGCGCATCAAAGGTGACCGACACTCCTATCGCAGAGAGCACAATAAACAATAGAAATATTATCTTGCCGCATGATGTCATCGTCGCAAAAGAAGATTTCACCGAAACGAGAATGATACCATTACAAGAAATTGAACCCGATGAAATAATTGTTGACATCGGTGATAAAACGCTCAAGGCGATACAGCACCACCTCGAAGGCGCGAAGACAGTACTCCTGAGCGGACCTCTCGGCTGGTATGAAAAAGGGTTCTACGCTCAGACCGCCGCACTCTCCGCACTCGTCGCAAAAACACAAACATATTCATTCGCCGGCGGTGGCGAAACAACCGCGCTGCTGGAGCAGCACGACCTAATGGACGACTGGAAATTTATCTCAACCGGCGGCGGGTCGCTTCTCACCTACCTCGCGAAAGGAACCTTGCCGGTCCTTGAGGCATTCAAGAAGAAAATCAAGCAAACGGAAGCGGTTCCTGCCGCATAAAGAAAAGAGCCGCAGATCTACCAATCTGCGACTCAGGGATCACACGCTTTCAACAGAAACTGTGTCACCAGGATACCATAACGAGTTGTCAGAGCATACAACATAATAGTTCCCTCTATGTTTTTCAACCACGGCCTCACACCCGTGGTGGAATTTTTTGAGCAACCCTCCGGAATCTTTTGAAATAGGCCTTTCAAGCACTAAAACCGGAAATCTCGGAGGTCGCTCACCTTTTCGGACTTCTACATTCGTACAATGAAATCTAAACTTAAAGTATGAAATAAGAAATTTTATCTCATACACCATTCGTCGAAACAAACCATCCGGCTTGGGAGTTGACAGAAATCCAAACTTTTTCTCTAAACCTGCCTCCTTTACCCTAATGAGTACATACATTTTAAAACCTCCTACAAGATAGAAATAGAATGTACACAAACCCTGTTCATACTATAGCAGATACAAATATAATTTGTGAATCCGTTATGGGTGTTCTGTGGATGACCTGTGAAACGCGTGAAACGGTGTTTCACGCGTTTCACAGGACAACCCGCCTTTATTTTTCAAGCTTTTTGATACACTCGTTTCACAGAAACAAATACCGTTGCTATACTACAGACAATGAAAAAGACCGACGCAGAAGGAGTCGCACCGCAATTCATCAACCGATGGAGCAGTCGTGATTATGACGGCACGGCGCTCACGCAGGAGCAGATAGACACACTGCTTGAAGCAGCGCGCTGGACGCCGTCCAGCTATAACGAGCAACCGTGGAAATTTTTCTACCCCAAAACCGACAATCAGCAGAAGAAATTCCTCAATCTACTTTTTGACGGGAATCAGGAGTGGGCAAAAAACGCAGGAATCATTTTTTTCCTCGCGGCGAAACGAATACTCAGCGAGACCGGAGAGCAAAACAGACACTACGCCTTTGACACCGGCGCCGCATGGATGGCATTGGCGCTGCAGGCGCACCTCATTGGACTGAGCGCGCATGCGATGGGCGGTTTTGATGAAGTGCGCGCGTACAGTGAATTAGGTGTGGATAAAAAGGAGTACGAAATCTTTGCCGCTATAGCGGTCGGCAAACCAACACAGAAGGCAAATGAAACGGAAGAACGAACTCCGAGAAAACCAGTCACAGACATTGCCGACAACAGCGCATAGTATTACCTATGAGTGAAACGATTATCTACACTGAAAAAGAAACCCCTATTAAGAAGATGTGCGAAACACTTGCAGCGGGCAGCATAATCGTATACCCGACCGACACGCTCTACGCGCTCGGAGCGGATCCGCAACAGCCGGATGCTATGAAAAAACTGTTCGCACTCAAACAGCGCCCGCAGGAGAGAAAGGTGTCATACATTTTCTCAGACCTTGAGCAGGTGCGGCAATACGCACATCTCACCGACACCGCTGCAGCACTGTCCAAACATCTCCCGGGCAAACTGACCATCATCCTCAAGAGTAAGAAAAACCCTGAAGAGACAATCGGTGTCCGCATACCGGACAACGAGCTGTGCCGCACCCTCGCTACCGCATACGGACCAATCACCGCAACGAGTGCGAATATCAGCGGCGAAGAAGATCCGCACACCGTCAGCGAAATCCTGCAGCAGATACCGAGCGGCATCACCGTGGCAATTGACGCAGGAGAACTACGCGGACCGGCAAGCACGGTCGTGGATGCGCGCGGCAGTGCTATAAAAATATTGCGTCAAGGTGCAGTGAAACTATAAAAACCACACCCTATACCGCACCCATAATTCTCCTCGCATATGCCGCTCGCTCATCATCACTTTCATACGATGTGTGTGGAAACGGATGGAACTCACCTTTCTCAAACCGTGGAATGATATGAAAATGTAAGTGAAACACTTCCTGCCCAGCCGCAGAGCCATTGTTTGAGATAATGTTCACCCCGGGCGCATCAGTCACCTGCTTCACCGCGTTTGCCACCACCACAATCGCCTGCATTACATGTGCCGCATCTTCATCACTAAGTGAAAAAATATCCCGAACTGCTGTTTTCGGTATCACCAGTGTGTGTCCTTTGTGCACCGGCTTGATGTCTAAAAACGCCAACACCTGATCCGTCTCATACACTTTGTCTGCCGGCACTCCCCCATCAATGATTTTTTGAAAAATAGTTTCTGCCATTGCTTGCAGTATACAACACGCACCGTGTCAGGCATATCCGGTACAGAAAAAAGGGCTGAAAACAGCCCTTTGTTTTAATGGTGTTACTACGCCGGAAAAAATTCCTGCAAGATCCCCCGCTCTCGGTTTCTTATTTTCCGAGGCGCGCCGTTAAGTACTGTGTACTTTTGGCTGTCCGCATCAAAAAAGGCAACCTTTACATCGTTCATATAAAAGAAGAATTCCAGAAAGAACTGCAAACTCTCGTGGGGCTCAATAGTAATACACACCACCTCATTCTTTTCCAGCGCAATATCTCGCATGGCGTTGATCGTTTGTTTGTTGCCGGTGGTGAGGGGTACTTCATTATTCTGAGACAAGAGCGGCACCTCAAGCGTTGTTTCCTTCCGGTGTGTCGGACGCACGGTAATCGTTTCCCGCTCAATCTGCGGGAGCAGCAAGAGATACAAAGGTGACTCTGCCATCAATTCTTGTTCAGCCATTAGTATTTTCTCCTTATAACTAAAAATATACTGCTGTGTGTTTCAAAATCAATTCTGTACCACATTGTACCAAAAAACAGGTATCAATCAACTTTGTACTTTTTCCGAATCTCTGCAACCTGCCCCTCCTCCTCCTCAAACCGCCGCACCCTTCCCTGCTTGCCGAGTATGGCGAGCTCTTTCTCAGGCAGTACTGACAACTCTTTCGCGCGGGCAAGCAGCGCATCCGCGGTATTTTTCTCAGGATCATCCAGCACTTCCGCAAGCAGAATGTGGAGGATGTGTCCGACCATCGGTCCGGGTTTAAGATCAAGCTCCTGCATCAACGCCGTCCCGTCTATAACAAGTGTGCCGGGGGTAACCGGTTCCCGCAGCACCTCTTCAATGAGGGAAATATACTTGCGCAATCGGTAGGGTTGCTCTTTCGGCCTGCCGGTGCCGATACGATCGCACACTCGCAAGTCAATTAAATCCCAGATATGCTGCTCGCCCACCCGCGCGACCATCCGCCGCACCCCGGAGAGAGAAACCTTATCAGGATCGGAGAAAAACATATGCCATCGGACAAACAGCGTGACAGTATCAGCAACCTCTTTTGAAAACCTTAGCCGCCGCAAAATCTTTCTCACCATCCGCGCGCCAACCACCTCGTGCGCGTGAAACGACCAATCCCCCCGACCCTCATGCCACTCCCGGGTCTTCGGTTTGGCGATATCGTGCAGCAGTGCCGCAAGCCGCACCTCAAGACGAAACTGCTTCACGCCGCTATGCGCGAGTGTCCGGATGCTGTGCTCCAGCACATCGTACCGGTGTGCCTGACTCTGCTCAACGCCGTCTCCCTCCAGCAACTCAGGAATGATGTGCGCCAGCAGGCCGGTCTGCAATAAAAGTCGAAGGCCGACATCCGGTGTTTCAGCCATGACAAGTTTCACAAACTCATCCCGCACACGCTCCGCGGCAATAGACACGAGTGTATCGGACTTCTCCTGTATTACCCGAAGGGTTCCCGCTTCAATCGTGCCGTTGAGCTGTGTGGCAATGCGCACTGCGCGCATAAGGCGCAGCGCGTCCTCCTCAAATCGCTCCGCGGGAT
The DNA here is from genome assembly GCA_965204115.1 of Minisyncoccota bacterium. Classification (GTDB taxonomy): domain Bacteria; phylum Patescibacteriota; class Minisyncoccia; order Phycocordibacterales; family JABAAK01; genus JAPPJI01. The sequence goes on along the minus strand of OZ241963.1, from coordinate 423,692 downwards.
CGCCGACCGAGCGGATAAGCCCCTGGTGGAGGTCAGCAATGCCGCCATACTGATCCACCAAATCTTTCGTCACCGGATTATACGCCAGCGCGTTAATGGTAAAGTCCCGCCGCGACAAATCTTCGTCAAGAGAATCACAAAAAACCACTTCATCCGGACGGCGGTTATCACTGTATCCTTTCTCCTTGCGATACGGAGTCACCTCAACAACGGTATGATCCTGTTCGCCGTCAGGGATCCCATCCAGCACCACCCCAACCGTGCCGAAGTCATTCTCACATACCGTATGCTCAAACAGTCCCTGTATCTGCTCCGGCGTGGCATTCGTCGTGAAATCCCAGTCAGCAATCTCCCGCCCCATAATCAGTCCTCGCACACACCCGCCGACAAGGTACACCTCAAATCCGGCGGTATGGAGTGTCTGCGCGACCCCCACGACAAAGTCGGGCACCGACAAAGAGAGCGTATTTTTTCCAGTCATACTTACCAACAGTATATACCCAGCAGCCGACAAGGGGTAAAAAAAGAGCGCACATGCGGTATACTCCTTGTAGAGCCCAGGTGGCGGAATTGGTAGACGCGTACGCTTCAGGAGCGTATGGGAGCAATCTCGTGAAGGTTCAAGTCCTTTCCTGGGCACAACATTGCGCCTAAAACGCAAAAATACAAGTTTCAGACAGATAGATGAACAATGGTGTACAATCTAAGACAGGCACCCGTAGCTCAGCTGGATAGAGCGCCCGGCTTCGGACCGGGAGGTCGTGGGTTCGAATCCTACCGGGTGTGCATTGACAAAATAACTATATTGTGGTATAATTAAAGCGGTGCCTTTGCACCACAATCTTTAAAAAAAAGGAGGGAAAAGAAATGAGAAATCTTTTCCTGATAGCGACACTATTGATGGTATCGCTCGGTGGGTGCACCGTAGTAGTCCACGACACCGCACCGCACCGCACCACCCGTGCGTACTGCACGATATGTAGTGGGTACGGGTGTACCCACCGGCACCACCGCTCCTACTACAGGACGGTGGTGGTGGAGAAGACGTACCACACCCCTTCGTCACACAGGTACGCCCCTCCCCGACGCCACACCCGATATGTCCCATCCGCCCCTGCTGCCCCACGGCAAGTGCGGAGGTCATACCCCCACTCCACCAGTCGGAGCAAGACGACCTACCAGTCGTCCCGCACTCGCCAGCAGGTGAGCCGGAGCAAGACGACCTATCAGTCGTCCCGCCGACAAGCGAGTCGGAGTCGGGCAACGCATCAGGCGCCAGAGCGCGCCGACGAGAGGCGGCGAACAAGCAAGCGAGTGAAAAGTCGCCGCTAGATCAATTCTTCCCATCAGCCCCGAGCATCCGCTCGGGGCAACTTCTTTATATACACAAACAAACCCGCTATGATACACTACCTATATGAAACACGGCACCAGAATAGGAGGAGAAGAATACGGAAAAGCGGCATATTGGGCAGACGGCATCGCCGATTACCTCATACAGCGGTATCCAAACAAGCAAAAATTTGTCTGCGCATCGGGCATCAGCCCATCGGGACCGATCCATTTCGGCAATCTGCGCGAGGTCATCACCACCTTTGCAGTAGTCAAGGCACTGCAGGAAAAAGGCAAGCAGGCAGAGTTTATCTACTCATGGGACGACTTTGATCGTTTCAGAAAAGTGCCGGCGAACATTGATCAAGCATACGAGGAACACATTGGCAAAGCACTGTCAGACATACCATCACCGCACAACCAAAGCGTATCGTACGCCGCATACTACCAACAGGAGTTTGAAAAAGCGTTAGAGGCGTTCAACATCACACCGACCTATAAATACCAGACAAAATTATACCAATCAGGCACCTACGACGAGCATATAATCACAGCGCTGCGCAAGAGAAAAGAGATAGCCGACATCCTGCTCTCTTTTATGACAGAAAAAGGAAAAAAGAATAAAAATATAGTAGACAGCGAGTACCGCGAAACCTACTTCCCTATCTCACTCTACTCCCGCTTCACCGGCAAAGATGCGACGGAAATACTTGACTACGATGGTGAGAAAACAGTCCGCTACCGCTGCAAAATAACCAAAAAAGAAGAGACGGTAGACCTCACAGAAACACGCATCGCAAAACTGAGCTGGAAAGTGGACTGGGCAATGCGCTGGGGGTATGAAGAGGTCTGCTTTGAGCCGGGCGGCAGCGATCATGCGGCACCGGGCGGCAGCTACGATGCCTCTGCTGCTATTGCAAAAGAGATATTCAACGCCGAACCGCCGATATTCACCGAATACGGCTTTGTCGGCATACATGGCGGATCAACCAAAATGTCCGGATCAAAAGGCGCGACAATCACTCCCGGCACACTGCTCTCCATCTATGAGCCGGCACTCCTCCTCTGGATGTACCTCCGCCGACTCCCCAACCAGACCTTTTCCCTCGCCCTTGATACAGAGGTGTACCGTCAATACGACGAATTAGACCGAGCATTCACCAAAAAGCGCGCAAACTTTTTTGCCAAATGGTTCAAAAAACAAACGGCGGAAGATAATACAGAGAAAAGAATCACCGAAGCGGTCAAAAGTGTATATCCGCACAATGTCTACAAAAACCCCATCTCCTTTCGCAACCTCACCGGCTTTGCCCAAATTGCGCAGTGGGATATGAGTAAGATGCAGATGATACTCACCGCATCAAACCTCTCTTTTGACACAAAATCAATACGATCCCGCCTCCCGAAAGCAAAAGCATGGCTGACTAAGTATAACAAAGAAGCAGTAATTGCCGTGCGTGAAGACAAGAATGCTGCACACTGGGAAACAATAGATGAAAAAAACAGGCAATATATCAAAAATATGTGCGACTACCTGAAAAAGAGTGAAAAACCATCGGTACAAAACTTAGAGGAGCAGATCTATTCCCTACCCAAAAAAGATTATACTGATGAAAAAGAACTCAAAAAGGCACAGCGCAACCTATTCAAACACCTCTACCAACTCCTCGTCACCAAAAACAGCGGCCCGCGCCTCGGCACCTTCCTCTGGGCACTTCCTAAGAAAACAATATTGCACCTCCTTGACGAGCCGAAATAGCAAAAACCACGCCGCTACTCCGTGAGATAGGAATGTATGAAACGGGCGCCGAATCCGCTCGGATCTTCACCTGCGAGCTTATTATGCTTAGATGGAAATGCGCAGCCGGCAATATCAATGTGTGCCCACACGGAATCTTTCTTGATGAATTCGCGAAGGAACGCCGCAGCAGTCCCTGCGCCTGTGTCCTCGCACAAAACGCTCATATTCCGCAAATCAGCGGTCCGTGACTTCATGCGCTTGATGTAGTTATCGTGAATCGGCATATGCCACACGGGCTCACCGGATCGCTCACCGGCATACACAAGCCGTTCCGCGAATGCGGTATTATTAGTGAAAAGTCCACCATACTCAGCACCAAGCGCAGCAACAATCGCACCAGTGAGGGTGGCAAAATCAATGATTTCACAGGGAGAAAACCGCTCCTGCACATACCAGAGCGCATCAGCGAGTACCATACGACCTTCAGCATCGGTATTTATGATTTCAATCGTCTTTCCGGACATGCTGGTAACAATGTCTCCGGGTCTGTACGAACTGCCGTCCGGCATATTCTCCACCAAACCAACCACCCCGACAATGCTGCACTGCACATTGTTTTTCGCTGCCGCATACAGAGCACCCACAACTGCCGCTGAGCCGCCCATATCCCACCGCATCGCATCCATCTGCCCACCCGGCTTGAGGGATATACCACCGGTATCAAAGGTAACCCCTTTCCCGACGAGCGCAAGGTCAACAGCGGCATCCTGCCCGCCCTGCCAGCGCATAACGACAACCTTGCTCTCATGTGCCGACCCCCGACCAACCGCGAGCAACGCGCGCATACCGAGCTTTTCCAGGGTTTCCTCCCCCAGCACCTCAACAGAAACTGCCGTATCAGCAAAGAGTGTTTGTATTTTTTCAGCGTATCGGGCAGGATGGAGGGCATTAGGCGGCTCATTCATAAAATCACGCGCAGCATGGTTCGCCCGTACACTGTGCAGGCGCCCCTCGGGAAAAGGGCTTGCTGTCAGCACGGACGCAACAGTCGCCATCTTTTTATCCTCAACCGTCTTATACTCAGAAAACACATAGTTACGCAGCAAAAACCCTTCCACAAAGTCCTCCGGCACTCCTTCCGCCATCTCTACTATATTTAGACGCTCCCCTATCGCCCACGCAGCACAGGCACCCCCGGCATCCCGTGTTCTCACCCCATCAGAACGATCAGTAACAACACAGTACATCTGAATGCCGTCAGTATTCATCCCAACAACAACATCACCGACTTCCCCTTTCAACCCTTTCCGCTCCGCAATCGCTGCAAGAGACGCGCTGAGCATCTGCAACCCACTCATAAAATCATCGGGGTTAAAAGAATACACAATGACCTCCGGCTGCTCTGCCTGTGATTGCTTGGTGACAACACGCATATATACGACAGTATACTCGCCGGGCATATACAAGTCAATAATTTTCATTAGATTCTCGGCTAAAGTGCGGACGGAGAGAATCGAACTCTCATTTTCCGCTTGGAAGGCGGATGTTCTACCACTAAACTACGCCCGCTGAACACCAGCAGTATACCGCAAAAGAAGCACCTCAAACACAAAAGCGGAGCATGGTGCTCCGCTTTTGTGATTAAACTATTTCTGTAGGTCGAATTGCATTAGTCATTACCCATCCATTGGCTGATCGCTCGGGTTCTTCTCAGTTGGGTCATCAGAATTCATGATAGTAAACATAAAATGTTTCGTTTAGTTGATAATCGGTCGCCTACAGGCGACACCTATATAATACACCAATTTTCTCCAGAAGCGCAAGGGGTGGAAAACGCTTGCCAAAGCCATAGATTTATTATATAACTACTCTACCAGTAAAAGTCAAGATAGCCGTCCGGCAAGCAGGTGCCTAATAGAGATGTCGGAGAGCCGGGAATCGAACCCGGAGTCACACGAACCCGAATCGTGTATGTTACCGTTACACCACTCTCCGCCCACACCAACACTATACAACCAAATATGCCAGATCACCAATCACAAAAAACAGATAGCAGGATCATCAGATAGTCAGTCGGGGAACCGGGATTCGAACCCGGAATCACCCGCTCCCAAAGCGGGCATGTTAGCCGTTACACCATTCCCCGTAAGCGGCACCATCACATAAGAATTGTAACATGGGAGCGAGACACTTCCCTGCTCTACGAAGATCAAGTCCAAATGATCTCAATCTCCGGGTGTGACAATTCCTCAGCGAGAGAAACAACGATGACTCCAATAGCAGCTCCGACATATTCCTGATGGTTATTCAAATAGGCGTCAGCGAACTGACTCATCTTTTTGATCTTGCGTTGGTTGACGCGATAAGCGGGGTGGAATGGTGAGTGATCGGAGATGCTTCGCGAAGAAGTTTTAACCTCAAAGAGATAGAGTGTTCCCTCTCGCTGAGCCAGGATATCAATTTCCACAAATTTTGCATTGTGCTGTCGAGCTATAATTTTATATCCACAACTTTTCAAATACTTTTCAGCATACTTCTCCCCAATATTTCCAAAAAATTTACACAATATGAACATAGTTATACACAGTATATAAGCACCGGAAGACGGAACACAGAATCAAGCAACTTAAAAAAATATTAAACCATAACTTTGACAATAATACAAATTATGATTTTTTACAAAAAAGTGTTTCACATGTTTCACAGAGAAAAGTGTTTCACATGAAACATGTCGCTATGTGAAACACTCTACACAAAATCAAGGTTTTTTAAAAAAGTGTTTCACGTGAAACATGTGGCTATGTGAAACACCTCAACGAAAAATCAAGGTTTTTTCTCAAATGGAGTGTTTCACGTGAAACATGTTTCACAAGGGAAAGCAGCAAAAGTGTTTCACGTGAAACATGTCGCTATGTGAAACACTCTACACAAAATCAAGGTTTTTTAAAAAAGTGTTTCACGTGAAACATGTGGCTATGTGAAACACCCCAACGAAAAATCAAGGTTTTTTCTCAAATGGAGTGTTTCACGTGAAACATGTTTCACATAGGAAAGCGTCAAAAGTGTTTCACGTGAAACATGTGGCTATGTGAAACACCCCAACGAAAAATCAAGGTTTTTCTCAAATGGAGTGTTTCACGTGAAACATGTCGCTATGTGAAACACTTTACTCGATCACCGATAACCACCACACCTTCATCTTGCAAAAGCTGTTTTTTCCGGGAAACCCCTCCTCGGTTATATTTTCCGATTTTGCCGTCAGATCGCACAACTCTGTGGCAGGGAACTGCGGGGTCAACATTTTGTGCCATGCTGCTCCCAACCGCTCGCGCCGCGCCGGGTGATCCTGCTCGCGCCGCGACCTCTCCATAGGTCATCACCGACCCTTTCGGGATGCGGGAAACAATGGCAAACACTCTTTTCTTAAACGGGGTCATTGATATATAATGCTACACTACAAAAATGAAATGGTTTGAATTCGTCATCTTTGCGGCTGTCTTCGCCCTCTTCGTTTTCGGTATGTACCACATGGTCGGTCCATCCACCGAACCGGACGCTACAGATGACGAAAAAAAGATCGCACAAAACGGCACCGACCAAAAGCCAGCAACACCACGACGGCAGGATATGCGTTGGACAAAGGTAACAGCAGCGGCACCATGGGAGGCACGAGATTCTGCCGAGGCATTTATATTCCAAAATAAAATCTGGATGATGGGGGGGATCAACGGCAACCAAACAGTCAGGGGAGACAAAACCATCGACTACTGGAAGGCACCACACTTCAACGATGTATGGCACTCCGAAGACGGTGTGGTGTGGCAACAGGCGACAGCAGAAGCTGCATGGCCACCGAGGCGATCAATGTCAGTAGTGCTCTTTAAAGACACCTTGTGGATGTTCGGCGGGTGGAGTCCGGTAACCGGATACACAAACGATATCTGGTCATCAGTTGACGGAGTGCACTGGACACAGGTGGTCAAGGAGGCAGCGTGGCCGGCACGGGAAGGGCAGTTGGTGGAAATTTTTCAGGATAAGATTTGGCTCATCGGCGGCGTGAACTATGACGACCGAGAAACGAAAAACGATGTGTGGTACTCCGAAGACGGAGTCACCTGGACAGAGGCGAAGGAAGCGCCGTGGGAGTCGCGGTGGGATCACGCAACCGCGGCGTTCAACGGAAAACTATTCCTAACCGGCGGTATGGATTTGAACAACGCAATCTTTAGTGATGTCTGGGTAACCGAAAACGGTATGGACTGGCGGCTGCTCACCGACAACCCGCCATGGGAAAGCCGGCAGGGTCACGCGATGGAAGCATACAAAGGAAAACTGTGGCTCATCGGGAGATTTAACGATGCAAGAAACGGCGGACCGAACAATGTGTGGTATACCGAAGACGGAATCATCTGGAGCAAGACCGTGACTGATCCGCAATGGAAGGGGCGGGAAGATTTCTCCTCAATTATATTTAAAGATAAGATGTGGATCTTCGGCGGCATGGATGCTGACTGGCGCTGGCAAAACGATGTGTGGCATGCCGAACTCGTGCTGCCGGCAGCGCGACGAACAACACCGTCCCCAATCCTAAAGCGCAGCAACAGTGAAGAGCCCACACTGTCCGCGGACAGCGCTGTGGCAATAGCAATAAACGCAAACCGTACAAACCAAGCACTCCTACAAAAAAATAAAGAAAGGGAAGTACCAATCGCGAGTATCACCAAACTAATGACCGCACTAGTCGCGACGGAGACCCTGCAGCGAAACAGCCACATCACCATCAACCGGAGCGCGTTGAGCGGAAAAGGTGTGTCAGGAAAATTTACCGCAGGAGAAACACTAACACTCAACGACGCGCTGCATGCGATTTTGATAGAATCAAATAACGAAGTCGCAATCGCAATCGCAGAAACAATCGGCAGGGAAAAATTTATACAAAAAATGAACAACAGAGCTCGCCAGCTAAAAATGCTCAACACACACTTCTTCAACACAACCGGACTTGACCCGGAACAGGGAAGCAGCGACCTGAACCACGCAACCGTATCAGACGTCGTGGCACTCCTGCAGCATCTATTCAAGAACAAGAAAGACATCTTTGCAATCCTGCAAAAAGATGAACACATCATCACCACCGTAAATGACAATCGAACCGTACCGATAACAACAACCAACGAACTGCTCAGCAGCCAAGACCTCCCACTACAGATACTGGGCGGTAAAACCGGCACAACACCGAGAGCAAAAAGCAATCTCGCAATAATTTCCAAAGCACCAAAGCAAAAGGGGCATGTTATAACAGTCATACTCAACTCAGAAAACGCCTTCACCGACACACAAGACCTGCTGCGCTATCTCAACGATGCGTTTGTGTGGTAGCGGGCGACCACATAGTGAAGCGTGCGGCGTTATGCGGGGGAGAGCAGGCACTGTTTGAAATATTCCGAACAGGAAACCGCATTGCGCTGTATGAGGAGGTAGTCAAGGTTATTATCACGCAGCAAATGAGGGGCATCTGAAGGCGCAACTGCGCAGGCGAGCGTGGCGAAGACATCAGCGGTAAGTGCAGTATCAGCAACAGTGTGAGCTGTTATGTCAGCGGTGTGTTCGGCTATGATATGGTGCTGCGGTGTACCGGCGCGCTGCCAGCGGCGCTTGTACGTGCCGGAGCCGGCAAACCCTTGGTTAGTAAGCGGCACTTTCGCAATAATTTGTTTTTGCTCGGTCGGATGCTCAACAAAAATAGGAACCGGTGAATCATCAGGGAGCGTACTCGCGTATATATCACCCCCACCGTTTATAAGAAAGTGCCGCACACCGAGAGATGTCCGCAGCAGAGCAGCCAAGTCATCAATGAGCCACCCCTTCCCGAAACCGCCGAGATCAACAGCGCCGCGATGCAGCGTGATGTACTGCCGGTCAACAACGAGGTCGACCGTAGGGTCAGCAATCGCCGCACTTTCACCTGCACGCACGCTGTCCAGAGAACCATAGCCACGGGAGACCTGTGTGTGAGCGGAAAGAAAATTAAACATCCCGCCGGTGTCTCGGTACAGTTTTTGCCCGAACTGCAGCAGAGAGACAAGCTCAGCAGACGGGTTGTTAAGCGTACCTGTTTTATTCAGGACACCAATATAAGAAGTATGTAAAAAACGGGAGTACTGTTGCTCAAAAGTATTCAGGCGGCTGATAAGCCGGTCAGCAATTTCTTTTTCTCGTGACAGCGGCACGCCAAACAAGTCAAACCACCAATGGGTGCCGAGTGCGGGAATCTCTTTAAGCTGTATCGTCATAGAGACGCATCTGAAGTAATGTCTCCCAATGCCTCATTAAAAGCGGTAGTGGTAAGGGAAGCGCCGCCGACTCGTGATAGGTCAAGATCATCCATTTCCACACCGAGGACAAGCGTCTCATAAGCGCCGTCAAACCGTATGTGACTCGGCGTCTTCGCTTCTGCGCCGTCATACTGCACATCAGCACCGGCAATCACATCATCCTGCAATGAAAGCGTAACAGAGATGACATGCTTTCGCCGCTTTGGCGTGTAGTATTCCGCGTTGGCGGTGTAGGTGCCATCACGATAAACATTCGTTTGCGTCGGCACAGCAGGTTCAAGCGGCACTACATTCTCACGGCGCTCCGCCGGCGGAACGGCAGGGAAGTCAGTTTCGGTAACGGTCGCTGTTGCGGATGTTGCAGGCGGTTCCGGTGGCTGTCTGTTCGGCAAAAGGAAAAATGCTAAACCTGCAATCACAACTACACCGATAATAATAACGAAAACGAGAAGCATATACCGTTACTATAGCACAAGAGAGCAGCAAAACCTACGCCAATCCGGGAAAGAAGTCACGAATAATATTCCGCTTCGGCACACCTGCGCCACTCAGGAGTGCGGTATAGGCATACACCATGCCGGGCGGACCGGAAAGATACCAAACCCGCTCTCGATAATCAGGAGTATGTTTTTTGATAACATTCTCAGTAAGGCGTCCATGTTCGCAGCCCGCCTTTTTCTCTCGCTCCAACGAGTGCACCACTCTGCACTGTCCGGAAGCGGCAAGCGCGTCAAATGTTTCCCGATAGGCAACTTCTGCACTCGTGTTGTTGCAGTAGAACAAAACAATGTCCCGCGGGATACCCTGCTGAGTAATATATCCAAGGTGGCTCAAAAACGGGGTAACACCAATCCCGCCGGCAATAAAGGCAAGCTTTGTCGCAAGATCATCCGGCAGCAAGAAATCTCCTGCCCGCTGACTGGCAACAATACGATCACCGGGCTGCAGTTTTTGCAACGCCTGCTTGTATGTACTCCCGCCCTCAGAAAACCGCACCACAATACGCAGCACTCCCTCATGCGGCGCGGAGGCGATGGTAAAATACCGCCGTGTCCCGCGATTGTCCGGCTTGTTGTGCGGCAGCATCCACTCAAGATATTGCCCGGCGTGAAACTGCACCCCTTCCGGCTTGGTGAAAACAAATTCCCGGGTATTTTTCGCGACCTCTTTTGTTTCAGTGAGCGTCAGGTGTAACTTCCTGCGCAAAGAGAAATAATAAAAAGCAAGATTGCCGATAATCAGTGCGAGCTCCGGGGACATCGCGACATACGGCGCGAAAAAAGCGGCACTGGAAAGCCCGCCGACCAGCGCGCCGTAATATGCCTGCAGTTTTTTTGTCGGCGGCATGGTGAATGGCTCAGTAAGCATAAAAAACGCAAGGAACAGTATCGGCCACGACAGAAAAAAGACCGGCACAGAGGCAAAAACATCAGTGCCGAGCCGCCACGCCTCAAATACATACACAACAAACGCGGTACCCACACACCACACCACAAGCGGCCACCGCCGTATCTTCATAACCACAAGACACCCTACGACAACAAGCGGCACAAACAACCACGAACTTCCGACCCACCACGCCGCCTCAACAATGTTCGGCGCACTCAGTGCAAGCACGCCAAACGCGGCAGGGTTAACAATGTGCTGCCGCCTCACCGCGAGAAGAAATTTTGAAGCGACCGCAAGAAGGGCGATGACGGCAACAACCCACTGTCCGGAAAATGAGGTGGCAGGAATGACGAGAAAGAAAATAATCAACGCAGTAATAACCGCTGACTCGTGATTAGCAGACATCCGAAACAAACGCGCGAACACCACATTTCCGGCAACTGCGACACTAACCACAACCACCAGTGAAACCCCTTGCTCCAAAAAACTGTACGGCAGCAGCCCCGCACCACCCAGCGCCAAGCTCACCCCAACCAAAAAGCAAAGCCCGAGCGTAACCACCCGATACATCGCAATCCCATCCAGCCACCGCTGCACACCATTGATAAAAGTAACCATACAAATATATGGTAAGTGTACCATCTGTTCTATATAGGCGCCACTCAACATCCTGACCCATAAGAGGAATGAGGAAAATTAAGAGCGGAGCGTCAGACATAGGGTACTCCGACAACGAATTATCCACCACAGCCCACCATTTGCTTACCGTACGCAGAAAGACACATGCTACTATACTCAATATATAGAGTATTAAAAATCGCTCACATATACCACAAGACCTATGAACACAGTAGTAAAGGTGATAATTGGTATTGCTGCAATTGCAGCGTTACTATGGTCTGGTTACCAATACCTACCACAAAACAATACCAGAGACACAAACGAACGCGTGCATTCGAAAAATGCTGCTGACCCTGCCGGTGCCACAGACACTGCTCTGCCAATCACCATCGGATTTGCCGGCGCGCTGACCGGAGACGCGGCAATCTGGGGAGTGCCGATTCGCAATGCTGTTGAGATGGCGGTCAATGATATTAACGCTGCCGGCGGCGTGAACGGCAGGTCTTTGAAGGTACTCTATGAAAACAGTAAGTGTACTGCCAACGGCGGCGTACATGCGGCGGATAATCTGGTGAATGCAGCCGGGGTACGTATCATCATCGGCGGCGTTTGCAGCAGTGAAACGCAGGCGATGCTCGCGGTTACTGAGGAAAAAAAGGTGATTGTCCTATCACCGTCGGCATCAAGCCCCAACCTGACCGGCGCGGGGGACTACTTCTTCCGCAGCAGTCCGTCTGATGCCAAAGGCGGTTCGTTTCTGGCAGATTTGATTCTGGAAAAATACACAACGATAGCGACAATTGCTGAGGAGACCGAATACACGCTCGCACTGGAACAGGTGTTTGAGGACACTTTCGCCAAGAATGGCGGCACAATCCTTATAAGCAAGCGATTCGCTCCCGGCACAAAAGATTTCACGGATAAAATCGCGAAAATGCAAGCACTCTCGCCCGAAGCGGTTGTTGTTAATCCGCAGGGAGATGCCGGCGGAATTATTGTACGGCAGATCAGGGAAGCGGGCGTCACCGCTCCGCTGTACGGGACGAATGTGCTCTCAAGCGCGGAAGTGATCCAAGCCGCCGGTGAGGCAATAGAAGGACTCACCTTCTTTGACAACCCTGACATAACCCTAAACAGCCCGAAGGCGGTATCGTTTTTGGAGCGGTACAAAGATACCTACGACGATCCGGGTGTAGAATTTTACACTGGTGCCGCCTATGACGCTGTACACATCCTCACTGAAGCCATTAAGCGGGTCGGCTCAGAGAATACCGATGCAATCAGAAACTACCTGCGCACTATGAAGGACTTTGACGGGGTAATCGGTAGGCATGCATTTGATGAAAATGGCGACATAACCGGCATTGTGCATGTGGAGAAAAAGATTGAAGGCGGCGAGGTGCTAACTATTCGGTAAGCACTAAGGAGCGTTTTACCCATCCGCATGGCTATGTTGAAAATGCTGTTTTAAGGTATACTTGAGTGCTATCATAAAGATGTATACGCCGAAAATGTTCGTATATATAATTATCAAAAAACAGAAAAAACATGAATACAACAACAAAAGTGGTAATTGGTATCGCTGCAGTTATAGCACTATGGTTCGGGTATCAATATATATCACAATCAGAATTAACTTCGGGGTCGCGCGCTCCTCAGGACACGAGTCCGGTTACCATCGGGTTCATCGGCGCATTGACCGGAAGTGCGGCATCATACGGAAACCCGATTCGCAATGGTGTCGAGATGGCAGTAGATAACATTAATGCCGCCGGCGGAATAAACGGTCGGGAGCTACGGGTGGTCTATGAAGACGGTAAATGTACCGCTAAAGATGCCGTGGAGGTAGCATACAAGCTGGTGAATGTTGACAAAGTGAAAATGATCATCGGCGGCGTTTGCAGCAGTGAAACGCAGGCGATGCTCGCGGTTACCGAGGGAGAGAAAGTAATTGTCTTCTCACCTTCAGCATCCAGCCCAAACCTGACCGGTGCAGGGAGATACTTCTTCCGTAGTAGTCCGTCTGACGCGGCCGGCGGGTTCTTTCTGGCTGATGTAATTCTGAAAAGGTATAAGAAGATCGCGACGATTGCCGAAGAGACCGAATATGCGCTCGCCTTGGAGCGGGTGCTTGAGGGACACTTCGTGAAGGCCGGCGGAACCATCCTTGACAGTGAGCGATTCGCTCCCGGCACGACTGACTTCAGTGACATTATCGCGAGAATAAAGTCGACGAATCCCGAAGCGATCTTTATCAACCCACAAGGAGACGCCGGTGCCACGATCATCAAGCAGATCAAAGAAGCAGGCATCACTGTTCCGCTGTACGGGACCAATGTGCTCTCAAGCGCGGAAGTGATCCAAACCGCCGGTGATGCGATAGAGGGACTCACTTTCTTTGACAACCCTGAGCTGGATCACAGTGACCCGAAAGCGGTGGAATTCCTGGAGGAATACGAAAGACGATACGGTCACCTGAGCATTGAGTACTACACCGGTGCCGCATATGACAATGTCTACATCCTTGCCGAAGCTGTTGCGGCAGTCGGCTCGGAAGACACCGACGCGATCAGAAAGTACTTGGACGACCTGGAAGGATATGACGGTGTCACCGGAAAACACGAATTTGACGAAAACGGCGACATAACCGGCGTCTCCCATGTCAAAAAGCGAATTGAAAACGGGCAAGTAGTCACCATCCGTGACTAATCACCTGTTGAATCACCTATCCTGATAAACACACCCCGTGCTATGCACGGGGTATGTTGGCTTAAAGGCGGGGTATACTGAAAGTATCGTGAAGAGAGTTTAGTATAGTCATTGTCAATTTTAGTCCCATCACCTATGGACAGGTCTTTTTTCGTTCGCAGGTATCGAGTAGCCCTTTATATTTTACTCATATGTTTTGTGCCGTTCATCGGTTTAACGGTGTTTATGCCGAATGTTTTTGCGGCGAACAGGGCTTCGTACACTTCAAATATTAACAGGTGGCTGGGTAACAACGATACTATCGCCGCATGGGTAACCTTCACCTACCGGACATTCAGCTCCGCGACCGTGCGCCCCGAGATGCGTCTTCTCAATTTTTCACATCCAAATTGCAACGGCCACGCGACTGAAATTTCAAATAGCGTACAGCTGAGTGTGCCGGGTAATCGAGAACAGACAAGGAACATACAGTTTCCCATTAAGCACGGTTTATTTACAGTAACAAACAAGGCATGCGTGTCGTTTTTTGACACATGGGGCATCGTGAACATACCGCTCCACGGAACACTGCGAATAGATTCCAGACCTCCGGTACGCACCACAACTGACTATTTCATTAACGAGGTGAAGAAAAATCTCAATGTTCACAGTAAAGTGAACGCCGGCACCCGGATTGCCATTATGCTGTTGTACGCCAACGAAGGAAGAGAGAGCGGTCTGTCTCCGGGGAACGCCGGCGTAGCGCGGATCAGATTCGGCAACGGACGGTGGAGGAATATGAGCAACGGCACCGTGTTTGACAGCAACAGCAGGGTGAGGTACTCATACACCATCGCTCCTGGCGACGACGGCGTACTCAAATTTTCCCTCACCGGACCGAGCGACAATGCGGGCAACACTGCGAATAACGAAACCTGGACACTCAACAGCATTGAAGCAGATGAGCCGGATAACACCACCCCTATTATAACCTTTCCAGGCACACCAGAAGTGGAAAAAAACTATACGATCAATATTACAGACAGCCAGTCAGGTATATACCGCTACGGCGCACTAAAAATCAGCGGGTCTGAGGACTCAACTGCCTGCGATACCTACAACGAGGTCAGCAGCGGGAAAGTCGTGGAACCGGGGGGATTACCAAAGGAGGTGTCCTACTCGTATACCGTGCCGAATGCCCTGTCCGACAAGATATGCGTCTATGCGGAAGATTACTCAGGAAACATACGCAGTGCTGTCTCTCCGGCTATCGCACCACAAAATACCCCACCGATACTGACAATAATTAATGATATCCCGAACACTTGGGCAAGATCGCACGGCTTTACCGTGCGCCTTAGTGATGTTAACCCAAATGACACGCTGTACTTGAGCTATCAGCAAGTCGAAACCAGTGCAGAATGCCTCGATAATTCCACATATAACGGCACCACACCGCCAACATCCTTTGTGGTCGTTCCGTCACCGGAGCGTGGCGAGGAGTACACGGCAACTTTCAACACAGAAAATCATTCCGGCAAATATGCCTGTTTCGCGGCAAGCGACGGCAAAAGCACAACCGTGCAGGTGTCAACGAACGCGATGAAAATCGATACCACAAGCCCGGCACTCAGCATCTCCGACCCTGCGTCAGGCGCAGCGCAGAGCAAGAGCATAACCCCGACCGTAACAGACACCAACACGGACGCAACCGGCAACCGTTATGTTATCTCAAGCGCGACTTGTGACGAAGCACTCATCGGTAGTGATGGGGTGGGGAGCGCATGGACTTCAGGCGAAGCTGTCGTCCTGAAAAATGAAGGGTACAACGGCACATATCTCTGTTTTCGGGCACGCGATAAAGCGGGTAATATTTCGTTCGCGCGATCTGCGCGGATAAACGGCATAGACCGGACGGGACCATCTATCACCACTGTCGGACCCGGAGGAGGTGCTGCTCGACAGAAAACCATGCACGCGACAATTGACGCAACTGCCGTCACCGGCAGTATCCGTTTCACAGTTTCATCTGAGGACTGCGACGAAAGTGTTATCGGGAGTGACACCGCCGGTGTGAACTACACCTCCGGCAGTGTTATCACGCTGAACAGGGAAGATGAGAACGGTTCCTACATCTGTTTCCGCGCGCGTGACACACTCGGCAATGTCTCATTCGCGCGTTCGGCGCAAATCGCCGACATAGACCGCACAAATCCGGTAATAGGGAATATCGCCGTAACCACTTCGGGCAATGTCTACGGCACCAATAAATACGCAAAAGCGGGGGATGACATCGTCGCGACTACAACCGTTTCTGACGAGCACCTGACCACGCTTCCGGTGATGCGAGTATTCAGCGAGAGCGCTGCCGGCGGCACCGGCATGACCGTGAGGAAAACCGGCGAGCAGGGGTACATCGCCACCTATACCGTCCAGTCGGGCGATGAGAGTAAAACCCCGAAAAAGATTCACCTGGAGGCGCGTGATGATGCCGGTAATGCCGGAGGTCATCGCGTTGACATCGGGGTGGTCATAGACACCACGAGACCGGTTGCAAGTGCAACCGATTATTACATCAACGGCACCAGCGATGCCGCCAAAAAAAGATTTGACGGCGTCGTTAAGTACCTTCCGGCAGGCAGTACGATCATCATTGAACGGAGATACAACAACGAAGTGAGCGCCAGCGGCTTTTCTTCGCACAGCGCGGGGCTCTGGAAAGTAAAGTTCGGCGACGAAGCGTACCGAGATGCGGAAGCGGGTACTGTTGAGGGTGCCGCCGCCGGTCATGTACGGTACCCGTACACGATCCAGCCCGGAGACAACGGCGTGTTGAGATGGTCTGTTACCGATTTAAAGGACAATGCGGGAAACGCAGCACCCGACGAAAGTCAGGAAATTAAGATTATTGAAGCGGAAACCACCCCGCCGACACTCTCAAGCGTACACGCGACCACGAACAACGAGATTACAACTGCCGCACAGGCGGGAGATCAGATAACCATCCAGGCAACCGTCGCTGACCAGCTCAGTTTCTCGGATAACGCGGTTAGTCGCATAGCGATACATCTGGACGGAGAGACCGTCACCGGCACACCGATCATTTTGTCGCAAGACGGCGCGAATAATGCGAAAATTTTTCAATGGGTACACACTGTTGTCGCGGGGGAGAACGGTGATCTAAGCTTCACCATCAAGGCAATTGCCGATGCAGTGGGTAACACCATTCCCGACACCACCTACGCCGGCGGTACCGACGGATACGGAAAAACAATAATTGTTGACACCACCGTACCGACGATTACCGTTACCGAAGCATCAAGCGGCACGGCACAGGAAAAAACCGTTAGTGCGAAAATAATAGACGCGAACCCCAAAAGTGCGCGATACCTCATTTCAAAAAGCTCAATCTGCAACGAGAGTACCCTGGCAGCCAGTGCGAACAGCGAACCCTACACCTCCGGTCGCGCGATTGTGTTGGACGACGAAGCGCAAAATGGCAGTTATGTCTGCTTTCGGACAATTGATGTCGCGGGCAATGTCTCATTCGCGCGTTCGACACAAGTGACGGGCATAGACACCACGGCACCGACCATCAGTATTACCGAGGCGAGGAGCGGCGTGCAGCGGGAGAAAGGCATCAGCGCGATTGTCAGCGCGGACGCGGACACCAGCGGCACCCGCTACACTATTTCAGCAGACGATTGTGATGCAGACCTCATTGGCAATGACGATGATGGCAAGGCATATACTTCCGGTAATAATGTCGCGCTGGACAGTGAACATTACAACGAGAAGTATGTTTGCTTCCGCGCGCGTGACAGTGCCGGCAATATCGTGTTCGCCCGCTCGTCGATGATCACCGGAATAGACCGAATCAGTCCGGCGATCGGTAATATACATATCACCACCACCGGCATCACTGCCAACGGTGTGAAGTATGCGAAAGCGGGGGATATTATCACCGGAACCGTACTCATTGCCGATTCAAATCTCATCGCACTTCCGGAAGCGCGGATATTCAGCGAGACAACGACGGGCGGCACCGCTATGACGGTGAACAGAATTGATAATGGAAACTATACGCTAACCCACACAGTACGCCCTGATGACGAAGACAGTGCTGTGCAAAAGATATTTGTGCGGGCGCAGGATGACGCCGACAATGTCAGCACCGGCACCGGCACACTCGGGGTGGTCATTGATACCGCGGCGCCGACTGTCAGTGTTACCGCTATACCAGCAGGCGGATCACGGGAGAAAACAGTCAGCGCGACACTCAGTGATGTCGGCAGCGGCATACTCACGAGCGGCACTCGCTACAGTATCTCAGACAAAACATGCGATAAAGACCTCATCGCAAGCGACACGAGCGGCAACAGTTACACCTCCGGCGCGGAGATCACGCTGAACGACGAAGCGTATAACGAGCAGTATGTCTGCTTCCGCGCGCGGGACAAGGCGGGGAATGTCGTCTTCGCGAGATCGGCGAAAATAAGCGGTATTGACCGCACCGGGCCGACAATCAGTATTATTCATCCGGACGGTGTAACGAACACAAAGACAATTAGTGTGACCATCAGTGCGGATGCAATTGCCGCCGGCACTCGCCGCGCGATCATTGCGAACGGCTCCTGTGACGAGGAGGTCATCGGTTCGGACACTGAAGGCGATCGGTATGTTTCCGGCAGCGGCATCGCATTCAACAGTGAAACCTACAACGGCAAGTACCTCTGTGTTAGGACGCGCGATGCGGTGGGCAATATTTCGTTCGCCCGCTCAAAAGTGATCACCGGCATTGACCGAACGAATCCGGTTATTAGCACCGTTTCGGTCACCACAGACAGTGCCTACGAAAGCACCTACTATGCCGGAGCGGGAGACACCATCACCGCCACACTCTCTGTATCGGACACGAACTTCAGCGGACTGCCCACAGTCAAGATTTTCAGCGAGAACAGCACACTCGGCGAAGCAATGCAAGTGACCGACAACAACGACGGCACCTACACCGCGACCTACACCGTGCGTGCCGACGATGAAGATCGTTCAACGCAACTCCTGCACATGGAGGCGCGTGACGCAGCCGGAAACCTCAGCGGACGCGGAGTCGATATCGGAGTCATCATTGACACAGTTGATCCGGTTATCAGTGTCGGATCACTCGCCACCGGCGCGGCACAGGAAAAGACGCTCAAAGCGGGCATCACGGACAAAAACATCGTTATCGCCGGTGCAC
This sequence comes from Minisyncoccota bacterium, assembly GCA_965204115.1. Lineage (GTDB taxonomy): Bacteria > Patescibacteriota > Minisyncoccia > Phycocordibacterales > JABAAK01 > JAPPJI01. The sequence continues at coordinate 404,347 of OZ241963.1, read as the reverse complement.
GGTATGTCATTTCAGAGAGCGCATGCGATGAAAACCTTATCAGCGACAACAGTAGCGGCAATGCATACATCTCCGGCACGGACATTGATCTGAACAGTGAGCAGCATAACGGTAAGTATGTCTGTTTCCGCGCCCGGGATATTATCGGCAATATCTCATTCGCGCGCTCATCGGTGATCACCGGAATAGACCGAAGCGCACCGACAATCAGCGTCACAGAACCGGCGGAAGGCGCAGCGCGGGAGAAAACCGTTGCCGCGACCATCACGGACGCGAACCCGGTCAGTGTGGGGAACAGGTACGCCATCTCTTCTGAAGATTGTGATGCTGATCTCATCGGCAGCGATACCGAAGGGACAGCGTACACCTCCGGAGAGGAGGTTACACTGAACAATGAGCTGCAAAACGGGCAGTATGTCTGTTTCCGGGCACGCGACGAAGCGGGTAATGTGCGTTTCGCGCGCTCTTCGGTGATTGACAACATTGACCGAACGGAACCGACCTTCGGGGGAGTAACCATAACGAGCTCAGGTTCCGACGCTGACGGCACTACCTATGCCGGCACGGGGGATACCATCACCGTGAACGCTGTGATCGTTGACGAGCATTTGGGAACCGATCCGGTTATGCGAATTTTCAGCAGCGGGAAGACAAGCGGTGAAAGTGTAACGGTGAATAAGGGTGCCGACGGCACCTATACTGGCACCTATACCATCGCTGTCGGTGACGAGAACCGCAGTCCACAACGGATATACTTACAGGCGCTGGACGATGCCGGCAATACGGACGCATGGACATCTGACATCACTGTAACCATTGACACCGGCGGTCCGAACATCACCATCACCGAGGCGGCAACCGGCGCGGCGCGGACAAAAACCGTGAGTGCCAAGATCACGGACTCATCAGCGACGGAAACAAAGTACCGCATTGCAGACGAAGATTGTGATACTGAACTATTTATCGGTTTCAATGCGCAGACATACCAATCCGGAGAGAGCATAACCCTTAATGATGAGGTATACAACGGGCAGCATATCTGCTTCCGGGCATCCGACAGTGCCGGCAATATTTCATTCGCCCGTTCCGCGCAGACAACCGGCATAGACCGCACCGGTCCGACTATTACGACACTCGGCTTGACAGCGGGGGTCTCGCCGCTGAAAGTGGTCAGCGCGAGTATTACCGGCATCGCGATCGCCATCGGTAGCCGATATGCCATTACAACCGAAGACTGCGACAGTGATCTCATCGGCAGCGACACAGACGGCACCTCCTACACCGCCGGTAATACCATCAACCTGGATAAGGAAGAGTACAACGGGCAACATGTCTGCTTCAGGGCACGCGACGCAGTCGGCAATGTCTCGTTCACTCGGTCGGCGCAGATTGACGGTATTGACCGGATTAAGCCGTCAATCAGTATCACCGAGCCGACATCAGGAGCGGCACAGCTGAAGAGTATCAGCGCGGAGATTGAGGACACCCACCTGATTGCCGCGGCAAGCCGATATGACATCACAACCGAGGACTGCGATGCGGACATCATCGGAAGCGATACTGAGGGAACGGCATACACCTCCGGCGAGAGTATCACACTTGATGACGAGGCATACAACGGACAGTATGTCTGCTTCCGGGCGCGTGACACAGTGAATAACATCGTCTTCGCCCGATCCGCGCGGATAACCGGCATAGATCGTACCGGTCCGACAGTATCAGTGACCAATCCGGCAGGAGAAACAGCGCGAGAGAAGTCCGTCAGCGCTGCGATTGCCGAAGATGCCGCTACTGCCGGCAGCAGGTACGCCATCTCTTCTGAAGATTGTGATGCTGATCTCATCGGCAGCGATACCGAAGGGGCAGCATACACCTCCGGAGAGGAGGTTACACTGAACAATGAGCTGCAAAACGGGCAGTATGTCTGCTTCCGGGCGCGCGACGCGGTCGGTAATGTCTCGTTCACGCGTTCCGCGCAGATCACCGGCATAGACCGCACTGCACCGACAGTGCGGGTGGTTGATCCGGCATTCGGCGACGCGCGGGAAAAACTGGTGAGTGCCGTCATCACCGGTGATGCGGTCGCTGAGAGCACGCGATACCTTATTACATCATCCGCCTGTGACGCAGCACTCATCAGCAGTAATACAGATGGTGAACTCTATGCCTCCGGCACAAATATCGCGCTCAACGATGAAGCATACAACGGACAGTATGTCTGCTTCCGCGTCTCGGATGCGGCAGGCAATGTCTCATTCGCCCGCTCCGCGCAGATAGCCGACATAGATCGCACCGGCCCGACCATCACCCTGAACGACCCGTCAACAGGTGCCGCGCAGGAGAAGTTTGTCAGCGCGATTGTTACCGACGGTGCAATCACGACGGACACACGCTATATCATTTCAGATGCCTCCTGTGATGAATCGCTCATCGGTAACAGCGCGACCGGCAGACCGTATATCTCCGGCGCGACCATCATACTCAACGACGAGGCGTACAACAGGCAATATGTCTGCTTCCGCGCACGCGACGCGGTCGGTAATGTCTCGTTCGCCCGATCTGAGCAGATCACCGGCATAGATCGTACCGGTCCGACAGTAACAGTAACCGATCCGGTAGTGGGAGCGGCGCGGGAAAAGACCGTCAGCGCTGCGATTGCCGAGGATGCCGCTATTACCGGCAGCAGGTACACTATTGCCGGCAGTGTCTGCAATGCAACCCTTATCAGCGGCGACATTGCCGGCGAAGCATACACCTCCGGCAAGAGTATCACACTTGATGACGAGGCATACAACGGACAGTATGTCTGCTTCCGCGCTCGCGACGCGGTCGGTAATGTCTCGTTCACGCGTTCCGCGCAGATCACCGGCATAGACCGCACTGCACCGACAGTGCGGGTGGTTGATCCGGCATTCGGCGACGCGCGGGAAAAACTGGTGAGTGCCGTCATCACCGGTGATGCGGTCGCTGAGAGCACGCGATACCTTATTACATCATCCGCCTGTGATGCGACCCTCATCAGTAGCGACGCGGATGGCGAACTCTATGCCTCCGACACGGATATCACGCTTGACGACGAGTCATACAACGGGCAACATGTCTGTTTCCGCGCTCGAGACGCGGCAGGCAATGTCTCGTTCGTCCGTTCGGCGCGTATCACTGACATAGATCGCACCGGTCCGACCATCACCCTGAACGACCCGTCAACAGGTGCCGCGCAGGAGAAGTTTGTCAGCGCGATTGTTACCGACGGTGCAATCACGACGGACACACGCTATATCATTTCAGATGCCTCCTGTGATGAATCGCTCATCGGTAACAGCGCGACCGGCAGACCGTACACCTCCGGCGCGACCATCGCGCTCAACGATGAGACATACAACGGGCAGTACGCCTGTTTCCGCGCTTCAGATTTGGTCGGCAATGTTTCGTTCGCCCGATCTGAGCAGATCACCGGCATAGATAGGACACCACCGGTTATCACGACACTCGGTCCGTCAGCCGGTCTTGCGCGGCTGAAAGTCGCGAGCGCGAGCGCGACCGGACTGCCTGTTGACACCGGTACGCAATATATACTCTCAGACGGAAACTGTGACAGCAGACTCATCAGTAGCGACTCAGATGGCGTGAATTACACCGCCGGCGAGAACATCGTGCTGGATGAAGAGGCACACAACGGACACTATGTCTGTTTCCGCGCTCGCGATGAAGTGGGTAACATCGCATTCGCCCGTTCCGAACAGATCAGCGGGATAGACCGAACTGCTCCGGTGATCACTATTACTGAACCAATCACCGGTGAAGCACAGACAAAAACCGTCAGTGCCACCATTACTGGCAATGTTGCAGCAGCGGGTAGTCGGTACCGTATTGCAAACGGCGCCTGCGACACAGACCTCATCGGCAGCGACTCAGATGGCGAACCCTATGTCCCCGGCGCGGACATTACGCTGGACAACGAGACATACAACGGGCAGTATGTCTGCTTCCGCTCAGCAGACACGGTCGGCAATGTTTCGTTCGCCCGATCTGAGCAGATCACCGGCATTGACCGTGTCGGTCCGACTATCACCCTGAACAATCCGGCATCGGGAACCTCACAAGAGAAGACCGTCAGCGCAGTGATAACCGACAGATCAGCAACCGTCGGTAGTCAGTATGCTATTTCAACTGGTGCCTGCGATGCCTCTCTCATCGGCAGTAGCGCAGACGGACAGCCGTATACCTCCGGCACGGATATCGCGCTTGACGATGAATCGTACAATGGGCAATATATCTGTTTCCGCGCCGCTGACACGGTCGGCAATGTCTCGTTCGCCCGATCTGAGCAAATAACCGACATAGATAGGACACCACCGGTCATCACACCGGTCGGTCCGGAACCCGGTACCTTGCAGGTAAAAGTCGCCGCAGTGAGTATTACCGGCCTTGCCGCAGACGCCGGCAACCGATATGTCATCACGGGCGGGGTCTGTGATGAAACCGTGATCGCAAGTGATACCGACGGCGAAGCATATACCCCGAGCGGCGGTATCGTGCTGGATGATGAAGCGTACAACAGGCAATATGTCTGTTTCCGCGCGCGCGACGCGATCGGCAATGTCTCGTTCGCCCGTTCCGCGCAGATCACCGGCATAGACCGCAGCGGTCCGGTCATCACACCGTTCGGACCGGAATCCGGCGCGGCGCGGCTGAAAGTCGCCAACGCACGGGTAACCGGCTTCGCTGAGGCGGTCGGTAACCGATATGTCATCACGGACGAGGTCTGTGATGAAACCGTGATCGCGAGTGATGCCGACGGCGAGGCGTATACCTCCGGCGGCAGTATCATACTGGATGATCGGGAGCAGAACGGACGCTACATCTGCTACCGCGCCCGCGATGCGATCGGCAATGTTTCGTTCGCCCGCTCGCAGCAAATAAACGGGATAGACACCTCCGGTCCGTCTATCAATGTCGCCGCGCTTTCCGGGGGTACGGCACGAATAAAAAACATCAGCGCAGAAATCACGGATCTCTCACTGGTTGCCACGGGTACGCGGTACATCATTTCAGGCGAGCCCTGTGATGAAGCGCTGATTGCAAGCGATATCGACGGCGAACTCTATATTCCCGGCACAAATGTCGCGCTAAACAGTGAGTCGTACAACGGGCAGCATGTCTGTTTCCGTACACGAGACGCTATCGGTAATATCGTATTCGCCCGTTCCGCACAGATCACCGGCATAGACCGAACACCGCCGGTCATAACACCATTCGGACCGGAACCCGGCACAGCACGGCTAAAAGTCGTCAGCGCGAGCGTGACCGGTCTTGCCGTGGATGCCGGCGACCGATATGTCATCACGGACGGGGCCTGTGATGAAACCGTAATCGCGAGTGATGCCGATGGTGATCTGTATGTTTCAGGCAGGAATATCGTGCTGGACAACGAGGCATACAACGGACGCTACATCTGTTACCGCGCCCGCGATGAAGCCGGCAATGTCTCGTTTGTGCGCTCACTACAGATAGACGGGATAGACACCACAGCACCGACCATTGCGGTTGCTGATCTAACGACCGAGCCGGCGCTCGTCAAGAGTGTCAGTGCCAGTATCACCGGCGATGCCGATGTAGCAAAGAGCCGCTACATCATCTCCGGCGATGCGTGTGATTCCGACCTGATCAGAACCGACACAGACGGCGAGCTCTACACCTCCGGAGAGAGTATCGTGCTGGACGACGAAGCATACAACGGGCAGCATGTCTGTTTCCGCGCCGCTGATACAGTCGGCAATATCTCATTCACGCGATCTGATCAGATTATCGGCATAGACCAGAGCGGTCCGGTCATAACACCATTCGGACCGGAACCCGGCACAGCACGGCTAAAAGTCGTCAGCGCGAGCGTGACCGGTCTTGCCGTGGATGCCGGCGACCGATATGTCATCACGGACGGGGCCTGTGATGAAACCGTAATCGCGAGTGATGCCGATGGTGATCTGTATGTTTCAGGCAGGAATATCGTGCTGGACAACGAGGCATACAACGGACGCTACATCTGTTACCGCGCCCGCGACGAAATCGGCAATGTCTCGTTCGCCCGCTCGGCGCAGATTACCGGCATAGACCGAACCGGTCCGGTCATAACACCATTCGGACCGACATCCGACCCTGCCCGGCTAAAAGTCGTCAGCGCGAGCGTGACCGGTCTTGCCGTGGATGCCGGCGACCGATATGTCATCACAAGTGATGTCTGTGACGAAACCCTGATTGACAGCGACACAGACGGCGATCTCTACACCTCCGGAGGAAGTATCGTGCTGGACGACGAAGCGTACAACGGGCAGTATGTCTGTTTCCGCGCCCGCGACGCAGTCGGCAATGTCTCGTTCGCCCGCTCGGCGCGTATCATTGACATAGACACCACACCGCCTTTCGTCGGTGAGATCATCACGAACACATCCGGCACCGTCAACAACACCGGTAAGTACGCGAAAGCGGGTGACACCATCAACATAGTATTTTCCGAGTCAGATTTGAATTTCAACAACGCCCTACCGACCGTGCGTATATTCACCGGCACAGATGCGATCGGCACCGCGCTGTCGGTAACCGGTGTCCCCGGCAGCTACAACGCCTCCTACATCGTGCAACCCGACGACGAGAACAAGCCGCAGCAGGTGAGTATAACGGTCTCGGACATACCGGGCAATGTGACCACTTCAACACAGCAGCTTGATATTATTATTGACACCACCGCGCCCGCGCCGCCATCCGCCATCACGCTCGCCACCGAATACGATAGCGGCTTGAGCAATTCGGATGGGATTACCAACCGCTTCACCGATCTGACCTTCTTGATAAGCGCTGAACCGAATACCGTTGCTGTTTTGTCCGATTCAGGAGGCGCGAGTGGAGTCATTGGAAGTGACGGGACTCCCGCCACCATCACCCGAACCCTACCTGAGGAATCACGACTTATCGCCCTCACCGCGACCGCGACCGACATCGCAGGGAACACCTCTCAGGAATCCGAACAATTTACCGTTGCCATTGATGTCAATAGTCCGCGCATGCAGCTCTCTCGTATAGAAGACCGGAATATCACTGGCAGCGAAGACATAGTCATCTTCGGCGCGCCCAGCGATCCGCCCGCGGCCGTTGACTCTGTTGACACCGTCGCGGTAAAGGCGATGACCAAAACCGAATGTGACGCGCTCACCGTCTTCCCGACCGATGGCGACGAATACACACCGTTCACCTTCTACGAGTTGCCCACCACCGCTCTAAACGGCGTCTGTTTCATCGTGCGTGACAGAGCGGGCAATATTGGCGCCACCCACTCCAACGATGCGGAGTAGCATCGGAACCCTCGCTGAATCCACACAAGGTATCTCAATATGACTACATGTAACACAAAAAGCAAGACACAACAGGAACTCAGCAGGAAATCCATCACCGGAATCGCCATAACCCTTTTTATACTCCTCTTGCTTACCGGGCTCTATAACAGGCAGCACAAAACAGCACCGTCAGAGCCGGCAGAGCGGTCATTCTTACCTACCTTCGGCCTCAAAACTGACACCACAAAGAAAACCATTGACCTCCAGGACATCTTGTCCGGCGGGCCAGGGAAAGACGGGATTCCTGCTATCAACAACCCGACATTTGTACCACTCTCCGAAACAGAGGTCGCGGACGATGCACGAGGCATTCTTGCCGCACTGCACGGAGTACGCCGTTTTTATCCGTACAGCATTCTTGTCTGGCATGAGATCGTGAACGACACGATAGGTGAAACACCGATTGCCGTCACCTTCTGCCCGCTCTGTGACTCAGGTATCGTATTTGACCGCCGTGTCGGAGGCACAACACTCAGCTTCGGTGTGAGCGGACTATTATTTGAATCCAATCTGCTTATGTACGACACCGCCACTGAGTCGCTGTGGTCACAAGCGCGAACTGATGCAGTTGTCGGCGCATACACCGGAGAAAAACTCTCCATATTGCCGCTACAGGTTATAACCCTGAGTGAAGTACGGGAAAAATATCCAAACACAGAAGTGCTGAGCACCGACACCGGGTTTTCGCGAAACTACACAGCCAACCCATACGCCGGCTACACCGAAACAGAAAACACCATATTTCCGGTATCAGTTTCAGACAAACGGTTTCATGCGAAAGAGCTGATGTATGTCATCCCCCTCGGCGAAAAGTCAATCGCCCTCCCATACCGACAATTCACAGACGGCACACAAACATTCATCATTCAAGGAAAAACACTCACCATCACCCGCAACGGCGGCGAAATAACAGCCCACACAAACAACAAACAACTACCCGGCTACTTCGAGCTCTGGTTCTCCTGGGCAACCCACCACCAAAAAGACGGCATCGTCCTCACGGTTGAATAACCAACATCACTCACTCGCAGATTACTCTTTTACGACATACGACATATCCGAATCAAGCGGGCGCCCAAAATACATCTAAGATAATTAAAAATTAGGATATTTAATGTTAAAATAAACAGTATGTCAAAGATAAACATTGAGGGAGTGGTTAGACATATGAGTGGAAAAAGTACCGTCTATCATCCTATTATTGAGGCAATAATGAACAGTATTGAGGCAATTGAGGAGAAAGGAAATCACGATGACGGTTTGATATCCGTCACTTTCAAACGAGATGAAAACCAGCAAAAATTGATGGAGAGCGCAGGAAAAAATCATTTTTTGAATGTTGAAATCTTTGATAACGGGATTGGTTTAAACAAAAATAACCTAGATGCCTTTGATACCCTTTACACAGATGATAAAGTCGCAAAAGGTGGCAAAGGATTTGGTAGATTTTCATATATAGAATATTTTGATAAAGTTATAGTTAAATCAACCTATGAAGATAAAAATGAGCAAAAATCAATTGAATTTAATTTTGGCAAGAAGCGAGACATAGTAGAAAACCCAAAATATGATAAAGACATTGCTCAAGAAACAGGAACAACTATTCTATTAAACAGGCTTTTAGGAGACAAGAGGTTTGATAAAGAATTGAAAACAGTTGCACGAAATATATTAGAAAGGATGCTTGTGTACTTCGTTTCTTCTGATAAAATGCCAAAAATAGTCTTAAAGGAAGAGGGGTGCGAAGAGATAGTTCTAAATGATTTGTTTAATAATAGTGATGAAATATTCTTGGATGAGGAAGAGAAATTTTTATTAAAAAATGAAAACAGAAAAGAGTCTTTCCAGGTAAAAATGTTTAAAGTATTTTTTACAAATTCACAGAAAAGCAGGATGGTCTTTACTGCACACAATAGAGAAGTTGACACAGCGAATTTTTCTGATTATGTTACAGAGTTCGATGATGATTTTTATGAAGAATCTGAGTCTGCCAAGGGAAATAAGTTGGTCAAAAAGAATTACATAATAAAGGCTTATGTTTTAGGAAAATACTTAAATGATAATGTCAACATGGAGAGATCAGGTTTCAAGTTTAATAAAGAAAAAGATATGCTGCATCCGTTTTCTCAAAAGGAAATAGAAGAAAAAGTCGCTGAAATTGTGAAAAATACTTATTCTGATGATTTGAAAAGTAGGCGAGAAAAAAAGAAGCAGAAAGTGTCTGAATATCTAGACAAGCACCCTTGGTATAAACATTACGAGGAAAAAATTGGCCTAGATAAATTACCAATGAATCCATCAGATGACGATATGGAGGATGTTTTTCACAACGCAAGATATCTAGAAGAAAAAGACGGTAGAGAGAAAATAAATGATGTCTTGAAAAATTTTGACGGGGATGTAGAAAAGAAAATAGAAGAGGCATTTGAAAAAATTGACACTGCAAAACAGAGTGAATTGGCGCACTATGTTACATTGAGAAAAATTTACTTAGATGTTTTTACCAGAGCCTTGGGTATAGGTGAAGACAAAAAACATGAAAAAGAAAATACATTACACAATATAATTTTTCCCGCAAAGAAAGACTCTGAACAAGTTCATTTCCGTGACCACAATCTCTGGATACTAGATGAAAGGTTAAATTTTGTTGAGTATTTAAGGTCAGATCAAGATTTTGTTGAAAAATGCAAGGACAGAGCTGATTTAATTGTGTTTAATAAAAAAGTAACATTCAGGGGGTCAGATGTTCCGAGTAATCCTGTATCCATATTCGAATTTAAAAGACCTGGCGAGGATAGTTTTGCCAACCCCTCTTCGAAAGAGGATTCCCATGATCAAATCATTCGTTATGTTGAGAAAATTAAAAGCGGAGAAATAAAAAGTCCGCAAAACAGGCCGATACAGATTTCAGACAATACGCCATTTTATGGATATATTATTGCTGATTATTCGGAAAAGGTAAAAATCTGGCTGGAAAGAAGAGAGTTTAAGCAATTGCCAAATGGGCATAGATGGGTAAAGTGGCATAGTGCCTATAATCTACACATAGAATATGTCACTTGGGATCAATTATTAACTGACGCTGAGGAAAGGAATAATATTTTTTTTCACCGCCTCGGTTTAGATTAATGTGAGAATGTAACTGTAACAAAGAATCGGAATATAATCAATTTGCTGTCTATGCTGCTTGATAAGATTTACTGCGCATTTTGCAATCATTCATCAATTCGGGATATCATTATTGACAATAAATTTTGTGAGATATACTAAACATATGGAATATAAAGAGGTTGCATTGAGAACCAGGCATCAATTTGACAAGAAAAGCCAAGATGTCATGCGCTCGTTTTTCAACGAATTTGATAACCATATCTACTTTGAGCCAAAGGGAGCAAGGGAAGTAAAGCTTTTTGTTAATAATCTTAACTTTGAAAAGTTCAAAATACGAGCATTAGAGATAAAAGCAAGTGAAGGTGAAGATCTGGTAATGGTAGATTTAATTGACGATTTCGTTGAGGCGGTCGACAGCATTGGTTCATATGGATTGCGAAGCGGGAAAAGAGTATATATTAATTTTAATAAGGAGCGAAAGGTAAAGAACAGAAAAGAAAAATCTGAGAAGAGAACTGCCAGCGTAAAGAAAAAAAATAATAAAAACGACACACAAACAAACATCTTGCCATCTGAATATGAAAACGCGATAGTATGCGGTGACAGTTTGGAGGTGCTCAAAAAATTACCTGACAATTGCATTGATGTGATGGTAACATCGCCACCATACAACTTTGGTCTTGAATATGAAAGTGGTGAAGATGATAAAAGATGGGATGAGTACTTTACGCAACTTTTCGCTATACTAAATGAAACAAGGCGAGTGTTAAAACACGGAGGGCGAATGATTGTGAATGTGCAACCATTGTTTTCAGATTACATCCCGACACATCATCTTATTTCCAAGTACCTGTTGGATATCGGCATGCTTTGGAAAGGGGAGATATTGTGGGAAAAAAACAACTATAATTGCAAGTATACAGCGTGGGGTAGTTGGAAGAGTCCGAGCAGCCCATACCTCAAGTACACATGGGAATTCATTGAGGTTTTTTGCAAGGGTGACTTAAAGCATGCAGGAGATGCAGAAAACATTGATATATCAGCAGAGGAGTTTAAAAAATGGGTTGTCGCTAAGTGGTCTATCGCACCAGAAAGAAAAATGAAAGAATACGGCCATCCTGCAATGTTTCCTGAAAACCTTGTGATACGATGTCTAAAGTTGTTTAGTTTTAAAAACGATGTAATATTAGATGTTTTTAATGGCGTTGGGACGACCACTAGTGTTGCCCACACACTTGACAGAAGATATTTGGGAATTGATATATCAAAAGAATATTGTGATGTTGCAAAAAGACGATTAAGTGGTAGACTGCTCTAATACAGAAGTATATGTCACAAGATGCTCCAAATATTCCCGACATCCCAACAATTGATGAGTTGCTGGAGGCATATAATTCATTAGTTGAGGATGTAGATTTTAAAGTGCAGGACAGGCAGCGGGCATCCGGCGGGATAGAGCGGTCCATCAAAGGTTCTTTTGTTGAAGCGTTTGCACGCGGACTTGTCAAAAGAGCGTGGTTTAACCTAACTGGTGACATTTCTGATTTAAGAACTAACAAGGGCGCTGTGACTGTTCCGCTGAAAAAGGACTACCTGAAAAGAGTGCAGGATAAAGAGGTAGCTGGTTACATAAAGAAAAATATAAAAGATTATTCCTACAAGTTTAAGATAGATGTGCCAGTATACATCAGAGAGAATCTCGTTATGGCCATTGAATGTAAATCATACGCAGAAAATGCGATGATAAAACGAGTGCTAATTGACGGATCCTTTATTAAAGAAATGTCTCCTGACGCAGAAGTTGTATTGTTTCAATTTGAAAGCCAGCTCGGAGGAGATTACTCCGATATTTTCAAAGAGAAAAAATTCGGCAGTGCCAGCACCCACACTCTCATGTCTTACTTCGATTACACACTGCATATCATCACCCTTTTAGAAGGGGATAGAAAAGTAAATCAGCCAATTCACAAAAAAGAGTTTTTTAAACCTATGAAAAGAGAGATACTGGAAGATGCACTTGCATTTTTTACGACGCACCTGAAAAAGCACCGTTAGAACTCACTGCGAAAAAAGAAAAGCGTCACATCTGTATGATGTCAGTGCGAGTAGGGAGAATCGAACTCCCGTCTCAGCCATGGCAAGGCCGCGTTCTACCACTAAACTATACTCGCATAATGAGGAAACAAGAAAAGAAACAAAGTTTATTTTCTTATGCTCCGAATGAGCGGGTATATGGTTTACCCATATATCTCGCATAGTGAGCAAACAAATGCTCTGTTCGCAGTATAACATTGCGGGGAAGGGAGTGTCGGGAGTAGAGGGGTGTAAACGGTGGAAAGATTGGTTGACACAAGGGATAAAAAGGGATATACTTTAAGTATCTGATGTAAGTATTCCGCCTTGGGCGGGATTTTTTATTAAAAATCGGCAGATATAAGCGAAAAACTATGTTTGATATTAAAGAAATAAAAGCGGTAGTACAACAAATAGCAGAGGATCGGCACTTGCCGGAGGATGCACTATGGGAGGCGCTAGAAACGGCGTTTGCGACGGCGTATAAGCGGGAATATGGCAAGAGTGATCAGATTGTCCGCTGCAGAATCAATCAAAGCACGGGGGAGTCAACTTTTTTTCAGGTGAAGCAGGTATTAGATGAGGCACACATCCTCCCGGAAGACGAGGCACCAAAAGAAGAGGATGAAGAGCGGGTGCGATTCAATCCTGAGCGACACATGATGGTGGACGATGCGCAGCTAGTGCGGCAGGGGGTGAAGCAGGGAGAAGAAATTCTCTTCCCGCTGGAGTCGAAAACCGATTTCGGCAGAATTGCAGCGCAATCAGCACGACAGGCGATAACCCAAAAGATACACGAGGCGGAGCGAGACGCGGCAGTGGAAGAGTTTCAAGGAAAAGAAGGAAAACTGGTACACGGACAGGTGCAGCGCGTGGAGCGGGGAAATGTATTTGTTGATCTCGGGAGAACAGTAGCAATACTACCTTTCTCAGAGCAGATACGCGGTGAACGATTTAATCAAGGGGATACCATCCGCGCCTTTGTGCAGTCAATAAACACCGAGCGGCGAAGCGGCGGCTTTGTGCGACTATCCCGAGCCGATGAAAAATTTGTCGTGCGGCTATTTGAAACGGAAGTGCCGGAACTGACCGAAGGAACGCTTGAGATAAAAGCAATCGCACGCGATCCGGGTGTCCGCACCAAAATCGCGGTTGAGAGCAAAAGTCCGTCGGTGGATCCGGTGGGAGCATTTGTCGGGCAGCGGGGGGTGCGGGTGATGACCGTGAAGAGTGAACTGAACGGCGAGCAGATTGACATCATCAACTGGCCGAGCGATATCTCAGAGTTTATCGGCGAAGCATTGTTGCCGGCAGAAGTGATGGGAGTGGAAATCAACGAGGAGAGCAAGCGAGCACTGGTAAAAACAAGCGATGATCAGATACCGGTTGCCATCGGCCGCGGCGGGCAGAACCTCAAACTCGCGGCAAAGCTGACCGACTGGGAAGTTGTCATCACCGACCCGGGCGGCACAGAAGTAGCACAATCAACCGTAGAAGGGGACATAACAATATTTAAAAGGGAGGAGCAACGCGACACGGATGTCGCGTTGCGAGTAGAAGAAAGCAGCGAAGACGAAAAAACAACAGAAGAAGACAAACCAACTGAAACAGAAGAAGCAGCACCAGAAAGCAAAACCACAGAAGCAGAAGATGTCAAAGATGAGGCCGAAAAAAACACTGAAGAGATTGGGGAATAGTGTACTTGCACAATCATTTTTTTAGGGTACAATAGAAAGGTAAACAAATAGTGTGTATGAATTTGTTACACGACATTGACCCGGGTAATGCTGATGTGATGCATGCCATCATAGAGATACCTCGCGGATCAAAAAACAAATATGAGATAGACAAAGAGACGGGCATCATTGCGCTTGATCGCGCGATGCATACCGCTCAGGACTATCCGGTCGACTACGGATTTGTCCCGCAAACTTTGTGGGACGATGACGATGCGCTGGATATCGCTGTCATCACTACCTACCCGCTGTATCCCGGTATTCTTGTTCCGGTGCGGCCGGTCGGCGTTTTCAAAATGATAGATGACGGTGAGAGCGATGATAAGATTCTCAGTGTGCCGGCGGATGATCCGCGCTTTGACGAGGTGAAAGATATCGGTGATGTGAACAAGCACACGGTAAAGGAGATACAGCACTTTTTTGAAACCTACAAAAAGATTCAGAACAAGGTGATAGATATACAGGGTGTCGGCACAGCGGCGGAAGCAAAAGAAGCATTTGAACGGTCGCGCAAATTGTATAAAGAGAAATTCAGTAAATAACCCCATCATATGTATTTCATCCCAAACAAAAACATCACCAGTGAAGAGGTCGGAATAAAAAAGAGCGGGATTATATCTGATGCGTTAGTTTTGGTGGTGACGCTACTGCTGCTCGTGGCAACGGCATCATTTCCGCTCTGGCATGTTGCCGCAGAAACAAGTGTCACCAATGATCAGCTGATTATCTCCATTGCCGACAAAGAATACAGCGTACTCATCTCATCACTCTTCGGGAAGGTGAAAAAGCGGGTGCCGGAGGGGGCGCACGACTATGCACGGGATGTTGATGAATACCGGGCGCGTATTGCACAGGGGATAAAAGAAAACAACGAACTAACGAAGATACTATATACGCTCATCGAAAACTTTCCCACAAAGCTGAAAAACGGCTATCAGGAGGAAATAGATCAGCATGCCTTTGAGGCGGAGCGGCTGAAGGTGGCTGTTTTCCCCTACATAGAAAGTGATGCACCGTTGAGCTATGCGATAGTGCAAAAGTACGGCCTTTACACCTCATTTACCGAATGGCTCCTGCACCATCTGAACCAAAAAAGCATTATTAGCAACTTGAATGAGATACAGGAGCAATCATACGCCCTACGAAGAGAAATCGCACTGCTCTTTGTCAAGATAAATTCGGTAACAAAGGGTGATCGGTAACGCGGGGTGGGACGCGGTTGCGTAAACCAAAAGAGCAGTGTATCGTGCAAGTA
Organism: Minisyncoccota bacterium; assembly: GCA_965204115.1. GTDB lineage: Bacteria > Patescibacteriota > Minisyncoccia > Phycocordibacterales > JABAAK01 > JAPPJI01. Next base: position 388,784 of record OZ241963.1, on the reverse strand, counting down.
TGGAAGATAGCCAAAAATACAGTTCAACCTATGGTGCGATTTTCGCAATGATACTGATAGTGCTCATTGTTATCGGTATGGCATATAACGCGATCAAAAAGATTCTCAATGATAAAAGAGAAGTGCAGGAAGAGCAATCACAAAAAAACATTGTCGTAGAGGGTCTGCCGGACAGCAACGCCACCCCGCAAGGCACCATACTCTACGAAAACCTAACCGATGCTGAGGCGGTGCGAATAATAAATACCCTTCTGCAATCCGGAGAAAAAAATCAGGAGAAATTAAAAGAGCTCGAAACAGAAATTTTAACAGATTTGACAGAGGAAGAAGGGGAAGAAAAAGAATAATACTACCATGACTACACAAGAACAATTTTCAATACAAATACACAAGGACGATGAAAAAGCACACGCCAAGATTGACGGCGTGGTGCCGAAAGACATGATAGCGGCGGTGCGTGATGAGGTGCTGCAGAGAATCGGGGCAGAGAAAAAAATAGACGGATTCAGAGAGGGGAACGCGCCGCCGGAGGTCGTGGAGCGAGAAATCGGCCCGTTAGAGATTTGGCGACAAAGCGCACAGGAAGTGATAACAAAACATTTTGCCGACATCGTGGCGGGGGAGGGTGTGGTGCCACTGGGGCAGCCGCAGATGCAGATAACCAATATCGCTGACAAGCATGATGTGTCGTTTCAAATTGAGTTTTACATGATGCCGAAAGTAACACTGCCGGACTACAAGCCACTCTTGCAAAAGATGGAAAAGCCGGAAGAGCCAAAAGAGGCGACCGATGAGGAAATGCAGCAAGTACTCTTGGATGTGCGAAGGGGGTTATACAAAAAAGCGCATCCGGAAAAAGATATTCCGAAAGATGATAGTGATTTGCCGGAGCTCACTGACGAATATGTGCAGGAAGTATCACAACAGCACAAAGATGTAGAAAGTTTCAAAAAAGGAATACAGGAATCTATAACACAGGAAAAAGCATTGCAGGCGCGTGCACTATTCCGCCAAAAACTACTGGACACCATCGCAGAGCAAACCACCATTACCCTGCCGGAAATAATGATTGAAGAGGAGAGTAAGCGAGCATACGAGGAGATGAAGGCACAGGCAGAGCATTTCAACACCACTATAGAGGATTACCTCAAAGCACAAAAAATGTCAGAAGGGAAGCTGTGGGAACAGTTGCGGGAAGACGCGCGAAAACGGGCAAAAATACAGCTCATTATGAACACCATCAGCACACAGGAGAATATCCGCGCCGGCATAGATGAAGTAGAAAGAGAGGTGGAACGCTTCAAGAAAAAGCAAACTGATATGACCGACGACCAGATCCACACCTACATCACCTCACTCCTCACCAATGAGGCAGTGGTGCAGTCGCTGGAAAAAATCGCCGCAGGAGAGGCGGAAGAGGGTGCCAACGACTAAATACGGTATCATATACACCATACACACTGGAGGGGTGGCTGAGTGGTTGAAAGCGCCGGTTTCGAAAACCGGTATACGAGTATACACTCGTATCGAGGGTTCGAATCCCTCCCCCTCCGCAGTTAAAAAATGTTTACATTTTTATTACGAGGAGGGGAGCAGCGCGAATAGTATTTCGCGTTGCGGAGGATTCGAAAGGCGCAGGCGGTCTACGATTTTATGGAGCGAAGCGGAATAAAATTGTCGCCGAGCCCGGGCAGGGAGTTCTTAGCGAACGAAGTGAGCTTAGAAACTCGACGCCGAATCCCTCCCCCTCCGCAAGTAGAAAATACTTGTATTTGTTATTTTCTATGTCGACACAGATCGCTGTTTCGGATTCGGACCATACTGATTGCCTCCTGGCTCACTATCTGATAACAAATTTATGAGATGCCAAATAGGTCCGACAAGCGGAACAAACTGTATAAAAATCCACCATCCACTTTTCCCTGTATCGTGCAATCTCCGGCACACAGCTGCCAACAATGGAATGGCTGTAAGAAAGTACCATGTTAATACTATCAACTCTGTACCCCCGTACGGGATCGTAGGAACGATAGATATGAATGCGACTAATATTGCAGAAGAGATAACTGCGTGCATAAGCGCAAAAACCCAAAACTCTCTCCTTCTCGCCCTCCCGTCAAAATCCATGGATTTTTTTATACCTGTTATATAGTATTTAAACATACACTGTATTACTCCCAAGCCTCCTCGGCAGGAATCGAACCTGCATTACGGGCTCCGCAAGCCCGCGTTCTATCCGTTGAACTACGAGGAGTATTAGGATTGTAACACAAGAGAGAGGTCGCCACGGGAAATATGCCTGCCTCGCGGCGCAAAATTCAATTTGCGCCTACTCGCAACGCGACATCCGTGTCATTTTATTGTGCGACTTGGCAGCCGCATCTTACTCGCAACGCGACATCCGTGTCGCGTTGCTCCTGTGCTACACTGTCAGTAATGAGTATGGAAGGGCAAAAGGCGCCGGCATTTTCGTTGGAAAACCAGGACGGTGAGATGGTTTCACTTGCTGATCTGGCAGGGAAGCGGGTAGTACTGTACTTCTATCCGAAAGACGACACGCCGGGGTGTACAACTGAGGGATTGGAGTTTTCGGCGTTGCGTAAGGAATTTGAAAAACAAAACACCGTTGTATTCGGTATTTCGAAAGATTCTGTCACCTCACACAAGAAGTTTTGTGATAAGCATGGGTTTGGTATTGACTTGCTCAGTGATGAAAATGGCGAAATGATTGAGGCGTACGGCGCATGGCGGGAAAAGAACAATTTCGGCAAAAAATCAATGGGCATCGTCCGCAGTACGGTATTGGTAGATGAAAGCGGCACCATCCTCAAGCATTGGAAAACGGTCAAAGCGCAAGGGCATGCACAGCAAGTACTTGCCCTCATAGGTTCCTTATAAAACCACTATACAAGGAATTCACAAAAATACCCTTATTTAAAAGCATATTTTTCCAAATTTCATTCCTTGTATACTACACTTGACAAGAAATACTAATTCCTTGTATACTACACTATACAAGGAATACCTGTTCCTTGTATATTTCAATAGAAGTATGAATATAGAAACAAGGGAAAAAATAGAGGTTTTTTTGCGGGAACAGATGGCAAACACAAGTGCTGTAGCGGAGCAGTACACAACGGACCCTTCCGGCAATCAATACCCAAAGCGAGACATTTTCACCCAGGTAAAAGCGTACGCAGACGATTTTTTAGGCGGTAATATGACATACTCTTGGTGCATCGTAACCGGATTGCGCGGTGTCGGAAAAACAACCATGCTTATGCAGATTCTTTCTGAAATGACACGCAAAGAGGTCGACACTTTGTTTTTATCAGTGGACAGAATCACGGAGCTATTTAATGTGTCTCTGTTCGATGTGCTGCGTGTGTACGAGGAGATATCCGGCAGTGCTTTTGAAAATCGTGAAAAACCATTGATTCTCTTCATAGACGAAGCACAGTATGACAAAAAATGGGGCATCACACTCAAGGATGTGTATGATCGTGCCAAGCGAAAAGTTTTTATATATGTAACCGGATCCTCCGCGCTGCATTTAAGTGAGAACAACGATATAGTGCGCAGGGAAGAGTCTGTAAAAATGTTGCCACTCAGTTTCACTGAGTATATGACACTAAAGAACAAAAAGCCACTGCATGCAGGCATACAAAAACAAATACGCACAGCATTTTTTGAAAGTGTGGATGCAGATGAGGTGTATCACAAAATCACTTCTCTGGAAAGTGAAATAAAAAAATACTACGCTTCCATTGACCCAAGCGAAGTAAAAAAATATATAAAAATGGGCTCACTGCCATCCATGCTTCTAAAACAACCTGAAGAAGCGTTTAACTCCTGCAACAGGATACTTGACCGCATCATTGGGGAAGATATAACACAAACATCCAACTTTAAGATAGGCACCATTAAGAAAGCACCAACGGTACTATATTTACTCGCATCTGCAGATCAGATTAGTTATGAGTCACTCGGGAAGAACGCACTGAATCTCAGTCGACACACAACGAAAAATTTATTTGACGCTTTTGTGGGTGCAGGAATGTTACAGCACATTCCGGCGTACACAGCATCACACAACGCCCAAGTGCGACAAAGGTCAAAGTTTCTGTTTATCGCTCCGGTATTTCGCTCGGCAATTTTTAAAAAAGGAGGGAGCACTCTATCTCCCGAAGTAATGTACGGAAAATTGTTAGAAGATATAGTTGGACTTACGCTACACCGTGTAAATGTGTCTCCTGAAACCCCAGATGTCACCCTGACTTACGACGCCAAGGAGGGTGGTGCTGATTTCGTAGTTAATTTTGGAGGGAAGAATATCGTTATTGAGGTTAGTGCCGGCGGTAAAAATTTGAGACAGGTAAAGCAAACGGCAAAACGGGCAAATCCAGCGTTCAGTGTTGTTGTAGATAACACCTCCACGGTATCACTGGATTCCGAAAATAACACTATTAAAATACCGCTTGAGTACTTTCTTTTGATGTAGTATTCTCACCACTATTGCGAAGTAACCTGTTTGTCCATTACAGATTCTAAGAGGGTTTCTTCAGCACCGATGAAGTCTATGAAACCGATGTCTAAAATCCAGGCCGCAAAAACCTTGTCATATCCGGTAACGAGCATAATGCCGACGATAAGGATGATGACGCCGATGATTTTTCTGAATGTGTTATTACCGTCTGACAGCCAGCCGAATTTTTGAATAATACTTTGTCCGATGAGTGATATAAATAAGAGGATGGTGCCGACACCAAGCGCGTAAGCGAGCAAATAAGCACCTCCCTGTAGTAAGCTGTTCGGTAAGATAACAGCAAGTATGAGGAGGTATGTGGGGCTGCAGGAGGTGAATACGGGTGCCAGCGCAGAGCCGATGATGATATCACCGACGGTACCGGACTTTCGGTGTCCTCGGGAAAGAAGAGAGTTACTGTTTTTGTAAAGCCGAGACACTAAGGGAACCTTAGACCACATAGAGGGGAATACAAAAGTAAGCCCGACCAGGGCAACCAGCACACCGGAAACATAGGTCCAAAATTCAGTCGGCACGCCAAGCGCATCGGAAGAAGTTTTGATAACAACCGTAAAAAGGACAATGGCAACAACCAACGAGCCGATAATAGTATATGAATTCCGCTCGGTACCGGAAACAGAGCCACCAATAACAACAGGGATAAGCGGGAAAATACAGGGAACAAATACTGTTAAGATGCCTGCAATAAAAGAAATGAAAAGAAGGCCAAACATAATTCCTATTGTATATTGGCAAGTATTGCCGGCAGTGTGCTGCTGCCTTGGAACTTGGTTACCAGAGACCCACCTTCGGTAAGCTGCACGAATGTGTGTTGATACAAAACACCATACGCATCCACTAACGCTTTTTCGCGATCGTAATCAACCCTAAAGATGGCAACATCAGATGGTATCTGGTGTGCCGCTTCTTGTATTCTTCTGTCTGCCAAATTACAGGTCGGACACCACGCCGCATGGAAGAATAAAACAACCCGCTTCCCGTCAGCAAGCATCTGCTGCACAAGAGAGTCACTGTAGTTCACATATTCGCCGCCTGTTGAGTTTGGTGAGGTATCTGCAGTCGGGGCGGTGGTCACATCGTCAGGGTATATTTCAAGCGCTGTATCATTTTCAGGTGAACCAACACTCGCCGCATAGCCGATGCCCGCAACGATGATGATTCCTAAAATAACAATGGCCACAGTTTTTTTCATAAAGAAGAAAGTTAATTACTTATAAATTCAAAAATGACGATGGAGGCAGAAGGCGCTCCTGCAAATCTCCCAATCGGCTGTTTCGGCTGTGTATCTTTGTCTGCCGAGGTAAACTCCTCTCCGTCGTCCGTTCCTGCATCGTAGAGCGGCGCCGGGATGCTCGTTTGTTCCACCCACTTCCCTTGGTCATAGAGTTTTACATTACGCGCGGAAACAAACCAGTCGGGGCTTGGTGCAATCATACTTACCACCGTTATATACGGTGTGCTTGGTGAAACCCTCACCTGCACTTCTTCTTCTCCGGGTGTGAAAAACACCGATCCGACACCATAGTCAAGAATACTTCCTTTCGCAATCAGTGCCTTTATTTCTTCTGTGATTACTGTCGGCGCTCCGGTTTCCGCCATTATCTCCATCCCTTCACTGGCAACAGCTCCTGATTTGAATAGTGTATCTTCAAATGTGTGTGACCATGCAATCATGGGAGACAGGTGCGATCCGTCGGGATGAAAATTCGGATGCGAATCTTTACTCCATGATGAGCGCATGCGAACGGTATACACCCTTTCATTTTGCTCTGTCGCAATCGGCACTGTTTCATTTTCCGGTGTGATATCTATAACTGCATCTTCTTGCGGCACCGGGTTTTCTGTTACCGACGAGTTTGACGACATGACAATAGACACAATGATAGCCCCGACTATCACTATGATGAGTACATGTTTTTTCCCTACGCCCATATTTACACTTACTATACGCCACGCAGTGTTGTTTTTATTTGTGACTGTGTAAAATTGCGGAGAGGAGGAGGGGGGATATGCCCAGCAGCGTCTACTCCGCTATTACATAAGGTGCCGCAAGAGAACCCCGCATTCTGTTACCATATATACTAATAATACAATGAACCGTGCGCTATCCAAAAACAAAACAACAGTTGGTGTGGTGTGCGTTGCAGCCCTCATTTTCCTTGCATGCCTGCTATCAGGAAGCATTGACATCACAAGCAGCATCTCACTGAAGACATCTTTTGCCGAGGAATTTGCAGGGGCATACACTGAAACAGCGGAGCAGGGCGGCACCATCGTGGAGGTGACAGTAATTGCCGAAGAGAGTGCAGTAGAGATTTTTGAAGGACATACAACGGCAGTGTGGAGTTACAACGGCACGGTTCCGGGGCCGGAAATACGGATACAAAAAGGGGACACATTACGCCTTACTTTCGTGAATAATCTGCCGCAGGAGAGCACCATACACTTTCACGGCATTCGTGTGCCGAACGAAATGGACGGCGTGCCGGATGTCACACAGGAAGCAGTACAGCCGGGTAATTCATTCGTGTATATATTCACCCCGAAAGACGCAGGAACATTTTGGTTTCATCCGCACAAAAACACCAGTGAGCAAATGGAGCGGGGGTTGTACGGAACTGTTGTTGTGGAAGATGAATATGTTGAACAGTATTCGCAGGACATTGTGTGGGTTATTGACGACTGGCTGCTTGAGGAAAGCTATCAGATTAGCCCACACTTTGTCACACGACACGACCTTGCACACGACGGCAGGTGGGGGAATGTCATCACGGTCAATGGGTCAACAGAAGAGGTTCTGTCAGTCAGACCCGGGGAGAGAATTCGTCTCCGCCTCATCAATGCCTCAAACGGTCGGGTATATAAGCCGCACTTCAGCAGTTTGCAGGCGAATGTCATCGCCGTTGATGGCATGTATGTCAAGGAGATCTTCAACGCGGACGGATTTGCACTCGCCCCGGGTAATAGAATAGATGTTGATATCACCATTCCGAACGATGCGAACGGAAAGTCGTTTGTCGTGCGTGATTTCTTCACATCGTACACAAACACACTCGGAACTATTACTGCTGAAGGGGAGGCAGTGGAAACACCGACATTTTCACACCCTACAAACCCGCAGGTGCCGGACTGGTCAGATGCTACAGAAGCGCCTATTGACGAAGAGTACATCCTTGACGCGCGAACCTCCGCCTCAGGGGATATTGAGTGGACTATGAATGACAAAGTATTTTCGGAACATGATCCGGTGATACTAAAACACGCAGAGTTTAATAAAATTCGTTTCACAAATAAATCATTTCGTTTACACCCAATGCACCTGCACGGACAGTTTTTCAAGGTTATTTCCCGCAACGGGCAGCCGGTCAGCGAGCAGTATTTTAGAGACACTGTCCTTGTCAGCTCAAAAGAAACGGTAGACATCGGCCTGATACCGCTTGACCGGGGAATCTGGATGAACCACTGCCACATCACAGAACATGCCGATGCCGGTATGATGACCTCTGTCATCGTTCAATAATTTTATGAAGCACAAAGAACACACACAACAGCACACAGGAAGAAGCTACCTACCGCTCATTGTTACACTCACCCTCATTGGGGTATCCGCGGGTATAACCAGTGATGGCAGCATAGACACATTTCTACTACATGCTATGGTGGGATTCTTTCTTGTGTTCGGCGGCTTCAAACTTATTAACTTGAAAGGGTTCGTTGAAGGGTACGCGACATACGATATATTGGCAATGCGTTGGCGGGATTACGGATATGTGTATCCGTTTCTTGAGATTGCGTTCGGTCTCGTCATGCTCGCGGGATTTCACCCTGATTGGCTACTGTGGACAGAGGCGGCACTGATGATTTTCAGCGGCACCGGTGTAATACTCGCTATGAGAAAACAGTCAGATATTCAATGCGCCTGCCTCGGCACTGTTCTGAAAGTCCCGCTGACATCTATTTCAGTAACAGAAAATTTTGGTATGGCAGCAGCAGCGATATTGCTGATTCTGTGATCAAAAACCACCCTTTCAGACACACAAACATCTTTTAACTGCGGAGAGGGAGGGATTCGGCGTCAAGTTTCTAAGATCACTTCGTTCGCTAAGAATACTCGCAGGGCAAATTCAATTGCACTGCTCCCTCTCCACAAGAAAATACAAGTATTTTCTCGTTGCGGAGAGGGAGGGATTCGAACCCTCGAAGGGAGTTTTAATCCCTTACTCCCTTAGCAGGGGAGCGCCTTCGACCACTCAGCCACCTCTCCAGGACACCATGTCATTGGCATACCCATAGTATACCGTGTCGGCAGGCAGTGCATTTCATCAAGCAGTGCATATTGTATACTACTAAAAGTGGAACCAGTATTGCGTACAGGTAAAGATATCTCTTCACAGGCCGGACATTTCTCAGAACACTCAGAGAGTGAAGTGTTGGGAGTGTTGCGGACTTCTTTGAAAGGTCTGACTCAACGCGAGGCGGACACACGGCTGGGAAAATATGGCGAAAACACCATGCAGCGCAAAAAGCGTTTCGTATGGTTGCGACGAATTATAGCGCAGATTAAAAACCCGATCGTACTCATCCTCCTGCTATCAAGCATCGTTCTCTACAGCATTAGCTATACGGTGGATGCACACATCATTCTGGCAGTGCTGGTGATCAATATGACAATTGCCCTGCTACAGGAGGGCAAGGTGTCGCGGGCGTTTGATTTGCTGCGCCACATAGATCGGCAATATGCGTTGGTACTGCGCGACGGAAAGCAGATAGAAATTACGGTAAACAATTTAGTGCCGGGGGACATCATCTTTTTTAAGGCGGGGTCAAAGATTCCCGCTGATGTGCGAATCCTGCGCGAAAACAATCTGCAAGTCAACGAGGCAATATTAACCGGAGAGTGGGCACCGGTGAACAAAGAGGTCGTAACACTCGCCAACAAAAAAATGCTTGCAGAGCAGGTGAACATGGCATGGAAGGGGACGACCGTGATCACCGGAACCGGCAGCGGGGTTGTGGTAAATACCGGCGAGCGCACCGCAGTCGGCGGTATCGCAAAAGAACTGTACGAAGAAGAGGCGGAGACGCCGCTGCAGCAGCAGATTAAAAAATTGGCGCGATGGATTATGGGGTTGGTATTCTTGGCAGTAGCACTGATCATCGGGATAGGGATACTGCAGGGCATACCGGTTACTGAGGTGATGATCACCGCCATCGCCGTGGCGATCGCCGGTATTCCTTCCGGCTTGCCGGCAGCGATTACGGTGGTATTAGTTCTGGGCATGCAGTCAGTACTCAAAAACAACGGACTCATACGAAATATGCTCGCTGCTGAAACACTCGGCGGCACCTCGTGGATACTGATGGATAAAACCGGCACCCTCACTAACGGCAATATGGTGTTAACTGAAATACTCTACGCTGACCAGCGGGAAAAGGTCTCAGATGAAACAATCTCACCATTCGGACGGGGAATTGTACACAACGCATACTTAGCGACAGACGGCAAACGGCTCAACCGCGAGATCGACGACGACGCAGATCCGGACGAAACCGTCTTCAGCGGGACAGCCATTGAGCAATCACTCGTGCGGGCATGTGAGGAAGTGTGTACAGAAGTGCCGAGCCGGGACAAGCGGGTCGTCTACATCCCGTTCAACGCCGTAAAAAAATGCTCCTCCGCGGTCACAAAGGAGCAAAGCGGAGAGCAGCGCTACTATACCGTCGGCGCGCCGGAGGTGGTGCTGGAGCAATCAGAGCGGGTGTATAAGCAAGGGAGGGTAACAGCATTAACTAACGCGGATAAAGAAAAACTGCACACCATGCTCGCCGAAGAAGCAGGAAAGGGGCGGCGGGTCATCGCCATCGGCTCCACCGAGGTGAATGTTGATATAGAAAGCATCAAGGACACAGCAGAGCAGCGAAAGAAAGCGATGGAGCAGGAAGAGCAAAGCATCGTATTCCTGGCACTCCTATCGTTAGAGGACACCGTCCGCTCCGATGTACCGGATGCAATACAGCAAATGCGCGACTCCCATGTGACACTCACCATGGTAACCGGCGACAATCAACACACCGCGCTGCACATAGCGGAGAAAGCCGGCATCATCAAAGGAGGTGACTCAAAAGAAACACTGACCGGAAAAGATATAGAAGGCATGACAGATGAAGACCTGTTCACAAAAGCACAGACGGTGCGGGTATTCGCGCGCATGGAGCCAAATCAAAAATCACGCCTGTTGCGCGTGCTGCTGGATAAAAAAGAGGTGGTTGCCATGACGGGTGATGGGGTCAACGACGCGCCGTCACTGCACCGAGCATCCATCGGTATCGCCGTAGCGTCCGGAACCGATGTGGCAAAAGAGGCATCAGACCTCATTCTGCTCAAAAACTCATTCTCCACCATCACCGCCTCCATACTTGAAGGGAAGAAAATTATAAGAAATCTGAAAAAAATCCTGATCTACCTGTTATCAACCTCACTCAGCGAAGCAATCCTGGTGGCAGGCGGCTTACTGGCAAGCGCAGCACTGCCGATACACCCGATACAGATACTGTGGGCAAACATCATGGAGGAGGCATTTATGGCATTCGCGTTCGCCTTTGAAAAAGGAGGCTCCGACATTGCAAAATGGGATCCGAGGAGCGATCGAACGAGAAGTATCATCAGTAAAAATGTGAAACAGGCCGTCAGCGCTATCGCCATACTGACCGGAATATTCCTCCTCGGCATGTACGCGTACCTAATACATTTCACCAATCTTGCACACGCACAGATACAAACCGTTATGTTCCTAACGGTTTCTATTGATTCTGTATTTATGGCAATCTCACTCAAACGGCTTGATAAGAGCATCTTCACCACCAACCTGTTTGATAACAAGTGGCTCGTCGCCGCAATCGCACTCAGCGCAGTACTGATGATCCTCGTCTTTACCGTGCCGTTTATGGCCGCCGCACTCAAGGTGGTGGTCGTGCCGCTATGGGTTTTCTGGGTAATACCGATTAGCGCGCTATATCACATCATCATTCTGGAGGTTATCAAAAAAGTGCTGTTCAGCAAAGAATATGCCTCACCGGGAGCGGAGCGATTTATGCCGTAAACGGGGAAAGAGTGCCATCTCTCAAAAGCGTAAAGCGCAGACCTCGCTTGCCGTTCACCATAAACACAGGTACCATATCTACCATGAAGCGAGAGAACATTGACTTCACAACAATACCGGAAACACCCGGGGTGTACCTATTCCGTGATGCGAAAGATGTCGTGCTGTATGTCGGGCGGGCGACCGACTTGCGCAGCAGGGTGCGAAGCTATTTTTCCGATCGATTAGTAACTGACCGCGGACCGCGACTCGCAGAAGCGGTGGAGCAGACGGAGCGCATAGAAACAAGAGAAACCGACAGCGTGCTTGACGCGTACATTGTAGAGGCAAACCTTATCAAAGAATATCAACCGACATTTAATGTGGTTGACAAGGATAACAAGAGTTTTCAATTTGTCGGCATCACCAAAGAGGACTTTCCGCGTGTGCTCCTAATACGCGGACGAGAGTTAGAGCAGGGGACAGCAAGCGCACCGCTATCACACATCTTCGGACCGTTCCCACGCGGTACCATCCTGAAAGAAGCATTGCGCATTCTACGAAAAATACTGCCGTATCGCGATCAATGCACGCCCCACACACCGGGCGGGAAGAGACAACCGAAAAAATGTTTTCAGGCACAACTGGGACTGTGTCCGGGTGTTTGTGACGGAACGGTGGACAAAGAGGCATACAAAAAAAGAATGCGGGAAATACGGATGTTTTTGGGTGGTAATAAAAAGCAGCTGATTAGGATGTTAGAAAAAGATATGAAAGGGTACGCGCGAGAGCAGGAGTTTGAAAAAGCAGAGGAGGTACGAAGGCGCATATTCGCGCTGCAGCACATACAGGATGTCTCACTCCTGAAAAAAGAACCGACCGAAGCTGCTGCGACCACATTCCGCATAGAGGCATACGATGTCGCACACACGGCGGGCATGCAAACGGTCGGAGTGATGGTGGCGGTTATTGATGGTGAGGCAATGCCAAACGAATACCGGGTTTTCACTATCCGTGAAGCCACAGAAGGGGATGATGTTGGTGCGCTTCGCGAAATACTATCCCGCCGCCTGAACCACCCGGAGTGGCAGATGCCGAACCTCATCGTCGTTGACGGCGGGAAGGCACAAGTCGCCGCCACTGAAGCAGTGCTCCGAGGTAATGAGGTGCACATCCCTGTCGTATCGGTGGTAAAGACAGAAAAGCACGCTCCTCGGGAAATACTCGGCTCCAAAGAACACACGCAGCCGCACGAAAAAGACATCATCGCGGCAAACGCTGAGGCACACCGCTTCGCCGTTGCACGACACAGGAGAAAGCGATCGCAAGCAATGTTTAAGTAGGGGGTGTGGTATCCTACAATATATATGAAGAACAACGATGAAATGTTAATGCGGAAACGGCATTCATTGGCGCATTTGTTAGGTGCGTCGCTCATTGAGCTGTATCCAGGCACAAAATTAGCGATTGGTCCGCCGGTGGATGATGGGTTTTACTATGATGCGGAATTGCCGGAGCAGTTGTCTGCTGACGATTTCCCGGCGATAGAGAAGAAAATGCGGGAGATAGCAAAAACATGGTCGGGATTTGAAAAGAAGGTCGTATCAAAAGAAGAGGCGTTAGCGCACTTCAAGGATAATCCGTACAAAGTGGAGTTGATTGAGGAAATTGCCCGTGCAGGAGGGGAAATTACTTTTTATCAATCAGGAGATTTTATTGACCTGTGCGAGGGCGGGCATGTTGACGATATGAAAGAAGTAGCGTTAGATGCCTTTTCCCTCAACGCCATAGCAGGAGCATACTGGCGAGGTGATGAGAAGAACACGATGCTAACGCGGGTGTATGGGCTGGCGTTTGATTCCAAAAAAGAGCTGGACGAACACCAAGCAATGATAGAAGCGGCGAAAGAGCGGGATCACCGAAAAATCGGCAAAGAATTGGGACTGTTTTCTTTTTCACCGCTGGTCGGACCGGGACTGCCGCTCTTCTCTCCGAAAGGAATGGCATTGCGAAGCGCATTGGAGGGTGAATTGACGCGACTGTTGGATAAGTATGGCTATGAAAAGGTATGGATACCGCACATCGCAAAACCGGATTTATACAAAGCATCCGGACACTGGGATAAATTTGAAGACGAGCTGTTTAAGGTGCGCGGGAAAAACGACGAATTTGTGATGAAACCGATGAACTGCCCACACCACACGCAAATATACGCATCTGAGCCAAAAAGTTATCAGGATTTACCGATTCGCTATGCGGAATTTGCCACCGTGTACCGTGATGAGCAGAAGGGGGAGTTGCTCGGCTTGTCGCGTGTGCTGAGTATCACACAGGATGACGGACACATATTCTGTACAGAAGATCAGATCGCCGAAGAGGTGGCGCTGACGGTGGATTTTGTCGTTGAGTTCTACACCGGACTTGGGTTTTTCAAAGGAGATGACTGTGAAGTATTTTTGTCAGTGCGCGATGACGACAAATCAAAGTATCTCGGTGATGACAAGGTGTGGGATCGGGCGGAAAAAGTATTAGCTGACACGCTAAAGAAAGCAAAACTGGAGTTCACCACTGAAGAAGGCGAAGCGGCATTTTACGGACCGAAGATTGACTTCCATTTTCGTGATTCACTCGGGAGAAAGCGACAACTGGCGACCGTGCAGCTTGACTTCGTGATGCCGGAGCGATTCAAACTGGTGTACACCGACTCTGACGGCAAAAAGAAAACACCGGTCATGATACACCGCGCTATCTCAGGATCGTTGGAGCGATTCTTGGGCATTATGATAGAGCATTTCGCCGGAAACTTCCCGTTCTTCCTCTGTCCGGTACAGGTGGCGGTACTGCCGATTGGCCCTGATGAGCACGCGTACGCGCAAGAAGTGCTCAAAACATTGCGCAGCGCAGGACTGCGTGCCACGATCGACACACGAGACGAAAGCATCGGCAAAAAAATCGCCCGCATACACACCGAAAAAATCCCTGTCAGAATAGTGATCGGCAAAAAAGAAGTTGCAGACAATGCGGTAACTTTGGAAATGGAGAATGAAAAGCAGGTAGTCAGCACTGATGAGTGTATGCAAATACTTGTTGCGAAAAGTCGTGAGCATATACAATAGAAGAAGCCCCGTACCGGTAGGATGTACGAGTTCTTCATACATCACCCCGGTCGGGGCGGTTATCTAGTTACTGGCGTAACCAGAGAGAATTTTTTAAGGGTTAACTCTCAAAACCTGAAAGAAAAGAAGGCTAATCGGCGCGAAAGAAGTGCCCATAATTGAGTTTGCCGTCGCACTCCTTAAGCATTACGGCAGTCTCCAGGATTCCTGGGTGTTGGCGGACACGAATATCACTGTTATCGTCAGTGGTAAACATGATCCGCCAGATCCCATCGGAGATCTCCTGCGCCTTCCACAACTCTCCGCCCATATGGCTTAATTCAGTGACGACTTCCTTGGAAAGCCGTACAATACCACCGTGGGCAGCCTCAATCTCTATATACTCCTTGCCTCTGACAGACGGCATGTCGCCGACAGAGGAAATCAAAAGCCCGAAAATCATACCAGTCACAAACATTACACACGTGGATATCGTAAAGATAGTGTATGCTCTTCTCGTCATTTTTCAATCTCCTTCTCAAAAATTAAAGTTAAAGAAAGTTATTTAACCAGACGCGCGTTCTGATCGCATGCCGTGCGATATCAATCTCTCTGTGAGGAATGAAACGCGCATCTGGACTTCGCTAACGTCGTTGCCGGCGGCGTGGTTCGGGCTTGAACCGCTGCCAGAGCTTCCAGGCAGACGTGCTAAGGTGCTCATGCGCGTAAAGCGCAGCATCCTCGTAACGCTCAAATCCGCCGAGCCGGGTGTCAGCCTGGACACAAATCTCACCATTACGCTTTTGCGGAACATCCGCATAAATCGCAAAACCGTAAGATCTGGTCGCTACTGTAATTCCGTTGGGCATTTCCTGCAACTTACGTGCCAACTTGCGCCGCATCGTATCGGGGTAGTTTGAATTTGATTTCGAGCGTTTCCGTCCGTCTCTGCGATTTTGGTGACATTTCGCCATTTTTTTCTCCCTTATTAAAGGTTGCGGGGATGGTGGCCCCTGGTTTCAATTCAATTCCTAACAAGCAAAAACTTTCTCGACTGCGATAGTGCACAGCCCGCATAACCTGACTATACCTAATCATGTTATGTGGACTATGCACTACCCTTCTATCCAACTTCTTTGTTTTTCTTGTAAAAGACCAAAGTTATACAAATTAACACCATTTGTTTATTTATACAACTCTCTTAAGGGTGTTCCTTAGCAGGTAAAAGATACAGTAAGTTGGTATCCCCTGAGGAAAACCACCCTTAAGAGAATTGTCTAAACCTCCATCAATGATATTACTATACCACAACACAACACAATTGTCAACCCCCTGTGGGTAGGTGCCTCTATATATAGGTAGTGTAACACTAAAATACCCTATAAAATCAAGGTTTCTGCCTATTTATACAAGGAAAAGCTGCGGCATGGAGGTAATAATAAATGAGGCGATGACGAGGGAGATGAGGAGGAAAAGGGGGATTTTCTTCAGGATGTGGAGATAGTAAATATTCCTAAAGAATGTCGGAGGCAGGATGCGCCGCAAAAAGAAAAAAGGGTCAACACGCCGTGCCAGAAAGCCCCGCAGTGTGAACATCTTCGAGCGTATGTATTTTGCTATCTTAGCCATACTACTATAAGTATATACTATGGTATGAAAAGAAAAAAGAAAAAATCATCCTTATTGTGGGGAATAGGTATTCTGCTACTCCTCTTCGCATCGCTGAGCGCAGCACACCTGCAAAAATCATTCGCTGTCTACAAGGCGGCGCAGGGAAGGCGGGACAAGGCGCATAGCGAGAAGTACTATGTTGAAAGGCAGTTAGATGATATGCGCACCCACGCGCAAAAAAGACAGTACGACTCAGAAAACACCGACATTTCAAAGAGAGAGGATAAATTAAAAAAGATTGAGATACGGGGTGTCACCTTATCACCGGAAAAAAACAGACCTTTTTCAAAAAATGAGGAACAGTTCAGTATTATTGAACAAGAGCAAGCGCCGGCGGGGGAAACGCCGGACTCCTGACTTTACTTTTCCATCTTGTGTGGATTGTGCATCGGGCAGGTCTTCACCGAGCAGCGATCGGGGATAGTTTTGGTTCCCTCCATCATCAGCGCGCCACACTCAGGGCACTTATCACCGGTCGGCTTTGCGCGCATGGTGTTTTTACATTTCGGATACTCAGAGCAGCCCCAGAATGGTCCGTAGCGTCCTTGTCGCTCTATGATGGTGCCTTGCTTGCAAGTAGGGCACTGCACACCGGTATCGCGCCGCTTCTTTTCTTCCGGGTCTTCTTCAATATGTTTACACTTCGGGTAGGCCTGGCAGCTGATGAAATCGCCGTAGCGTCCGGTGCGGGTTACCAACGGCTCACCACACTTCGGGCACGGTCTGCCAATTGGTGTCGGCGGCTTAATCTCTTCCCCTTCTTTCGTGCGTCCGCCCTGGCATTCAGGAAACTTCGTGCAGCTCATAAAGGTGCCGGTTCTTGAAAGCTTATACTCCATCGCCGCACCGCACACCGGACAGGGAAACTCTTTCGGTGCCGGTCCGAGTGAAGTCAGCTTCGGTATATCTTTCTTCGCCACTACAGCTTTTTCAAACGGAAAGTAAAAATCCTTCAGCGTTCCTTCGTATTCTTTAGTGCCGGACGCGATGTCATCAAGATTTTGCTCCATATCAGCGGTGAACGAGTCGCTGACATAGATGTCAAAGTTTTTTTCGATAAAACTGCTGACCACATCACCGAGATCGGTCGGCACTAACGATCGCTGCTCTTTCTCAACATACTGCCGGTCTATGAGTGTTTTGATAGTGGAGGCGTAGGTGGACGGCCTGCCGATACCGCGCGCCTCAAGCTCCTTCACGAGCCCTGCTTCTGAATAGCGCGGCGGCGGCGAGGTCTGCTTTTCGGTTGACTGGATGTCAGCGCAGATAACCTGCTCATCTTTTTGAAACACCGGCAACACCACTTCCTGCCCTGCTGCGTGTGGATCCGCCTTAAACCACCCTTCTTCCTTGATAGTCACCCCGCGAATAAGGAAGAGCGGCATGTCGTCCGCCTGAAACGACACAACGGTGCGAATCAACTCGGCGGGAATCATCTGGCTGGTAATGGTTCGCCTGAAGATAAGCTCGTACAGTGCTTTCTGTTCTTTCGTAACGCCGCAAAACGGGTTACCGGGATTGGTCGGTCGGATTGCCTCGTGCGCTTCTTGCGCGGCTTTGCTCCTCGTTTTGTAGTAGGTCTGCTTGTAGTAAGCGCTACCATACTCACCGGTGATGCGTTTCTTAATTGCCGCGTGCGCAGATTTTGAAAGGTTGGTTGAGTCGGTACGCATGTAGGTGATCTGTCCGGCTTCGTAGAGTTTTTGCGCGACACGCATAGTATTAGAGGGAGACCAGCCATACACTGTATTTGCCGCTTGCTGTAGGGTGGAGGTGGTGAACGGGGGCCGCGGATTTCGCTTTTGCAACCTCTCCTGTATATCGGCAACTTTCCAGCGCGCCTTTTTTGCTTGCGCAAGAATGTCGGCAACTTCTTTCTTGTCCTCAAAAGTTTTTTCACACTCAGCGATGTGTTCAGTGCCGTCATCGCGCTTAAAGACACTCTGTAACTCCCAATAGGTGACCGGCTTAAATTTTCTGATCTCCCGCTCCCGCTCCATCAAGATGCGCAAAGCCGGCGATTGCACGCGCCCGGCTGAGAGACCATAGCGCACCTTCGTCCAGATGAGCTTACTGAGGGTGTAGCCGAACAGACGATCCAAAACCCGACGGGCTTCCTGCGACTTCCGCAACGACTGGTCTATCTTGCGCGGATGCTCCAGCGCCTCCTGTACCGCCTCTTGGGTGATCTCGTTAAAAACAATACGATCAGGACTCTTCAGCTTTGCCGCCTGCTGGATATGCCACGCAATCGCCTCCCCTTCGCGGTCGGGGTCGGTAGCAAGGATGATGTGGTCAGCGGCTTGTGCCTTCTTCACGATATCGTTCACCACCTTCTTTTTATCAGCGCTCACAACATACTTCGGTGTAAAGCCATCCTCAATATCCACCGCATCCTTCTCGCTTTTCGGTAAATCACGAATATGCCCGACCGACGCGACAACGGAATAATCCTTCCCGAGGTACTTCTTGATGGTCTTCACCTTTGTCGGTGACTCCACAATCACAAGATGTTTCATACACTAGCCATAATACCGTAAAAACTGCCGACGGGGTGCTTTTGAGAAACCCACTTCCCAAAAGTGTATACTATAGCCCAGAGTCCAAACAGCCAAAATAAGGAGGAAGGTATGGACGGTATAAAGGTTTTTCGCCACAAAGATGGCGGAAAGGTATTTTTAGAAAGCGATCTGGAGTGCCTCAACGGCTTCAAAATAGAAGAAGAGTGTGAGTCACTTGAAGAGGCGCAAGAATTTGTAGAAAGATTCAATACACCGGTCATTTGGGTGTATCTTGATGTCATCACGCCACACTATTTCCTGTATGCGGGATACCGCGGAGATATGTGGAAGATCAGAGTGTTCGGTATGATAAAACTCAAGGAGGAGATCACTTTCAGGTCTCTTAAAGACGCTGAGGACGAAAGGAAGAGGGGAATCAAAAAACTTCGCGAAGCCGGCGCACCAGTATCTTGATTTTTCAATCTACACCACACGCTTTATACCGCCAAAACAAAGGGTTGGCGGTATAATTTTTATCAGCATTTTTTCGAGCGGGTATCTGCACATAAATCCACCAGCATACGAGACACTTCAGGAAAGCGGGGTACTATGTTCACATAGGATATGCCTCCAGAAAAAATTAAAAATTTACACAGAGCATCAAAGCAAGAAAGAAACGAGATGGATCGACGGCGACGGGCTATTCAGGAAGTGCGACAGTGGGAAGGTGCGTTAATGCAGGCGTTGCGGAATGACGATCTGGAATCTATTGAAAGCACAATTTCACCAATCCTTCAAGAAGTACGACAGGGAGAAGGAAGTATATTTGCAGCTGCTTCTCCTCCACTACAAAGGGAAATTTTAAGAGCGATTGGTCGCGCACGCATTGATCATTATTCAGGTGACATAAAGGACGGTCTTTATGTCAGAAGAGGTACGCCGCTTAACAGATCGGCAGAGTATGAAAGGATTTTTTTACACGACGAAGAGAAGAGTGGAGCAGAAGTGCAGGAACGCCTCCGCGACATGTTTCGAGCGGGAGAGTTTGACACTGCACAATCTGCGGGATATGAACTTGGCTATGTTCATGATACCCCTTTCACAGACATCACCTATAAGTATGCTGATGCCTCGCCGGAACAAAAAAATGTTTTATTGCAATATTTTCGGCACTGGTGTGCAAAATGGCGCAATGGCGTGTATGACAATACTAATGTCAGCGGGCTTGACTCAGTGATCCGTGATTTCTCTATTCCTGAGTATCCGAATGCTGATGAAGAATTACAGGCAATGATAGTGGAGGAAATGAAGGCGTCGCTATGCCCTGTTAATGTGAGAACTATTGAGATGATTGCGCGAACATTCATTCATCCGCTTAGTAGGGATTTTTTTGATATCCCGGATCACTATAATAATGACAAAGAAGTGCAGGCATCGGTGATGGATTGGATACAGAAGCCAATGAGTGCCAATGAGCGGAACGTAGCGTTAAGCGTTAAGGATGTTTTTAAAGAGTTTGCATACGAATCTCTTGATCCAGAAGATAAAAAAGATATCTTGAACACCATATTGACCGCGCTGCAGGCAGGGGAAGATGCCCACTATATTTTTTCTATTCTTTCGCTCCCTGACTATAGCGAAATTGATGCATTCTCCCGGCAAATAATACGAGAGAAATTAATTGACATGCTCAACGGAACTAATTTTGTGGGCATTGTTGCCATAACAAAAATCTTTGATGTCCGTCTTGAAAACATTATTACAGAAGATGATATTCCTGCCATCAATGAGTATGCCGCCATGCCTGAAGGCACACGAAAGAAAGTGGATGATGTTATTTTTAAAAAAATACAAAATGATGAATATGTAGATGTTTTTTTTGAATGCTACAGAATTCCGAAATATGGTGATTCCGGTTTTGAAAAACTGCAGGAAAGAGTGCAAGAAGAGATAGCAGCAAGTATGCGCCCAATACACCTCGAGCACCTATTTGATATCAAATACAACTTTGCTTTTCCGGATGATGCTTGGAAATCTTTTCTTCCGGAGGTTGATTATGCCGCTGATACACAATCACTTCAATCTCTGGCAGAGGGTGTGTGTCAATACCTTAACAATCAGAAAAATTTTAACCGTGACCATTTGAAAAAGTATATACAGGACTTTCGTTTCCCTAAATACGCCACTATGAGCACTGATTATCAGCAAGTGCTGGTAGAAACATGCGTGGATCTGCTATTTAGGGGCGTTAATACATATGATACTAAAAGACAGTTGCGCAATCTTCACGTTGTAGAGGAGATATTTTCTACCTCTGACACAGGGTTTAGCACAGGGGTCATACTCAATCTCATTGAGACGGGGGAGGGTCGGGTAATTACAGAATTCCTTTCCAACTCTAAAGAGGTTAACGACAAGATCGCCACCAAACTTATTGAGCGAGGACAAAAGCTGACTGTATGGTGGTATCGTGACGCCTTCACTGGCATTGACCATCTATTTAATGACATGGGCGAGGATGAGTGGAAAGAAATGTTTACGGAAACAGAAGGGGTGAGAAATACCGAACACACTTTTGTGACCGACCGGTTTGTGCAAATGGCAGAAATGTTCGGATATCAGCGTATGATATCCTTTCAGGAGCGAGAGGGGCTCTCCTTTCATGATGCCGTGCATGCCGGAAATAAAATACTCACCCTGTATGAGTCATCAGGACTCAGCGAAAATGTATTCTACAACAACATCCTCCAACAAGTACAAGCGGACAATGCCACCTACAACGAGGGCACCGCACACCACCTGCTTAATGAAATAGCACAAACAATGAATCATAATGTTACAGAGGTGATGAGCAAAGCTAAGGAGTACGCGGAGATTGGTCTGCTTCAAGATCTCGCAAAGACATTGAGCTCACCGGAAGCGGTGTTTGCCTCATGGAACAACCTTAAGCGATACAGCGCACTCCAGCAGATGATTGATAAAACGAAGACGCTTTCAAAACTCAAAGAGATAAAAGAAGAAGGAAAGGACGATCTCTACAATTATGCAGTACCCCTACTCTTCCACAAAGACAGTAAGATTAATGTGCAGTGGGTAGAGCAGTTTATAAATAACCCAGAAATCTTTTTTGCAGCAAATGCATCATACACCAAACAGGAAGACCACAATCGCAAGAAGTCCTCAAACTACATGCACATCCTCAACCTTGACCTCGCTGACGAAGATCTCAGAGATGCCCTCGTGGAAGGGGTGTTGGACGAGGTCTCCACTTTCACCCCCTTAGAGATTAGATACTCGGTGCCAGTAGCAGGAGAAGCACCGCCCGCATCTCTCAGAGAGTCCCTCCATACTGCACTCGGTTCACGAAGAAACAATATCCCCGGTAAAGCGAAAAACCCCGGACTTCTCTTCAGCCAGATAAACACCCTCTTAAAACCGTACAATGGAAAACAGAAGCAAAAACGCAAAAAGGGCGACCTAGATGCAAAAGGTTTCACCGTCAATGACTACCTGGCAGGGAATGATTTCCCGGAAGAAATAGCCGAGCTTGAAAAGAAGGCGGAGGAGTTCCTCTACAATGAAGATTTCGGTATACCACGAGCGCCGGTAAAAACACAGGAGTACATCGCGCAGATATTCCGAAAAGATGATCCGAACGGCGCTATCACCGGCAATGACACCTCCAACTGCATGCCCTTCGGTGACGGCAAGAACACCGTCTACACCTTCAACCCCAACACCACACAGTTTGCCATCAGACAAGTTAAGGAAGATGGCAGCGCGCGCACCATCGCTCAGAGTGTTGTCACTAAAAATATGGATGTCCACACCTCTGTGCCGAACATCATTGACAAGCTCAACAGCAGATCCCATTTGGAAGACATCCTGCCCGAAGATGTCCTCACCACCGCAGACACCTACCTGACCTGCGACAATGTAGAAGTCGCACCGAATTACAAAAAAGACGAAGAGACCATAGAAGCCATATACCGTGACTTCTTCACCGAGTATATGAAGCGGTATAGCGAGGAGCAGGGACTCAACACCGAGAAAGTGCCTATTGGCATGGGCTATGCTGATGCCCTTACCGGACTTCCCAAAGAGCAGAACACCTATATTCCCCAAGCCCCCGTTAGTTACACAGACAACGACAGAAACGGGGTCTATGTTCTCAACCTTGCTGAACAAGAAGACATTTTTGCTAAAAAAGATATTACCGAGCATCCAGCTGAACGACAGCAACCAGTATCTTTCGCCAAAGGGCTTTCTCCTCTCACCTACCAAGACAGCATCAAGGTCGGTTACTTAGAAGGTAAGGCCTACCACGATAACGAATCACTCGTTGGATCACTCTTCGCTATGGAAAATTCCCTCATCGCCAAAGACATCAACAACGCAGCCAAAGAGCGACCGAATCTCTCTGTCAAATACACTGCTGTTAACGATAGCAATATTGAAACAATGCAAGGATACCTCCTTGCCTACGAAGGGAAGATTACCGATCAGTACCTTGACGATGACACTTACAAAAACACCCCTTGTATTTACATCGCCGACTTTGTTGCTAACCCTTCTAACAGAATGGCAGGGGGACGACTTCTCAAAACATTCGCTGACCTCTACAAGCAGCATTACCTTGACACCGGCAATCCTATTCCCATTTACGCCAAAGCCAGAGACACCACCTCCTACCCCATCATCAAAAAACAGCTGGACAACCTCGGTAAACAAGCGGGCATTTCCTTCAAGCTCACCGAACTCCCCACCTATACCATAGGGGGAGACATCATGCACCCTATTGTCATTGAGCCGGTTATTTAGGTTTTAGTCGGTAATTTGGTAATGAAGAATGGTCATTTCAAAATGGTATAGTACATACTATGTTACTATCGGTACGGGAAATTGAGAAACGGTTCGGCGGGGAGCAGGTTTTTAGTGATATATCGTTTACCCTTGATGAAGGGCATAAAGTTGCATTGGTAGGAAGAAATGGAGCGGGAAAAAGCACGCTGATGAAAATAATCGCAGGGCTTGAGGAGGCAGACAGTGGGGAGGTAAAGATGACAAGCGGCCGAACAGTGTCATATTTGCCGCAGGAGGTTGCCGCAGAAAACACTGATCAGACGGGCATAGAGTATATACAGGACGGCACTGATCTGCAGCCGCATCATTTTTTCCCGGTACTAGAAGGGCTGGGGGTGTCGCAGCAAGTTGCCGCGCAGAAGTTGTCTGAGATGAGCGGCGGGCAGCAGACGAAGATACTACTCGCCAAATTCCTGTTAAAACCGTCTGACATATTGCTGCTGGATGAGCCGACCAATAATCTGGATATTCCGGCACTGCTCTGGCTGGAGTCATTTCTTGCGACAGCAAAAAAGGCGATGCTCGTGATCTCACACGACCTGGTATTTTTAAACACGGTGACAAATCGGGTGTTTGAGCTGAAAGATGGCTCACTCAGTATGGAGCGGGGCACCTATGGCGATTATTTAGAACGCAAAAAGAAAGAGTTTGACCGACAGATGAAAGAGTATACACGGCACCAAGAAGAGGTGAAGCGGCTTGAGGCATCCAGTCAGGCAGCAGCGAAGCAGGTTGAAAAAGGGGATACCCTTGAGCTGTCTGACAGTGATAAGTATATTGCGCGAGCAGGTATGGACAAGGCATCAGCGAGTCAACGGCGGGCGAAAGTAATGAAGCGGCGCATTAAGAGGATGGAGACCGTTGAAAAGCCGTTTGAAGAAGAGCCATTTACCCTTGAGCTGGAGGCGCGACAGACGGAGGGAGATATTGAGATTGTGTTAGATGAGGCGGTCGCCGGCTATCAGGACGGCGTTAGTATAGGGCCGACTTCCTTGACGATAAAGATGGGGGATCGGCTGTGCCTGATGGGGATGAACGGTGAAGGAAAGAGTACGGTCTTAAAAACAATAACCGGGATACTGCCGCCACTGAGCGGAGCGGTCACCAAAACAGAGGGAGTTGTATTGGGTGATATGCTGCAACAGCACGAGCGGGCGGACAGGAATGAAAAGGCAATAGATTTTTTTATCGCACAAACCAACAAAGGTAATGAAGAGGCAATATATATGTTAAAAAAAGCGGGGCTCGGTGAACAGGCGATGCAGCAAAAAGTCGGCGGGCTGTCGTCGGGGATGCGCGCGCGGCTGCTCTTCGCTGTTTTTATCACGCTCGGGGTCAATGTACTGCTGCTGGACGAGCCGACTAACCACCTGGATATGGAAGCAGTAACCGCCCTTAAAGAGATGCTGAAAAAATACACGGGCATCGTCCTCCTCGTCTCCCACAACCGCTGGTTCCTTGAGGAATTAGAAATCGGCTCCTGCTATGAAGTCGCCAACGGCACCGTGCAAAAGATAGCAAGCGTTGAGAAATACATACAGGAAGCACAGAAGCGAGCGGAAAAAATGATCGGACGACTGAAGCGGGTGCTGCGGTAAAGTGATGGTATAGTAAACGGTATATGGACACAGACAAAGAGGCATTGCGAGAGCAATTATCAGAAGAGGCATATGCGGTAACGCAAGAAGGGGCAACGGAGCCGCCATTTAGCGGGGAGTACTACAAGACGAAAGATGACGGCATGTACCATTGCGCAGTATGCGGAACAGCATTGTTTGATTCAGAGACAAAGTTTGATTCAAAAACGGGGTGGCCGAGTTTTTATGATACGACAGGCACGGACACATTGCGGCTGTCAAAAGACGAGTCGCAGGGTATGGTGCGAACGGAGGTATCGTGCAGAAAGTGCGGCGCACATTTAGGGCATGTGTTTGAAGATGCACCGGATACACCGACCGGACAGCGATACTGCATTAACTCCTGCGCATTATCACTGAACAAGCGAGAAAAAGATGGAGCAAAAGAATAAGATAATTTTTGGCTGTATCCTTGGGGCTATCATAGTAAGCATAGGGATAAATATGGCTACACAGCAGCATAAAGAAAACAACACAGGGGTGGCGAATAGCGGGCTTGAAGAGAATGCACTGACTGTGGGTGCCGCTGTGCTGCAGGTTGAAATAGCGCAAACAGCAGAGCAGAAAATCACCGGACTTTCACACCGACCATCACTCGCAGAGGGTCGGGGTATGCTCTTTATATTTGACACCGACGACACACACGGGATTTGGATGAAGGATATGCGGTTTCCGATAGACATCATTTGGATTGATGCGGCGATGAAGGTAGTGCACATTGAGAAATCCGTGGCACCGAACACCTACCCAGAAGTGTTCACCTCGCCAACTCCGGCACGATATGTCCTTGAGGTTCCTGCGGGATATACGAAAGGGCGGATACATATCGGAGATACTGTTACACTCAAGTAACAGTGGCGAGAACATGCTATTTTTGGTATACTATCTGTACCCAGATAGGTAATCGCTCGTACTGCGCGCTATGCGTGGTGCGAGAGGAAAGTCCGGACACTCCCGTCTCTCTTGAGGCGGAGCAAGGTAGCGGGTAACGCCCGTCCGGTGAAAACCGAGGGATGCGAGCAGTGACGCCTGATCTGAGAAGTGAAGGCACCTCTTTGAGGTGAGCGCCGTGGCGACACGGCGGTGAAACGGCTAAATTCCTACCCGGGTGCAAGGCCGTGCCGAGGCAGCGATGTCACGGAGTGCCGCACAGAGCGCACCGGTAACGGTGTGCCAAGATAAATGATTGCCATCCGCGCAAAGCGCGGACACAGAATCCGGCTTATCGTTTGGGTCAATGAAAACAGGTGCCGAATAGGCACCTGTTTTCATTGACCCAAAAGACGGAGGTAGCAGAAAGGGTGGTATACTAACACTTGTTTACCTATGCGGAAGTTGTTGAATAAGTCGCACACCAATGTGCATACAATCGCCCTAATACTGGGCGGCGTGAGCGTAATCGGATATGTGCTATCGTTTTTGCGACAAAGAACATTCGCGCACTATTTCGGGGCGAGTGAGCTGCTGGACATTTATGTGGCGAGTTTTCGGATACCGGATGTGCTATTTATGATAGCGACAGCATTTATTTCGGTCTATGCCTTGCTGCCGATGTTTGAAGAGAAGATGAGACAGGGGGATGCAGTATTGAAAAAGTTTGTGAACACCTCGTTCTATTTTTTAGTGCTCTTTTTGGTATTAGGCAGTACCATACTCTTTTTCGCCATACCGTCTCTTGGGGAGTGGCTGTTTGACGACTTTTCACCGGAAGGGTTTCAAACTTTTGTGCTGTTCAGCAGGATGTATCTCATTCAGGCATCACTCTTTGCGATATCAAGCTTTTTCACCGCGATACTGCAACTTAAGCGAAAATTCTTCCTCTACTCATTACTGGCACTGCTCTATAATGTCGGTATTATCGTCGGTGTTATTGTGCTGTATCCGGTGTTCGGAACTGTAGGACTCGCGTTCGGGGTGCTGCTTGGGATAATACTGAATGTCGGTATACAAATACCCACACTGCTACACAACAACCTCCTGCCGCACCTTGCTCCGACAAGAGACACTGTGCGGGAATGCTGGCGAGCGGTGAAGATGTCAATACCCCGCGCATCAGCGCTTCTGTCATACACCATCACACACATCCTCATTTTCAGTGTGGTGGCGGGTATCTCCGAGGGCGCGCTCAGTATCTACCACTTTGCTGAGAGTTTAAAAGCAGTACCAACCGGTCTCGTCGGTATAGCATATTCAGTCGCAACATTTCCGATATTAGTAACATACTTCACCAAGAATGATATGCCTGCATTTCGTTCAGTGGTTGAAACCGCATTGCGGCGGCTATTCTTCTTCATCCTCCCCATCATCGCGTTTGTATTCATTTTACGGGAGCCACTCATCAGTTTACTCTTTGAGACCGGATCTTTCACCGCAGAGACAACAGCAATAACCGCCGTTATTGTCGGGGTGCTTATTATCAGCGCATTAACCATGAGTATCTTAACCATCTGCGCGCAGGCACTCTATGCCTGCGGTCGCGCGCTCGCAGTGTGTCTTATTTTCTTCACGCTTTCTGCGTTTGAAATTATATTAATTTACACGGTTGTGCCGTTTATACAGCAAAACCCAAATGCTGCTGCAATGGTGCAGCAAATAACCGGACTGGAATCTGCCGCATACGGCATCCTTTTCATCACGGCACTACTCATTGTCATACCGGAAATATTCGCGGCAATAACAATAGCAACCATACTGCTGCGCCGCATACAGCAGAACCTCAGGCCGCTACTTCAGGCGTTTACACAGAACATCATTGCTATTACGGCATTAGCAATAGCAACAATAACAGCAAACGCGCTCCTATTCAAAGATGTGCAATTCAACTCCGTTAACGGTATTATTGCTATCGGAGGTATGAGCATTGTCGGAGCAATAGTGTGGTATATAACGCTGCGTATTCTCAAAAACCCTGAGAGTGAGATACTGAAAAAGAGGGCAGTGCAGATTATCAATCGCGTATGGAAACCATAAGAAATTTTTCAATCATTGCGCACGTGGATCACGGGAAGTCAACCCTTGCCGACCGGCTGCTTGAATACACCGAAACAATAGAAAAGAGAAAAATGCAGGAGCAGGTGCTGGACAGGATGGATATTGAGCGGGAGCGGGGAATCACCATCAAGATGCAGCCGGTGTCCATTCAGTATCAGCAGGATAGCGTATCGTATACGCTGAACATCATCGACACGCCGGGACACATAGATTTTTCATACGAAGTTTCGCGATCACTGCGGGCGGTGGAAGGGGTGCTACTGCTGGTTGACGCGAGTCAGGGGGTGCAGGCACAAACTTTGTCAGTGCTGGAGATGGCGCAGGAGTTGGATTTGGTCATCCTTCCGGTGCTGACAAAGATAGATATGAACCATGCGCGTACAGACGAGGTATCACTTGAGGTTGCGGATTTGCTGGACTGCGATCCGGAAGAAGTGCTGTTGGTCTCAGGAAAAACAGGCGAAGGGGTGGAGGCGTTACTGCAGGAGATTATAAAAAAATTCCCCGCACCGCGAAAAGACACCGAAAAAGATGCCCGTGCTTTGGTATTTGACTTTTCCTACACCAACCACACCGGCATCAACGCATTCGCGCGAGTGTTCGGCGGTTCCTTTAAAAAAGGTGAGCGATTGATGCTGCAGGGAATAGACACCGCATTTACACTGAAGGACGTCGGCGTATGCAAGCCGGATATGGTGTCTGCCGAAACGATAGATGAAGGGATGATCGGCTACTTCACAACGGGCATTAAAGAGCCCGGCATCGCAGTTGTTGGTGATACCATTACTCGCGCGCGGTCAAGCGCAGCACCGTTCCCGGGATACCAAGAGGTAGCGCCGGTCATCTGGGTGTCGCTCTATCCGCAGGACGCGAACGACTACAACACCCTCCACCACACCTTGCAGGAAATGCGGCTGGTAGACGCGGCATTCACCTACGAAGAGGAGCGATCAACAGCACTCGGGAAGGGGTTTCGGTGTGGTTTTTTGGGAATGCTGCATTTTGAGATTATTACTGAACGAGCACGCCGGCAGGCGGGGATAGAGCTGGTGGTTACCGCGCCGAGCACCGATTTCACGGTCACTAAAAAGAACGGTGAGACAGCAGTGATCGCAACACCGTCTAAGTTTCCTGATAAGCACGAGATAGAGTCAGTTACTGAACCGTGGGTAGCAGTGGACATCATCGCGCCGGCGGAACAGGTATCAGCGGTATCGCAACTGGTTGGAGAGTATGAGGGGTTTGTGTTGCGGGTCAACGATTTTAAAAACCATCGATGTATTGTACAGGGTGAGATGCCACTGCGGGAAATGATGCGGCAATTTTTTGACAAGCTAAAAAGTGTAAGTTCGGGGTACGCGTCATTATCATACAAAAGAATCGGGCAGCGAGATGCACAGGTGACCCGACTGGACATCCTCCTCGCCGAAGAAGAGTTTCCGGCGTTCGCGAGTATTGTGTCCCGAACCCGTGGCGAGCGGGAAGCGCGGGAATTAGTGAACATCTTATACGAAACTATACCTCGAGCACTGTTTGCGATAAAAATACAGGCAAAAATGGACGGACGCATTGTCGCCTCAAAAACCCTCTCCGCTCTCCGCAAAGATGTAACGGCAAAACTCTACGGCGGTGACATCACCCGAAAAATGAAACTCCGCGAAAAGCAAAAGAAAGGAAAACAAAAAATGGGCGCAGCCGGACGGGTGACCGTATCGCACGACACTTTCCTCAAGGTGATACAGAAACGATAAAAGAAGTTTTGTGGAAAAGATTGACAAAAAATCGAGGGGGGGGGGGTAAAATAATATATATAGGCAGTAGAGAAATATAAACACACACTATCTATCACATGAATATTGAAGGTAAAATTTCACGACCACCACGGCAAAGGAGAAGAGAAAGACGACCAAGTAGGCACGGCAGTGCTATGGAAAGCGGAGGGAATAAGCAGGAAAAAGAAAAAGAGTATTTTCAATTTGAAGGAATGAATATTCCGGTAATATCTTTAGAAGAATTAAAGAGTGAAAAATCGGAGATTATTACAAATAATCCTGAGAAAGATTGGTATGGCAGTAAAGATTCAGGAGGGTATGTCGGCAAGGATGTTGCCATATCAAAAATACTTGTAATACATAAAGGGGAGCCGTGTACACTTATTAATAAGCATGAGGAATTCTACAATGAAAGTGATTTCCGACACAATTATGATGACTATGACAGATACCCCCCTCAAGATGAATTTATTGTGGTGGACGGCGTAACGCCCGAACAAATAACAATTAAAAAAGAGTTGATACATGAGGATGAAAGGGTACTCAGAGCACTTCAGTTCACAGGATACCCAACGGCATCAGAGGGTTGGACTGATGATTATTTAGAGATCAAATCCTTGTCAGAAAAAGAAGGTGATCTGGAGTTTGATGATGCTCGGTTGTATGGCGAAGGCAGCATTGCGGGGCTGCGTGGCTGGAGAAAAAGAATTATAGGAGAAACCGAAGAGGCAGTTGTTACACAAGAGTATTGGGTAAATCAATCTGATATTGAGGATAGGGAGCGCTATGTTGATACAATCACGGTATATCTCAAGTAAAATAATTCTGACAACTATTAAAGTGTCACAGAAATCGGGCAATGGTCAGAGCCGAAGATATTTTGATGAATGACCGCCTGTTTGATATTCTTGTCAGTGGTCGGGTCTGCAAGGAGGTAATCAAGCCGCCACCCTTCGTTGACATCGCGGGGCTTCGTACCGCGAGGGAGGGAGAAGCTGAAGTTATCCCAGTAGGTGTAGGCACCTGCTTCATCCGGATTGCGGGAGCGGTAGGTGTCTACAAGCTCTACAGTGATGAATTTTTCCATAGCAGCGCGGACTTCGGGGTTAAAGTGGGTGTGGTCGCGGTGTTTTTCCGGCTTCGCGAGGTCAAGCTCACTGCGGGCGACATTGAAATCACCGCCGATGATGACTTGATAGCCGTCTTTCTGCAATTTTTTAGCGTATGCAGCAAGGGTGGCAAGGAATTGTAGTTTCTCCTGATACGCCTCATCTGATTTGCCGCCGTTCGGGACATAGACCGTGATAAGGATTTTTTTGTCGGCAAATTCACACTGCACAATACGCCCTTCAGTATCCTTCCATTTGGGCATCCCTTTTGAAAAATCTTTGAATTTTTTTTTGTTACGGGTGTGTACCCAAGCCGCCGTGCCGGAATAGCCGGCTTTTTCCGCTGAATTGTAGAAATGAATGTAATTCGGATCCTGTAACCCTTCCGGCAACTGCTCTTCTCTCGCCTTGATCTCCTGAAAAAGAATAACATCAGGATCTTCTTTTGTAATAAACTGCGCGAGCGCGCCTTTGTTGTGCACTGCCCGCAACCCGTTCACATTCCAAGAATATATCCTCATAGTTGCAGTATACACCCCGTCCGTGGTATACTCAGGTGTAAGGAGGGTTATACATGAACCACTTTGCATTGTTTCGGACACACATAGCGGAAGAGCTCTTCTGTGGGATAAAAGACCCTATATCTGATGAAGATTTCTTTCAGCGCCTCTACAGTATGGATCAAGAAGATTATGGGGCCTTTATTGCACTTGATATACTTTACAGCCTCCCCGCAAGGGAGGAAGACGAGAAAATTTCTGAACTTCTGAACTTATAAGGAGGTTTTCATAATGGACCGAAGTTACGGCGAATTCCGAGATTTTGTGGAAGATTTTTTACACAAGGAAATTGCCACCAAGTCCACCATCGGCAATCTCCTGTCTAACTTTTTATACTCCGCGACAGATGAGGAGTATAGAGAGTTTCTGGACTCGGTATGTTCTCCCTGCGCTCGCATATGCAGCGGGGATTTCAGCAGTATTATCAAACTGCACAGCGCAAGGGGCAAAAATCACTTTTGATTTTTGCCCTTTTATTTTGGCTTCTGGAGAAAATGTTTATGCACCTCTTTCAGCTGCTTGTTAGTGATGTGCGTGTAAACCTGGGTGGTGGCAATATTACTGTGCCCGAGCATCTCCTGAACAGCACGAATGTCCGCACCGTTTGAAAGAAGGGTAGTGGCAAACATGTGACGGAGGATGTGCGGCGTTACTTTTTTTGAGATGCCGGCCTGCCGAGCGCGGTTTGCAATAATACGCTCTATGGTGCGGGCGGTGAGATGTCCTTTACTCCGCTCCCCAGCAAAGAGAGCGGGGGACATATCTTTTCGTTTCTTTTGGTAGATATGGATCGCTTCTATTGCCGGGTCAGAAAAAAAGACCACACGCACTTTTTCGCCTTTGCCACGGACGGCTACTTCTTTCGCTGTCAGGTCAATGTCCCGCGGAAGCATTATCAGCTCTGAGACACGCAATCCGGTTGAGAAGAGGGTCTCAATAATCGCACGGTCACGGAAATCTTGTATTTTCCCGCCGTCCGTAGCGTCAAACAGCCGCCTCAACTCATCGGTAGTAATCACATCTATCTCTCGACTGCCGGTTTTTGCCAGCACCACAGTGTTCGGCGAGAGAGATTGTTTGCCGGTAGTTTCCAGATATTTCAGAAACATCCGCAAGGCAATGAGGTAGTAATTTTGGGTTGTTTTTTTGAGGCTGCCTTTTCGATTAAGCTTGAGACGAAAGGTGTGCACCACCGGCTCGGTTATCTGGCCGATCGTTTTTACGCCGGTCAGGTTGGCAAATTGATTTAAATAACGGTCATAATTTTCAACAGTTTTCAATGACCGCCCGAGCCCCAACTCAATATGCTCTAAAAATAAGTGCTTTGCCTGATTAAACTTCACAGTATCAGTATATACCGCTACTACACCAAAAGACCGTCAATTTGACCAAAAACACGCTGTATGGTACTATTCATACAAGTTATATTTTTATGGACTCATGATCTCATAAGGGGGAAAGAGAGATGAGACGAATAATAGCGACACTAGTGGGGTTATGCCTTTTAGGAACCCAAGTATGGGCAGCTGAAGTGGGTGTAGGGGTTAGGGCGAGCTCAAGTCCTGTGCATCCGCAATTCCCGACCAAAAAACGGGATGAGTCAATGCAGACAAGTTTTGGGTTTCAGGTGAGGGAAGAGGCGTTCTTAACCCTATTCTCTGGAGGGGTTGATCTAGTGGGCAACATTGACTACGACGGTGAGGGGTCAAGTCAAAGCCTCCTGATTTCCAACCTACTCCAAAGAAACTTTCCTGAAGTGGGTGTGGAGATGGAAAATTATCTCCAGATCGCAGGGGAGGAAGACGCAGGGCTGGAAGATCTGTCAACAAAGTTACGGCTCTCAAGGATATTGATCCCAACAGTAGAAGGGAGCGTTATCGGTGGCTATAACTTTAACCACCTTGATAGATCTCACTTCCTAATGGGGCTGGGCCTCTCAACGGAGGCAATATCTTGCACTATAGATGTTGATCTTTGGGCAAGTGAAAACCCCACCTTAGTGGGGAAGATCTCCAAGGAGATCAATATCTACAGGTTCACTCTGGGGGCACTGGCTAATACAACCACACAGGACTCTAAAGTGTGGTTTGAGGTCAAAATGTCCATTGACGATCTTTCGGACACACCCCGATACTAACGATAGGTATGCCGCGGCTTCCAGCCGCGGCTTTTCTTTTACCCTATTGCAGGGCGCTCATTCAGTGTGTATACTATATATATGCTTACAAAAGAAGAAAAGCAGAAACAAATTGAAGCAGGGCGGATGCACGCATCAGACACCGGATCATCAGCCGTGCAGGTCGCTATAGTATCAAACCGTATACAGCAGTTGAACGAGCATCTGAAAAACAACCACAAGGACAAACATTCTCGTCGTGGGCTTGTTCGGCTTGTAGAGCGGCGGCGTAAGCATCTCTCTTATCTAAGAGAGAAGAATTCTGAGCTGTACGAGACCGTTGTTGAGAAGCTCGGTTTACGAAAGTAAGCGGAAAGTTTTATCAGTCAGCAATCATAAAAAGTTTTATACTATCACCGATATGAGAGCATCGAGTTGTTTTTATTTTTCAAACTATTTGTATTCTTTTGTAACAACTGCGTTCTCTGTACTTATTATTTAATTACTTTTATTTATTATGGTAATCATTAAACACAAAAATCAGCGGGTTGGTATTTTTTTGGATGTGCAAAATCTATACCACAGCGCGAAAAATCTATACAATGCCCGCGTGAACTTTGAAGCGGTCGTCAAAAACATCGTCGTTGACCGTACCCTTATCCGCGCGATCGCATATGTCATACACACCGAGTCCGGCGATGAAACGGCCTTTCTGGAAGCATTGGTGAACATGGGAATAGAAACCAAAAGCAAGGAGCTGCAGGTTTTTAAAGATAATGCAAAAAAGGCGGATTGGGATGTCGGACTTGCGGTTGATATGATCAGCTTAGCCCCGAAGCTGGATGTTATCGCATTGGTTTCCGGCGACGGAGACTTTGTGCCGGCATTGGAATATGTGAAAAAATTCGGCTGTCAGGTTGAGGTGGTCGCATTCAGCAAAACCTGCTCGCAAAAGTTACAGGAAGCAGCTGACGACTTTGTGGATTTATGCGCCTCCAAAAAATATCTCATCCGCACTCGTTAACGGTATACTATTACACATATGCAACAAAAAAATTCATTTACTACCACTATTAACGATGTGACGATAACGGCGACATTCACCGACCTCGCCGAGAATGCGGGAGGATCTGTGTTCGTTGAGGCGGGAGATACGGTCGTGTTTGTGTCGGCAACAATGTCAGAGCAGGAAGCATCACAGGACTACTTCCCGCTCTCTGTTGAGTTTGAGGAGCGATTTTATTCAGTCGGCGCGATATTGGGAAGCCGATTTGTGCGGCGAGAAGGGCGGCCATCGCAAGAGGCGGTATTGAACGCGCGGATCATAGATCGAACGATACGGCCGCTCTTCCCGAAAGCGCTGCACAACGAGGTGCAGGTTGTAACGATGGTACTATCACTCGGTTCATACAACCCTGATGTACTCGGCGTTATCGGTGCATCACTCGCACTCGGCACTTCGTCCATCCCGTGGGACGGACCGGTATCCGCGGTGCGATTTTCACAAGGTGCAGATGGCTGGCAACCATTCACTAATTTTGAGGAAGCAAAGGATCTTACCGACCACATTCTGCTCTGCGGTAAGTCGGATAAAATCACGATGATAGAGATGGAAGGGAAAGAGGTCGCGGAAGAACAGGTTACGCAGGTCAGCGAACAGGCAATGGGTATCCTCGCCGACCTCCAAAAGTTTCAGCAGGAAGTGATCTCTGAAATTGGGCGGGAGAAGAAGGAAATAGCTGCCGCCGCGCTATCCGATGAGGCGAAGGGCATCTTTGACACCGTCATTCGTCCAAAAATAGAACAGGCAATGTTTTCTTCTGGAGGAAGTATGGGGGCGGTACAGGAAGAGTGGCGGCAGTTGCTTGAGGAAAAGGGGGTTACAGACGATAAAAAGATCGTTGACGGCTACTTTGAAGATATGGTTGATGATTTGGTGCATCGTGAGGCGGTTGAAAACAATCGGCGCGCTGACGGGCGGGGGATGGATGAGGTGCGACCGCTCTATGCGCAGGCAGGTCGTATGTCTGCCCGCCTGCACGGCACCGGCATCTTCTACCGCGGCGGCACGCATGTATTCACCGCCCTAACACTCGGAAGCCCGGGCGACGCCCTCTCCCTGAACACTATTGAAGACCCTGAGACCGATGAGCGGTTTATGCATCATTATAACTTTCCACCGTACTCAACCGGCGAGGTCGGACGAATCGGCAGTCCGAAACGACGGGAAATCGGACACGGCGCACTTGCCGAAAAGGCGTTGCGCAATGTACTGCCGTCACCGGACGACTTTCCCTACACAATGCGGCTGGTATCTGAGTGTTTCGCATCCAACGGCTCAACCTCTATGGGATCGGTCTGTGCATCCACTCTCGCGCTCATGGACGGCGGCGTACCGATTGTTGCACCGGTTGCCGGCATCGCCATCGGCTTGATGCAGCAGGGCGACAAGTATGTCCTGCTCACCGACATACAGGGTCCGGAAGATCATCACGGTGCTATGGACTTCAAAGTCGCCGGCACAAAAAATGGCATCACCGCGATACAGATGGATGTCAAGATTGAGGGAATCTCACCTGCCATTCTTGCCGAGGCATTAGAAAAAGGGAAGGCGGCACGGCTCCACATTTTAGAAACTATAACCCAGGAGTTGCCCGAACCACGAGCGTCGCTGTCCTCCTATGCGCCACACATAGAAACCATCACCATCGACCCTGAGTACATCGGCATGATCATCGGCACCGGCGGCAAAACCATCAAGCAGCTTCGCGTTGACACCGGCGTTGAAAGCATTGATATCGAGGATGACGGCATGGTCTCAGTGAGTGGCAGCAAAGAGGCAGTTGCCTCCGCCATACAGACAATACACGACATGACCCGCACATTTGAAGTCGGTGACACTGTTGACAACGCAGTCATCAAAAACATCACCGACTTCGGCGCATTCGCAGAACTTTCTCCCAGCAAGGATGGCATGATCCATGTCTCTGAATTTTCTCCGCAACGCATAGACACGGTTGACAGCGTTGTCTCCCCCGGTGATGTAGTGCCGGTTGTCGTTAAAGAAGTCCGCCCCGACGGACGCATTGCTCTCAGCGTTAAAGACCGAGACCCTGCATTTTTTGATGACAAGATCAAAGATGCTCCGCCAGCGAATGCACACTCTCGCGACAGACGGCAACGCAGAGACGGCGATAGAGGCAGAAACAGAGGAAAAGGGAGAGGATTTTTTGGAAACAGAGGAAAAAAAGAAAGGAGATAGTAACATCCTTATACCGGCACATTCTGCAAACGCACGGTATCATACATATAGTGTATGGCACAAGATGAAAAAAAGAGACCTGATGACATAAAGGAGACAGGGAATGATGCACCCGTTTTGCGGGGCAAGGGGGAAGATACCGCGCAAGAGAGTACAGAAGGTGCTTTGAGAGGCGACGCGGGTACGGTACCTTTGGCACAAAAAGGCAGAGCGCCTAAGAATGAAAAAAAAGCTTCCGACGAGGGCAGTGTTGGTCAGGGCGATGTTGACCTTGCGTCCCTTGATGCTTTTGGTGTTGATACAGCAGGAGAGTTTGTGCGGGACGGCGGGAATAATACTTCCGGAAAAAAAGGTGCGGAAAAAAAGGTGAGTAACAAAAAATCATCTGCAAAAAAGACCTCGGCAGAAACAGCGCCGAACAAAGAGAAGAAAGGGAAATACATAATACCGGTGCTGCGAACCTACCACCACGACACAAAGCAAATCGCGCAAACAAAGGGTGGTGCTGAATTGCGTACCATACTGGCGAAAGAGACAGAGGAGAAGAGAATGGCACAGGAAGAGTATCGTCAAAACGCTAAAGATATTATGAAAGAGTCGGCGGTGCTGCGGGATAAGTATAAAAACTTCACACAGAAAAAGCAGAAGCAGCAGCAGAGTGATGCAGCAGAAGCGAATAGTAATAGTACTACTGATGAGCAGTCCGTAAAATTGGATAATAATATCACCACTTCGGATAATGACATCACTACTGATGAGCAGTCCGTTGATCAGAAAAATATAACACGCACACTCTCAGGCGCGGCTGCATATATGCAGTCAGTGCATGACCAAGCGGCAAAAAAAGAAGTACCACAAGAACAATCGTCAAAGCAATCCGAACTGAACAAGAAAATAGAACAGCCCGCACAAGAGCCGGAAGAACAGAAAAAAGAAAAGGGAGGAATCTTCGCGCGTCTGCGCGGTAAGAATCTCCCGGAAAATGTCTTTACACAAAAAGAGCGGGAGGTAATGCAGCAAAAACAGCAGGAGTCAGTTGAAAAAGAAACCATCAAAGATGCGTGGAAGAATTTTAAAAGGAAAAAGGAAAAATTACAAGAGATGGGATTGCGGGCTCGAGATGTGCGGTCATATGCTGTCACACCCGACGGGCAAATATCGAACAAACCTCTGCAGCGGCAAAACATACTGCTGTTCGCTATTATTTTTTTCCTCCTTGCCGGACTTATCTTTTTTATCCTATTTCTCGCGCTGACTCCCGCCGAAGAGTCGGCTACTGACAACACAATAACTGATGTACTGCCGGTGCCCGATATCCTAAGCAGTGAAAAACAGGTGTTTGTGAACACGGCAGAGGCAATAATACCATCGGACACTTGGCAATCTATCATCGAACAAGATGGTGAGCAGGATGCAGTAACGAAGTATGTGCCTTACGAGGTAATCAATGAAAAGGAATCACAAATTAGCTTTCGGGACTTCTCCCGCTCATTCCGCCTGAGCTTCCCGTCCGGTCTGCAAAATGCTTTTGACAGCTACTACTTTGTCGGAAAATATGAAACACAGAGCAATGCAAGCGGCATACTCATCGCTTCGGTAAGGAGGTATGGTGACGCTTTTGTCTGGATGCGCAACTGGGAGAAAAATGCAATCAATGCCTTTTCCACAGTCTTTCCGGGTGTGTTCAGTCAGGTCAATGTTAATAATGTCACAACAGAATCCCGTGTTATTGATAATCAGGATGTTCGTGTAGTACGACATCCATCAAGCCAGAAAGAAATCCTCTACTACTTCTTCGGTCGATCTATTTTAGTGTTCGTTGTCGGAGACGCCTCGGCCATTCCGTCCATAAACGCGCGAATTCGCGCTGCAAATACCTTGTGAGCAAGAAGTGCAATGGTGCACACCGCACCATCAGTTTTAAAATATCCTTGTACTATATAAGTGTGTGAAGACGAACACCCACAGCACCCTCCATGCATACACCTATAGTGCCCAACGAAAATCATTGTTGGCACAGACCGTACGGGTTGAGGCGGACATCTCCCCCGGTCTGCACACATTTTCCATCATTGGGCTGCCGGACAAGGCGATTGACGAGGCAAGAGAGCGGGTATCCGCAGCTATAAAAAATTCAGGACTTACAGCACCGAAGCGGCAGAATCACAAAATTGTCATATCATTGGCACCGGGCGACCTCAAAAAAACCGGCACCTTATTCGATGTGCCGATAGCGCTCACCTATCTGTTGGCTCTTAAAGAGGTCAATTTTAATCCGGAGAAAAAACTCTTTGTCGGCGAGCTTGCACTGGACGGCAGCATACAGCCGGCACAGGGTATTTTACCAATCCTACAGCATGCGAAGAAAGACGGATTTAGAGAGGTATACATTCCTGCCAGCAACACTAATGAGGCAGCGCTCATTGACGGCGTAACGATCATCCCGTGTGAATCATTGCAGGCACTCATTGCACACCTGCAATCTGAAGCAACTATAGCGCCGATACTCCCGGCATACACCCCCAGCAGCTCTACAGATAGCCCAGTTGGCTTTGAACACATAAAAGGGCAGGAGAGCGTGAAGCGGGCACTCGCCGTTGCGGGTGCGGGCGGACATAATATTGCTCTCTATGGACCGCCCGGCACCGGCAAAACCCTTATGGCAAAAGCACTCATCAGTGTCCTGCCGCCACTCACCAAGGAAGAGTGTGTTGAGGTGACCGCTCTGCACTCCATAGCGCACATCGGCACTACCGCGCCGATTAGCACGCCTCCATTCCGTAACCCACATCACACCTCCTCATACGCGTCAATTACCGGCGGGAGCGCAACACTGCGTCCGGGAGAAATATCGCTCGCGCATCGCGGCGTGCTGTTTTTAGATGAATTTCCCGAATTTGACCGGCGCGTTATTGAGTCACTGCGGGAGCCGCTTGAAGAGCACGCCATAACCGTCACCAGGACAAGTGGCTCAGTCAGATTCCCAGCATCGTGCATTCTGGCGGTCGCTTTCAACCTCTGCCCATGCGGCAACACCGGCACTGACAAGCTATGCTCCTGCTCACCACCCGCAAAGGCAGCATACCGCAGGAAACTCACCGGACCAATCACTGATCGCATTGATGTGTGGGTCTCTGTAGAGGCAAGCGGGTTTGACGAGTTGGAGCAAAAACAGGTGCCGCAGGACACCAAGCAAACTGATGCTATTAAAACAGCAATACGCAAAGCGCGAGAAGCACAAACACATCGATATACTGACACCGACATACACCTGAACAGTGAAGCCAATGCGCGTATTATTGAAAGTCACCTCACCATGCCGCCTGAGTCGGTATCCACGCTCCAGGCAGCCGCAACAAAGCTCTTACTCTCACCCCGCGGCTACCACCGCACCGTCAAATGCGCAAGAACAATCGCTGACCTAGCGGAAAGCACGGACATACTCCCCGACCACATACTGGAAGCGGTCACCTACCGCACACCTCCAATGGAATAAGCGCGAAATGCCTTCATCACACGCGCTATGCGCAGCACCTATACACTGCCATATGAACGCACAGCGGGATGATACTATAAAAGCATGAGGTCTTCTTCCACAAAGGGTTTTACACTTATTGAGTTGATTGTTGCTATCGGGTTGGCGAGTATTGTAATAACAGCCCTCCTGAGTTTTTTTACCGTATTTATTGGGAATCAGGTACGGGCACAGGATGAGCGGGTGGCGTTAGAAACTGTTCGGTTTTTGTTTGCTGAATTGTCACGAGAAACCTATTTCGGCCATGATTATGCGTGCGGACAAACAGTGAATAATGTATGTCAGTGTTTGACCTTTAGAGACCAGCTGGGTAAGCAGGTAAAAATATGGTACGACAGTGCGAACAAGCAGGTGAAACGGGCAACGAAACTGTTTGATCCGAATCCGAAGGTGTGCGGCACCTCTGATAAATGGGTGCCGTTTACCGACAACGCTGTTTCAGTAACAAATCTTTCATTTGAACTGGAAAATGACGCGGCAAAGCAACCTAGGGTGCAGGCACGGATTGATGCGGAGTACACTGTTGCCGACAATACGGAAAATGTTTCATTCAAAACACAAATTACCAGCCGCATACTTGACCCGAGCCAGAATGTGTTAAACACCTTTGTCGCAACTTCCGAAAATGAAAACGCTGCCGTCATATACAATTTCGCCTATGGCCCGAGAGTAGATGAATCAGGAAGAGCAGAATACCTCAAGAAGGATGGGGAGACACCAACCAATAATCCAAAAGAAGCCGACATCGTGTGTCGGGATAGAGTGGGGAACGTTTTCTTAGACAGTTTTTGTGAAGAAAGTGCCGGAATAGTCGCAGCTGAATTCACCAGCGACGGACTGTACATACTGGGAGACAACGGACTGGTCTTCCACATTCCGGAAGCAGTAATAGATGACGCACTGGCCGCAACCGGCATGGTTGGCAGCAGGAATCCGGTAGAAAAAAAATCACTTGATATACAAAATGCCGTTGTCCGAGTGTTAGGTGAGGATGGATATTCAACTTGCCGCTTTTGCGCAAATGATCCGCAAGGCGTGGTGTCCATCCATCCTGCCGGCGGGTATCTGTACACACGATCGTACAACGGTGCGCTGCACAGGGTTGACGATGCTCGCGCTGATCGTATCGTAACGGGCGGTACCAATAAGGAGACAATACGAAATATAGCGACAGACGACGATCAGATACTGCTGTTCTATAGAGATAAAGCCGGAACCAGAACCGCTCGCCTATTCAGCGCGGGTTCCTCCATCTCTTTAGTTGATATTATTGGCGGATGTAGTGAATTTAGGTATATGCCAAGCAATACACAAAGTAATCGTTGCCGACAGCTGCACCCTGATCCGGATAAGGAAAATGGCATAAGCATAACGCCGAGCGATATTACCCGCCCGGTACTGTTCAGATTTCTTGATGCGCTGCAGGTTATCAATAACACGGTCTCACTCTGGTATCAAGATGCTACCGGCAGACACTTAGTGTCAATCGGTCAAGGAGCATCAAAGCTGAAACGAAGTGACACAGTTGCCCGCGGCGGCATCTTCGCATACGGTAACGGACTGAACAAGTACACCTCAATATGTGATGACGGTACCGACCTCTGTGTCATTGACAGCATAACTGACACCACGCCAACCACCATCCCAACAGCCGGCACCTCACCACTCACTGACCACCTGCATTTCAGAAATTTCCCTATTGCCATCAACAAAGAAGGGCAGTTGGTGTACTTCAGCGGCGTCCAACAGGGCGACACTGCAACGGCGATATCGGTACACAAGAATACCGGAGAAACGAGCGAGCGGCGAATACTTTGCGACGCAGTCATAGAGGATGGCAGGCAGGTTACCTTTAAACACCTTTCTGAAAAACACCCGACCAAAGAAATCGTGGCTGCAATCGGAACCTCACTCATCAATGGTTATATTGATGAAATATATCTATTGGAGCCGACAACCTCTGCAAAGAAACAGTACAGCGGTAACGAACTAACTACCATATGCGGCGACGAAGATTATGTAGAACGATACCACCTTCCGGCAACAACCGGACCGGCGGCGGGCTTAGATTTAGTGCGTCTGCACGGGGTAGAATTCTGGGAAAGCAAGCCGTCCACACCATAGCACACATACAGATGCCGAGATCACAACATCTCAAAATTCATCCGACACTATTGGAGTGTTCGGGGATTTGCTGTACCCTGTAAGTAATGAGGAAAAGGGGTTTGAAAAGTCGGGTGCGGGTTTGGTTTTTGCGACGGTCAACAAGGCGACTGTTTCGGCTCGTTATTCGTATTGTCTTAACGGGGAGTATTGTTACTGTTGTCACAGTAATCGCGCTGCACCTGCCGTTCTCTTCAGTACGATCAATTTATATAGCGCCGGAATCTGATGTGGATCAGACAGTACAAGCCGGCATGCTCGCATACGCAAAAAACATACTCAGTGATCGGGAGTACGGCGTGCCGGGAAAAACACGGTATTTTTTTAATAAGCAGAAATTTGAAAATCTCTTGCGGGCAACATTTCTACAGGCAGATGCCATCACGGTAGAATCAGATTTTTTAAACAAGTGGCGCATTATTGCAAAAAAGAGAGAGTCGTTCGGCACGCACTGTGCCAATACCCGGTGTCTCGTCATCGACACCAAGGGTGTGGCATTTATGGAAACGGATATACTGGTCGGCACTGCAATCGTTGTCGCTGATTCATTGCGCCTCGGCGAGCAGGTATTTGGCGGCGATGAATCAGCGGTGACCGATTTTCAAAAAATACCGGAAATCGTACGCTACCTTGAAAGCGGCGGTTTCTTAGTTAAAACCGTTTCACTGCGACGGGACACGCGGGTGGCACACATAAAGCTTGAAAATGGTATCGGTGTCTGGCTTGACAGCAGTGAAGCGCTGTACGACACAACACGCGCGCTCCACATCATCTTTGAGGAGGTGTTTTCCGACCCGAAAAAGCAGGCAAAGATTGTATCTGTTGATGTGCGAAACCCTCTCAGTATGCTATATGAAAAAAAGTGATTCTTTTTGGCAGGCATTGCCACGACCCTTTTTTGCGCTTGCGCCGATGGCGGATGTGACGGATGTCTCATTTCGGGCTATGTTCGCAAAGTATGGTAAGCCGGATGTATTTTGGACGGAGTTTGTCTCCGCTGACGGACTATGCTCACCCGGAAGGGAGTCACTGCAGATTGACCTGCTGTTTGAAGAAGATCAACGGCCGATTGTCGCGCAACTATTTACCAGTAATCCGAAAAATATGTATACAGCAGGCATGCTGGCCAAAGAACTCGGCTTTGACGGACTGGATATCAATATGGGTTGTCCTGATCGAAAGATTGAAAAGCAAGGGTGCGGGTGTGATATGATCAGAAACCCCGAAACAGCAGTTGCAGTTATAGAGGCGGCAATGGAAACCGGACTGCCGGTGTCGGTAAAAACCAGAATGGGCTACAACAAGGATGAGATTGACACTTGGGTGCCGACGCTCCTGCAGACCGGCATTGTCGCCCTGTCTATGCACCTGCGCACCAGGAAAGAGATGTCAAAAGTGCCGGCACGCTGGGAAGCAATGAATCGCATTGTCGCACTGCGTGACACGCTCGCACCAAAGACGCTGGTGATCGGTAATGGTGATGTGCTGGACAGGGCAGACGGCGAACAGAAAGCACAGGAGAGTGGCTGTGACGGTATTATGATCGGGCGTGGTATCTTCGGCAACCCGTGGCTTTTCAGTAAAACGGTCTCCCGGGATACTTTGCCAATTGCAGAGCGGCTGCGCGTGGCGGTTGAACACACCAAACTCTTTGAACAAAAACTCCCGATGAAATCATTTAACTTGATGAAGAAGCACTATAAGGCGTACATAGAAGGTTTCGCCGGCGCTAAAGAACTTCGTATGAAACTTATGGAAGAAGCTAAAACCGCTGCTGATGTCGAACGGACCGTAGAGGCGTTCATTCGTAATACATAACACTTATTCAGCAGCATTGTCAGGTTTTGAAGATGCTTCCGGCTGCGGTGTGTCGTCTGATTGTGGTGCCGGGTCGGACTGTGTCTCCGGTGCCGCCGTTTCCGGCTGTTCCTCCTGTTTTGTTTGCTCATCCTGCTGTGCTTCAGGCTGTTGTTCCATTTCTTCTTTCTTCTGCTCCTGCTGTTGCGCCTCAGGGGCTACCGTTTCTTTTATAGCCGCCATAGTATTGCGCAATTTTT
The DNA here is from genome assembly GCA_965204115.1 of Minisyncoccota bacterium. Classification (GTDB taxonomy): domain Bacteria; phylum Patescibacteriota; class Minisyncoccia; order Phycocordibacterales; family JABAAK01; genus JAPPJI01. Next base: position 343,827 of record OZ241963.1, on the reverse strand, counting down.
CACGAATTTGTTTTGGCGTTTTGCCACGAAGGAAATACAATTTTGCTCGGCGGGTTTTGACCTTTTGGACAACCTCTATGCGATCTATGACGGGAGTGTAGAGCGGGAATATCTTTTCCACGGCAATGCCGTCGGTACCGACACGGCGGACGGTGAATGTCGCTCCCGGCTCGGTGCCGTGCTTGCGAGCGATAACGGTGCCTTCAAAAACCTGTATACGCGTCTTATCCTTTTCAGTGATTTTTTGATGCACACGCACGGTATCGCCCACACTAAAACCAGCCGCACGACGCGCAGAAACCTCTATCGGGGCTATTTGTTGATCGGTGAGTATCATAGGATATATGATAGCACAGCCGCATAGGCACTACAAGTATGTTTCGTGCAGTATACTGACAATAGTATGCGCATATATATATTGACACTTTTGGGTGTTTTTATCATCGTCCCATCCCTCTTATTCCTTTTTTCCGTAAATCTGTATGGGCAAGGTAAACAAGGGGTAATAATTCGTCCTGAGACATGGCCCGAGGTATTTACCACAACAAGTGAGTGGTCCTTTGAAAAGAACTTTGAGTCGGTCAACGGCGAATCTCAAATTAATAATAAAATAATTGAAATCCCATTTAATAGTATTGACTGCTCTGAGGTACAGCCAAATCAAAATCTTGAGAACAATTGGTTTACGGTGGAGCATGTCAAAGACAGAGACGGCGGCGGTTTGGATGACCCTGCAGGTGTTGGAAAATTTGCAATATACAGGATATTTTATCAAAACCCTAAAAATGACAAGATCAACAAAACACTTAAGCGGGATTTGCCTGATTTTGTGAAAATTGATTGGTGGGAAAAGACACCGGAACAAATTGACAATGATTTATCGTGTGACCCTAACAACAAAAGCAGCAACGATGGTGAAACATTGTTAGGGATGATCTTTAAGAATGAGTATGAGGGAAGCGTGGAATATAGATCAGGTGATTGTGAGCTTGAAGTGAAAGAACTTCAGGAAGAAAGTGCCTGGTTGGATATTTATGAAAGTTGTTTTACCGGCGCAAACAAGGAAGGGGCATATATGAAGCGGATAGAGATAGAAGCCCCAGAAGGGATTACCTATGAATCCCGGGAGGGAGCCAATGATAAGATGATCAGAATAACAAATGCTCCTGAGGTTGCGGAAGACACAAAAGATGAAGATATATATACTATAAATTTTTCAGCGTATTTCTGTACCGGGGAGATCACTGACACTCCGAGAGAGGGTGGAAATCCCATTCACGATCAATGCAATGAGGACCCACAAGGAAAAAGTGGAACAATAACAGTTACAGTAAAAAATGTAGTGGATGGCAAATGCGGCACATTTCAAACAAGGTGTGTCGCCGGCACTGAAATAAGCGCATCAACCGCATCCGCTACATGGGCTTGTTTTTGCCGGCAAAACTTAGGAACTTTTGCCGCGTGGTATTGTGAGGGAAAGAACGGTGGAAATAATTCCGGAACTTGTGAGGGCTGTAGCGCAGGAAGTGTATTCAATGGTAAGTGTGCGCCTGGTGGCTGTCGTTGTGCGCAGTCACCTCCCCGTGGCACAAGTAATTCATATCAATGCCGCGGGTATGGAGGGAGTACGGCAATTTGCTTTTGGGGTGACCGTCAAGAAGGAGGGGCTTTAGACGATAGACCGGTTGTCATAACTTTTGATAAAGAGACAAATCCTGCAGGGATGGAAAATAATCGTGGGAGTCGTGTACAATCAATAACTTTCCGCGCAACTGATAATTATCCTCGTGGAGAGACTTCGTGGCGGATGCAGAAAATATATAAAAATCAACCTTGCGGTTCCGATATTTATGTATGGGATAGATTGGAAAATACCTACACAGAAGGCTCTCCGGTCACTCTTGGTGCGGCGACTGATAACGGATACACTTTCTGTTTCGCCTCCAGAAAAGATGATACTAATACTGACTATGAGAAGGCGGAGTACTATGTGACCATAGACACCACCTATAACAGAGGTATCAGATTTTCTGTCGGAGGAGCCCCTGCCGCCCCGTCGGCCACCATATCCGGCACGGCGGAACCCGGCTCAACGGTTGCCGCTGTTTCCGTAACAAGCAATGAAGCCACCATACCGTTGAGTGAAGATCTCAGCATTGTTACTGCTGATTCGGAAACTGGCGCTTGGAGTATAACCATCCCTAATGCCGTAGACCCGGACCGAGAAACCAATCTGGAAGTTGTTGTGAGAACAACTGACGATTTCTCAAATGAGATTGAACAAACACATCGTACCACCGTTAATGAAGACGGTACTGTAGATTCTACGACAACAACGACAGACAGTGGCAATGGCGGCAATGGTAATGGCGACAACGGGAACGGTGATGATGGCGGCAACGCACCACCCGATCCACGCTTATCATCTCCCGCCAATCCGCCTCCTTTTACCATAGAGGCAGATAACGCTCGTATTTCCGAGGGAGAAAGTATTAAGTGGACTATTACTCGGCGGCAAGATGCGACAGAAGAGGGTTTCACGGTCTCTTGCAAAGAAAGAGGCGCGTGGGGTGCTACGCCGCTCTCATTCTCCACCCAAAGGGACACCACCGGCTCTTTTACCATGAAAACCACTGATGACGACACACCTGAGTCGTCCGGCTCAATTACCTGTTCAGTTAGCGGTAGAAGCCCCACTGCCAGCAGTAGTTATTCCGTGAGTATTACCAGTAATGATCAGGTAGAAGAGTCAAACCTCATCGTAAATTGCAGTTTTGGGGAAGGAAATGATTGTGGTATAGAGCACCTATTTGAATTAGCGAATAATATAATGAAACTCCTGCTATGGCTTGCAATCACCGGCGCGGGAATACTCATTTTCTACCGAGGGGCAGTATTAGCAATTAATGTGTTCGTAAAAGGAGGCGATCAGGAAGCGCGAAAGAAAGTGAAGGACGCACTCAGAGCGATACTCTTCGGGCTGATATTCATCCTCAGTGCCTACCTCATCGTCAACGCAGGATTTAATATCATCGGCTACAACTTGGGCAATCCGTTCCAGTGGAACGAAGCAGAACTGCCTCCTGTGGATGATATGGAGCCGGCACCAGGAAGAACCTCCGGTCAATCACCGGCTGATGATAACAGGGGCGGCAACGCAGGACCACAAGAGGGCGAACAAGATGCAGAGATTGCAGTATGTGAAGGGCATCTAAGACGGAGAAGTAGAAGAAAATCAGGCCTGAACTGTAGTTGTAATAACTGCAACGACCTCCCATCAGGTTTGCTCAAAGAGGCTGAGAGCAATAAAGTAGTTAGCGGTTTCGCAGGAAAATTACAAAGCAGTCTCAAAAAAAATATTGAAGATTTTACATGGATAGTAACTGAAGCATGGCCGCCGACACGACCACATAGCAACAACTGTCACTATACCGGCACCTGCGTTGACATTGCTTTTAGAAAAAATGGAAGCCCCGTCATCTATAAGAATCTTACAGACACCGAAAAAGAAGCATTCAAAAGGAAGGTAAAAACATTCATTGAAGAAGCCGGCAATGCCGGGTTACGAGCCGTGTTCGAAACAAGAAATAGCGATGTTGTAGACCACATCAAAGGCATACCAGGAATGGAGAGTAATGCGCTCCTTGGCAATTACGATGATCATTTTTCTGTTTACAGCAATAATTAAGAGTCCTGACCACATCTTTCAAGAAATGCTTACTCAGGAGCAAAACACATAAAAGCACATATCCTGTATAAAAAGTATGCTATACTGCTCCCAACGGAGTTAATCCGCAGGGTTTTCTTTGTTCCGCAAAAGGGCTGGACAAAGATAATGGTGTGTGATATTGCTTCGTGTAAGAAATACATATGGCAAGAAAATCACTGATAGCACGCAACCAAAAAAGGGTGCGATTAGCAGAAAAATACGCGAAAAAGCGGGCAGCACTAAAAGCGGCGGGCGACTGGGAAGGACTGCAAAAACTGCCGAGAAACGCCTCGCCGGTACGCATTCGTAATCGCTGCTTTATCACCGGACGGCCACGCGGGTACATTCGCGCGTTCGGTCTGTCACGGATATGCGTGCGGGAGCAGGCACAAAAAGGGTATATACCCGGACTAAAGAAATCATCATGGTAATGGTAACAGACAGCATCGCGGATCTCATCATTCGGATTAAAAACGCCGGCATGGTGCGCAAAGAAAAGATTGAGGTACCGTATTCCAAAAAAAGGAACAGTATAGCGCAAAAATTGCGTACCGCAAGCTACATTGAAAATGTGGAAACGCAGGGACACGGCACGAAAAAAGAGCTGATAATCACCCTCGCCTACCATGAAGACGGCAAGCACAAGGTGCGTGATGTGAAACGAATTTCAAAGCCGGGACGGCGGGTCTACTTCGGCGTGCAGGATATTCATCCGATCCGAAGCGGCCACGGCACACTATTCCTCTCAACGCCGAAGGGGATACTCACCGGCGATGAAGCACGCAAGGGGCATACCGGTGGCGAGGCACTTTTTTCAATTTGGTAATATGTCAAGAATAGGATCACAAAAAATAGCAATACCGGACGGCGTGGAAGTGTCATTTCAAGACAGCATGCTGACGGTAAAAGGACCGAAAGGTGAATTAACGAGACAAATTCGGGACGAGGTTACCTTTACGGTCGCAAACAAAGAGCTGACGGCGGAGAAAAAGGCAAAAACCCGGCTGGCAAGCGGTCTCTGGGGTACCTACGCATCACACGCGAAAAATATGATTATTGGTGTGACCGAAGGGTACAAAAAAGAGCTGGAGGTGCGGGGTATCGGATACCGGGTTGAGATGCAAGGGACACAGTTGATGCTGCATGTCGGCTTTTCCCATCCGGTGGTATTTGATGTGCCGGAGGGTTTGCAGGTAAGCGTACAGGATGTTACTATAACTATTGAAGGTTTCGATAAGGAAAAGGTCGGACAATTCGCCGCAAAGGTGCGACGGGTTAAAAAGCCGGATCCATATAAGGATAAGGGCGTGCGGTATGTCGGCGAGGTGGTCCGCAGAAAGCAGGGGAAGAAAGCAGAAGCGGCAGCGGCATAGTATACAAACAATAATAATATGAAAAAGACAGCAAAAAAAGCACTCAAGAGGATGCAACGGCACCGAAGAATCCGTTCGCGGGTTTTTGGCACTCCGGAAAAGCCGCGGCTCGCATTCTTCCGATCAAACAAGCATATATACGCGCAGCTCATTGATGACACCGCGGGGAACACGCTCGTCGGGGTCTCCTCCCTCAAAGGAGGCGGTGGCAGCACGCAAGAAGGCGCTAAGCAGCTGGGCACCACCATTGCAAAACAGGCGAAAGATAAAAAAATCAGCAAGGTGGTGTTTGATCGGGGCGGCTTTATGTACGCCGGCTCAGTAAAAACTTTTGCTGACGCAGCGCGGGAAGGGGGGTTAGAATTTTAATATAGTACCTATGGAAGAACACACAGAAAAAGCACCACAACAGAATGCAAAACTCGCAGCGAAAAATGGGGGCGATGCGAACGGACAAAAAGAGGCACAAAGACCGCAGAACGGCAACGGACAGCAGCAGGGCGGCAGAGGCGGCGACCGAAGGGGACAAAGAAGGGGTGGCAGCAACGACAGAGGCGGCAGAGGAAAAAAACGCCAATCGGCATTCGGGCGATTTAACAAAAGACGCGGCACCGACAAACCAAAATCAGAATTTGATACACGAGTGCTGTCCGCGCGGCGTGTGTCTCGAGTGGTTGCCGGAGGGCGGCGGTTCAGCTTGAGTGTGGCAGTAGCGGTCGGTAATCGAAAGGGGAAGGTCGGTGTCGGTACCGGCAAGGGGATTGATATGGCTGCCGCTATGGAAAAGGCGAGAAATCAAGCGCAGAAAAATATGGTGACGGTGCAGGTGACCGATGAAAAAAGTATCCCGAGCGAAGCGATTGGTAAATATTGCGCGTCAGTGGTGCACATCCGTCCGAGCCAGGGATTCGTTGCCGGTGGCGCGGTGCGAATCATCGCTGACCTCGCGGGGGTAGAGCGCATAAACGCGAAGATACAGTCCCGCAGCAAATGCCATCTCAACAACGCCCGCGCAACGCTGAAAGCGTTCGCGATGATGAGCGAATAAAACCTACAAAAAGATATATGCTTCACGAACTCTCAACAAAAAACAAGAAAAAGAAAAAAATAGGACGCGGCGGTGCCCGCGGCGCGAAATCCGGTCGCGGGAACAAGGGACAGCGATCACGAGCAGGGAGGCGCATTCGTCCGGCACTGCGGGATGAGTTGGCGCGCATACCGAAGCGGCGAGGACACAATAAAAACCGCGCTCGTGGTGTGCGGAACAGGGATGCTGTGCGGAGCGTCACCTTAGAAATGCTGGAAAAACATTTTCAGGAAAAAAGCATTATCACCCCGAAAGTGCTGGCCGACAGGGGTATCACGACAAAGGTAAAAGGGCGTGTGCCGTCAGTAAAAATAATTGCTCGCGGAGATATCACCATGCCGCTCTCCATTAAAAAATGCAGCACATCAGCAGGGGCGAAGCAAAAGATAGAGGCTGCGGGTGGTACAATACAGTAGGCACTATATGTTTAAAGGACTCAAAGCTTTTTTCTCTGATCCGGTACTGCTGAAGCGGTATGCCGCAGTGATTATCGGGCTGGCAGTGTTTCGCATGATAGCGTCAGTCCCGATACCGCAAATAGACCAATCAACTATCAGCGCGCTTCTCTACCAAAATCAAATCCTCGGCGCGTTTAATATCTTCTCCGGCGGCGGATTATCAAATTTTTCCATTGCCATGCTCGGCGTGTTTCCATACATTACCGTTTCAATCGTCGTGCAGTTATTGACCGTCATCTCTCCTAAGATACATTCACTCTACAACGAAGAGGGAGAAATCGGTCGGAAGAAAATCGGACAATGGACCCGAATCGTCACCGTACCGGTGGCAACGATTAATGCGGTCGGTATCCTGTACTACCTCCAGGCGCAGGGCGCGATTACCAATCTACCCATCCCTGACCTTGCCCTGAGCGTGTTGTTTATCGTTGCCGGTACAGTGCTGACAATGTGGATCGGAGAACTAATCACCGAATTCGGTGTCGGGAACGGAATCTCCTTCATCATATTTGCCGGTATTGTGGTGAATATTCCGACACTCATAACACAAATGGTAACAACCTACTCGCCATCACTAATTACTAACTATGTGCTTGGTGCGATTGGTATCCTCATCGGCTGCATGGTTGCTGTTTGGATGAATGAGGCTGACCGACCGATACCGATCACCTATGCTCGATACGGTATTGGGTATGGATCCGGCGAACGACGGGCAAAAACTTACATCCCAATCAAGGTGAACCCGGTCGGCGTGTTGTCAATTATTTTCGCACTGACGGTGATGGCGTTCCTCCAGTACGGTTTTAAGTTTCTTGGCGGACTTGACGGGTGGGGCGCGATACAGTCAGTCGGCGCACACATAGACGGACTACTGGCAAACGGCTTCCACTACGCAATACCGGTGGCACTCCTCACCCTCTTCTTCACTTACTTTCACGCACCGATTGTCTTCAATACCAAAAAAATTGCTGAGAATCTTCAAAATCAAGGGGCATTCATACCCGGCGTGCGTCCGGGCGAGGAGACCGAAGCATACTTCAACAAGGTGCTGAAACACATCCTCTTTTACGCCGCGGTGTTTTTGGTTGCCGTAGCTGCGCTGCCCTATGTTATAACCGGCTCAACTGCGGGAACTTTTATCTTCGCAATCAGCGGCACCGGTGCCCTCATCATTGTCCATGTCATCCTGGATGTTTGCCGAAAAACAAAGGAGCGAATTAGCTGACACTTATAGGAGGTTGATGCCTGTGGATAAGATGCTGCGTTTGTTGGTATGGTATACTGACACTAATCAATTAATAATGTTCTTTAATCGTGTATATGAATAAATGGATTATCTTTATCATCATTGTCGGGGCTATCACTGTGATCGGTGTGCTGGTAAAAGTTGTGGCGGACCTCACGCCATCATCCCGGATTGATGCCCCTGTCAGTGAAGAGACAGCAACGAACCCAACTATTCAGTTTACGAACACTTCCGAATATACCATCGCCCCGGGTGTATTGGTATTGCATAACAATGATTTTTCTATGAATTTCTTGGGTGTAGAGCTGCCCGAGGGGTATGAGCCGCTCGCTGAGACCGGTGATCCGTCTGAAGTCATCTCTTTATTGCGGGACAACTCTGATGTAGCTGAGGTGCTTGTCGTTGAAGAAATTCCGTCGGGAGTAACGCAGTACATAACTATTCCTCGCTCAATTATCGACAAAAAAGAATACCGAAGCGGCGCTAATGCCATCGTTATCAGCTATATGGCAATGATTCTTGAGACGAACGACGGCGTTGTGTGGCTGAACGGTCATCCGCTCTTCAACGCAGAAAGCGGCGATCTGCAGCGGGGGAGTGTCGTAACAGAAATTATAGATGCGGGTACCGAGAAAAACGAGCCGATTGGTTCAGGATTTGCGGGTGGACAGCCAGATCCGGTGTACGGAGATGCGAACAGGGACCAGGGCACCGCAACCGCTGAGCCGGTGCGCCATCATCCGCAGTTCTATGAGGACGACGCGGTATCCAGCGAAATTGTAGAGGTTTATCTGGACGCATAGGCCATAAAGGTGTGGTATACTCCCCTATATATGCCGAAGCCGAAGAAGAAAACAGTCAAGAAAAAATCTGTTAAAAAAGCCGCTAAAAAATCGACAGCAAAAGCAGCGAGTAAGGCGACCGTGCAGGACAGCAGCTACAGTGCCAGCGACATCACGGTCCTCGAAGGGCTTGAGGCAGTGCGCCGTCGACCCGGAATGTACATCGGAACAACCGGGATTGACGGACTCTATCACCTCATCTGGGAAGTATTTGATAACTCGCGGGATGAGGCGATGGCGGGGCATGCGAATGAGATTGAAATCACCCTCCTACCTGACGATGTGGTGCGGGTGGCGGACAATGGACGGGGTATCCCGACCGACATCCATCCAAAGACAAAAGTATCCGCGCTTGAAACCATCATGACTACCCTACACGCAGGAGGAAAATTCGGAGATGGCGGATACAAGGTATCAGGCGGACTGCACGGTGTCGGAGTATCAGTTGTCAACGCCCTATCAACCGAGGTGTTGGTGCGGGTACACCGGGAAAAAACATTATTTCAACAGGAGTACCACCTCGGCAAGCCGACTGCAAAGGTAAAAAAAATCGGCTCCACAGACAGAAAGGGAACCGTGGTGCAGTTTCGCGCAGACCCGTCCGTTTTCACCACCACTGAATTTAACGGCGAAGTGTTTGACATAAAGCGCATCAAAGACCATATGCGCAACCAAGCGTTTTTGGTAAAATCATTGCACATCCGAATCGTTGACGCAAGGCAGGCAGAAACAAAAAACATCCTGGAGGATTCCCTCTTTGTGCATGCGGAACTGCCGGAAGCGCCGACCTATTCATTTTTCTATGACAGCGGTCTCACCTCGTTCGTGCGGTACCACAACAACCGACAAAAGCCCATCCATCAGAACATTTTTTACACCGAGGAGCAGGTCGGTGATGTGGGAGTAGAGATTGCTTTACAGTATGTAGACGACATATCCCCGCGCCTGTTTGCCTTCGGAAACACCATCCCGAACACCGAAGGCGGGACTCATGTGACCGGCTTCAAAACCGCGCTGACCAGAGTTGTCAACACCTATGCGAAGGATAAGAATCTCACCAAAGATGCTGATAACTTTACCGCTGATGATGCACTGGAAGGCATCACGGCTATTGTTTCAGTCAAACTGCCGGAAATTCAATTTGAGGGACAAACGAAAGCAAAACTCGGAAGCGTAGAGGCGCGATCGGCAGTACAAAGTGCTTTCAATAAAGCATTTAAAACATTTTTAGAAGAACACCCTGCTGACGCGCGAAACATCGTCACCAAGGTGTCATTAGCATTACAAGCGCGAAAAGCGGCGCGCGCAGTAAAGGACAGTATTCTGCGAAAAGGCGCGTTTGACGGCATGACCCTGCCCGGCAAACTGGCGGACTGCCAATCACGAAACCGCGCGGATTCCGAGCTTTTCATTGTGGAGGGAGAATCGGCAGGCGGCACCGCAAAACAGGGGAGAGACAGGAAGACACAAGCGGTGTTGCCGTTGCGCGGAAAAATACTGAATGTAGAGCGGGTGCGTATAGACCGGATGATGGCATCAGAGGAGATAAAAGCACTTGCCATCGCCCTGGGAACCTCCATCGGCGATTCATTTGATATAGAAAAATTGCGCTACGATAAGATCATCATCGCGACCGATGCCGATGTTGACGGAGCACACATCCGCACACTCCTCTTAACCCTCTTTTTCCGCCACTTCAAGCGGCTTATTGAGAGCGGTAATGTCTATTTTGCACAACCACCGTTATACAAGGTGGCGAAAGGGAAGGACATGCGGTATGTATATTCAGATCAAGAACGGGATGCAGTGCTGGAAGAGTTCACGAAGAAAAAGACCACAAAAGCGGCGAGCAAGAAAAAAGCCGACATCAGCGAAGACGAAGCAAAGATAGCAGGTGTGACGGTACAGCGGTACAAAGGATTGGGCGAAATGAATTTTGAAGAGCTGCGCGACACCACGATGAATGTTGAAAACCGAGTACTGAAGCGGGTGTCTATAGAGGATGCTGAAAACGCTGACAGAACCTTTGATATGCTGATGGGTAGCGAAGTCGCCCCACGAAAGGCATTTATACAGGAAAACGCAACCTACGCCACCCTAGATATATAGTAAACAGCCCGTTTTGTTGGGTTTTTTGCAGCGACGACTCATTCTTTGCTGTATTCCACAGGCAGATTTTTGGGGACTAGTATAGTGGTATAATAAAAGACATCTATGGAAGAAGAGGAGATGAATGAAGAAATACAACCATCCGAAGAGAGTGATGAAGCAGAAGGAGGTAAAAATCTCCGCTCCATTGAGCGGTCAAATCTGCGTGGAGCACAAAAACGAACCGGCGCAAAGAAGCGGCAGTCAGTAAAAACAGTAAGAAGGCGGAGTATCGGCAGGCAGGGTACGCAGAGGCAAATGAGGCGAAAGCAAAAATCCGGCATCGGAAAAAAGGCGGCGGTCTTCTTCACCCTCGTTGCGATAACTGTGCTATTTCTCTTAACGACAGTATTTGCGACAGCGACACTGGACTTGACGCTCTCAACCGCTGAGGTTTCTGTGGACGGCGTATTCAATGCAGTGCGTGAGCCGGCACAGTCAAAAGATATCTCATACTCCCGACTCGGCGTGTTTGAAGCCACACAAACGGCACCAATAGAAAAAGGGACCTGGGAGCTGCAAAACACACGAGCAACCGGGACCGTTATACTGTATAACACTAACCCTTCCGGCGAAAGCTTAGATCCACTCATCAACCGCACGAGGCTGCAGTCCGAAAACGGCAAGATGTATCGGCTTATCGGAACACATGTTATCCCGGGCGGTAAAACGGTAAACGGCAAATTTGTACCGGGCAGTAAAGAGGTAAAAATAGAGGCAGACAATTTCGGCGACGACTTTAATTTGCCGAATAAAGGCACTCGACTCTCCATTCCCGGTCTTGCAAAATATAAAGGATTTGCTGATTCCCACGCAATCACTACCGAAAAAATTATCGGAGGATCCAGTGGCGAGAACTTCATCCCTGATCCGACTGAGGCGGCAAAAATACGGGAACACCTGCGCCGAAACATAGAAAAAGAGGTGCGGGATATGTTAGCACAGTCAGTGGCAAACAATTCACTGTCTGAGCGGGTAGTGTTTGAAGAGGGAATATTTATTGAGTTTGAGTCGCTAACGAAGAAAGATGAAGGGTGTGAAGATCAAATGATTTGTGAAAAAGGGGAACTCTATGCAATATCATTCCGAGAAACGGAGCTTGCGGCACTACTGGCAAAATACACATCATCACCGGTACAAACGGTGCCACCGGCGCGCATTGAAGCAAAAGATTTATCTATGAGTCTTGAAAAAAGTGATGAGTTTGAAATTATCTCTTCAACAGAGTTCAGTTTCCGCCTGAGCGGAACGGCAAAGCTATCCTGGGATATTGACACGGAACTGCTCACGAGCGACATCGTCAGAAAAAACCGCAAAGAGGTTGCCGACATCCTTACGAATGAATACCCGCAAGTGATACAGCACAAAACACCAACCATATTCCCTGCATGGCGCAACACATTGCCAGCAAACGAGAAAAAGATAACCGTTACCGTGCGATACGGTGAATAAGCACTATACCTGCGCAGCGAAAAGGTGGTGGTACAGAATGACCGCAGCTGCGGTAGTCACATTAAGTGATTCTTTCATTCCGTGCATCGGGAGGTGAATGTGGGTGGCAATAGTGCCCAGTGTCTCCGACTGCACACCGTCTGTCTCACTGCCAAAAATGTACAAAGAATTGCGCGACACCCTGTGCTCAGTGTATGGTATCGCCGTTGGTGTTTGTTCCACAACTATCGGACTATGCTCCGGATGTGCGGCAAGCGCATCAGGGGTGGTTTCGTACCGCTGCCACAAGACAGATCGCTCCGCGCCAAGCGCAGTTTTAGCAAGTTTCATATTTTCCCGGCCCATCCTGTCTATCGGTGCCGGTGTATACCCGACAAGCAATATCTTTTCAGATCCAACCGCATCGGCAATTCTAAATACACCGCCGACATTAAGCATGCTACGGATGTTTTCTAAGAGAATAAGCACCATTAGAGAGTATAGTGCCACAGTTGTCCAAAGCGAGTGTGATATACTGTGTACCAATGAAGAGCGGGCAGGAGAAGCAGGGGAGCATGCACCCAATTTCAGCAATAATGGGGGAGATTGTGGGTATTTTTCGGGAATTTGGATATCAAGTTGCTTCCGGACCGGAATTAGAGACGGCGTACTATAATTTTGAGGCGCTGAATATCCCTGAGGAACATCCTGCGCGGGAAATGCACGACACCTTCTGGATCAAAGGTGAAAAAGAGAAATTAATGAGGACACACACCTCACCGGTGCAGGTGCGGTATATGGAGAAACATAAACCACCGGTGCGGGTGGTGGTGCCGGGGAAAGTATTTCGGAACGAGGCGACTGACGCAACCCATGAGGTGCAGTTTCATCAGATAGAGGGGTTGTGTGTTACTGAAGACGCAACCTTGGCGGATATGAAAGGGATACTTGACACACTGCTGCGGCGACTGTTCGGTGATGTCGTGCAGGTGCGGTATCGGCCGAGCTTCTTTCCGTTTACGGAGCCGAGCTTAGAGGTGGATATGAAGCGGGAGAGCGATGAGAAATGGCTTGAGGTGTTAGGGTGCGGTATGGTACATCGGCAAGTGCTTGCGCGGGTGGGTATTGATTCCGGCAAGTATCGTGGTTTTGCGTTCGGAATGGGGGTGGATCGCATCGCAATGTTGCGGCATCGCATCAGCGACATTCGCCTGCTCTACAACGGTGATCTGCGACTAGTTACTCAGTTTTAATTATGAAAGGTGTATACAGCCATCAATGGCTACAAAGTTTTTTTGATAAACCGCTGCCTGCACCCGAGGCGGTGAGTGAGGGGCTACTGAAGCACTCATTTGAAATTGAAGAAGTGTGCTCTATGGAGGGTGGTGATACGGTGTATGAACTGGACATCCTGCCGAATCGGTCTGCTGACTGTCTCGCGCACTACGGCATCGCAAAAGAAATCGCAGCAATATTTTCATTACCGCTCAAGCGGCGATATTTTCAGGAGCAGTTTTCATTCAACAACGCGGCGGAATATATACAAACAGAGAAATGCGATCGGTACACCATACTGAAAGTCACGAATATAGCACTCGCTGAGACACCTGCAAAAATACAGAAACATCTTGAGGCAGTCGGGCAGCGGTGTATTCATCCGATTGTTGATTTGTCAAACTATATTTTATTTGATATCGGGCAACCGATACACGCATTTGACGCGCGGAAAGTGTCGGGGCAGTTCGGCGTGCGGCAGGCAAAAGCTGATGAACAATTGGTAATACTTGGCGGAGAAGAGGTGGCGCTGCGGGAGGATGATGTGGTGATAACAGATGCGAAGAATGATCGCTCTATCGCACTTGCGGGTGTGAAAGGAGGTGAGGAAACAAGGGTGGATGAGGACACGAAGGAAGTGTACATAGAGATCGCTTCGTTTAACAATGTAAGTGTACGGCGAACAATGCGGCGAGTAGGACTTATATCTGATGCCGCATTGCGTTTTTCACAAGGGTTCCCGCCGGAGCTCATTGATTATACTGCACACCGTGTCGCAGAGTTGTTCGGGCAGCACGGCTCTACTGTTGATTCATTTGACGATCAAAGAGTTTCATTGAAAAAGCAGGAAGAAGTGAAGGTCTCAGTTGTCGGGGTGAACACATTGCTCGGCACCGCTTACACTCAGAAAGAAATTGCCGATGCATTACAACGACTGGAATTTACGCGCAAAAACGATTCTCAGGAACAATTCACTGTGTCAATACCGATCGAGCGACCGGATGTGCGGGATGAATATGACATGATTGAGGAGATAGGGCGGATACTCGGATATGATTCAGTCCCAAGTATTCCACCCACGGGCGGCAAGCTGCGTTCCTTGTTCATGCGGACGCGCAACCGGCTTGTGTCGGCGAATACTGACATGCTGATGAAACGGATTTCGGTATTGCGGGCATTACAGGGTATCGGGTTTTCTGAAGTGATGACCTCCTCGTTTCGTGCAAAGGACACTGTATGTGTTGCGCGTCCGGTGGCTAAAGATAAAGGGTGCCTGCGGTCATCGTTACGACCGGGGGTAGAGAAGGCGCTAGAACAGAACGCCTACAACGGAGAATTATTAGGGCTGGATGCGGTACGAGTTGCAGAAATCGGGAATGTATTTACCAAAAAAGGGGAGAAGACCCATCTTGCGCTCGGCGCTCGGGAAACATTAGGGCGAGGAAAGGCGGATATGGCGGCTATTGAAAAGGAGGTGAAGCAAGTGCTGGACATCGCAGGCGGTTTTGAGGACGGGGTATGGGAAGTGCCGCTGGAGGCGACGCAGGTGCGTCACGCTGCCGGAGAAACAGCATCAATACACAGGGTACAGTATGTGCCGCCATCTAAGTATCCGTTCATCTTGCGGGATGTGGCAGTGTTTGTGCCGGAAGGCGCTGACGCAAAGAAAACGGAAGCACTTTTGCGAAAGAGCGGCGGAGAATATTTGCAGCAGGTCAATGTATTTGATGCATTCGAGAAAGATGGTCGGCAGTCATACGCATTCCGCCTGGTGTTCCAATCAAACACTGAAACCCTTGATGATGCAACAGTGAACAAGCAGATGGACGGTGTATATGAGACATTAGGGCAGGGTGGGTATGAAGTACGGTAAGGTGCATGTTGTCGGTACCTAATGTGCGAGGGCAAGGGTAATAACCGTATGTGCGCCGTTTGCAGTGAGCGTTCGGCGAGCTTCGGTGAGGGTGGCACCGGTAGTGGTAATGTCATCTATAACAAAGTAGATAGTATTGGGATGGATTTGCTCAGTAACAGCCATTGCGCCGTTGACATTGCGGTACCGTTCCGGCCGGTTTTTCAGGGAGCTTTGTCTGCTGACCGATCGATTCCAGGTGAGCAGATTTCTTTTATCTTCCGGAGAGGGCTCAGTATTTGGCGTATGGGTATACAGCACATCAAGGATGGTGTGCAGGTGATTATAGCCGTCGTGCGCGCTCCGCTCTGATGTTGCCGGCACGGTGCAGAGAGCATAACGCATGGCATGTATCGTCTCCTCCTCCTGCACTGCCTCATACAGAGCATCCCGAAAAATATCCGCTGCCAAAGTAATGCTCTCACGGTGCCGTTCATACTTTATGGCGTATAAAAAGTGTTTCACCGCACTATCGCGATATGGCAGGAAGGTAAGATGTCCCCGCCGATGGGTCGGCCGTATCCGGCGGGTAATGACCTCAGCGCCCTGTTTTTGTGCAGCGACACTGTGCTTCTTTTTCGGAAATGCCGCCTCCAATAGCGCTGCCAAAAAATCAATAAACCAATTTTTTACCGTCATTATACTGTATACTATACCTAAATACTTTTAATACAATGCCAATACCACGAGTTTTTTCGTTTTTAAAGAGGGGCAAGCACAGTGTTGTCGGGATAGACATCGGGTCATCCGCAGTGAAAGTGGTACAAGTGCGGCAGGAAAAAGGGGTTGCCGTCTTAGAGACCTACGGATCATTGGCAATCGGACCCTATGTGGAGGATACTGAGATTGGACAGCACGCAAACGCCGGTGAAGAAGTGCTGCACACGGTATTAGCGGCGCTGCTGCAAGAAGCAAAGATAACCGCATCGCTGGCGTGTGTTTCCATACCATTTCACTCCAGCTTGATATCACTCATTGAAGTGCCGGCACTCTCCGATGAGAAAATAGCGCAAACCATTCCTTTTGAGGCAAAGCGATACATCCCGGTACCATTGGAAGATGTATCGCTGGACTGGTTTGTAGTGCCACAGGCACTCTTGAGACGGGATGACGCGCCTATTTTTGAGGATGACATTGCACCTATCGCACAGAGTGAAAAACGAAAAGTGCTCCTCATCGCCATTCACAACCACGAACTTATCAAACATAAAAACATTCTGGGGAAAACTGCCCTAAACACCCAATACTTTGAAATTGAGATATTCAGCACACTTCGTTCCTCGGTGTATGATGGCGGGCTTCCGGTCATCATCATCGACATAGGGGCGCGATCCACAAAACTATATGTCGTTGAACACGGCATTATTCTTCGATCATTTTTCGTAAACCAAGGAGGGCAGAATATATCGCAGGCAATAGCGCGCGCGGAAGACATATCATTCAAAGAGGCAGAACACAAAAAGCGGGAATTCGGCTTTACCATAGAGGACAAGGAAGTCCGCCATGCGATGTCATTAGTTATTGATGAGATTTTCACGGAAGCAAACAACGCGATTGTTGATTTTGAGCAGCGATACCGTCAATCCATCTCTAAGATTGTACTCACCGGCGGCGGCGCATCTATGAAAGGACTTCTGGAAGAGGTGAAGGCAAAAACAAAAAACAGTGTTGAGATAGCAAACCCTTTTTCACGGCTGCGGCATCCTGCCCTCCTCAGCGAAACCCTCAAAGAAAGCGGATCAGAATTCTCCGTCGCCGTCGGCGCTGCTCTACGGGCATTGGAGGGGTAGTAACGGTTGAGGAAAGAGATGAAAAAAGTATTAGAGTACGAATAAAAACAACACCGCGCCCTATAGTGGGCGTGGTGTTGTTTTCTGCCGAAAAGCTAAATGCTTATTTCGAGTACATGATGTTGTGGATGTTCTGGATAACACCGACATTTTCGTAGGTGCCTTTGAGTACCCAGGTGTTTATGCCGAGCAGGCAGATTTCTCCGTTCTTTGTTTTAGAAAAAGCTGCTCCACCGGACATCCCAGAATCGATACTTGCTGATGTGAGATAGTCATCATGAGGAAGGTTTTTGATCATGTTGTCTTTTCCGATAATGCTGTTCTTCACTACGACAATGTTTCCTCGTGAGTATGTTGGGTATCCCATCGCATATACAACACTCCCTGTAGGGTGGTCGGCCGGACACAATGGCATCGTGTCCAAAGAAAAGAAATCGAGCTGGCTAAGGTACCTTTCTCCCGCGCGGTACCTTTCGTCAAGCTTCTTTCGGTCATCGCCGTGCAACAAGTGCAGGTCTGCTGCCACAAAGTCAGCATAATGGTTAAACACTGTCATCTTATCCTTATCCGGTCTGATGTCAATAACTCCAGTAGGTGCTGCGGTCGGGAAAAAGTCATTATCCACATAACACGACGGCGTTCCGGCACGCATATCCTTCTCAATAGTGTGGTTGTTGGTAAATACGGCATTTCGTACACCACCAGACTTATTCGGTATTCTGAACAGGAAGCCGGAACCGGCCATACGACTACACTTAATTTCTACAATTGAACGAGACAATCGCTCGATCTCTGCTGCCGTGAGGTCTGTGCTGCTGCCAACACTGGTGTCGGTCGAAATAGGGGTGATAGCAGCTGCTTTCACCTCTCTTTGTGCGCGCTCCATAGCCGCCTTCACTACTTGTGCCTCTTTCGTAGCAACCCATTTCGCTTCCTCTGCTGCCTCAACAGCCGCTTTTTGCTGCTCCATCAGGGTGTCAATCTCATCTTGGTGCTGTGTTTTAATACCCTCAATTTGTTCGTGCAGGGACTGGGTGTAAGCGGTTACTGCTCGGTAGCCAACTGAGAACAGGAATACAAGCAAAACAACGCCCAGAGTGGTAAGTAGGTATATCAGTCGCCCCGTAGTAATTTTTCTCTTTGTGTGGTAATCAGAATATGTGGTAATCATAATATGGTGTATGTATGGTGTAATGTAGTTAGATGCATCATGCCCCTCCCCGGCACCGTAACTTATATGTATTATATCATTTATGGAGCAATATGTCAACCCCAAGAAAGGCAGTAAAATCAAGGTTTTTACCATTTTACAGGGTATTCAGCAGCTCAAATTGCCCTCTATTAAAAAGCCGTAGTATCTGCCTCATATCTCCTCAATCATCATCCCTTGTCGTGCGGTGGCTGTGGCAGATACCAAGTACAGAGCTCCCAGATAGCGATATACTGTAAGCATATGCAGAATGTGCGACAAATGAATGTACGGCGGATAGTGGTGGTGTGTGTGGCGGTGGTGATGGTAGCGGGGGTACTGTTGTATGTGGAACATCCGATGGTGCGGGTCCTGAAACATATTGCAGCAGGTATCGGGGTGGTTGACTCACAGCACACCGTAATCGGCATGACCGATGTGCGGTCTATTGACCACACCCAGGGTGATATTGACGCGGAAGTGGTGCTGATTGAGTATTCAGATTTAAGCTGTATTATGTGCGCGGCAATGCGGGAGAGCTTTAAAAAGATCGTCGACGAAGAGGGGGTGCTGGTGGTGTCGCGGCACCTATATCCGCAGAAAAAAGGCGCCGCATTTGAAGCGGCGGTTGCCGCCGAGTGTGTGGCGAAACATACCGGCGAGGAAGCATTCTTCTCGTTTATTCAGTATGTGTATGAAAATCAGCGAGATATCAACGATGCAAAAGCACTGGCGAATAAGGCAGCGGCATTGGGGACAGACGCGCGGCAATTTCAGGAATGTATCTCAACGGATAAGCGGGTGCGGAGTCGGGTAGAGCGGGACAGTAACGAGGGATGGCGGCTGGGTTCCCGCGGAACACCGTATATTGTGGTAGTATATAAAGACCGACCGATTGGCATCTCGTACGCGAATGAATACAGCAAGTTTTTGCAGCGGGTAAAGGTGTTGGTAGAAAAAGCAAAACCATAATGAAGTAAAGTATGGTATGCTATAACCATAATCAGTTTAATAATTACAAAAAACAATAAAACACTATGAGTACAGAAAAAAACAGTAATCAAACAAACAACATGATCACCGCACTTGCGGTCCTCATTGCCATAGCGGCAATTTTCTATGCCGGAATGATACACGGAAAAAGCGGAACTGTGGCGGTACAGCCACAGGGCAACCCGCCGGCGGGAGAAGTGCCGCCGGGACCGCCACCGATCACGCCGGACCTTAACATACTGACCGTACGAAATAACGATGCAACACGCGGAAGCGGGGATGTACTACTGGTTGAGTACTCTGATTATGAATGTGGATTTTGTAAGCGATTCCACCCGACGGTGCAGGCGTTGGTGGACAGTGGGGAAGTTATGTGGGTGTACCGGCACCTACCGCTGCCATTTCATGTGACCGCAAAAGACGGCGCTGCCATTGGTGAATGTGTGAAGACCCACAAGGGGAACGACGCATTCTGGACATACACAGACGGCGTATTCACCGCAACCGCACTAAGTCTTGAAACCTATAAAGCACTGGGACGAGAAAACGGCCTCTCTGATGCGCAAATAGACGCATGTGTTGCGGCAGGCAGTAAGCAGCAGCAGCTCGTGGAGCAGCATATGAACGATGCACAGAAAATGGGGGTCAACGGCACACCGGGATCATTCCTGGTCAACAAAAAGACCAAAGCGGTGCGCTCCATACCGGGCGCATTGCCATTGGAGCAGGTGCGGGGCCTCCTGCAAGAAGTACAATGATAGAACAGCTGTCCATTATAAGTTTTTCCGTAACTATATTGGCGGGGATTATCACCGTCTTTCTGCCGTGTACTTATCCGATGGTGCTGGGATATATCGCACTCATCATCGGCGACGAGGACAGCAACAACATTCCGTACACCCTCACAACAACGAGCTGGTTTTTTTCCGGATTTGCGACAACATACGCCTTATTCGGCGGTGTTGCCGGCTTGTTCGGGCAGTTTAGCAGAACCGTGGCACTGTTTAATCAAGCAAAACCAATACTGGTGATTATCGGCGCAATTTTCTTTATCATGGTCGGATTAGTGTTACTGCGCGCAGTGCCGCTGCCGGAAAGATTGCTTGGTAATAAATCATTTCCGATACCGAAAATGCTGCCGGTGCACTCATGGTGGGGCATTTTCCTCATCGGCGCGATATTCGCGGCAGGGTGGTCGCCATGTATCGGTCCGGTGCTTGGCGGAGTGTTGACCTTGGCGGCAAGTTCCGGATCAGCGCTCACCGGAATGCTCCTACTGTTCGCGTTTGCACTCGGCATTATGCTGCCGCTCACCATCCTCGCACTGCTCTACACCAAAGCAGCGGAACGGCTGCAGGAGATACCAAAATTCCTACCGACCATGCGCGTCATCGGCGGGCTACTCTTCATCGCGCTCGGTATATTTTTCCTCGTCGGCGATCTGTCATTCTTCAGCGCAGTGGGACCACCGGAGTTTTTGCAAAAATTCCTGTAGTTTCTGTAATTTTACGGGGTATACTACATCTGTATGCGGATTGCATTTCTTTTTTGGCTCTATGCTGTTTTGTTAGCGGGTTTTTTACTGACTCCCATAGTATTCGGGCAAGAGCAGGGGAGCTACAGCGCGTATGAGATATCGGTGAGTGAACCCTACCCGTCGCCGGGCGAGTATGTTGATTTCACCATTCGCTCTAACCAGTCGTTTGTCTCCAGTATCCATTCAATTATCTGGCAGATTGACGGTATTGAACAGGCGGCATATACAAACAAGACGAAGATTACTGAAATTGCCGGTAGCGTGCCGAAACAGGTTGTTGCGCGGATACAGTACTTTGATTCACAGGGGCAGCGGCGATTTGCCAATATTTCCCGATGGATACGACCGGTTGTTTTTGATATTCTCTGGGAGGCGGACTCGGTTGTCACGCCGCTGTATCGAGGGCACCGGCTAGCGGGACCACAGACACCGATAAAGCTTTCAGCAAAGGTGCAGTATATTGATCAGAGCGGTATTATTTACACCGAAAAAGATTTTTCATTCCGCTGGATGATTGAATCGCGCTACCACGACGAGCGTGGTCCGGCGGCAAGCAGCGTAGTGTATGAAAAAGGAGGGAGCTACCTCAACCGCTATATTATCGTGCGGGTAGAGGCAACGCTCATCAGCAGTGGCAGGGTCTCTTTTGAAAAAGTAACCAATGTGCCTATTGTTGAGCCGCGGCTGCTGGTGTATCCTCACACACTCCTATACGGACTCTCGCGGGATCGGGTTTTTTCTGAATATCTTTCGCCCGGCAGCGAGGAAGTGACGGCTTCGGTGTACCCGTTTTACTTCAGTCAGTCCGATTTTGAAAAAAATGCGATACAATATAAATGGTTTGTGAACAACGAGGCAAGCCACCTCAAGGAGGGCAGAAAGCTTGATATTTCTGTCCGCGGGGAAGGTGCCGAGATACCTGTTCGTGTATTTGCTCAAAATGAAAACAAAGATTTACAACAATCTGATATTCAGTTTACTTTTCGTCTGTAGTATCTGCGGATTAATGGGCGGCGTGTTGTTTGCACAGGCGAATCTGGGTCGCCCTACTTTTATATCCGCAGGAGAAAAACGAGAAGATCCAGGTACGTATGAATATGTAGTAAATACACGGTTTTCTGATCTTCGCAGCCTCGTTTCTCAGGATGATTTGACATATACATACTACTGGGGCTATGGATTTGTAGCGGGGAGTTCTGATGTTGAATGCGGTGATGACGGCCTCGTCCTAAAGGGTGCTGAGGCGTATAAGGAGGAATTTGTAAGAATAGAAGAAGAGAACAATGACCCAGATTTTTTTGACAACATACTTTTTGAAGCATTTAACCCTGCAGCAGCAACAATATCTATAACACCAACAAGCAACCTTTTTGCTCCTTATAGCATTAACAATCCTGAGGAAAAAATACACACGCTCTGTGTCTATGTCGGATACAAAGAAGCGGCGGGAAGTAAAAATATACAATTCATAACAAGAGATATTACACAAGACATACATAATGGCCTTGCTACAAACGCTCAATCCGCCAATGGAGATGACAGCGACGACGATGATGAAACAGCGTCAACAACCACAAGTAAGAGCATCACAAAAGGAAGCCCGACAATACTCAATCTCTACAGCAGTATTTGGGGCGCAGAAAGAATTAATACAACTGATGCCAATCAGGAAGCGGTAAGCGGCTTAATTCAAAAATTTTTCACCCGGTTCTTCCGTGTCATTTTCACCGTTTCCGGAATTTTGATGGTAGTAATGCTTGCCGTACACGGCACCCAAATGATCTACGCCGAGTTCACCGGAAATGTCTCGGGTTTCTCCGATGCAAAAAAGAGAGTGGTGGCAGCCGCCATCGGCACCATCATCCTGCTCCTCTCATGGATTATCCTTGACTTTATTGACCCTTCACTCCTCCGTCCGCAACTATTCAAAACAATCACCCAGCTGCGGGAAGTCGGGCAAGGTAACAACCTGGTTACAGCCAATCTTTCCGTCCCGGATAAGGCCGTCAACTACGATAAAGAGACAGGACTCCTAACCATAAGTGCATGCCCTGATATTGAAGATAATTTCAAAGGGCAAGTAGAAAGTGTGAGGCAGTCACTGCAGCAGGGACCCTATTCCACCACTGTCCCGCTACAGTACCATTATCAGATTTTATATTCAGATTTTGGCGGAGAGGTAAAGGTGTCCGAGGAAGGAGAGGATAGGGCATTTGACAAGATCAGAGACCAGTCGGAAGGAGGTGATAGTTTGGTCGGCGTCAGGAAGTGCACAAGCGAACCACAGACAAAGATAAAGGCGACAATAAAAAATTCAGACATTATCGCTGTCTTTCCTATCGTATCTATTGTGGTGAAGAAAGATGAAAAGGATCCAGGGAAGGTGGTAAAATTTTGGCGCGGGAAGCCATGGAGGCATAAGCCTAAATTTGATGCTGATGACTGCATTACCTTAGGAAAAGAAAAAGTAAAACTCAGCGGCAATATAACTGTTGCTCAAGGGATTACTCGCAATCAGAACGGTGAATTTATTACCATCGATTTTCCAGCCATTCAAAACCCCGGTCGCATCTTCAGCAGTGTTGAAGGAATTGTAACCGGCTACCATATTGACAGTGGAAAGGTCCAATATTGTACGAAAAAAGATTCATCTGATTGCACAACCAGTAAAGGAGTGTATAGTTCAACAGGTAATGGCAAAAAGGTTACATTCAAAATAACGGACAGCACAGCGGGTCCCTGGGTTGTCAAAATTGGGGAAGTCAACCACAACGATATTTTTCGAATAACCCCCATGCTGGTGCTGGTGAATGAGAAGGGTAAAAAGACTGGCCAATGTAAAGAACCGCTCAGAGGAGAAACAGCGTGTTTCCTGGTGTTGCGAGAGGGAAACGAGAATAGCGGAAAACTTTCTAGCGTTGCACCGCCAGTCATAGGCTGCCCCGATGAAAATACCAGAGGTTCAGCACGCGATGAAGTGAAACAGGGTACATCTGTACCGGCTGGGGTACCCATCCAGTCGAGTCTACAGCCAAGAAGCCATTAAGGCTCACTATCACCAGGGGCAGCGTGGATTCTAAACACGAAACAAGAAAAACGCTTGATAGCACAACAACAAGAACTAACTGGATGAACACTAATACCGGCACTGAAGCGGTGCTGTACTTTGAAAAAGGCCCCTTGCCTGCTTTTTGCATCACACCAGCAATTAACGAGGATGAACTGGAGGAGTGGTGTTATCCAAGAGACCAATAAGGAATGGCAAAGACATTCTCTAGTGGAGTATACTACCTATATATGACCCCTACAAAACGGTTCACCATCGCCATTATTATTTTTCTGGTATTTTGTGCGCTGCTGTTTGCGGGTATCTACCTATATCTTTCAGCAGAGCCGCCGGCACCCGCGCCACCACCCGATGGGCCACCGGCACCGACAGCGCCATCGCTTGGTCTGGACAATCTTGGGGTGTCAAGACCGGATGAAATACCTTTTAATCCTTCAGTTTCCGATGATAGTGACGGAAAGGGGCGGGATGATCGGGTATACACAGCTCCGCTATCTGATACCAGTGACCCTGGTACTGAAGACAAAGAAAACATACCGCGATTAGTGCGGCTGTTCAAAGGCCCGACGGCGGGGTATCGCATTGAAAAAAAAGGAGACGCATGGGAGGCACAGGTCATTGAGCAGGGGCGGGGGAATCGATACCTGGTACAGACCATCCCATACTCACTGTCACTGACCGCGCGCGGTGAATTTACTCGGGTTATTGAAGGGTATCCGTTTGAGAACGGTGAAGTGCTGGTGCTGTATGAAAGTGCCGATAATGAATCCGTGGTGCGATCAGCGTTTGTACCATTTTCTACAACCGGCACCGGTCCGAGCGTGCAGCGGTTTGAGGATAATATTCGGGTTGCTACGAATAATAAAAACCTCCTCTTTTTTCTGCAGATGATTGACGGCAAATCCGTCGGGGTTGTTGTTGATGTGGCAAATCCATCAAAAACACAGGTAATATGGCGGTCAGATTTCGCCTCATGGTTGCCACGCTGGGGCAACAGTCCGCGTATCACCCTCCACACACCGATTACCGACATGATGAAGGGATTCATCTACCTCGTTGACCCGAAGGGAGTGCTGCCGAATGAACAGTTTGTATCTCTCGCATCCGGCGGGTCTGCGTTTATGGACGCAACAACGGGATATTTTATGCTGTTTGAAACAAAGGCGGATAATTTTGCCGGAAAAGCAGTTATCACCAATCGGGATCGGAGTATTACCATTGATCTCCCGATCACACTACCTGAGAAGTGCGATGCGGCGAACGGCATATTTGTCTGTGCCGCGCCGATATCCATCCCCATTGAAACAGTTTCCGGCTATGACACAGTATTTCCCGATTCATGGTATCAGGGGGACATCACCTTTGACGATGTAATCGTGTCAGTGAACGCCGCAACCGGAGAAAAGGATCTGTTACTCGCACCTAATCAGGAAGAAATTCAAATACTTTCCAGAAACACGAACTTTGATGTCATACACCCGCAGCTCACCCCGGATGGAGAATTCCTCTTTTTTGTGAACAAGTATGATATGGCACTTTGGATGCTTCGGCTGTAGACCGCTCATCGCCGCAAACGGTATTGTACTTTGTTACCCTCACGGGCGTGTATGCTATACTGACAGCAATGACTGTCGTTAATGCACCAGTGCAGGAATTTCAAAAAGATTTGCGGGAGCACCGAGAAGAGGAAGAGGAGCGGTTAATGGATTACCTTTCTAAGAAGTATCAATATCCCGCAATTCGCATCACTGATGTGCAGGTGAATCCTGACGCACTGCAATTGGTGAAAGAAGTTGATGCGCGGGAGGGGAAGATGGCGGTGTATAAGCGGCTGAAGGGGGTGCTGACGGTAGCGGTGAATGAGCCGAATAATGAAAAACTGGCGGAAATACTCCGCATGTTGGAAGAAAAAGGGTACTCGCACACCATAACCCTCGCATCAACCAAAACACTGAAGCAAATATGGATGTACTACAAGGACATCATCACCACAAGCGCGACTGCGCCGGGAACACTGTCTATCACGAATGAAGAACTGGAAGAAAAAATACAAAGCATCCAATCAGTTGAAGCGGTGCGAGAGGTGCTGCGTGAGCTCAAAAAAATGAGCCGAGCGCATCGGGTGTCAAAAAATATAGAGTATGTCGTGGCAACGGCAGTTGCAGTAAACGCGTCTGATATACACATTGAGCCGGCACAGGAGGGCGGTGTGATACGGTATCGCATAGACGGAGTGCTGACCGACATGACCGAACTCAATGAACTGGAGTACAAACAAATGGTGACGCGGATGAAGCTGGTCTCCGGTATGAAAATAACCGCAAGGGGGGCACAGGACGGTGGTTTCGTGGTACACCTTCCGAAAAGAACATTAAGCATGCGGTCATCTGTGATACCGGAGGACGAGGGCGGCTCATTCGTCATACGACTCCTTGATCCGAGAAATGTGCTGCATAGCATTGAGCGTCTGGGAATTCATCCGGTGGTACTTGAGGTATTTATGAAACATATTAAACGACCGAATGGAATGATTTTGAACACAGGGCCGACCGGGTCGGGGAAGACAACGACACTGTACTCATTTTTAAACGAGGTAAAAGGGGAGCATATCAAGACCGTAACGCTGGAAGACCCGATTGAGTATCGGCTTGAGGGGATTGTGCAGACGGAAATTGATAAGGACTACTCGTTCGCTTCAGGGCTACGGGCCATCCTCAGGCAGGATCCGGATGTTATTCTGGTCGGTGAGGTTCGTGATGCCGAAGTCGCGCAGGTGGCGGTACAGGCGGCATTGACAGGACACTTAGTATTTTCAACCCTGCACACAAACGACGCGCTCGGCGCGCTGCCGCGACTATTGCAGTTTGAGGTGGATCCGCAGGCATTTTCACGAGCGATTAATATCGTCATCGCACAGCGACTGGTGCGGCAGCTGTGCCCCGTCTGCTCAGAACAGCATCCGCTAACGAACGAGCAAAAAGAAAAAATACAACAGATGATAGAACGATTTCCGGAGCGGTATAAAGAGGAGTTTGATTTAAATGCTATCAAAAGACCAAGCGAAGCATCACCACAGTGCCAGGAATGCAACGACGGATACAAAAAGCGAATCGGTGTGTTTGAGGTGTTTGAGGTGAACGATGAGATAGAGCGGGTGATTCGGGAAGAGAGCGGGGTTGCCACACTGCGCGCAGAAGTGCGGAAACAGGGGCTTCCGTTTATGGAGGATGACGCACTCTGGAAGGTGCTGAAAGGCATCACCTCTTTGGAAGAAATTGAGCGGGTTATCGGTGTAGTGATATGAAGAGTGCATAAATAATGAAGTATGAACGACATTGCCGTAGAAAGCAAACAGCCATTAGACCACTCACTGGACAGCTTATTGCGTCCAAAAGTGTGGGACGAGTATATCGGACAGGAGATGATAAAGAAAAACCTGAACATCCTCATAGAGGCAGCAAAAGAGCGGGGGCAGATGCCTGAACATGTCCTGCTCTACGGCCCGGCAGGGCTCGGCAAGACAACACTGGCGTACATCATCGGCTCAGTACTGGAGGTGCCGGTACACACCACCTCAGGACCGATGATAGAGCGGGCAGGCGACATTGTATCGCTTGCATCAGCCATGGAGAACGGCGGGGTGCTGTTCATAGATGAGATACATCGGCTCAGTAAAAACATAGAAGAAGTGCTGTACCCCATTATGGAGAGCGGTAATATCTCTATCATTGTCGGCAAGGGTCCAACCGCTCGCTCTGTTGAGATCAACCTCCCGCCGATTGTCATCATCGCGGCAACAACACAAGTCGGAAAACTCTCAACACCGCTTCGCACGCGATTTTCCGGTGGTGTGATGCGTCTGATTCCCTACACTGAAGACGAAATCGCGCAAATTGTACTGCGGTCCGCGGCAGTACTTGACATAACCATGCCGGAGCAAGCTGCGGCTGTCATTGCCCAGCGCGCCCGCAATACCCCCCGAATCGCCAACTACCTTCTCAAGCGAGTGCGGGACTACGCCCAGATATATAACACAGCCATCACCTCCGAAATTGTCCAAAACGCGCTCTCTGAGCGCGATATAGACGAACACGGACTCACCGCCGAAGACCGCATTGTCCTCAAAACCATCCATGAAGCATTCAATGGCGGCCCGGTCGGCATCCAGGCTCTCGCCACCACGCTTTCTGAAGACATTCGTACGGTAGAGGAGGTACATGAACCTTTTCTCATACAAGCAGGATTCCTAAAACGCACGCCCCGTGGACGAAGTATCACTGAGAAGGGTATTGCTTATCTGCAGTCGTTGTGAACCTGCGGTGTGCAATACAATGCACACCTACTCGTGAAGAGAAATGTAATTCATTTTAGTGTGCGACTTGACAGTCGCACATTACTCGCAAAGCAACATACTAGTCATTTTAGTGTGCGACTTGACAGTCGCACCTTACTCGCAAAGCAACATACTAGTTGCTTTGCTCCTACAAGCAGGATTTATAAAGCGAACACCGCGAGGACGGAGCATCACTGAGAAAGGCATCGCCTACCTGCAATCACTCTAACAAAAAATGGTTTTATTGGTATACTAATACTACTATGGCCGGGCATAATAAGTGGTCAAAAATTAAGCATAAGAAAGCGGGGACTGATGCGCAGAAGAGTAAGGTGTTTAGTAAGTTGGCAAAACTGCTGACGGTTGAGTCTAAGAAATGTGGCGGGGATCGGAGCAGTCCTTCATTAAAGTCAGCGATTGAGCAGGCAAAAGCGGCAAACATGCCGGCACAAAATATTGATCGGGCAATCGCACGGGGAAGTGAAAGCGACGCGGAGTCACTGGAGGCGATAACCTATGAGATGTATGGTCCGGGTGGGTGCGCTATACTGATCAACACCCTAACGGACAGTAAGAACCGTACGGCGGCAGAAATTCGGCACATTGTTACGAAAAATGGGTATACTGTCGGCACGCCGGGGTCAGCGGCATGGGTGTTTGAAAAGCAGGGGGAGCAACTTGTGCCGAATACTACGGTGCCACTGTCAGAGGAGGATATGGCAAAACTGAATGCATTAGTTGCCGCATTAGAAGAGCAGGAGGACACGCAGGAAATACTCACCAACAGAGCATAGTATGAAGGTACTCGCCATAGACCCAGGATACGGACGCATTGGCTTTGCCGTGTTGACAAAAGAAGGTGGGAAAACCAATCTGTTATTTTCAGAGTGTTTTGAGACAGAGAAAGATTTGCTGTTTGAGGAGCGGTTAACGCAGGTCGGTGACCGGGAGCAAAACATCATACAAACCTATCAGCCGGACTGCATGGCAATAGAGCGGCTATTTTTTGCGAAAAATAAGAAAACCGCCCTGCAAACAGCAGAGGTTCGCGGAGTATGCATCTACACGGCTAAAGAGTGCAATTTGTCAGTCGCTGAATACACGCCGAATCAGGTGAAAAGTGCGATTACCGGCAATGGCAATGCCGGCAAGCAAGACATGATCCGCATGGTGCCGCGACTAATTGCTCTCGATCACAAGAAGCGGCACGATGATGAGTATGACGCTATCGCCGTCGGCATTACCCATCTCGTATCCGCACCACTGCTTTCCCATCAGTCATAAATAGAGTATCCTGTTAGTATTGTGAAAAAGTTTCTCACTATTAAAAATGTCGCTCTCCTGTCGCTGTCGGCGGCATTTTTTACTGCGGGGTATGTAACACTATTCTACACATTTACTCCATTGCCCGGTGTGGATATACGCAATGTCGCGTCTAAGCAGTCCGTCATACTCACCGACCGGAACGACGAATTCTTGTTTGATTTTTCTGTTAACGAGAAGCGGACTTTTGTGCCGTACGGGGAAATATCAGAGCATGTGATTGAGGCGACCATCGCAATAGAGGACCACCTGTTTTTTGAGCATAACGGCATTCGTATTGACGCGTTTTTGCGCGCACTCATCAACAATATCCGCACACTGTCCTTTAGTCAGGGTGGGTCAACGATCACGCAGCAGGTAGTTAAAAATGTGTTTCTTACCACCGAGAAAAAGATAGAGCGAAAGATGAAAGAGTTTCTGCTGGCGATAAAACTGGAGCAACAGCTGGGGAAAGAGGAGATTCTTGAAATGTACCTCAACACCATATCCTACGGCGGTGTCTCCTATGGAGTGGCAGAAGCGAGCAAATCATTCTACGGGAAAAAGGCGAGCGAGCTGACGATTGCGGAGTCAGCATACCTCGCGGCAATTCCAAAAGCGCCGACCTACTACTCGCCGTACGGGCGGAACAGAAAAGCACTTGAAGCGCGGAAAAATCAGGTGCTACAATTAATGCTGAGACACAACCTCATAACAAGGGATGAGTATCGCGCGGCACGGGCGGAGGAGGTATACTTTCAGAGCCAAGACACTTTTTCTATTCGCGCGCCGCATTTTGTGTTCTTCGTAAAAGAGCAGTTAGAGAAAGAGCATGGTGCCGGACTAAAAAATATTGAAGGGCAGCAGATCAAGACAACTATTGATGTCGCACTGCAGGAGGAGGTTGAGAAGATGATGCGGGAATTTATAGAAACAAATCTGGAAGAGCAGTTTGAGGTTAGCAACATAGCGTCCGTTGTGCTTTCAGCAAAAACAGGTGAGATTCTTTCTATGGTCGGGTCACGGGACTTTTTTGACAATACCGTGGATGGGCGGGTGAACATCATCACCTCGCTTCGGCAGCCGGGATCAACGTTCAAGCCGATAGCGTACGCCAAGGCGATTGAGAAAGGGCTCACACCGCGGACAATTGTATACGATGTGCCGACACAGTTTACCGCAT
Organism: Minisyncoccota bacterium; assembly: GCA_965204115.1. Classification (GTDB taxonomy): domain Bacteria; phylum Patescibacteriota; class Minisyncoccia; order Phycocordibacterales; family JABAAK01; genus JAPPJI01. The sequence goes on along the minus strand of OZ241963.1, from coordinate 312,952 downwards.
TCTGTGAAAAAGATCAGTTTGAAAGCACCAAAAGCGGCTGTTACTCACCCATTAACTACACCGGGAATTTTGTCGGGCCGATATCACTGCGGAACGCGCTCGCGCAATCTATCAATGTGCCGGCCGTGAAGGTACTATATCTCGCGGATGTGCCGGAGGTGATTCGGCAGGCAAAGAAAATGGGTATCACCTCGCTGATACACGGACAAAATCACTATGGACTAAGCTTAGTGCTCGGCGGTGCGGAAGTATCACCACTGGAGATGGCACAGGCGTATGGTGTATTTGCAAACGAAGGTGTGCTGGTGCCGTATGTATGGAAGTACGGAGAAAAGGAAGCAGAAAAGCGAGTATTAGCACGAAATGTAGCACAAGACATCACCGACATGCTCTTTGATGATGATGCGCGAGCGCCGGTGTTTGGCAGAGGTTCAGCGATGTACATAACCGACCCGCCGACCGCGGTGAAAACCGGAACAACAAACAACTCTCGTGATATTTGGATAGTCGGATATTCTCCCGATATTGTCGTACTGATATGGGCGGGTAATTCGGATAACACACCGCTGGAAAACAACGCTGCAGGGTTTTATCTCGCGCCACTACTCAGGCAGATAGTTACAACAGTATCCGGGCAATATGGAGAGCCGGGGTCATACTTTACACGAAATACTATTCCGCCGGAACTGTCTCCGGAAATAGTACTCGGCAGGATAGACGCCGATGACCCACACACAATACTGCATTACATCCGGCGAGACAGACCGACACAAAGCCCGCATGATCCTTTAGAGGATCCGCAATACGAGTATTGGGAATACGGCGTGCAGAATTGGCTGGAGGAAAATGAGATAGAGGGCGATTACGACTTCAACGGAGGAAACACTGAAAAAAACTTTTCCATCAAAGCACCTCGGTCAACCGTCTATCTGGATGAGATCACCACTATCGTCCTGTCAAAGTTGCCGGTGCGAAATGTCCAGTACGAATTCTATGTCAACAGCATCCTCATTGGATCATCACACCTCCCGCTGCTCAGCTTTGACCCGAGTAAGTTACTGGACAAAAACGAACGAGAAGTTACCATCCGCGCAATCGCCAACACCGAAGAGGGTGCCTATGTCGCAGAGGAAGTGCTGAGGATTAGGTAACTGAAGGTGGTATACTGAGTACACTATGGCTAAAAAACGGATTTTGACAGGGCTGCAGCCGACGGGAGATTTGCATATAGGGAACTATTTCGGCGCAGTACGGCAAATGGTAGAGGCACAGGATGCCGGCGAATTGTATTTTTTCATCGCTGATCTGCATGCATTGACAGACTTAAGTGATGAGCAGGCGCCGCAAAGTGCCGCAGAGCGATCAAAAAACAGCCGGCACTTACTCGCAGCAAGCATCGCACTGGGGATAGATCCAAAAAAGTCAATGGTATATCGGCAATCGGATTTTCCGCAGGTAACCGAGTTGATGTGGATCATTGCGTGTATGCTGAAACATAATTTTTTGACCATCGGGCACGCGTATAAGGATGCGGCGCAGGAAAAGCAGAATGTCGGATTGGGAGTATTTCTGTACCCTGCGCTCATGGCGGCGGATATTTTAATTGCCGACGCTGAGGTGGTGCCGGTAGGGCAGGATCAGGCGCAGCATGTGGAGATGGCACGAGAGATGGCACGTAAATTTAACCACACCGCGCGTGAAGTGTGCTTTACGGAACCTCAGGAACAGATACAGAAAGAGGTTGCAGTCATCCCCGGTTTAGACGGCGAGAAGATGAGCAAGTCAAAAGGGAACACGCTGCCGATTTTTGCCGATGAGGCAGAGCTGCGCAAACGAATAATGAGTATTGTTACCGACTCAACACCAAAGGGCGAACCGATCAATGTGGAAACCTGTCTGCCGTGCACATATCTTGAAAAAATAATGCCCCGCGAGGAATACGGTACGGTGGTCAATCGCTGCAGCAAGGGAGACATCACCTACAAAGAACTGAAAGAATTGCTGGCGGAGCAATACCTCACATACTTCAAAGACGCACGGGAAACATATGAAAAAATCAGCAACGATACAAAATATCTTGAAAAAATACTGGCACACGACCGAAAAAAACTAGACACCCTCTTCACTAAGCGGCTGACAAAGGTAAAACAAATACTTGGGGTATTGTAGGAGGGCGGTGAGATGTATTGTGTGATACACTAAGAGCAATGAATGATAGTGAAATAGAGCAAAGTATGGAAGTGGCAAAGTCCGCGATTGTACGGCAGGTATTTGTAGTAGTTGGTGCCGGAATTGCCTACCTGCTAATCAGCCTGCTGTCCAACGAAGTTGCCGGCGTACTGGCGGCAATACTGACTGCTTTTTTGCTGTATGGATTGCATATCATTAATCAATATGAAAATGGGGTGGTACTGACTTTTGGAAAGTATACCGGCATGCGACAACCCGGTCTGCGATGGGTGTTTCCCGGGGTGCAGCAGATGACCGTTATTGATATGCGTATCAAGGTGGTGGATGTGCCGGATCAGGATTGTATCACGAAAGATAATGTGAGTATCAATGTGAACGCGGTGCTGTATTTTTATATTGAATCAGCTGAAAAGGCGGTGCTGAAGGTTGAGAACTTCGCGCGGGCAACTTCACAATTAGCGCAGACAACGATGCGGGATGTGGTCGGCGAAGTGACGCTGGATGAGCTGCTGACCAAGCGGGATGAGGTGTCGCAACGGATACAAAAAATTGTTGATGTCGCATCTGATAAATGGGGAGTGAAAGTGCAGTCGGTTGATTTGAAACACATTGAGTTACCGGCTGATATGAAGCGCACTCTTGCGAGAGAGGCAGAAGCAGAGCGGGAGCGCCGCGCTGTCATTATCAAGGCAGAGGGTGAGAAAATTGCCTCAAAAAATCTCGCAGATGCCGCGTCCATCCTTGCCGCGTCAGAGGGATCGCTGCACCTCCGCACCCTCCATTCCCTCAACGACCTCAGTTCCGATCAGTCAAATACCGTCATCTTCGCTATCCCGGTTGAAATCCTGAAAGCATTCCAATCTATTGCAAACAAAGGGGGAGAATAGCATAGTTTTGATGCGGAGCACAGTGACCTAATCAAAATGAAAACCCTGCCAACGGTTAGTTTGACAAGGTTTTTATTGTAAGGTATGGAACATTGCTAATTTAGCCGCTTACTGCGACAACATCCGCAAGCACTCCTTCTCTCAGGCATATTTTTTCATAGGAAATACTGAAACTCTTTGTCCAGTAATTCGCACTCCTGAATTCTTGTGCGCTTGGTCTGTGAAGACACACGCAAATGTCATGCCTCCCGCACTTCTTTGCATATACCTGAATCCTATCAAGTGCCAGCGCTGTTATGAAAGCAGCCTCACCATTGCTTGATCTAATGTGCAGCAGCACTATACTTACAGACTCTTTAAAAGAGATTTCTTCAATCTCCTTAAAAAAATCTCCTGCAAACGAATCTTCGCCAATTTCATCGATATCGGTAATAGATATAAGCACCAGCTCAACCTGATTCCCACAATTCATCAGTACGCCATCGCGCCTTTCAACTTTCATCGCAATACTCTCCTTGCATTAGATTCTTATAGTAGTATAGTGCTGATTTTTAGCAGAATAACGCTATTTTTCCGGCTATGATAGTGGATTATGTGGATTAGTATGAGTGTGTCTTACAACGGGAATTGTTATGGTATACTCTCAATGTATTAATACTATAACTACTCCTTTATGAACATGGACACGCAACAATATCAAAACACCTCCGGTAGCACAGCAGCGGAGAAAATTCATTTTGGGCAGGCATTTACCTATCCTTTCAGAAAATTTTCCCGCATATTTAATATCTTATGGGTATTCGTACCGATTGTCGGATCATTTGCAATATATGGGTACGGCGTATGGATTACACAAAAATTTATTAGAGGTGAATATAGGCAGCTACCGAAGTTTCATTTTGGCAAGAATCTAAAGCTCGGCTTTTTTATGTTTCTGAAGATTATTCCGCTGATGATTGTGATTTCTATCATCTACCTTGCACTAGCATATCTGGGAACTGCCGGAGGTGTCATCACTGCGATACTGATGATTTTTGTATTTCCGATACTTATGATAAACTTTATGCAGCATGAGACCGTCGCTGCATCATTTGATGTTAAGGTTCTAAAACCGGTATTTACACACATCGGTGACTATCTTATCACTATACTGAAGTCAATAGCGCTTGCCTTGATTTTTGCTGTGATGTGCCTCGTTATAATCGGTATTCCTGCGCTCCAGTTCACGCAGGGAATCTTTTTGGCTGATTTCTACCGCAGAAGGGTCTCAAGCAAAGGTTAAGAACGCAACCAGAGTGTATGAAGTGCCTCGGTATTGATGTAGGACAAGAACGAGTGGGGGTGGCAGTGTCTGACGATGGCGGATCAATGGCATTCCCGCTCACAGTGATAGAACGAAAAGAGTGTACCGAATACCTATTAGCACTCCTCGCCGAACGCAACATTGAAACAGCGGTATTTGGTGAGTCGGTTGATCTGGACGGTGCGGATAACCCGATTATGAAAGAAGTGCAAAAAATCGCCAAAGCACTGCGGGAGCAGGTAAAGGTGGTGTTTGAGCCGGAGCAATTCTCCACACAGGCAGCAGAGCGGCTCGGAAAAGGCACTGATGCCGAGGCGGCAGCAATCATCCTGCAAAGCTACCTTGACCGGCAAAACAGCGGAAAAAAAGAGGAAGTCATTGACTTTGATTAAATACTATCAGCCGACACTTGTCCTGTGGTATGGTGTAGGTATAGGAGAGGTGGCTGAGTGGTCGAAGGCGCTCGTTTGGAGTACGAGTGTGCGGTTCACCCCGCACCGAGGGTTCGAATCCCTCCCTCTCCGCAGTTAGAGTTGTCGCTGAGCCTGGGCAGGAGCAGTGCAATTGAATTTGCACTGCGAGTAGGGAGCAATGCGAATAGTATTTCGCATTGCGTTGGGATTCGAAAGGCGCAGGCGGTCTACGATTTCGCGGAACGCAGTGGAGCGAAATTGTCGCCGAGCCCGGGCAGGGAGTTCTTAGCGAGCGATAGCGAGCTTAGAAACTCGACGCCGAATCCCTCCCTCTCCGCAAGTAGAAAATACTTGTATTTTTACAAGAGGAAGGGGTTTGTATACAGCTCATTGCTGTGCTGTCAGCACAGAGGGGTGTGGTATACTAATCCTATCATTATAAAGGTATATTATTTGTGTTATGGAGCGACATTTAATAGAAAAACTTAGCGATCATAAGGAGCAGGGGGTGTGCATCAGCGGAAAAATTGCGGCGGTGCGGGATCATGGGAAACTGCTATTTATTGATTTATATGATCGGACAGGGTCAGTGCAGTGTTTTATGCCGGGGTCACATAGCATGTTCGCAGAAGCGCAGAAGTTGTCGCCGGAGAGTGTGCTGCGGATAACGGGGAAGGCGCAGGAGCGACCGGAGAAGAATCGTACCGAGGGGCTGAATGGAGATATTGAATTTGTGGTTGATGGATTAGAAGTGTTGGCGCAGGCGCAGGAATTGCCGTTTGATTTAGAGATGGCGGATTTGAATCTGGATACGCGGTTTGATTATCGTCCGCTGACTTTGCGCCGAGCGGATGACCGTGCGGTGTTTCGGGTGCAGGCACTAATCGCGCAGGGGTTTCGTGACTACCTGACTTCACAGGGGTTTGTTGAATTCCAGGCACCGAAGATTGTCGGGGGTGATGCGGAGGGCGGCGCGGAAGTGTTCCCGGTTGATTATTTTGATATAAAAGCGTCACTGGCGACGAGTCCGCAGTTGTATAAGCAGATAATGGTCGGTGTATTTGAGCGGGCATTTTGTATCGGGAATGTGTTTCGCGCGGAGAAGCACAGCACCTCACGGCATTTGAACGAGTACACCAGTATGGATTTTGAGATGGGATACATCACTGACCACACTGATGTGACCAGTATGCTGGAGGGAGTTGTGCGGCACATGGTTGCCACCGTGGCGGAGAAAGCAAAGCGGGAAATTGAGGTGTTAGGGGCGACGCTGCCGACATTCCCCGAAAAGCCGTTTCCAATAGTGAAGTTGGTTGAGGCGCAGGAGATAATTAAAAAAGAATTCGGAGACGACTGCGTCGGCGAGCCGGACCTGTCGCCGGAGCACGAGCGGCAATTATGCGAGTACGCACTGAAAGAGCACGGATCCGACTGCATATTCGTCACCCACTACCCGACCGAAAAGCGACCGTGGTACACCTACGATGATGCGGACGATCCGGGGTATACGAAAAGCTTTGATCTCCTCTTTCGCGGGGTAGAAATAACCAGCGGAGGGCAGCGGGTACACGAGTATGATGAATTGATACGAAAAATAAAAGAAAAGCTGCCGGACATAGAGCCGGAAAAAGAGTTCGGGTTCTATTTACAGGCATTCAAGTACGGCATACCGCCGCACGGGGGCATGGGGCTGGGGCTGGAGCGTTTTACCGCGAAAATACTCGGGCTCGCAAATGCAAAAGAGGCGGCAATCTTCCCGCGAGACCGAAATCGAATTGACATTCGTTTGTATGAGCAATGAAACACAAGAATATGTCGTATCGCTTGAGGGGTTTGAGGGCCCGTTGGACTTGCTGCATCAGTTAATAGAGAAACGGAAGCTACAAATTAATACCATTTCATTGGCGAAGATAACCGCTGACTATATGGCACACACCCGCACGATGGCAGCAGTGCCGGCGGAGGAAGTGGCGCGGTTTATTCATATTGCGTCTATTTTAATACTGATTAAGTCAAAATCACTGCTGCCGATTTTGGAGTATACAAAGGAAGAGGAGGTGGATGTTGCCGAGCTGGAGAATCGGATGAAACTGTTTGACTATATTCGCGGGCAAGCGGTACCAGTACTGGATATTTGGGGACGAAGATCGTTTGTGGTATCGGCTCCGCCGGCGGCAGAGCGGATTGCGTTTCGTCCGGACAATTCATGCACCATGAAAGGGCTGCGGCGTAATATCGGCGTGGTGTTGGACGGGCTGTCATTCCTCAAAGAGCCGCCGCAGAAGAAGGTTGGGAAAAAGGTGCGGATAGAGGAGGTAATTGAGCGGGTGCTTACCACGGTAACTGAGCGGGTGTCGGTATCATTTCGGGATATGTCAGCAAAAGCGGACAAGCAGGAAACAATAATGTCCTTTCTGGCAGTGCTGGAATTAATGCGAAAAAATTTACTGACGGTAACCCAGAAGGAGCATTTTGATGAAATTCTGATAGCAAAGCAGGGATAGGTTTTTAATCGGCAACCCAGGACTGTATACTGTTGCTGTATATGAATGACGGGTTATTACAAAAATTAGAGGCGGTGCTGTTTGCGGGTGGTGCGGGGATGCCAAAAAAACAGCTGGCAAAGCATGTTGGGTGTAGTACTGAACAGTTGGAGCAACTGCTGCATAATCTACGGGAACAGCGAACAGAGAGCGGGGTAGTGGTAGTTGATGACGGGCTGCAGGTGGCATTAGCGACGAACCCATCACTTGCGGAGTTTATGAAAAAGGTGCAAAAAGAGGAGGAAACAGCACCACTGTCAAGGGCAATGCAGGAGACACTATCTGTCATCGCATACGCGGGACCAATAGCAAAAGTTGATTTAGATTTTTTGCGGGGAGTGAATACGCAGTACACACTGCGCCGTTTAGCGATGCGAGGATTAATTCAGGATGAGCGGAAAGGAAAGGAGCGGCTGGTATCAGCCTCTATTGAATTTTTACTGCATATGGGAGTGCGACAGGTTAAAGAGTTGCCGGACTATACGACAATTCGGCAGAAAATCTTGGACGGAACGCAGGCGGTGAAGAAGAGAACGAAGGAGCAGGAGGCATAGTGTGAATAGGGTATCATAGAGAGTATGGAGCGAGCACTATATCAAAAGCACCGACCGCAGGTATTCAAAGACATTGTGGAGCAGCCACAGGTGGTATCAGTGCTGGAAAAGGCAGTTACCGGCGATACAATGGCACATGCGTACCTCTTTACCGGACCGCGGGGAATCGGCAAAACAAGCGTGGCGAGAATATTTGCGCAGGCGTTGGGATGCAAGGGAATAGATATGTTTGAAATTGACGCGGCATCACACACGAGCGTGGAGCATATACGGGAATTAACCGAATCGGTATACACGCAGCCGGTAGAATCGGACTACAAGGTGTACATCTTGGACGAAGTGCATATGTTGTCCAAAGCGGCATTTAATGCCTTTTTAAAAACGCTGGAAGAGCCGCCGACATACGCTATTTTCATACTCGTCACCACTGAGGCAGACAAAGTTCCGGACACGATTGTGTCGCGCTGCGTATCACTGCAGTTTCGACAGCCATCTCTCTCGGCGTTACAGGAAGTGGTTGAATCAGTCGCTGAAAAGGAGGGGTGCACCCTGGACGAGCAGTCAGCGGCACTCATCGCCTTGATGGCAGAAGGGTCATTTCGGGATGCGCTAACTTTGGCGCAAAAAGTACTCTTTGTTACTGAGGAGAAAAAAGTAAAACACGAAACCGTTGAAGAGGTGCTCGGCGCTCCTCGGCATCAGGTGGTGAACGAGTATTTGAATGCATTAGCCGATGGGGATACTGCCAAGGGGATCAGCGCATTAGAAGCCGTTGCCGGTACCGGAGGAAATATGCCGCTTTTCGCAAAACTGTGCATTCGCAAGCTGCGGGCGGCACTGCTGCTGCGTGGCGGCGTCGCGGGAGCAACGGATGATTACAGTGAAGATGACACGGCGTGCATCACCGCATTAGCTGAAAAAGAGGGGGTAACACTCACACTCCTCAAAACGCTCATTGATGCGTCCTACGATATCCAGCGATCATACATCAAGACACTCCCTATGGAATATCCGCTCCTTGAAAAAAGAGAGGCATAGGTGTCATAAGAGCAGAGGTTGGCCGGCGCACATATATGACCGCGCAAAAATTATAGGCGCTGAATAGTGCCAAGCAGTTCAGCAACAAACCCTTTCATTTCCAATCCGGCGAGCGCGGCAGAGAGGGTGTGAGCGGGAAGATCGGCTTCTTGAGAGAGTTCGGTTTTGGTTTTTGGACTGGTGAGCGCACGATATATTTTTCGTTCATGGTCAGTAAGGGTGCTGAGATCAACGGTTTTCCGCTCCGCAAGATCTAATCCGAGAATTGCTGCTATGTCCTGCCCACTGCTGATAGGGTGCGCGCCTTCACGGATAAGAGCGTTGGTGCCGGCACCGGTCTCTGAAAAGATGGTGTGCGGAACAGCACCGACTTCTTTGTTGTAATCGGTGGCAAGACGGGTGGTGATACGGGTACCTGATTTGTTCGCGCATTCCACAGCGATAACAATTTCTGAGAGCCCTGCCATAATACGATTGCGAGAAGGGAAAGTATGCTTCGCACCACGGGTATGGGGTTCCAGCTCTGAAATGAGGGTGCCACCCTGCTCCACAATGCGCCGCGCGAGCACTCTATTCATAGTCGGGTAGAGAACATCCGCATCAAGCCCCGAACCGACAACGGTGGTGAGTCCGGCATCAAGGGCAGCTTGATGGGCAATACCATCTATGCCGATGGCAAGTCCTGAAACAATGGTAATAGGGTAGGGAGCGAGGTCAGTGATAATTTTTTCGCACGCCTGCTTACCATACGCTGAGTAACGGCGAGCACCGACCACGGCAACCATACGCTTTGCGGCATCTATCGGCGCGCCGCGAAGATGCAGCTTCTCCGGCACCTTCGGTATTTCTCTGAGTGGTGCCGGATAATGCTGTGGCGTCAGTGTGTATATAGGAAAATCAGTGAACATATTCTATAACGCCATTTTACAATATAAAAACAAATGAAGGTTGCACGACAGTGTTGCCATACAACCTTCACAGGACTACTGTTAGGAATGGTTTTTAATTACCTTCCATCTACTCAATCTGCGCAGATGGCTCTTCATATTCGTTCTCATTAAACGATAATTCTGGTGCAACGGGAGCCGTTGGTCGCTCATCAAGAGGGGAGAGATTGCCCACCTCCTCAATAATAGCCGCTAACACTTTTTCAAGAATCGCAGCGGTTTTGAGGAGATCTTCATCAATAACCTTTTTCAGCTCTTCAACAGATGTCCGCTCCGATGGTGTCATGCCCTCAAGAGTAAAAACCTTAAGGAAGGTTGTCATCACTGCCTGTTTACTCTCCTGCTTAGGAGCGGAGATAATGCCGCTGACAAACGCCCGCTTGACCTGTCGGGTGGACTGTATGGGTCCGCGAAATGGGTCAATGAGCTCCTGCCAGGTGAGTTGTATCACCGTAACCGCACCGTCGCGGTTTTTCTTGATCAGCATCTTCCCGATGGCAATTGCGGCATTCGGGTTAGAGCCAACTTCACGATACACATCCAACAGAGCCAATGCCGCACGCCATTCCTTATTTGAAGCGAGCGTCTCAAGATCTCTTAATATTGCCACTTCTACATACTCAGCCGCACCGACCCACCCTTTCGGAGTAATCTGCCCTTCTTGATTCCATTGGGTAGCAACCACAATTGATTGTGAGAGTAAAAGGGTAAAAATAATAATAAAAAACGAAAAAATGTAACTTGACAAACTTCTCATTTTGTTGCCTCCTTCTGTTCCGAACAGTAACCTGCCTGCAGTATACACTTTCCGCAAGATGTTGTATACTACTTGACAATGGATGCCAGTATTATCCTGCTCACCTTGCTGTTCCTACTCATGCTTGGTGTATTCGGGGCGATAGTGTGGTTGATTCGGGATCGGGGGAAGTCCGAAAACCGCGCGGTAACACTGGAAGCACAACTCAAAGAATTTCGTGAGACACTTGACACCCGCCTGCATCAAGGGTCTGAAATGATGAACAAGCAAATGCAGTCGCAGGCGGAATTGCTGCACAAACAGATGCGCGCGCAGTTTGACTCATCAAAAAAGTTAGTGGAAGATATCACGAAAGAGCTGACCGAAGTAAAGGCGACCGGGCGGGAAATGCTGTCATTTACTGACCAGCTGCAGGCACTGGAGCGAACTTTGAAAAACCCACAGCGGCGGGGAGTGGTTGGAGAGTATGTGTTAGAGCAGGTTATCAGTAATGTCCTGCCGCCGGATGCATACGCGATGCAATACTCATTCAAGAGCGGTGCGCGGGCAGATGCGGTGGTGTTCCTGCGGGACAAACAGCTCATCAGCATTGACGCAAAATTTTCACTGGATAACTACACCAAATTGCTGGACGGCGACCTTGACGACACAACTGAAACTGAGCGACGATTAAAAGAGGACATTAAGGCGCGAATCCAAGAGACCGCAAGGTACATTTTGCCGAAAGAGGGGACACTGGACTATGCGTTTATGTTTATTCCGTCTGAGTCGTTGTACTACGACCTCTTAACACAAAAAATCGGTATGGGTACCGGCGCGCAAAACATGTTGGAGTACGCATTTCGGCAGCACAAGGTAGTCATTGTCTCACCGACCACGCTATTAGCATATTTGCAGACCGTTAATCTCGGACTCCGATCACTAAAAGTTGAAGAGCACGCACAGGAAATCATTAAGCGAGTTGAGGTGCTGCACAAGCGAATAGAAAGCCACGCCAAGGCGTTCCACGGCGTCGGCAAATCACTCTCAGCGGCGGTGAACCACTACAACAATGCGGAGCAAAAATATGACCTCATTGACAAAGATGTATTTAAAATCACCGGAAAGGGGGGTGAATACAGTCGGGAACTATTGGACAAACCACACAGCAGTGAAGAGTAGGGCGAGGTGTATAAAAAGAAAGTCGGAATACTGGGCAGTATTCCGACAAGGGTTTACCCTTTATAGAAAGATATAGGATGCAGTAAACGCGGTCCATGCCTTATGCTTATCACCGACCTTTTTGAAAATATGCAGTCCGGCTTTCAATGAGATCGGAAATCTTTGAAAAGCAACCAAAAAAGAACCGCTCACCTTACCAAAGACCATATAGTCTCCGCTGTCATGTCCAAACAGGGAGGTCGCGGTATGCCCATCCACAACAAAGTCAATGCGCCGACTAACCGGGAAGCGAATCACAGACCCAATCCCGCCAACGACGGCCATAGCGTCTCCGGCGAGTACTCCGCCGCCAAGCGCATAGGGATACCAGCGACCTGTCTGTTGGTAACCGGCCTTCAAAAATATCTCTTGCCGATTGCCGGTGATCCAGGGCAGCCAGCTCGGCAAGACGGACTCCATACGCACATGGCTATATCCAAAATCCAAATCATAGTTACCGACTTTTTTCCGCATATAAGCAGAAAAAGTCGTATGACCGGAGTCACCGATAAGAGACAGGAATCCCAGATAGCGGGCGACAAGTACTTCGGCACGAAATTCACGCCATTGCAGCAGGGAATAGCCTCCTATCGCGGAATCACGAGAAAAATGCGGAGTCAACCATCCGGAAGACCCTTTGCCCTCATAATTGATACCGAAATCAAGATTAATACCTGATGTTATAGTATTCGCATGACCGGTCGTTACAGTGAAAAAAACTGCCGATACAAAAAGGGTGGCAATGATGAAAAGTTTTTGTAACATTTCACACTCCTTATGCAATACAGTAATTAAAGTAACAAATCGGAAACCGCTTCCGACACCAGCTGCAGTATACCAATGAATCAGAGGAAGTATCGTCAAAAAGTGGTTACAATTTTTGACAAATAATGTTTCAGTGTTATTATAAAAATAACAACACCAAAAATTAGTTTGCTGTCAAAATGTGAATATGCAGAAAATCGCATAGACCCTTGACGACGCGGGTGTTGTGATTTTTATAAAAAAAGAGTATTATATATAAGTATAAATATATTATGAGTAAGATTATAGGTATAGATTTAGGGACAACGAATTCAGCGATGGCAGTAATGGAGTCGTCAGGTCCTGAGATATTAGAAAATGCTGAGGGGGCAAGAACAACTCCCTCGGTGGTAGCTATCGCCAAGACAAAGGAGCGATTAGTGGGTGTTGCCGCGCGGCGACAGGCGGTGACAAATCCGACAAATACCGTGTATGGGATTAAGCGATTTATCGGGCATGCGTTTAGCGATAAGGCGGTGCAGGAAGATGTCAAAAATGCGCCATTTTCGGTGAAACAGTCATCAACCGGCGGAGTGTCGGCAGTGCTTGGTGATAAAGAATACAGCCCGGAAGAGGTGTCAGCGATGGTGTTACGAAAGCTGAAGGAGGATGCTGAAGCGCGGCTCGGCGGGAGTGTGACAGAGGCAGTAATTACCGTGCCGGCATACTTTAATGATGCGCAGCGGAAGGCGACGAAAGATGCGGGGAAGATCGCCGGGCTTGAGGTAAAACGGATCATTAATGAGCCGACAGCAGCAGCGCTTGCGTACGGGTTTGACAAAAAAAAGAATGAAAAAATCGCAGTGTTTGATTTCGGCGGCGGTACTTTTGATGTGTCTATTCTTCAGGTCGGAGATGACGTGGTTGAGGTGAAATCAACCGGCGGAGATTCGCACCTCGGCGGACGGGACATTGATCGCGAGGTATTACGCTTTGTGATTGATGAGTATAAAAAAGAGAGCGGCGTTGATTTATCAGGGGACTCACTGGCGGTGCAGCGACTGGACGAAGAGGTTGAGCGGGCAAAAAAAGAACTATCGCAGTCGCAGGAGACAGAGATTAACATTCCATTTATCACCTCCACCTCAGCGGGTCCGCAGCACCTGTTAATAAAGCTGACACGGGCAAAGTTAGAAGAGTTAGCAAAGAAATACATCGATAAAACATTGGACATCACAAAAGGCGTGCTGGCTGACGCATCTGCCTCAGTTTCCGACATTGACGAAATTATTTTAGTTGGAGGGCAAACACGGATGCCGGCAGTGATTAAGTCAGTTGAGGATCTATTCGGAAAGCAGCCGAACCGATCCATCAATCCGGATGAGGTAGTAGCGTTGGGAGCGGCGATTCAGGGCGGTATTCTCAGCGGCGATGTTCGGGATGTATTGCTCTTGGATGTGACACCGCTATCGCTCGGCATTGAAACGCTCGGCGGGGTTGCGACAAAAGTGATTGAAAAAAACACCACACTGCCGACAAGCGCGTCGCAAGTATTCTCTACAGCAGCTGACAATCAAACCTCGGTTGAAATACACATTGTGCAGGGTGAGCGATCTATGGCAGCGGATAACAAGAGTTTGGGGCGGTTTATTTTGGACGGGATTGACGGCGCGCCACGGGGCATGCCGCAAATTGAAGTTGAATTTGATCTGGACACAGACGGCATCTTGAATGTGACCGCTAAAGACAAGAAAACAAACAAAACGCAATCCATACGAATAGAGGCACGATCGGGGCTGTCAGATGAAGACATAGATCGAATGAAACAGGATGCTGAGGCGCATGCTGATGAAGATGTGAAAAAGAAAGAGTTGGTTGAGGTGCGCAACATCGCGGAGCAGGCGGTATATGAGGGGGAAAAGATTGCGAAGCAGGACGGCTTATCCGCTGAGGCGAAAAAAGAAGTGGAAGATGCGGTGGCGAAGCTGCGAGCTGAAAAAGAGAAGGATGATAAGGAGGCAGTGCAGCAGGCGATAACAGAAGCATCCGGCGTCTTTGCAAAACATCGGCAGGCGAATGCCGCCGAAACTGACGGGCAGACCGGCGGGGCGGACAGTGGAGATGCTTCCGGGTCCGACAGCGACCGTAACGACAGCGCAGCCGATAAAGACGGTGCAGGCACACAATAAAGGGGAATGACCCTCTATACTACTTATATGAAGGATTACTACAAGATACTTGGTATTGACAGGGGGGCATCACAGGATGATATCCAAAAAGCATTTCGTAAGTTAGCACATCAGTATCATCCTGACAAAAAAGATGGTGATGTTAATAAGTTTAAAGAGGTAAACGAAGCACACCAAGTGCTGAGCAATCAGCAGAAACGAGCGCAGTATGACGCGGGCGTTGATCCGCGGAGCGGGGGTGTGGGCGGTTTTGATACATCCGGCTTTCGCGGCTTTGAAGGGTTTGACTTCGGCAATGTGGAGTTTGATTTCGGCAGCAACTCCGGTGGTTTTGCAGAAGCTATTAACCAAATGTTTCGTGGTGTGGTGAATCGCGGGGTGGATGTGCAGGTTGACATAACTATTTCATTTGAAGAATCAGTGTTCGGTGCCGCAAAAAGAATCACCGTGCCGTATCGACGAAAAGCGTCTGAGACGATAGAAATACGAGTGCCGGCAGGAATAGAGCCGGGATCACGAATACAGTACGCAGGGCGAGGTGAGCCCTCAAAAGACGGACAATCACCACCAGGTGATTTATTTGTGCGAATACAGGTGCAAAAGCACCCGTCTTTTGAGCGCCGCGGCGGTGATATCATCTACCCGCTTTCATTAACACCAAGTGAAGCGATGCTCGGTACAACCAAAGAAATACAAGATGTGCGTGGCAACGCCCTGGCGGTAGTGGTGCCGGAAATGAGCAAAGAGGGAACCCACATCATCCTGCAGGGACACGGCATACCGCGCCCGACCGGCAACGACCGTCTCATCATCTTTTGTCACATCACCTATCCGAAAAAACTCAGCAAAAAGGCAAAAGAAATGCTGAAAGATCTCCAAAAAGAAGGATTTTGATTCGGCATAATCGCCGAGCACTCCTTCCTGCGAACATCGTAGTACAAGTGGCATGCATGACGCTTGGGTGAAACAAGGGTAGCGTATAATAAAGAATATATGCGAACTGCGCACCTTTCCCCTTTTAATCATAGCGGATTTACGCTCATGGAAGTGGTAGTTTCTATTGCTATTATGGGGATTATTATCGGGACGGTGTTTATTAATTACGGAACTTTCACCAGTCGGTCGTTACTGCGAGTGCGGATAGCAGAAGTAGGAGAGTATATTCGGTTTGCGCAGGAATCATCGGGAGCAGCAGAAAATCTTTCAAGAAGCGCAATAGTATCAGCGGGGGGATTTCAGGTGGTACGACTAAAAGTGCGTAATGGGGTGGTAGATCTTTTTCGGCTGGAGAAGGCGCCGGGAGTATTCACGAGTTTTGCGGAAGGGGAAGTTTTTGCGCTTGGGCGTGATTCTGTCGTGCCGGACTCACGACAAGTGCGACTGGGGTCATCTGAGCAATACTATGTTGATGTATGCTTCATTGATGAAGAGGGCGCGTCGCGATATACACGAAAGCAACTGACGGTAAACAATGATACAGCGTGTACGGCTGACTCCATGCTCTGTAGTGTGCCAAACCCGACGGCAGCAGGGTATAACGCAGCACAAACAGCGCAGAATAATTTTGATATTCATCTTTCTATTGAACAGCCGTCCCGAGAGGTGCACGCAAATGTCGTGCCAGTCACCATTTCGGGGAACAAGGAGACCTCTCAATACAAAAACACAGAGCCGAATGGGGCATCAGCGCGGATGTCAAGCGTATACGAAGGAGTGCGGATAGTGTTCATTACAGAAAAAGGGCATTTACGGAGCATTGATGTATTTCGAACCGGACTGATCGGATTTCGGGCGAAAGATTCCGGAAATGGCTGCTCATAGCGCAATGAGATCAAGCAACAGCACACGCAACTAAGAAACAAAGAGGACAGGGACGATGATCGGGCGTTTTTTCGTTTCGTTATAGAGATAATTTTGGGTTTCGCGAATGAGGTTTCGTTTTATTGCGTCAAGGTTTATCATTCTGCCACGACGAAGAGATTGATCTACAGAGCGACGAGCAATCATACGGGAACGATTAATAAGCTGTTGAGATTCTTTAAGATAGACAAAGCCACGGGATATAATATCGGGAGATTTTTTAACTTTTTTAAGCCGCTTGTTGATAAGAACAATAACAACGAAAATACCTTCTTCTTTAAGGGTTATGCGATCGTTAAGAACAACGGCTTGCGCAGTTCCGACGGCGTTACCATCCACAACAATAACCTCTGTGGGCATGGTGTACTCCTGCATAGTAATTGCTGACCCATCAGGATTAATATCCACAATGGAGCCATTGTTGGGAATAATGATATTTTCTTCAGGCATACCGATATCGCGAAGAATTTGGGCATGCGCAGAGAGCATAAAGTGGTAACCATGGATAGGGGTGAAAAATTTTGCGCCGATGTTTTCGTGAATCCATTTAAGCTCATCACGGTTAGCATGTCCGCTGGAATGGACATCACTTGTTTGGTAGGTGATAAGATCCACGCCGAGTTTGGAAAGGCGGTCTTTGAGGTTTTGTACGGGCTCTTCATTGCCGGGAATAATCGAGGAGGAAAAGACAACGGTATCTTTACTGTCCAGTTTAATATGCCGGTGGGTGCCGCGAGACATCCTGTCCATCGCGGTAAAATTATCTCCCTGAGCGCCGGTTGCAAGGACGAGAAGTTTCTCCTTCGGGTAATCTCCCATTTTTTCAGCCGGGATAATCGCAGTGAGTGGTATTTTAAGAAGCCCCAACTCCGAGGCGATGGTAAGATTAGTAATCATTGACCTGCCCTGCACAATTACCTTTCTGCCATTTTCAATGGCATGCTCAATAACTCTGATGGTGCGCTCTATCTGCGTTGAAAACGCGGAAAGGATAACCCTGCCTTTGGTTTCTTTAATTATTTTACCGATGGTTTCCACCACACGCTTTTCCGGAAGGGAAAAGCCGGGGCGTTCCGCATTGGTTGAATCTGCCATCGTTAAGAGAACATTTTTCTTTTTAATCGCGGCAAATTCTTTAACCTCTTCAGGGCCGACAACACCATCTTCGTGAGTAAGCTTGAGATCACCGGTAAAGATAATCGCGCCGACAGGGGTGTCTATAACAATACCCATTGAGTCGGGGATGGTGTGCGTAACAGAGAAAAAGGTGAGGGTGAGATTATCGCTAAGCTTCAGTACAGTACTCTTCTCCACCTCATGGTACTTAATCGCCTCTTTGTTTTCAAATTCGCCCTGCCTATTCCTGATAAGTTCTATGCTGAGTTTGCGGGAGAAAATCGGCGGGTTGCCGATCCTGTTCATAACAACTGAAATACCGCCGATGTGATCAAGGTGGGCGTGAGAGATAACAAGCCCTTTTATTTTCTCTTTCCGTTCTTCAAGGTATTGAATATTCGGAACAATAAAGTCAATGCCGGGAGTGTCGTTCTGGGCAAATTTCATGCCACAGTCCAGGAGCACGATCTCATCCTCATACTCAATCCCGTACATATTTTTACCGATTTCTCCGACACCGCCAAAGAAGAGAACACGGATGGCTCCTTTTTCTTGTCGTGGTATATTCAAGGTTGATTCAGCATCAAATCCGCCGGTGAGTTCTCGAGAGCCGATGAGTCCGCCCTGACGGCGAAGGGGTTTTTGATAGAGCCCTGACGGCACCTTTTTCTTCGGCGCATCCGGTCGCTTCTTCGTCGCTTTTTTTGACGCACTCTTTTTTGCAGGAGCACTTTTACTCTTATTGACCGCATCCTTATCGGTACGCTCTATTGTTTTTTTTGTTGTAACTTTTCTTTTTTCTGGCATAAGCAGTGTAAATGTATTTAGGTGAATATAACCGGAACAATAATCGGTCGTTTGTTGGTCTCATTCACCAAAAAGGTCTGCACTTCTTTCTGTATTGCTTTCTTCATTTTATCAATTTCTATTTTACCGGTCTCTTTCATTTCTTTTTCAGCGGCTTTTTTAATGACAATGCGGACACGCGCGATGAGGTCCTGTGATTCCCGCAAGTATATAAAACCGCGAGAGATAATATCAGGGGATTTTTTAACTTCAAGTGTTTTACGGTCAACAAAGACAATGATGATAAATATACCTTCCTGTGAAAGTGTATTACGATCCTGCACCACAACCTCCTGTATCGGGGCGAGGGTGTGCCCGTCAACAGATACTGCAGTTGTCTCCATCCGCTGTTTTTGTTTTTTGATGACCTTACCGTCAGGGCTAATATCTATTATGACACCATTTTCAGGTATAACGAATGAGTCCTGTGCCATACCAAGTTCACGAAGGATGTGCGTGTGCGCATTAAGCATATAGTGATAGCCCTGCAAAGGAATGAAGAATGTCGCGTCAAGGAGCTGGTGCATCCAGCGGAGCTCGCTCTTGTTAGCATGTCCGCTGCCCCTGACATCGCTTGTGTCATACGAGCGGGTTATCGCACCGAGGCGAGAGAGACGGTCTTTGAGATTTTGTATTGCCTGCGCATTCGCGGGAATCATCGGTGAGGGAAATATGACAGTATCTTTCGTGATGACGGAGGTATATCGATAACTTTCCCGAGAGATGCTCTCTAATGCTTCACAGATTTCATTCTCTTCAGCGGTAAAAGCGATGAATACTTTTTCAGCGTCATCCTCCTCCTTTTTCATCTCCTGTATGGGAATGAGCACTTCTCTCGGCACTTGCACGATCCCGAGGTCACAGGCGGTCTGGAGGTTTTCCAACAGAAGTGCGCCTTCTATATAGGTCTTCTTGCCGGCTTTGAGAGCTTTTTCCAGTATCATCGCGTTCCTTTTTATCTGGGAAGGGAAGAGAGAGGTCATAACGCGGTACGGCGCCTCTTGTATCATCTGTTCAATTTCTTCAGCGATCTCCTGGTCAGTGATAGCAAAGCCGGGGCGCTCTGAGCCGACGGAGTCAGCAAGAGAGAGAACAACCTCCTTCTCTTTCGCCGCTTTGAACACTTTCTCCTCTTCAGCGCGAATGACCTCTTTATTGTGGCTCACCTTCAGGTTGCCGGTGTAGGCGATGCAGCCAACAGGGGTCTCTATAAGAACACCGAGAGTACTCGGCGCATCATTGGTGACACCAAAGAAGTGAAGCGTGATTTCATCGTTGATAGTAACTGACTCCGCTTCCTCAACTTCATGGAATGTTGTAGTCGGCTTTTTGCGGAGAGTTTTTTGGTGGTTCTCTATAATCGCCTTAGTGAGCTTTCTGGTATATATAGTCGGACTGCCCACATCCTGAATAGCATAAGGAATAGCACCGATGTGCTTCATTGAAGCGTCGGTGACAATGAGCGCCTTAACATCCTGCTTTCTGTTTTTGAGGTATTGGATATTCGGCATAATCGCACTAATACCCGGGGTACTGCGCTCGCCGAACATGGTGCCGCACTCCAATATAATGATATTGTTGTTGTACTCAATAGCGTACATATTTTTACCGATTTCTGATATGCCGCCGAATATAAGCGTGCGAATCTCACCTCTGCTCGGTTTCGGAATAAATACTTTTTTTGGTTTTTTTACAGAAGCTGTTTTGCCTCTTGATCGTGTTTGCTGTGATCGTTTATAGTTTCTTTTTTGTATTGCCATACTCGTTCATTAATTCTCAATGAAGGGTCTCCAAACCTTCTCCTGCTGCATATGCCATTTATGCACATTTATAAATCTGTCACTCGGGTCTGTTATTCTACCGAGAGGTTGCTGTTCTTTTTGCAGCCCTACTCCACTGACACTCTCGGGCAGTATATAGAGAAAGTGAGGCGAATAAAGGAAAATTGCCGGAACATTTTTCATCATCTCTACCTTAATAGCATCATACACTATATTTTGCCAAATGTCATCAGAGGGCTGGGATAACTGCTCAATAAGGCGGTCTGGCGGGACTATTTGCTCTAAATCAGTAAGGAGGTTATTAAGAGTCGGGCTGCCGAAACTGGTGATTGACGCGAGGTTTTCGCGATCGCCGGATTTCCACAGTGCAACCAAATCTTTCGCAGTATTCGCTTCATAGCCATAGAGTATCGCATCAAACTTCTTCGCTTGAATAGTTTCAGGGATGTCTTCTTCCGGAACAGCTTGTATAGTGACTGCAATACCAAGCCGCTGCCACCCTTTGCTGAGGGTGTCTGCTATGTCCCGCGCCTCTTTGATATCCGGAATGACAAATAAAATTTTGAGCGGAACACCATCCTGCTCACGGCGACCGGCGGCGGATTCAAAATCCCAACCAATGTCATCCAGTGTCTGGTTAATGACTTCCGGCGTTATGTCCTGCTCTTTTATGTCAGTATCAGCCGGGAGTGGGTGCTGTATTGGCGTGGCGTGAGCATTAAATATCTGCGTGGTAATATATTCACGCTTAACCAGGTGAGAAAGAATACTGCGAAGAAAAGAGTCCTGCAGGATACGACCGTCTTCAGCATTGAAAAATACACCAAAGACACGGTTGGTGTTAATGGTGTGCAGCTTAATTCGCTCTTCTCTCTTCTGCTTCAGCAGGGTCGCCGCCTCGCCGCCGGCAATGCCGTAGACACTGTCAATAATACCGACCTGATACGCCTGCAAGAGGTTGACAACATCAACAAAAAAATGAAGGGTGATTTTTTTGATAAATGGCCTGCCGAGGACATAACCGGAAAATTCTTCAAGAGTTATATTTGTCGGACGCTCATCCAGCGTTATCGTCTCCCGGCTATACTTATACGGCCCCGCGCCGATGTGCACACCTGAGCCGTTATAGTTGCGCTGCTTGTCGGTCGGTATTTTTTTCCAAATATGTTCAGGAAGAATTGGGGCAGTGAACTGTTCGGGGAAGTGGAGGTTGTCCTCCGGAATGGTGACCGAAAGGGTGATATCATCCACAGCTTCCACAGTCACCCCTTCCCATGCTTCGTGATAATAGTTTTTGTATTTTTGTTCTCGCTGAATCATATCAATGGTGTACAGAACATCCGCTGTCGTGATAAGGGAACCGTCGTGAAACGAAATATTTTCTCTCAGGGTAAATGTGTACTTAGTCGGGCTTGCCTGCTTCCATGTTTTTGCAAGGTGCGGCATGAAGTCGCCGGCGATAGTGCGCTTCAGTAATCCGGCGTGCATCAATGCCGCGATATCTTTTTCAGCGGCGTTATCCGCATAGAGAGGATTTTTGTATACCGGCACACCGACAACGCCCTCATTAATTTCTCCGCGACGCACTGTTGACTCATGCAAAAAAGTTTTGTTAAGAGCGGTGAGAAGAAACACAATCTGCACAAAAAGAACGCTCATTAAAATGAGCAACAGGCAGGCGTCTGACGGCGGTACTTTTTTGTACATGCCCGGGTATGGGCGAAATGCTATGAATGACTTTTTCATTGTGCTAATGCGCATTAACAATAAGGGGTCAATAAATCCATCTGCTCTTGCAGTATACCGCACCTACAAACGGATTATGATGCATCGTCAGCTAACCGACAATGAATGGGAAGATGATACTGGCAACAAAGATTATCGCAATAACAAATGTTGCTATGAACACAACTCTCTCCGACCCTCGTCGCTTTGCATTGCCGGTCTCAGAAATATCACCACCACCAAACGCACTCCCAACATTCGCCTCCCCTCGCTGCAAAAGCACAGCAATGATCAGCAAGATCGCACTGGTAACCTGAACTGCCTGTATAACAAATTGAATACTCATACTACTTTCTGTAAGTGCATTCAGTATACCACAAGCTGCCGACAGCGTTGAGCCATCTGCCGGATTTGAACCGGCGACCTCTCCCTTACCATGGGAGTGCTCTACCGACTGAGCTAAGATGGCGGTGTGTGTAGTATTGCATATTTTTATACATATAATGAGGACCCGAATCATGGCATCCTCCGGCGACCTGCAACAGGGTATAAGTGAAGGGTAATGACCATGCGGAGATAGAGGTAAAAATCATCCATAATTACACGGTATTTTTGAGTTGCTTTCGGCGGTAGGCACCGTTTTCCACATAGAGTTGTCAGGCAGGTGATATATGGTTTAATATATTTATCAGACAGGGAATGTAAAAGTTGCCTGGAAAAAATCACAATTATTCGCAGCAAGAGATTGCAAAAAGCAACCATGCTGCACAAGCACTTATATATAATTAAGTACTTGATTGCGATAAACGGGTACAACACAATAAGCGCACGCATCCACCATAACGTCGGCGTAACGCCGGATGGGTGGAGCCTGCTTACCCTGCAATTGATCCTTTGCAAGAAAAATTTTCTTTCTCTTGCAAACTGTTCTTTCACATTAACATTATAATTAGTTTTATGATGTAACACAACAACAACAGCACTTCAAAAAATTTGAAGTGTACAACACACTACTGTTACTGGGTAACAAGATTTATTCTGTTACCGTGTGGCCGAAAGCCGCAATGATAAGACGGCAGTCATCTGCTGTCAGACAGTTAGCTGTTCGTGGTTCTAAAAAGCCACGACATTCAGATAACCTCGTGTTATCTCAATGGACGGTAAGCACTTCGTGGTGAAAGCCATGAGAGAAGAAACCTTGCGTTGCTGAAATAACTTACCCTGTCATTGTGATTCAAAACCATAATGATCAAAAACACCTCGGTGCTGTTAAGCGGCTCTATACTGCTCGTGGTCGAAAGCCACGATACTACCGGCGACCTCGTGTTGCCGAACAGTTTACCCCGTTTGTAGTAACTCATTGTAGTTACTCTATACGACAGCCTCGTGTTGTCAGACAGCTTACGCTGTTTTGTGGTGGCCGAAAGCCACTTGAAGAATTAACTGCTCAGGGGCAGCAGCAATATTCTTTATGCACTCTCTATCTTTCTCAAAAGAGAAAGTAACATCAGAGGGTGTTCTCACAACCCCTCGGTTAGACAAAGAGAGTTCTAATAATTTATTACGAACAACCTCGGTCAGCCGAGGGGATTTTCTTTTTTACATAATGAAAATAATTTTTAGTGACCGTATAAAAACCAAGTTTGAGTTGCTCGTAGCATGCTATAAAATGTATAGATGTCAAGTGAGGTAGGAGTTTTTTGATAATGTGGGCGGGAGGGGTTTTCCAGAAGTTTTCCAGAAATGATGTCTGCGTGGTAGGAGTGAATATGATACAATAAATCTACATATTTGTAACGGACTTTTAAGAGAAGATAATGAAAAAAAAAGCGAGTAAAAAAAGAAAGCCGGCTGCGAAGAAGAAAACACGAACAGTAAAAAAGAAGCGTTCGGTGGGTGTGAAAAAGAAGCGCACGGCAAAGAAAGTAAAAAAAGCGGTAAAAAAGCAGCATACCAAGCCGGTGGAAACACTTGAGGATTTAATTGACAGTGCGCAGCACGAGAAGAAGTTGTATGAATCAATTCCGAACAAGTACCGGAAAAAAATCAAGAGCATGATCAGCAAGTGTAAGAGCAAGGGGTATGTGACCTCAGAAGAGGTATTAGAGTATATCGGGCTAGAGGAGTGTGATAACACCGGCGATATATGGGGCTGCATTGAAGGCGTGCTAAAAACAAGCTGTGTCGATTTGGTGGAGAATGAAGGATTATTACAAGAGGTGAGCTTAGAATCGGATCCGAGATTCCCTGAATTTGATTCCTCTTCATATGACTCCATACAGATGTACTTGCGGGATATCGGAAAGTATCCGCTGTTAAACGCGAAAGAGGAGCAGGAGCTCGGAAAAAAGATAATGGCAAGGCGGGATATAGTAGAGAAGAGGAACAGAAAGCGGCTGACTCCGGCAAAAGAAAAGAAGATATTAGAAGAGGGGCTTGAGGCGCGTAATAAACTGGCGACTGCTAATTTGCGGTTGGTCGTTTCTATCGCGAAAAACTACGCCGGCAGAAGCCGCGATCTCAGCTTGCTTGATTTGGTGCAGGAAGGATCAGAGGGTTTGTATAAGGCAGTAGATAAGTTTGAGCCGCAGCGCGGTTTCAAATTTTCAACCTATGCGACCTGGTGGATTAAGCAGTCAATCGTTCGGGGTCTGGCGGATAAATCACGAACCATCCGCATACCGGTGCATATGTCCGAGACAACCCAGCGTTACCAGAAAGCAATGGTGCAACTGGAAAAAGACTTAGGACGCACACCGACGGTGCAGGAGGTGGCAACCGAGCTCGGTATTGATCCGGAAAAGGTATATATGATACGAAGGATATCGCAAGACATTGTACAATTAGAGCGACCATTGGGCGGCAGTGATGAGGAGGGGAACACCCGTATCTCCGATACCGTTGAGGATCACGACCAGGAAACGCAAGAAAAAATGGTCGCGAAAGACATCCTGAAAGATCAGGTGCAGGGTATTCTTAAGGACCTCTCCCAGCGGGAGCGGCAAGTGATAGAAATGCGGCATGGTTTGCAGGACGGGATACAGCACACCCTAGAGCAAATCGGCGTGGCACTCGGTGTCACCCGAGAACGGGTACGGCAAATTGAGTCCCGCGCTCTTGAGAAACTCCGGACACACACCGAACTAAAAAAGCTGGAGAGCTACTAAACAGCGCTTGCTGGTTTTTAACTGCGTCTGTATACTATAAGTGCTATGGACCAACAATGTGCGATGGCAGTATTACAGTCAGGCAGCAATGTTTTTTTGACCGGTGAACCCGGGGCAGGAAAAACACACACCATCGGCGACTACATCGCATGGCTGCAGGAAAAAGGGAAGGAGGTCGCGGTTACTGCCTCCACCGGCATCGCGGCGAGTCACTTAGGCGGCAGAACAATACACTCATGGAGCGGGATTGGTGTGCGAGATGTGTTGGGGCAGGAAGATATTGCACAGATTATTCAGCGGGGGAAAAGCGCTCGGCGGATCAGCGACACCGATGTGCTGATTATTGATGAAATATCCATGCTGAACGGGCAAATACTTGATTCGTTGGATGCGCTGTTTCGTGCTGTGCGGTTAGACACTCGCCCGTTCGGTGGTATGCAGGTGGTGTTGGTCGGCGATTTTTTTCAGCTGCCGCCAATATCCCGCGACAACAATGTGCCGTATGCGTTTCAGTCAGAGGTATGGGATCGGGCGGATCTGCAGGTGAGCTATCTCACCGAGCAGTACCGGCAGGAAGATGATGCATTTCTTGATCTCCTGCGCGCAATCCGAAATGGCGCACTAACAGAAGAGCATTACACACTCCTACAAGTGCAGGACAGTATTACAAACAGCGGGCAAGAACCAACAATCCTCCACTCGCACAACCGTGAAGTGGATCAGGACAACACAGCTCGGCTTGATGCGCTACCGGGTGAGCAGCGGGTGTTCACTATGGAAAAAGAAGGACCGAAAGCGGCGGTTGAAGCGATGGTGAAAGGGTGCATATCACCGGAAGTGCTGGCGATAAAAGAAGGAGCGGTGGTGATGTTTACCAAGAATGATCCTCAGCAGGCATTTGTCAACGGAACGCTGGGTACGGTGACGGGGTTTGACCAAGAAGGATTACCGATGGTGGAGACCTTTGACGGCAGGAAAATCATCGCCGGGCAGATGCTGTGGGAAATGCACGATGGCGGCGAGCGGATAGCCGCCCTCCGACAGGTACCATTGCGGCTCGCTTGGTCTATCACCATACATAAGAGTCAGGGAGCGTCGCTGGACGCGGCGGAAATAAACCTCTCCCGCGTATTCGTGGAAGGGCAGGGGTATGTCGCGCTTTCCCGGGTGCGAAGTTTAGCGGGGTTGCGACTGGTCGGCGGTATAAACTCAAGATCACTTGCGGTCTCGCCAGTCATACAGGAGCAGGACAAAATATTTAAACAAGCGGGCGAACAAGCACAGGCGGCATTTGCCGGGGTAGTGCCCGAAGCGATACAAAAAGATAGGGCAGCAACCGTCATGCGACCTATCAGCTCACCAAGGAAAGACACCTACACCATCACTCTGGAACTGTTGCAGGAAGGGAAGGTCTTAGAAGAAATTGCCGCCGAGCGCGACATCCAAGAGGGGACAGTACGCGGCCATATAGAAACATTGGCAGAGAACGGCAAACTCAGCCGTGCCGATATCGCACACCTCCTCCCAAAAAACTGGGATGTGATATATAACGATGTATGCGCGGCAATCGAGCAGCACACCGACGAATACCTCAAACCACTCTTTGAATACTGCAACGAACAATACGACTACTCACTCATCACCCTCGCCCGTGTCCTATACCGTCTTGAAAAATAGTGTTTGTGCATAGGATTGAGTGTTATTGCGTATGAAGCGTGAGGTACATGTGTTCTATGGCTTTAACGGCATCGCCGGCAGCGATGTTGTTTTGGTGGAAGAGTCCATCAGTGCAATCGCCGGCTGCCCAGATGCGGGCGTGTGATGATTGCTGGGTTTTTTGGTCAACGGAAACCCTGCCGACCGGGTCTAATGAGACGAGGTCTTTGATGATATCTGTTGACGGGATGAGACCAATTTCAACAAAGATGCCTTCAACAGCGAGGGTGTGCTCCTTACCGTCTTTTTCATAGGTGAGCCCCTGCACCAATTTTTCGCCAAAGACAGTAGTGGTCTGCGCGTTCGTGATGCCGGTCATGTTCGGATGAGAGAGTACTTTTTCAACCGTGATCGCGTCAGCTTTGGTATACTCAGCACTGCGGTGGAGAAGGGTGACACTTTTTGCATAGGCAAGGAGCTGTGCGGCAGTTTCAAAGCCGGCATTACCGCCACCAATAACGACGACATCCTTACCTGCGAAAAGCGGACCATCACAGGAGGCGCAATAGGTGAGCCCTTTATGCTCAAAGGTGTCAGCGCCCGGCACAGCAAGTTTTCGTCTGGTGGAGCCGGTAGCGAGAAAAACAGTTTTCGTTGAGAGGGTAGTACTGTTTGCCAGCGTGACCGTAAATATGTCGCCTTTCTCTGCTATCGCTTCCACCCGTGTTTCAATAATAGAAAATTGATCACTGGCATATTCTTGCAGGTGGTTTTTAAATGACTCAGCGAGGTCAGTGCCGCTGATACTCGGGGTGCCGATCCAGTTTTTGACATCAGCGGAGACGACGCTCTGCCCGCCAAACGACTCAGCAACCAGCGCGGTTTTCAGCTGTTTTCGCGCGGCATACACACCCGCTGCGGTACCCGCAGGACCACCGCCAATAATTACGACTTCTAATGCTTGTCCCAAAGTTTTCTCCATCCTGTTTTTTTAGTATCTTGCTCATTATCCATCACATACTCGTCATCAAGCAGTATACCATCATCTGAAGTGTTAGTGTCTAAGGTGTCCGAGGCACTCGCCGGAGCATAGTCACTCAGGCGTTCATGACCCATATCCGCTGCCGGCGTTTGTATCGGCACAATTTTTCTTGGTGATTCAGGTGCCGGTGTCGTCGCAACCTGCTCTGTGCTTGCTTCAGCAGTGGTGGGTGCTTGCTGCTCCGGTTCCGGTTCCGACTCTTTGAAATCGGTTGCTATCAAGGTGATACGCAACTCTCCCTGCTTCATGTCCTTATCCGTAGAAGTGCCGAAAATAATCTTTGCATTCGGGTCAACCGCTTCTGATATCTGCTCGGCAATGGTCTGCACTTCACGCATGGTTACCTCCGATCGGGTGCGGGATGCAATAGAGAAAAGGACCCGCTGCGCACCATTGATAGACACCTCCAGGAGCGGTGAAGAGACAACCCGAGTAACCGCTATCTCCGCTTTGTTCGCGCCCCGCCCTGATCCGAGACCAAGCAATGACGCGCCTGAATTCTCAAGAATTGCCCGCACATCAGCAAAATCTATATTAATATCTCCCGGCTTTGTAATCAGCTGAGCGATACCGCTCACCGCCTGAGACAGAATCTCATCACTCAGCATAAACGCATCTGCCATAGTGGTATCGTCGGCTGCAGCAGCGAGGATATTGTCATTCGGTATGGTCACCATTGCGTCGGTGGTCTGTGCCAGTTCCTGAAGCCCCTCTTGAGCAATCTGTTTCCGTTTACCCCCCTCAAAGGTGAATGGTTTCGTAACCACCGAAACAGTGAGGATGCCAAGATCCTGCGCTGCTTTCGCGACAACCGGTGCCGCTCCGGTGCCGGTACCGCCACCCATGCCGCAGGCGATGAAAATCATATCCGCACCCTTAATCACCTCGCTGATTTCAGAAAGCGACTCTTCCGCCGATGATCTGCCGAGCATTGGGTTCATGCCGGTGCCGAGTCCCTGCGTTGAGCGCTTGCCGAGGTGCACCTGCCGATCCGCCTTTGACTGCTGCAGGTCCTGCGAATCGGTATTTGCGACAATGAACTCAACACCCGGTATACCAACCTTGATCATGTGATTGGTCGCATTCTTCCCTGAACCACCGATACCGATGACACGGATTCTGGCAAAAGTTTCACTCTCCGGCGGGATGACTTTCTTCATAGTGTATTAATACTATACACCGACACAACAAAAACATCAAATCACGCACCTTGCATCACCGCAATATCTTTGTTATTGCGTATAAAAAGCTGACCAATCGCCGCCAAAAAGAGGATTTTTCATAGTCATCTATGCTCCCATAATCCTGACGGGCGAGGGCGCTGCACAGCGTTGCATATGCGGTATGCCACGCTGTTTGATGGGTATGCTGCTGACTTTGGATATGGTAGGGTGTTTTCGCATGGAATGAATGCAGGTCAACCGCCTTTTCCACCAGCGTGTACAAATCGGGGTAGAGCGACCCTTTCCCGAGCAGCATGATGCCTGCGGGAAAATCTTTTTTCAGGTCTATCTCTTTAAGATAAGGAAGGAGATGTTTTTTAAGCGCAAGAACAATTTTTTTGTTAATACTTTGAATATCCTTTTTTTTCAGCGGCGAGTCGTCAATAGCGAGCCCCATCTTGTACTGCTCCGCCTCCTCCGGCGAGACATTTTTTAAAAGCGCTATCGCATTAGTGATAGTATTGCCGCCGAATGGTAGGACACAGATACCCGCCAGTACCCCATCCTTATACACCGTCACATTGGTAAATTCGGTGCCGATATCACACACCACAATACCCTGCTCTTTCTGTCGGTCTGACAGGAGCGCGCCATTGACCACGGCTGCCGGCTGCGCCGCACGAACTGCCGCTATATGCTCGGCACTCTCCAAAAGTGCACCCAAAAATGCCGCCGGCACTAAAAGGTATACATAGGTCAGGTGCAGTGATTTTGTCGCAGTAAATTCATACGGATCGTAGAGAATTTCTTCACCGTCTGCAACAAGAGAAACAATAGCGAAATAAGCACACCGTCGGTGCCGATGATTGTGGTGTATGCGTTCTTGTATTTTTTCTTTCTGCGCATCCAACCACTGCTCGGTGATGTAAATACCGTTTTTGTTACTGATGTCCGTCAAACCGATTGTTTTTTTAAAAAAGGAGAGATTCGGGTGGGTATAGGACAGCAGAATTTCGTCAATATCATATCCCGAAAACGAGGTCAGTGCATCCAGTGCTCGGTGCATCGTATGCGTGAGATTTTTTTTATGGGTAATAACCCCCTGCTTTGATATACCCCGTGCAGGCACCATCGCGCCCTGCAGTTCAAAAAATGGCTTCGCCATGCGCACCGGCTCATTATACGAACCAACCAGCACTTTTATATGCACATTCCCCACATCCATCGAAACGATGTTTCTTTCTCGTTGCTTCATACAATGTTTTCAGTTATGTATACATTGTAATATACCGATCCTCCAACATCTCCATTTGCGCACCATGCCGATAACCGAGTAAATGCAGTATGCCGTGGACATAGAAGAAGAGTATCTCCTGCTTCAGCGAGGTGTGGTGTTCTTTTGCCATATTTGCGGCTATTGCAGTATTGACATAGAGCTCGGCAACACCATCATCATTCGGGGGAAAGGTAAGCACATTCGCCGGCACATCCTTCCCTCGATAGGTTTTGTTTAGTTTTTGTGCCCGCACATTACCGATGCCGATAACATTGAGGGAGCAGGTTTTTTTAAGCAGGTCAGTGTACACAACGGTCATTGCCTTCCGCGGCATTCGGACACTGGTTTCATTAAAAATATGGAGTGTGTGTACCATCGGTGCGGTAGTTAATTAGTATGTGATGTCGGTATCTTCCCCTCACGAAACGCCTTTTCATACGCCACCCGCTTGGTCAAACGATTCAAACAATCTTTCCGCCGAATATTCTTTGACAGCTTACGCCCATGAAATCGTTTCTGCTTCGCCGCTGTTTGAATACCCGACGACCGAAAATGCTTCACGAAGCGACGATACAAAGACGGCGCCCCTTCGTTATCATGTTTTGTCATTATAATACTATCTGCCATAGTGTATATAGTATAGCAGGAAAAATGTGTGTATGCAAAAGAAAAAGGGAGGACACCTGCGTTCCTCCCTAGTATTAAGTAGTTATGCCCCCGATATATTATTCAATGTGCAGGTGTTTTTTCCCAATTCGGTAAATCGGAATCTTTTTCGGAGATCTAACTTGCTTCCGAGTATCCGGGGAAAAATTACATTGATTGTAGGCGAGTAATTCAAGGTGAATGTCGTGTCCCTTCGGAACAGAAATCGGATGGGACTCGTTAGAGCCGGCATTGATCCGGCGTGCGGGGCGTGAGTCCGATCCCCCGCTTGCCTGCACCCGGCCAAAAACATCGTACTCCAAAGGGTCCCCCTCCAGTACCAGGGCAACACGCACTGTTCCCTTCTTTTTATTCTCCCCAACCCGTTTTAAGGAAATAGTGGGCAGTTGAGGCCTTTCAGGAGATTCTTGCTCGGACTCCTCCTGCACAGACACAACAGACGGTTGAGAGTTCCCAGACTCAGGATCCTTTATCTTGGCGCCCGGAAAAGCTTCCTCAAAGCGTTTTTTCATCGCATCCGCCACATCGCTGGCCGAAGCGTTTTCGCCCAGATTAAGGAGGGTTTCTCGAATCATCTGATCAAGTTCCTCGTCGCCAATGTCTATACCATCGACGACATCTTTGACCATATTCCGAACGGCAGGAACCATCACATCAATCGCTGCTTCTCTCTGTTCTTTGTTCATGGTGTATACCTCTCTTCTCTGAATTCATAATAATTCTCCAAGCGGAGAAATGTACATTTACCATACATCATACCATAAAACACTATATTTCGCAACAAAATAAGGAAATATCATAATTTCCTGTATTGTCAATTTTCATAAGACACAAAAGAAGGAGGGACAAGGTCCCTCCTTCAGAAAGTTCAATAGAGTTTAGTTAATCGTCACAATTGATTCGTCGCCCACTCCATAAGGCGGTAAGATGGCTGGTAACCCATGCCGCTGACGATAGGTGTCGGTCATGTTGACCATTGACACATCAACGACTTCCAACGTGATGTTAAGCCTTTTCGGTATTTCAACCGCATCCGCAGTCTCTTCTCCGGGCTCGATCGTGCGATGAAGTGCACTGTCCGACCCTCCGCTGGCCTTCATGACGACATGAATCGTGTCCGTCTGTGGCATGGACAATGTCGGACTGTACAATTCCGCCCCGTCTGTCTCGCCCACTTTAACCAGTGAGATAATCCGCTTGGCTTCACGGATTTGGGCTTCAGCGGTCTCACTCAAACGCGTTGCCTCAGAGAACTTAATCTCAGCGTTGGCAACAATCTCACATCGACGGGCCTCGGCCACTGCGTCAACCCTTGCCTCTTCAAGGGCTGCCGTCGCGTCCTGCGCGAGACGCTGTGCTTCAGCAAAGCGTTTTGCTCGGCGTTCTGCCGCCTGGGCATCAAGGTCAGCAAGGTAGGCAACACCCACTGCCCGCTCTGCTGCCTTCTTATCTGATGCCGCCGTTGCTTCAGCAGAAGAAAGCTCATCGCTGCCTGGAGCAACATACTGCAAAACGACGACCTTCTGCGCAGACTCTCTTGCGACATCGGAAAGCCTGTTTGCAAGCAGTGCGAGCTCACTAACGCTCGCTCGTTTTCCAGCGGCAATCGCCGGAGTGTTTTCATCAAAACGGCTAAGCACATCAGTGGCTTCATCATATTCACACTGCTTCTGCGCGAGGACGACCTGTGCCGATCCGGCAAGCGAGGTAAACTCGGCCTTTGCGGCTCGAACCTGCACCAGCTCAAGATCCTCTTTCAGAGAAGAGACCTCAGAAACCGCAGATTCTCTTTCATCAGTCACGGCTTCAAGCTCTTCAAAGGTTTTTTCATGGGCAGATTGCTCCTCGCCCAAGTCCTTTTCGAGCTCTTTAATCCTCTGCTTGTCCTCTTTCTGGGCGGCTACGAGGCCGTTGATCTGCCCAGCGGCCTCGCCAACCATCTCGATGGTTTGCCGACCCGGAGCAAGAAGAGCAAGCACCGGCCCCAGTGCCGCCGCACAAATAGCAGGCAAAGCGATGTAGGCGGGGAACTCCTGTGAGGGCACCAAACTCATTGCGAGCAGCCCGGCAGAAAAACCCAAAGCCGCAATGCCGATCACTCCGGCAGCAAGCCGCGGAATAAATGGACGCTCATACTTGCGAGCGAACATCAAAACCGCGCTGCCCAACAGCAATATCAGTGCAGTAAGTGTCTGCGTGTAAAGGGCAGAGCTCTTCGCCGCGTCGATCGCCTTTTGGTTAACCACAATCATTTGCGGCACTGCCGCAGGTGTTTCGGTGGTAGTGGTAGGTTGCGTTTGCGTGGTTACGGGTCCATAAAAGGGGGTGACAGGCTCGTAGTCAAAAACAAATAAAGCCACCACCGCTATCGAAATGAGCCATAGGGTTGCTAAAACTTTTCTAATTTCCATTGTAAGACCCTCCTTTAAGGGTTTTGGAAGTTGAAATTCAAACTTTTTCTTCAAGTTTTTTGATAATTTGTAATGTTCGAGGTGTTAAAGAAAAACACCTATTACAAATTATACATATTACTACTATACCATAAAAACAAGCATTCTGCAACCTTTATTGTTACTAAAAAACCCTTATTTTTTAAGGAAATCTCGGGCAGATTCAAGGGATTCCTCGGTTAAATCTACCATTCTGGAAGCTTTTGTGTCAGTTTTTCGGATACAAACCCTATTATTTTCGGCCTCTTCCTGCCCAAAAACGATGGTGTAGGGGTAGGATCGTGCCTCATCGTTGAGCTGATCGGCAACACGGACATAGTGCAAGCGGTGAGCGACAGGGATGTTTGCATCATATAGCTGAGAGATAACCCTGAGTGATCGAAGGCGCGCCGTCTCCCCAGTGTGAAAAAAGAACGCCCGTGGCCGCTTCGGGCGAGATTTTGATTCATGGTTGCCGGCTGCTTTTGCCGGGAGAGTAATAGTGATAGAGGTGGTCGGTATTCTGCGGCGATAAATATGGTGGGGCAGTGAGTCGTAGCGTGCGCCACGGGCATAGAGGAGTGAGTTCTCATCGTTAATTTCAAAAGCAGTGTGGACACCGTATCGGGTCAACTCAATCACATCGGGCGCAAGCTCATATGGCAACTGGTGTGCCTCCAGATACTCTATGACATGCTCAAAGTGTTGGCGCGCTTTCTCTGAAAGAAGCCGCAGGGTCGGGGTGATGTACTCCGACACACCGGCATGCCCGGCATCATGCAGTAATGGATGTGCTTCGCAGAGCTTATCTTCCCGGAGGAGTTTTTGACACTCGGGGTCTATGTTTCTCCGCACTTTGCGCAAGGTCTTTGCCAGCTTGGTAAAGTAGAGCCGCGAATCGTCAGCAGTACCCATTGAATTGATACGAATAAGCGGGGTGTCCGACTTCAGCGCGCGGAATATGTGATTAGCGCAGGCAAGCAGCAGGGCTTCAGCATACGGATCACGCACACCGACGACTGTCAGGGTGAAATAGGTGTCTGATGGTTTCTTTGAAGTAGTGATTGCTGATTTAGTTTCTTTATCTATGTTGCTGTGGAAGAGGAACATCGGCTCATACTCGTAGGTATGGAGCGATCGTTCAAAATAGAATCGCAGTATGACAGAAAGATGCTGCAAGTGCTTATCCTCCGGCTTTTTATACGCCGTAATTTTTGTGCGTTTCATCTGTTTGTAATCCTTAAACACCTCATTGATCGGTCCAAAACCGTAGAGACCGGCGATCTTGTGCGCCTTATCAAAAAATTTCTCAGGTGTGATAGTAAAGGATCGCATAATACAATATATTATAACACATTAGAAGGACTCTGGTCAACACTTCCCGGCAGAACCGTCACCTCATCAAACGGATACAGACGCAGCACAACACGACCAATGATGCGCTCTTTTGTCAGCGCCCCCCATGCTCGGGAGTCCAAACTGTTCATTCGATTATCACCGAGAATGAGGTATTGACCTTCATTGAGTTGTATGGTCTGGTTTTTATACAACGGCGATTGTTCCCGATTGAGGTACGGCTCATCCAGGGTAAAAGAGGTTTTGTCGGCAGCGGTGACTTCAATCGCCGTATCAGAAAAGTGGATTTGCTCGTTCGGGAGCCCTATTATTCGCTTCAAAAGGTGCTTTCCCGACTCTATCGGGCTTTCTGCAACTATGACATCAAACCGCTGCGGATCTTCCAAAAAACGGTAGGAAAATGCGTCAATAATAAGATAATCACCCGCTATAAGCGACGACTTAGTGGTATCAGCAAAAGAAGCGTTAAAAGAGGGGTACATTGATATACCGTTCACCAAAAAAGGGCGGAAACCAAAAAACCACACAAACAGCGCAGACAAGATACCAACAGCCATAACAACCATCTGAGCTGTATCCATCTTTTCCTGTTTTACTTTTTTTACCGTGTCATTGTTTTGTATTACTTTGTTCATATACACCAGTAAACAAATACCAGTATATCACAACAATCACCCTACATGGCCGCTTCTGTCAAGTTGTGGAACATCATAGAGCAAAAACAGTGCCTTCACTTATGACAAATCAGCATGGTGATGGTATTGTTATTGTGCTATCGGCAATACAGATGCCATAGCAGCAGGTTAGGGGTAAAAAGAATACTATACTATTCAGTGTATGGACTTCTTGTTTCTCGGCTTAGGTAATCCACCGAAATATCGGGGAACGCGGCATAATGTCGGAAAAGATCTGGTTGAGGGGTTGGCGTGCGAAGACAAGTGTGCATGGCACCAGGTTGCCGGCGGTCGGGTCACCTCACTTCTGCTTGGTCCGCAGCATGTTGCCTGCATGGTGTCTGATGGGTTTATGAATGAAACAGGGCAGGATATGCGGGAGGCACTGCTGGAAATTGACCCGACGCGATTAGTGGTAGTGCACGATGACATCGCGCTGCCGGTCGGTGAAATTCGTCTATCATATAACAAAAGTCCGGGCGGACATAATGGCGTCGCCTCAGTTGCCGAAACGCTGGAGACAAACGCATTTTTTCGTTTGCGAATAGGGGTCGGAAAGAACAGCGGTGACCTCAAGGAGTATGTACTAGAAAGGGTGCCGACTGTTGACATGCAGACAATCACCGGCACCGTCCACAAACTATTGCCGGACATCATCCTCAAACAGTTGCCGTCACAAGTAACACGGCACACACAGAAAGCGGCGGCGGACTATGCTCCTGCGTCAGACACTTCTGCTGATTGATTGTTCGGCACCGCTTCTGCATTATGACGGTCTTCAGGGACAAGCGTGAGTTTTTGTTCGCGCGGCTCAAGATTGGTAATAACAAATTCATATGTCTTGCCGATTTCTAATGCGTTGCGCAAATCAGCTTCGTCGGCAAAGTTTGAAATGTGCACCAAGCCCGATACACCGGCTTTGATCGAAGCAAACGCACCAAACGCACCGTACTTGATAACCACACCGGAAACGGTATCACCGGTCTTATGTCGTTCGTGAATCTCTTCCCACGGATTCTTATGCAGCTCTTTGAATGAAAACGAATACTTATCGTCCTCAATGTCAATAATCTTTACCTGTACCTGATTACCGACTGTGCAGAACTTTCTCGGATCATCAACCAGTCCCCAGTCCATTTCAGAAATGTGTACCAACCCCTCAATTGCATTGTCAATGGTCACAAAAACACCGAAGTCAACCACACCGGTCACAATACCGTTTTTAACATCACCAACTCGGTACTCATTCGCCGGCTTTGATTCACCAACAGGTTTGCTCTGTGCCACGCCATCTTTGTGCTCTGAAAAAATAATGGTATCATTTTCCTGATCAACGCTCTCTATCGTCACCATCAACTTAGTATCCACAAATTTTTTGAGCTCGTTCAGAATGCTATCTTTATCACGGCTCAACACCTTCGGATATTTTTCCTCCGTGAGCTGTGAAGCCGGCAGAAAGCCACGGACACCATTCCACTCTATCACCAGACCGCCACGATTTGCATTTTTCACCGTCACCTCGTAAACCCGTTTACTCTGCAGCGACTCCTCTGCTTCACTCCAGATGAACGCCTTACGCGCCTCTTTCAGCGAGAGGTCAATATAGCCGTCAGGTGTTTCCAGTGCGATAATCTGTGCCGAGATGGCATCACCGACATGGGTCTTGCGCAGAATGTCTTTCGCAACAGAAAACTCTCTGCCGTAGATAATGCCGGTACCGATAGGGGAGAGGTCCACATACACCACTGATCGGTCAACAGCAACAACCACCCCATCTACAACATCACCGACACCGTGGGTCTCGGGTGTTTTCGCCACTGTTTTTTCTGTGCTTGTTGTAGTTGCTGTTGACATAATAGTTTCTATGATTTATCAGTATAATAATTTTGACGACAACCGTCGAAAATAGTATACCGCATATTTTTTCCATCACGAAACCCATACACCATCGGTACGAGAGAACTGTAAGATGTTCGCTGCTCTGTCAAGGTTGCGTATATGCAAAAATTTGCTATAGTGTGAGTAGTAAGGTGTGTAATGCTCTGTAATAACTGTGCTATGCTGATACTATACTATTGACGATATGGAAATCCATCAGACAGCCCCCACCGGCGTTGCTTTAAAATTTTCTGAAGGCACTGTTACGGTGAATCCTCCTGATAACAATAAGGGGTCAATGCCCACCATCATCCTCTCCACCTACCCGGTACCGGTTGGTGGCTGGATGAGCGCATTCGCAACAGAGGGCGAGGAGCAGGCGCATTTCCGCACTGCCGGTGAGTACGAGAAAGATAGTATCTACATCCGAGGGTTCGGTACCGAAACGACTGTGCAGGGAATGCGCGTGCAAACAACCTCGTGGTGCATTGACGCAGAAGGTATGCGGGTATTGATATTGGGTGATATCGCCGAACGGAAAGAGGCAATGCAGGTGGTCTCCGAGGTCAACGATATTGATGTGCTGATTGTATTTTGCGGCACAACAAAAGACAAACGATTAGACGCGACCGGTATTGCCGGCATCGCTGCCGAGGCACAGGCGCAGCGCATCGTCCCGATTGGCGACAATGACACGCTGAAAAAAAAGCTGGCGAAAGAGTTCGGTGCCACCGAAGAAATAGCCGGTAAGTATGTACTCAAGAAAAAGACACTGCTGGAAGGGAAGGCGAGCGTTATTCTCTTCATATAATGAGATACAATAGAGGGTGCTATGCACCCCGAAGAGTTTCTCCAACAGCAAAAAGAACGAAACGAAAAAAAGAAGCGGCGCACCCTTATTACCTGCATTGTCGTATGCGTGATATGGATACCGATCGCCCTCTTCCTGTATCAACCCGCGCTGCTGTTTGAAAAAGAGGCACAAGAGACACAGCAGGACATCGTGCCGAACGGATAACATGCTATACTAACAAGGTATATGGCAGAGGACACCGCAAAGCAGCCGTCAAAGATTTTTAGTAAGGATATTACCGAAGAGATGCGCAGTGCGTATCTGGACTATGCGATGTCTGTCATCACAGCACGGGCGCTGCCTGATGTACGGGACGGCCTCAAGCCGGTACAGCGGCGCATCCTCTACGCGATGTTCGGTATGGGATTGCGAAATTCTGCGAAGACCCGTAAATCTGCGACGGTGGTCGGTGAGACACTTGGTAAGTACCATCCGCACGGCAACCTGGCGGTGTACGAAGCAATGGCAAAAATGACCCAGGAATTTGTCACGCGATATCCGCTGGTTACCGGGCAGGGGAACTTTGGTTCCATAGATGGCGATCCGCCCGCCGCAGAACGGTACACCGAGGCAAAAATGTCCGCATACGCGGAAAAAATGCTGGAAGATATTGAAAAGAAAACCGTGAGCTTTGCTCCAAACTATGAAAACACCATTGAAGAGCCGACCGTACTGCCGGCCCGAGTGCCGAACCTATTGGTGAATGGAACACTCGGTATCGCCGTCGGTATGGCAACCGACATTCCGCCGCACAACCTGCGGGAGGTGTGTGACGCGCTCACGCATCTCATTGAAAATCCTGATGCCGCCACAGGAGACCTCTTGCAGCACATCAAGGGACCCGACTTTCCGATGGGCGCGATTGCCTACGATACCAACGCGATAGCGCAAGCGTACGCGACCGGACGCGGTGGTGTGCTGGTGCGGGGTGAAGTTGAAATTGTAGAAGATAAGAGAAGTGTGCGGTTAGTCATCAGCTCCATTCCATATCGGGTGAACAAAGCGCGGCTAATTGAGAAGATCGGCGAACTGGTGCGCAACAAAAAAATAGAAGGCATTAAAGACCTGCGCGATGAATCAACAGATGATATACGGATTGTTATCGAATTAAAGTCAAACGCACAGCCACACCGGCTTCAGAACGCGCTGTACAAACATACGCAGCTTGAGGAAACCTATCACTACAACATTGTCGGACTGCTTGACGGCGTGCCGCAGACCCTGACTCTGCATCAACTCCTGCAGGCCTACATAGATCACCGGCGGGTAATTATTGAACGGGCAATTAAGTTTGATCTTGCTCGGGCAAAAGAGCGCGCACATATTGTGGAAGGGCTGAAGAAAGCGTTAGACCACATAGATAAAATTATCGCACTTATCCGAAAATCGCGGGAAGTAAGCGATGCGCGAAAAGCACTGATGCAGGCATTCAAGTTTTCTGAAGTGCAGGCAAACGCTATTTTGGAGATGCGATTACAAAAATTAGCAGGGCTGGAACGGAAAAAAGTAGAAGATGAACTGGAAGCACTGCAGAAAACCATTAAGCGACTGGAGGGCATCCTGCAGAGCAAGAAAAAGATTGACGAGGAGGTGAAAAAGGGAATACAGGAAGCGCGAGAGTTGTTCGGGGATGACCGTCGCACAAAAATTGTGAGTCAGGCACACAACGCGGTTTCCAATGAAGATCTCATTCCCGAAAAACAATGCGTCATCATGATCACCGGCGGCGGGTACATCAAGCGCACAACAAACGATGAGTATAAGCGACAGCGGCGGGGCGGTGTCGGCACCAAAGGGGCGGAGCTCAAAGAAGAGGATTTCACTACCATTTCCACCGCTGCCAGCTCACACGACATGCTCTACTTTTTCACCGATAAGGGGAAAGTATACCAGCTGAAAGCATACGAGATACCGGAGGCAAAACGGACAAGCACCGGACGCGCGCTCGTTAACTTCATAGCGGTAGACGCAGACGAGCGGGTAACTTCTATTGTGCCGGTGGCACAAGGCACGAAGAAAAATTCATACCTCTTCTTTGTCACACAAAACGGCACGATAAAAAAAGTCGCGATAGATCAGTTTGAAAATATCCGCAAAACCGGCATCATCGCCGTATCCCTTGATAGAGGAGATCAATTGGTAAATACGATGTTCTGTGCGAATGAGGACACGATTATTCTGGTAAGTCGGGACGGCAAGGCGATTCGATTTACCGCAAAAGAGGTGCGGGCATCCGGACGATCCGCAAAAGGGGTACGCGGAATACGACTCGGAAAAGACGACCATGTCATCGGCGCATTAGTGATACAGGAAAACGCAAAAGCGACCGGACGCCTGCTGACCATCAGCGAAAAAGGGTACGGCAAGCAGACGAAAGTGGGATCATTTAAAATACAGAAACGGGGCGGAAGCGGCATTAAAGCTGCCGAGGTAACCACAAAGACCGGCAAAGTTGTCGGTATCCACATACTCTTGGAAGAATCAAATGATGAGCTCATAACCATGTCAAAAAAAGGGCAGATAGTACGGATGGCAACGGATGAAATACCTGATCGCGGGCGACAGACGCAGGGAGTGCGGGTTATGAAACTAAAAGGGGATGATATACTGACAGCAAGCACTATGGTGCAGTGATTGTCAGGAGCGTATGAACAAGCAAAATTTTCAAATTATTATCTACGCTGTATTCGGCTTTCTTATCCTTGTCGGTTTCGGCAGCTTAGCGCTGTACGGCTTGCTGGCAAAGAATAAACAATCACCATCCACAGGGTCCGGTTCGTCACAAGGGCGGGAAAAAATTGAGATAGTTGTGTGGGGAACACTGGACGCCGACAAAGCAAACCTTATCTTTAGAAACTTGCGGGGCGGGGTGGACAAAGGGTATGATACCATCCGCTATGAAGAAAAAAATGCCGACACCATAGAAGGTGAGTTTGCCCGGGCAGTTGCCTATGACGAGCGGGTACCTGACTTGCTGCTGCTGGAGTCAGCTGAAATACCCGCGTTTGAGAACGCGGCCGCACTGAGAATCATTCCGTTCGGACACTACCCGGTTACGACCGTCGCAGATTATCAGTATATGTTTATACAAACAGCGGATATCTTTTTGCGGTCGGGCGGGTATATCGCACTGCCGATATTGGCAGACAGTTTAGTGCTCTACTACAATGAAGGTCTGCGCCGGCAGCATGACCTGCGCCAACTGCCGACGGTGTGGAAAGATTTCACTGAAAGAGAGTATCAAGACATCGCAAAGGCATACCGAGAAAGCGACAAAGCGATTATCCCGTTCGGGGCATACGGTAATTATGCCAATGCACCGTATCTGTTCGCAGCACTGATGCTGCAAGCGCGAGAATTCGGCGGCGCGGCACCACCGACGACAGACCTCATCTCGTTCTACACCAACTTCGCCTCACTCCGATCACCGGTGCAGACATGGAGTGAATCCCTATTGCCGGCGCGAAGTATGTTTATCGGAAACAAACTGCTCTTTTACCCGGGGTTTGTCAGTGAGTACCGGGACCTGCAGCGGGCGAACCCAAACGTTGTCATGCAGGCCGCACCATTACCGCAGCTCGCCGCCGACAGCACGACAGTCGTACCGACAAAAATATACACCCTTGCCATCCCATGGAAAGGCACGCGCGCTGCATCGGCACATCAGGTTGTGTTTGATATGGCAGCGGTGCTGCAACAATTTCCTTTGGAGATTTTTAACGCAATCGCCATGCCGCCGCCGATCAACGGCTTTGACCGCGAAACAAGAACCGCGCTGGCGAACACAGACGGGGAAGTCAGGAACATAGAGGCATTCTTCAACACCATAACCGCAACAGAAGAAGTGTTCCTTAACGCCCTCTTTGCCGGCAGGAATATACCCCTTGTGCCGGAGAAACGAGCAGCCATACTCACCGCACTGAAGAATGTGATCATCGGAGTCCGCACCACGAGGCAGGAAACAAGGGTTATAGAAAATTTGTTTAAGTAGACAACCATGACTGCTATACGACACCGCAACAGAAGCAGTGGTGGTATACTATAGTGAATATATATGTTGTACGCTGCCATACTCTCACTCCTCACCGCGCTCACTCCTACTGTTGTGTACGCAGATTGCGGGTGCCCATCCGACGCAATCTTCTGCAATCCGATAAAATACTGCAGTGTCAGCGACCTCATCATCGGCGTGACAAATGGCGCTACCCTCATCCTGATGCCTATCATCGTCCTTTCCATCACCTATATCGGCTTCCAGATGGTGCTCGCCGGCAGAGAGAAAACCGCCGACTACACAAAATGGAAAAACGCATTCGGCTGGTCGCTCATCGGACTCTTTCTCGTACTCGGCACTCGCGGTATTCTCTTTGTCATTCAAAACACGGTCAATGAGTTGGTGGAGAGTGACTATCAAGTAGAGACCGTTACCGAAAACTAACACGCATTAAAATACAGTATGAAAACACATCGCCACGCAAAAACAATACTCCTGCCCGCACTACTCATCGCAACCGTCAGTGCCGGCAGTGCATCCGCCCAGCCGACCTGGGAGACACTCTCCCTCAAAGGTGTCGTTGATCTTGGCATTCAGGCACTCAGCGGAGTTCTGATCCCGCTCGCCGTGATCATCCTCTTCTTCTTATTCATCTACGGCATTGTCCTCTATATGCGCGCCGCCAGCAAAGGTGACGGCAACCTCGCCGATTTTGCCAAAAAGCGCCTCCTCTATGGCATCATCATCCTCTTCGCTGTCTTCTCCCTCTGGGGCATTGTCTACCTCCTTCGCAACCTCTTC
This sequence comes from Minisyncoccota bacterium, assembly GCA_965204115.1. Taxonomy (GTDB): domain Bacteria; phylum Patescibacteriota; class Minisyncoccia; order Phycocordibacterales; family JABAAK01; genus JAPPJI01. The sequence goes on along the minus strand of OZ241963.1, from coordinate 269,904 downwards.
ACCGGATAAAAAAGAAAATACCTGACACAGCGACAGTGTCAGGTATTTATGTAAAAGTAATGTTCATCAAAAGTGCTTCCCCCACGAAAGCTTGCGGACTTCCCGCTTGAGGTACTCTCCGCAACAGAGCGTTGCCCGACAGTAAGAGTGAGGAATAACTTTCGAGATATTCCGCTCACTCCGCAGTCGCCGCACCAACCGATCAAGTGACCGCACCTGCGGCCTAGTCGGACGATATTTTGTAAAATCACCAACCAAGCAGACGCCAATGGAATGAAGGTTCACATCCCAGTCACCGGCGTGGTAGCCGACATCTTGTAAGTCCCGCGTCCGCCACACCTTGCCATCCGGTGTAATCAAATAATGATACGCAATGGTAAGGCCCAAGCTCTTGCCCATCTTCCGAAACTTTCGCGCATGCAGGCGGTTGATTCCGGAGACGACCTGCTTGATGTCGTTGCTCGCCATACCGGCAGTATGATGCACGACAACGGTCGTTACCGGTCTGCCGGCACCATCAAGCAACGAGCCGCCTCCGGAACCGCGAACACCACCACCGCAACCATACAGTGAGATACATGCGCTGACAAACAAGAGTGCAATAATTTTTTTAATCACCTTTATCCTCCTTTAGTATCTTGTTACATATAGAATAAGCGCTCAAACAAATCCGAAGATAAGTGTGAGCGCTTAAGCCAGGAAAGAACAAGACATCATAGACCTGGAAACAGATTGAGTACGAAGGAAGGTCTAAAGTGGTAACTGCAGAAACAGCAGTTAAAACTGACCAACCAAGGTATGCCGACGATATCTTCCCTAATCCGTGCTCGGATTTCTCTCATCCAGAGTTACTGGATAAGCCTCACACTCCTGAGATTAGGGCAAAAACTATTAAGATTAAAATTTCACTCGGTTCAGCTGGCACTAAACCTGTGTCTAGGAGCAGAATGCCCTACCGGCCAGCCCAAGAATAGTAAACGTTTCCCAGACGCTACCACCTCAGACTACTTCCGGGCTCTTTAATCCCCAAAAAGGGTCACTCCCAAGATTCTCACTCAACAGTTTTCTAACTACTTAAGATAAGGAACCGCCAGGGCTCTTACCCTAACTGCTGATTACACTATAGCATTGATTTTGGGTATTTGTCAACCCTCTGGTGTAGTTACACAAATTGGAGTAAAATACACAAAATATAGGATTTTTCCTACCCAAATCTTTTCCACACAAACAACACGATTTTTCATAGAAAATGATATATAATAATAACCACATGACTCCAAAGCAAATTTTTATACGAAAGACCCTGTATATTGCAATAATCGGGGCAGCGCTTTTCCTCAGTTTCGCAACCCTCTCCCTCGTTTCACTGCCGGCAGATGCGCAAGGATCCGAAGAATGCATCATACCACCCGGAGGCACAAAAGAGGTGTGCCCGGGAAGTATTTCTTACCCGATTGCACAACTGTTTGATGCGAGCAATTTGTTTGCCGGTCTGTTGAGACTTCTTGTGGGAATTGTGGTTACAGCCGCTTTTTTCTACTTCTTCTGGAATCTGGTCAAGTATATCCGAGATGAGGAGGGGAAAGAGGAGGCAAAAACCAAAATGGGCTACTCTTTAGGGGCTATTTTTGTGATTGTAACCTTATGGGGCATCATCGGATTTATCCGTGGAGTGCTTGGGGTCGGAGTCGGCGAAGAGCAGGTCAACAATATTGCACTGCCGGAAGTGGGGAGTCAGAGATGTGGAGGGGGCAGCGTGAGTATTCGTTATATAAACAGCGAAGGAAGACCTGCAAGAAATGCTGATGGAAACTCAGCAACTTGTGTAAAGGAATCAGATCTAAAAAGCCCTTGTTGCAAAAACCAAACTACGGAAAAGAAGGGGTACACAAAGTGTAAGAAAGCAGACGGCGTTACGGGTTCAACAGACAAATGTGACCTTGTTTCTGGTGACTGCCCAGCCGATACAAATAAAAGCCGCCTTCTAACTTTTGACTGCAGTTGACAATGAAGAGATTCACACAACACGCACCCTATTGCCCACTACTTTTTTATTCCGGCGCCGGCATTGCATTTGCAGAGGGTCCTGCCGAACAAGAGATTAATAGGATTTTAGGTCTTGTCGCTGATATCCCTCCGCTTATCGCAGTATGTATCGGCATCGCTGCTACCATAGCATTCCTCCTTTTTTTCTGGGGTTTGGTGGACTATATCCGTAAGAATGAAGCCAATACAGACGCAAAAAAGCGGATGGGATGGGGGATCATCGGCATTTTCGTGCTGGTCAGCGTCTGGGGATTGGTATCCCTCCTTCAAACTGCCATTCTCGGCACAGCCGGACCGGGCAATCCGGATATAGAATTTCGAAAAGTGGAATCAATCGCTCCGGCCCAATAAACCCCTGTATACTAAACCTATATGCTCGCCTTTGCCCTTTCAGCCAAAGAGATCGCCGACAACCTGTTTGATCATATCGTAAACCCATTAATGGCAGGGATGCTCTTCATCGCCATCCTCTTTTTTATCATCATTGCCATCAAGCTCATAGCCGGCGCAGAATCAACCGAAAGGAAAGACCTCTTCACCAAACTCGGCTGGAGTATTTTCGGCATCTTCATTATCGCCTCCGTCTGGACTATCATTGCCTTTGTCAGTAGGTTAGCGGAAAGAGATATCCAGACCTCTCTCCAGCACCTCGCAGAAACCATCTACAGTTGACACAACCTCTTTTTTTTGGTACACTTTCTCTGGAAACTTGCCGTAAGGCTAGTTCTCTAACGACGAACATTACACATACCAGTACCAGGAACCATCTTATTTTTTTGACTAACTAACCAGACTAACCAGAGAGGTATATTTCCATGAAAGCGATGATTTTGAACGCGAAAAGAGTCGGATTGGTCGTGTGCGCACTGCTCATCATTGGCACCATTTCCGGATGCCTGAGTACGACGGTGCCGCACCAAATGCAGGCACACCAAGAGGTCGCCCCGTCCGAAACCGATAACACTACTGTTGACGCCGATCCGGCAGAAACCGAGCTAAACGCCCGCATCGCAAACGCCCAGCTTGCAGCACTCCTGAAGGATGGCAAGCAGGGCGGGATCGAGGCAGGGAATGTGATCGTCACTGACCCAAGCGGGAAAGCAGCATTTTCAATGGTACTCGCAAGCACCACACTGGGCAAAGAATCTGTCCTGGAATCCGGGGCTCTCGTTGTATACCCAAGCCCGTCCGCGACTTCCGCGACATCTGAAGGCGGCATACCGTCGTCCTTCAAGTACAATGTCGTTGATAGCGAGACCGCACAGCGGGTCGCCACTGAGGGACTGACGTCCGAGCACATCAATGAGCTCAATGCCACTGGAATTCCGACGAACTTGTTACCGGTTGGTGAATACGGGAGCGTAGAAGCCTCAGAAATGGCAGCGTTTTCCATGATCTTAAACAGTGTTCGTGTTGGCGAAGATGCCCGGATCAAGTCCGGGGCACTCGTAGTCTACCCGAGCCCATCCGCAACTTCGGCGTCCAGTGAAGGCGGTCTCCCAACGATCCCCTATAAACTGGTCCCGATCCAGTAGCTCTTTCAATTTTTTAGCTCATTCAATTTTTCAATGATCAATCTTAAAGAAGGGCACCCTCACATAGCACAGTAGTGATAAGTGAGAGGTGCCCGACTTATTTTTAATACTGAAAAGAGATATGCCAAAATACCCTAAAGGGTTGACAAATTATTTTTTTTCGCTATTATGATAATCGGAACACAGATTGGGTGAATCTTCATTTTTCGTAGGCCCCCAACCTACAAATATCTTATAAAAAGGAGTCACCCACAATGACCCGCATTAGAATTTTCACATTAACAGTTTTGACAGTTTTGATGACAGTGTTTGCTGCAGACGCACAGTTTCGCCAACCAGGAGAAGGCGGAGGAACCGCAGGAACGGTACCGCCAATCCATGACGCCCCCCGCAGTTTAGACAACCCGGCGGAGCCAAACGAAAACGCGTCTCCCCAAACCCGCGTGAATAACATTCGCGGCGGGACGCACGCAGCGCGTAGGTTAATTGACCAAGCGTTTGTTTTCCAAGGAACAATTGAGAAAGACGCAATCTTCGTCCCGGACTCTGAGTACGGGTACAAGATTACAAAACAGAAGTTCGAGGACATGCAGGCTGCCCGCGTCGCAAAACGCGAAGCCGAAGCTGCGAAAGAGAAAATCAAAGCAGCAATGGTGGTTGCAAGCTCTGGGAGCGCAACGACCAAGGCAGAACGAGAGCTCGCATTCGACATGATGGTTGCGGCAAACGATATGGCCCAAGAAATTACAGTGCCGGAAGCAGGTGCAAATCTGGAAGCGTGGAAAGCTTATCGCGACCATGTCCAAGAGATGTATCTGTTGGCCGCCAACACCGTTGGCAGTATGAAGGCCAATCAGGACATTTTGCCTTTGCTCATCGCCGACGGCCTGGTTGCAACAACCGCTTACAGCCCGTCCAGCTCGGCTCCTCCAGCTGCTGATGAAACCCACAACGGTAACCACGGTTCAACCACCACCGTCGTCCACGACGACAACGGTATAAACTGGTGGCTGATTGGTGCGGTAATCATCCTGCTCCCCTTGGTCTTATTCTATGGCTTCAAGGCCTATAAAGTCATTTTTACGGAAACGAAAGATGGCGTGAAGGGCTTCTGGGGCAAGCGCCGTGACAAGAAAACAAGTCAGCTCGCCGAAGCGATTGCGCAGGCGAACAAGCTTCAGGAAGGGAATAACGGATCTGAAGAAGGCGGCGAAGGAAAAGTTGAACTGAAATAGCACAAGCTCGCTCAACTGTATTAATGTAATGTTCGTTAGAAGGGACGGCCCAGCCGTCCCTTCTTCTGTTTTAAAACAACCCCCCAATACACCTATTTTTAGAACTCACTAATCACACAAAATATCCCGTAAAAAAAAGGAAAAAAAGCACCTATGCTACTATACTCACAGACAGCAAAGGTGTCGCTGTGGTGCCTTGACAAAACAATAGCAAAATGGTATAATTGCAATGGACTTTATCTGTCCAATAACAACCAAACAACAATTTTTTTGCCCTCGACACATCGGAGGAGCAAATACAAGGAGTGCAAAAGATGAAAAAGTTCTTGTTCGTCATAGGGCTACTCCTCTTAATCGGGGGAGTAACAGGTCTCGCGTTAATTGGGATCGGCGTATTAGATTCATCCATCTTGACTGAACTAACAGCAAGGGGAATGAACCCGGATCTCCCACAAACGCTCGACACATGGGAGAAGATCGAAAAATTCAAGGCGGTGTTGGTAAACCCTGCCGCATTTGAAGCTGCCGCAAAGGAACAACACTCAGTGCGGTTCAAGGACGGAGTGTACCCACCAGTCGTGGCCCAAATCGTCCCCGTCCCTGAACAGGGCGAGGGAGCGGTCAAAATAATGGTCACTATTCCGGGAGACGCAACGGCATCGAGGATTGATGAGAACTCTGCTGACTTCGAATTCAGCTTGATCCATGCAAATGAGATCAAGAGTCGCTCCCATTTCAACGAATTCGTTGAATGGGTTGGCAGCGAGCTCAGTGTATCAGAGCCGCAGAGTTTCGTGATGTCACAAATCTTGTCCAGCAAATACTTTGCTGGCAAGAAACGAGTCACGGACTACCGGATGTCAATCGCAGTCAACCTTGACCCGACAACTGGCAGACCATTCCTCGGCCCCGACGGGAAACCATCGTTGTATGTATTCCCGCCGAAGTGGTATAAGGCCCCAGCGCCCCCACCCACGCCGGAAGAAATCAAAATCAAGCCGAAACCGTTCACCAGTACGGAGAAGGCGCTTGCCTACCTCAGTAAAAACGGCGTAAAGGTTGAGAACTGGACCGCCGGCTTAGAGAACTTGTACGAGGTATTGGAGGTCTCACCAGAGGAACCTCTTCCTGAGTTTATCGTCTACCAATGGCGAGACGCAGAAGGAAAAGTGTCCGTTGCGTTCAAAAAGCGATACAAGGAGAGCAAACCAATCAATACCGACTTTGAGGCACTTAAGGTTGCCGAAGAGTGGGGTATTGAGCCCGAAAGGGTGTACGGCTTCCTCCGTTCGAATAACGGGCTCCTACACCGCCCTGAAAAAGGCGGGAAGTGGAAGCGCTCGGTTATCATCCGATACGACACCCTGACCCCGGAAGGTGCGATGGAGGTCGAACGGGTCATAACGGCAGTCCGTGACACCGTTCAGAGGTACGAGGACATCGTATCTCTGCGGGTGAACACGCTCAGACAGAAGCACAGCGTAGACCTAACCAGCTTAGAGCTATTCACCCTGATCGGCGAGGGATTAGGGAAACACCCAGGACAAATCACTGAAAACGATTTCCCCATCATCTATTTCATAGAGGAAGGGGAGACCGGCAAGAAGGTGCGATTTGAGCCGGGAGCGGACAGAGCGAACATCACATCACTCACCGAGTTGGTGTACTTTGCCGACAAAACGGATCATTTCGATCCTCAGGAATTCTTTGACCGCCTTGTATGGTGGGCAAAAAATGAAATGAAGATCGAGATAACGGACCACAAGGCCTATCCGTTCAAAGAGAAACCTTTTCAGGTGATTTTTGACCGGACCCCTGAACTGGGGCCGAAGATCCGGTTCGCACTCCTGGGGCAGCCAAAACCAGAGACCCCAGACGCAAGTGGCGAAGCAACGGACACCGACACCAATGACAGCGCCGAAACTTCTTCTGAAGAAAGGGTTCTCATCGGAGAACCGACGTCAATCACCGTTTCGGCCGCTGACCTCCTGAGCAAGGCGGAGTACCAGCAGTACCTCCGCAATCCACATATGCGGAAGATGGCGGCAGCACAGCAAGAGTTTCTGTCGGCCAATCCAACGGCAACAGGGTACAAAGTGGTGATAACAACCACCGAATACCTACTGCCACGGTCCGGTCGTACAGAGACATCTATTGATTTTGAGTTTATCACAACCGAACAACCCTCCTCCGACAAAAAGAAGAGACGCTTCGTGAGGGGAGGGCACCGATAGATAACAGAGAGAGAGGTGTTGCAGCGTCGCTGCACACCTCCTCGTAAAAAGGAGAAAAAATGAAATTCGCAGCAATAGTAATATTAGCAATCTTCACATTCGCAACGACAACAGCAACGGCAGAGATAACCCTGGTCACCGGGCTTGAACAATGTCCCGAAGGCCGAAAAATAGGAACAGGCACAGAGATCCTGCAATGGGTGCAGCAGAATCAGATATTCATTGATGCAAACGGCGGGGTGACTACCACCCAGATAGCAGAATTGAAACGCGGCGGCGACACCGCACGCTACACACTGTTCCTCGTTAACCCGGCGTCAGTAACGCCGACACCCGCGATCAAAGAAGGGCAAAAGGCAATCGTTCGCCTGAGCCGCATAGACCCAGCGTGGACAGGCGGTGGAGGCACTGCCACAACGACACCTCCTGGAAACGCCCAGACGCCGCAGAGCGTCCTCAATCCGTTTGCGCAGACACTCCCATCCGCGCAGCAAACGGAGTTTCAGGCACAGCTAAATGAAAAGCGGCTAACCCTGGAATATCAGGCAATGATCTGGGAGTTCTTGAACAAAAGAGGGACAGTAGTGTACAACAAAGAACTACTTTCCCTACTAAGACCGGCCTCCACTCAACGACTCGAGGATCTGGAGGAGCGGGAAGCCTGGCTACAGTTCCAACTCAATCAGAAGAATGCGGCCCTTATAAGCGCTATGAACAGCGCGAACGAGATGGCCAATAAGCTGATTGATGCCATACGGGAGAACGGTACCCAGGAGTTTGAGCAACTTATAGCCCTCGTAGACACCTTGAACCACCAAGGCTATCTACTGGGGAATCAGATGCGATTGCTCGAGGCAATCGCAAAAAATTCAGGCGTCAAAGTTGAGGAAGTCGGTCGCGACTTCATCGGGGGCGACCAGTATAGAGGCCCTGTGTACAACAACTACTACAACTTTGGCGGGGGCGGTGGTAGCGGTTCCCACTTCGTTGGCTCCCAGGAGTGCTACTGGGAATCAGTTGAGTACGACTACTAGCACTTGATCATTACAATTGGGTTTCGTTTTCTCTTTACCATATACGGTATAGCAGGAAACGGAACCCAATTTTGTTTTTAATACAAGACATCAAACACAACACATAGCGAAACGCAAGGTGCCGAGGAGAGGACTTGAACCTCCATGGGTTTTACCCCGCTGGTTCCTAAGACCAGTGCGTCTACCCGTGCCGCCAATCTCCGATTGGTGCTGACTAACTAGTCGCCACCGAGGTGGCGGAATTGTTTGTGCCGAGGAGAGGACTTGAACCTCCATGGGTTTTACCCCGCTGGTTCCTAAGACCAGTGCGTCTACCAATTCCGCCACCTCGGCGATGTCCGCCCACTAGGGCTCGAACCTAGGACCTACCGGTTAAGAGCCGGTTGCTCTACCAACTGAGCTATGGGCGGAGTGAGCAGGCACCTCCAGTATACCGTAAAAACTGTTTAAAATCTCTGTACATTTGCTATACTGAGCAAGAGCCGGAGTGGCGGAATTTGGTATACGCGCACGACTTAAAATCGTGTATCGCAAGATATGTGGGTTCAAGTCCCACCTCCGGCACATAAAGCACAAAAAAAGCGAGGTGCTGTTACACACCTCGCTTAACTCATTCAATAAGAAATTTTACGGCACGGTCATTAGCATATCAACACGGCATTGTCCGTCACTCCTGTGGGTGACTTTGACATCCACATCATACGCATTGCTGCCCAGCAGGCGAAGCCCTTGCTGATGCGCACGGTGCCGCGCAACCTGCTCCGGATGACCCACAGCAGAGGTCCAGACAGCCCGCTGCATTTTTCCGCCGATATTAACGGAGAAAACACGGTTCTGCCCATGCATCTGCGCTGTTGACCAGAGTGAAGAAGTACCGGCACACCCTATCGTGATGAGGAGTGCGGTCACAGCAAAAAATGAAATCAAACGCTTCATCAGAATATTCCTCCTTTTCTAGAGAGATTAATCCTACACCAGTATAGCAGATATCGCTATTATAAAGAGGCGTGGGCGGGAATCGAACCCGCGTATAGAGGTTTTGCAAACCCCTGCCTTACCACTTGGCTACCACGCCTGGGTTATTGATATTCTGCCACACAAAACAGAAAGGGTAAGACAGTGCGAATCAAGGAAAAGAAAATCCGCACGCCGTTGTGAGGCATGCGGATTATAATGCTTGGGGATTTACTGTTTGCTAATGTCAGTGATCGGCCTATTCACCAGCCAAGCCACCAACCTTGGCGTGGCGACACCTGCGACGACCATCAAAAAGGCACACATTGACAGAATCAGCGTTTCCAAAATGTATCCCTCCTTCGCGCTTCTCCAGCGCAAGCAGAGTATGCCATATTCGGTAGTATATGTCAATAAACTTCTTTCGCGAGAGTGAAGCGGACGGTGGGGACTACGCGAAGCGCGGTGTGTTTTTTGAGGTACACGCGGCAGTGGGATTCTTTGCGTTTGAGGAAAGTAAGTGCCTGTTCCTGCTGCTCTTTCGGGAAGACAGAACAACAGGCCGTGACGGTAGTCCCTGCTTTATTAAGATCAATATAAGATATGGTGATGAACGGCTCAGTATTGGCGTTTTCTTTGAGGAACTGGGCAATTGCCTGATGCAGTATGGTGTGTGCTCTACCGGTGCGAAATGGGTTCTTTTGCATAAGCGGTTATAGCGTTGGTGTTTTTGGCAGCGCAAGCGCAGTGTCACCGGTCTTTATCTCACCATCACCACGAACACGCATCGCGAACTGTGTTTTTTCACCAGACGCGGTTTCCTGGGTACTGTTTCGCTGTTCAATGGATTCAATGGCAAACCGCCCGACGGTTTGTTTGTTTCTGATAATGGCAATAATCTGTTCCACGGCAAAAGAGCCATCCTGTATCTGCGCACCGACAATGCGGATATGCTGTGTGGGCTGCTCTTCAAAAATACGGATAATTTCTGCGGTGCCGGTTGGGTTTTGCATCTCATGTGCTTCTCGCTGCTGCGTGGAGAGCGCGGTTGCCCATTTGGTCACCTCGTAGATGGTGGGGAAGAGATGCAAACTGATAGCGCTGCGTTCAGCGAGCTGCTTTGCCCGCTGATCGGCATTGGTGTGAAAGCCGAGTACCTGCCCGCCGTTTTGGGCAAGGGCAAGACGAACATCTTCTTCGGTGATGTCGCCGACACTGCTTTTGATGACGGTGAACTGCACGCCGTCAGAGGTGACGGCATCAATCGCCTGCTGTATGGAAGAGAGCCCGGACGCAGTGTCTGAGCGCAGGACAAGGGGGATGACAATTTTTTCTGCGCTGTCTGCCACTCTGTTTTGATTTTGGCTGCCGAGCGACCGCTGCTCTATCGCTGCTTCCGCTGCCTCTTTTTTTGTGTCATGCAGGAACACCGGGCTGCCGACCGGTGGGATAGCACTGAATCCGGCAACCTGCACCGGCATAGATGGTCGTGCCTCTGAAACAGTTTTACCTCGGTCGTCTTTCATAATGCGCAGCGGGGCGATAGTGTCGCCGACACGAACATACTTGCTCTGCTCCAGCACGCCTTGCAGCACAATGACCGCACCGGTAATGCCGATTTTCGGGTCAACCACTGCCTCCACAAGAATGCCGACCGAGCCGTCTTTGCGGTCTTCTATGATTTCATACACATCAGTCGTGAGGAATATGAGTTCTATCAAATCACTGATGCCTTCGCCGGTGACTGATGAGACACCAATCCACGGCACCGAGCCGCCGAGTCCCTCAAGGAGTATTCCTTCCTGCATAACGGTTTGTTTTGCCCGCTCTATATTCGCCTGTGGTTTATCAAGCATGGTGAAGACGATGATATGTGGCAGCTGCTTCTCCTGTATCGTTTTATACGCCTCTGCGGTCTGCTCTTTCCAGCCCTCTTCCGCGGAGACGACGAGGAGGGCAATATCGGCAAGATCAAGTCCGTGCTCCCGCACCATGGAAAACGCCTCGTGTCCGGGGGTGTCTATAATAGTCGCTCTGCGCTCCGCTCCCTCGTACTGGGCGTGGAGCTCATACGCCCCGATATGCTGGGTGATATCACCTGCTTCAGACAACTCACTATCCGCCTTGCGAAGGGCGTGTTGGAGGGTTGATTTACCGTGGTCTATATGACCCACTACGGCAATAATTGGGGGCCTGGTTTGTGTCATAGGCAATATAACCAGTATACCAACATATAGCGAAATAGGGGGATTTTTGGGGTATTTTGGTGAATATAAGGATCTCACCAGAATAAACCCTTATTTTACAAGAGTTTTTTGAGCAATAAGGTTGACATTTAAGCAAATTTTCGCTATAATATACTTGTATTTTTTCGTAATTCTTAAAAAAATCTAACCTCGAAAGGGGAAAGGAGGGCTCTGCCCCATGAAAATTTTGAAATTTTTTTTCACCCTATGTATGATGCTGGTTGGGATAGGGCTCTTGACCCAAGGAACCAACCCAGGCCTCTTGGAAGAAATCTTCACACGGCAGCCGAAGTATAGGGTTGTTAATGTGGAGAGGAGGTACCAGGCTGTGACCACCAAGCGGGTCACCCACTCCTTCACTCTACCTACCATAACGGTAAATGGGAAAAAGGGAAAGAAGGGTGGCCTGCTGCCGACGCCATACCCCAAGAAGTGGGGCGAGGGTGACATCTTCAAGGTGCTGCCAATTCAGTACCGAAATGTGAAGAACATTCTGGAGATGGATTGGTACGCCATTGAGGACTTGGTGGCCTTCGTCGCCAGTAAGACCGGAGTGCCTTCCGAATACTTGATGTGCCTGCTCTCAGAAGAGAGTAAGATGTTCAGGAATATCGGGAGACCCGGAAAAGGACTGGCGGATGCGCACGTCAATAGAGACGGTGTCGCATCGTATGCGTTAGCAGACCACTTCGGGCACAACGCATCTGAAGTAAAGTCCTCAAAAAGCGCCGGAAGTGGGTACGGGTCCGCTTCTGGTGGCGCACAAGTGCTTCCGTCGAACCATATTCGGCTGGGTGGTTGGGAACTTAAGTTCAAGAAGATATTTTCCAACTGCCATAAGTCCTATGACGCGAAAGGTAAAGATTTGGTTTATATTCAGAGGAAACTGAATCGATACTTCAAGCGCAAGGTGGTGGCGGTTGATGGGATGCCTGGTCCGAACACCAACAGGTGGCTGGTGAAGTACTTTCGAAAGACGATAAAAAGGAAACACATGCCAAAAGACCTGGCAAGCCGCATTAGGGACGCAGGGTTTGTGAAGACCCTCTTTACGGTTCAAGGGGGATATAAACTGACCTACCATCCAGGAAGAGATCAAATCGCAAAGACCCTCGGAGTACCCGGACCTCACAACCCTTGGGATCCGGTTGTGTCCTTGACAGCCGGTGCTCTCATAATGAAAGAGAGCGGCATAGTCAACCGACCGAAGTATGCGACCGGTGCATACTTCGCCGGACCCAAAAACGCCTTTAGTGGTCTAGGGAAAGGGTACACCAAGCGCTTCTACTCATACTTCGTCTGGGCGCAGGCGAGAATGCGCGCCTACTATAAGACATATGGGTGGAAGATGGATAGTTGATGAGGTAAAACAATAATGGACATTCTTGGCGGGCAGGTGCGAAGCACCTGCCCCGCTACTTTTTATAAACAAACAAGGAACTACCTTGCCATATGTATACGATATACTACCACTATATGAGCGACATCCATGTAGACAAGATAAGTAATTCGCAATTGGTACTGTTGGTGCTATTGATTTCGCTGGTGGTGTCTGCGGCGACGGCAGTGGCGACACTGTCGGTGGTGTATGAGCGGCTGGCACTGGAGGTGGGTGGCGAAGCGGAGGCGCAGCCGACGGTGATTCGGCAGACCATCAACCGAATTATTGAGCGGGAGCCGACATTCTCATCGCCAGAGTCCATTATCACAAGTGTGCGGGAAGTGTCAAGCGCAGTGGATACTGCGCTTACCTTAGAAATGATTGAGCAGTCATTGGTGCAGCTCTACTTTGGCTCGCAGCCATTTGCCGAGGGCATGTATGTCTCAGCGGACGGACATATCCTCGCGGCAGAGGTGCTGGATGCGCAGCGACGATACAGCGTGCTTGATGAGACGGGGAATCCGATGTTCTTCTCAACACTGCACAGCGGGAAAGAGTATTCACTGCTGGCACCGGTGGAAGCCGAAGCGCATACCGTGCAGCACTATGTGCCGTTGGAGCGCAGTGCGGAAGTGCTGCTCGGACAGGCGGTGGTGGTATTCAGTGGATCAGGGAACAATGCGCGACTGCACACGGGCGTTATCTCGCAGCGGGAAACAGCAGCAGGTGAGGTTGAGTCGTTCCGCATTTCAGTCAACGCATCAGACATTACCGATATATCAGTTGTGTTCGTTGAAAATACTTTTGTCGGATTTGCGCGACCGTATTCGGATTGGGTACGGCTGCCCGGTAGTGTTTTCATTACCGAGGCGATACAGGCAATACAGGGCAAAGAGACGAAAACAAATATCGAAACAGCAACGGAAGCTATCCCTGTGGCAACACCTCCGATAGCGCCATAAATCAGGGGAGTGTAAAGTGGTTGAAACCGCCGAAAGGGTGTGCTACCATATCCATATATGTCATCGTTCCAGCAATTTACCGCGAAAGCGAAAGAGGCCTTTCGGATGGCGCAGGAACTTGCCGTTGATAACGGACATCAAAATATCAGCCCGGTACATTTATTCACCGCATTGGTCGGGCAGGAAGACGGTATTGTGCAGCCGGTGCTGCAAAAATTAAACATTGACCCCTACGCGCTATACAACCAGGCGATTGGGCTGTTAGAATCCCGCGCTTCATCATTTGATATAGAGGGGTCACCGATTGTGCAGCTCTACCCGACACCGGAGCTTGCCATCGTGCTTGAGCATTCAGGTAAAATTGCGAGCGCAATGAAAGAAAAGCACATCTCAACTGAACACCTATTTTTAGCAGTGCTTGAAAAGCCGGGTATCCTGCGCAATTTGCTGGAAGGGTACGGACTGCACGCCAAAGAAGTCCACGAAACAATCGTACAGCTGCGAAAGGAAAGCAAGGAGGAGGTGCAGAACCCAAAAGCAAAAAGTTTAGAAAAATACGGACGCAACCTCACACAGATGGCGCGGGAAAATAAACTGGACCCGGTTATCGGGCGGGATGAGGAAACCGCGCGGGTTATCCAGATACTATCGCGCAGGACAAAAAACAACCCGATTCTCATCGGTGAGGCGGGAACCGGTAAAACCGCGATCGGTGAGGGGTTAGCACAGCGAATTGTCTCCGGTGATGTGCCGGAATCTATGCGCTCAAAGGAGCTGTACAGTTTGGATGTGGTGTCTATGCTCGCCGGGACAAAGTTTCGGGGAGAGTTTGAAGATCGTCTGAAAAAAGTGATGAAAGAAGTGGAAGACGCAGGGGATAAATATATTCTGTTCGTGGATGAAATACACTCACTGGTCGGCACCGGAAATGCTGAAGGGACGATGGACGCCGCGAATATCCTAAAGCCGGCACTTGCTCGGGGGCAAATGCGCATGGTCGGCGCAACCACCTTAAAAGAGTATCAGCGGCACATTGAAAAAGACGGTGCACTGACACGACGGTTTCAACCGGTGTATGTATCTGAACCGTCCGTTGAAGACGCAATTTCTATTCTGCGCGGTTTGCGGGAACGGTACGAGGTGTACCACGGGGTACGCATTACTGACGCGGCAATCGTGGCGGCAGCGCAGCTAAGCAGTCGATATATCACTGAACGATTTTTGCCGGACAAGGCGATTGACTTGGTGGACGAAGCGGCTTCCCTGATACGGGTGTCGCTTGAGAACAAGCCGCCTGAACTGGATTCGGCGCATCGCAAAATTATGCAGCTGGAGATTGAGATGGAGGCGGTGAAAAAAGACCACGAAGCAACAAAGGATGAAGGTTCCAAAGAGCGAATGAAGCAGCTGGAAAAAGAAATCGCCGATGTAAAGGAGGAAAGCAGGGAGTTGGAAGTGCGTTGGAAGAATGAGAAAGAAACCATCGAGCAGATTAAGGAGATGCAGTCCGACCTTGAGCAGAAACGCTATGCCGGCGAAGAGGCAGAGAGTAAGGCCGACTTTACCCAGGCAGCAGAAATTCGGTACAAGGACATTCCGCAGATTGAGAGCAAGTTTAAGCGGGCACAAGCACGACTGAAGCGATTACAAAAGAACAGAAAGATACTGCGGGAAGAGGTGACCGAAGAAGACATCGCGCATGTGATCGCGCGGTGGACAGGCGTTCCGGCGACAAAAATGCTTGAGAGCGAGGCGAAAAAATTGACCAGAATGGAAGCAGAATTAAAAAAGCGTATTATCGGACAGGATGAATCTATAGAAAAAATCGCCGCGGCAATTAAGCGGTCACGCGCCGGCATAGCAAACCCAAACCGACCGGTCGGCTCATTCCTGTTTCTCGGTCCGACCGGGGTCGGAAAAACCGAGCTGACAAAGCAACTCGCGCAGTATCTATTTGATGACGAAAGGGCATTAATACGACTTGATATGTCTGAATATATGGAGCGACACACGGTGTCTAAAATACTCGGCGCGCCTCCCGGCTATGTCGGCTATGAAGAAGCGGGGAAATTGACCGAGGCAGTTCGCCACCGACCGTACTCCATCGTATTGTTTGACGAAGTGGAGAAAGCGCACCCTGATGTGTTCAATGTGCTGCTGCAGGTGCTGGATGACGGCCGCCTCACCGACAGTAAGGGGCGGGTGGTAAACTTTAAAAACACGGTGGTCATTCTCACCTCTAATGTCGGCTCTGAGAAACTGATCAATATGAACCAAATTGGGTTTGAAGAGGCGGTGAAAAAATCCGAAGAGCGATCAAGACAGTATGACGAGGTTCGAAATAGAGTGATGGAAACTTTGCAAAAATCATTCAGGCCGGAATTTTTAAACCGATTGGATGAAATAATCGTCTTCAAGCCGCTTGATAAGACGAGTATCAGAAAAGTGGTAACGTTGGTAGTAGACGAGGCAATACAGCGCCTCGCCGAACGAGAAATTACCATCACCGTTGACCGCGCGGTCTACGAAAAAATCGGCAAGGAGGGCTATCACGCCGAATACGGTGCCCGCCCGCTCCGCAGAAAAGTCCAAACCGACCTCCTCAACCCACTCGCCAACGCCATCATTGAGGGCAACCTCGGCAAGGGTTCAAGCGTCAACATCTGCATTGAGAACGGCGAATACAAATTTGACACCACCAAAAAACGCACCGCCACCAAAAAAGCGAAAGCAAAAACAAAGAAACGCGAAGAGATGTTGGCGTAGGAACAGACCCGCAGCATAAAAATCATTTCATTGACAACATCGTTTTTTCCAAGGTGTCAAAAACAAATGTTAAATCATTCCGCGTGTATGTTTTTCTAATAGCTGCAATGCCACCAATGTGCAGCTCATTTCTTAACTTTCTTACCTTGTGCAAATCTTTAATAAGTCTTGTACTCTTCACGGCTCGATGCTTCTCACACACATCTATCGCGCGGTTAAAATCCAGATCATCAATTTTCTTAACCTCTTGTTTTCGTTTACCGGCAATCAGCTCAAACTCGTCAGTTTTATAAAATTTCTTGAGATCAAGATACTTCCATTCACTACTCAAGACCACCTTGTCTGATGCAATTTCTTTTTTCAATTTCCAAAGCAATAGTGCTTCTATAATTGATGCAATGTAAATAATCATCGTTTTCCTAAGACAACTTTTTACCTCTGGCTTGTTTTGCTCCCTCAGTAATACTCCGAGTGTAGCAACATCATTCCGCACCCCTTCAACTCTCTCCCGCAACGGAGGATCGTCGACAAAGTCAAAATTCTTCATATCTTCCACTTTAAGAACCGCGCGAGACCGTCAAGTTCCGTACCTTTGAAAAAATCACCAAGTTTTGTATCAGGTGGAACATCAAAATTGATACCATGATCTTTTGCAAGAGTGCTAACGGGCGTATCATAGGTGTACCCCTTATTTTTTTTCCTCTTTTTACTCATTAACAAAAGTATACCATATCTGCTTCACATTTTTACTAATACACAATCCTCGGTACACACCACAGAACTGCCTGGTGCGCCGGGCAGGATTCGAACCTGCGAAGCCCGAAGGCGGCGGGTTTACAGCCCACTGCATTTGACCACTCTGCCACCGACGCGATGAAGTGAGTATACCACTTTTTTGAAAAATAATGCGACAGTGTGGTATACTAAAGCACATATGTCACAAGATAACCTAATAAGGATGAAATGTGAGGAGACCGGGGATATCCATTATGTTACCCGTAAAAACCGGAAGCAAAACCCGGATCCGCTTGTGCTGAATAAATATAACCAAAAACTCCGCAAACATACCACCTACAAGGAAACCAAGTAGCGCTTAAGGTGAGCGCTGCTATAGGGCTATGGTCAGGTTTTCAGCGATCATCCCCGGAGCCGCGCAAAGTGTTGCCCTTCTTGCGTTCCGCAAGCTTTTTGATATTCATAGTCGCCACCGCTTCAAGCGAGGTGCCGATTGCTCGGGAAAGTTGTGTGAGGTACCACAGCACATCACCGAGCTCTTTCGCCAGAGCATCTTTGTGCTCGGAAGAGAGGTTGCCGCCATCATCGCGAATAACTTTCTTCACCTTGTCAGCAACTTCACCTGCCTCGCCGTTTAAGCCGAGAGAAAGGTATGACAATTCTCTGATTGCATCACCGCGATCATAGATAGCGGTTGCGTCGGTCTTCGTATGATACTCCTCAAATGATTTTACTGTTCCCTCCATATCTTTTTTTGCAGTGTAGCACAAAAAGGGGAATGTTGTTACACTGTAGGTAATGTATGGAACGCTTTTCGTCGTCGCAACGCCAATCGGCAATCTTGCCGATATGTCATATCGCGCCATTGAAACTCTACGGGCAGCGGACACTATATTTTGTGAAGACACACGGGTGACAAAAAAATTGCTGGCACACTATGCGATTGACACAAACTGCGTATCGTACCATTCATACAGCGGGTTCGGAAAAATCGCGCGGGCGATCACACTCTTGCAAAAGGGGAAATCCATCGCGCTGGTGTCTGATGCCGGCACGCCGACCATCTCTGATCCTGGAGTGAAGTTTGTCCGGCGTGTTCGCGAGGAGTTAGGGGAGACGGCGGACATCCGCACGGTGCCGGGCGCATCCGCAGTTACTGCCGCGCTATCCGCCTCCGGCGCGCCGAGCTCATCATTTTTGTTTCTTGGGTTTCTCCCGCGCAAGAAAGGACGAAACACGCTGTTTCAGGAAATCGCCGATGAAAAGCGAACTGTCGTGTGCTACGAAGCACCGCACCGACTGCTCAAAACATTGGGCGCGCTCCGAGAACACCTTGACCCTGTGCGAGAAGTCATCGTTGCCCGTGAAATGACAAAGGTGCACGAGCAAATCGTCAGCGGAACCGCAGAAGAGGTGCTGGCATACTACACGACACACTCGGACAAAGTACGCGGCGAAATCGTACTTATCATCTCCAGTTTGCAGAAACAAAAGTAAGGCGTGCAAAAGTTTTGATAAGTGATAGGACACAGGCGATACTATCACTGTATGAAGAGAATAAGAGTCAACGCAGAACACAGACGGAAGTTTAGCCCGAAGAAGAATGAGTTTAGGCACAGAAACCGGGAAGGGGTGGGAAAATTTTTCCTGGAAGATGATGACAAAGCCGCCCGTCTGACACTGGACGGCTTTCTGACCGTGAAAGGAAGATGGTATTCTGCCCGTGAAAAATACAAAGAAAGCAAGGCAGAGGCGAGAGACCTCCTGAATCAATTTCCCCGATGGATGAAAAATGTCCCGAACCTTCTTGACACTTTGGAACCCCTCATTCAAAATGAGCACTTTGACGATGACGATATCCAAAGCGAGCATTTTGACAACAATGTTTTTTTCCTCATATTACAGAAAGAGGAGTTGATTAGCCCGGAGCTTGCAGCGATAGTGGAATCTGATCGCAAAGAGAGGGAAAGATTGAAAAGAGAAGAGATTAAGGAACAAATGCGAAAAGAAAGAGCAGAGATGCTGAAACAAAAAATTCTGGAAAGAGTAAAAGAAACATATTATGTGCGACCGAAAGAGATACATATAACCGAAGAGCCGCCGAGAAAATACTCAGACATTATTCAGAGCGATAAAGACAAGTGGGGAGAAGAAATTCCCCACTGGGGGAGTGTGCATGACACGGCAACCACCACCAAATCTATCTACACAGAGGCGGTTATTGTGGGAGATGATGTGTACATCATGGATGTCAAGCAGTACGGCATAGGACCGGATGCGACAGAAAAATTTATTGCCGAACACGAAGACGGAAAGAGTATTTCTCTGCACCTCTATGAAAGAGGGAGGGCGATGAGGGAGGAAAGTAACGCAACAAACTTCGAGGAGGACATTGCCTCACTCATCATCTGCGACCCGGAGTCACACATTAGCGGAAGAAAAGCGGCATAGAATGCGTGCTGTATACTAAAACTATATGATATACCGTCTCATATTTGTCGCGAGTGTTGTGCTGCTGTCGTTTCCGTTTGTGGGAGTGCCGTCGGAGTGGATGCGATGGGTAGCATTTGGATTAGGAGCTTTATTCTTTATCTACTCGGTGTACAGCGGCACACGGCATATTGCTGAGAAAAGAGAAGAAGACGAAGCAGAGCACGCTACCAAAGAATAATACCTATGGCATACGATCCTGAAAGAATAGTACAAGTGGGAGAATTAGAAAAGCGGGGGAATACCGTGCGCTTCGGCATTAAGGAAAAGGATCGGTCACGGCATATCTATGTCATCGGGCAGACAGGAACCGGAAAGTCAACGCTGTTAGAAATGCTGGCGATGCAGGACATTCGCAACGGCACCGGGCTGATATTTATGGATCCGCACGGTCAATCCGTTGAGGCACTGCTGAAGTATGTGACACCGGAGCATCTGGACAAGATCATCTACTTCGCACCGCACTACCAGGAAAAACCGATTGGGCTGAACATTATGGAGGACATCGGATACGATAAACGGCATTTGGTGGTAAGCAGCTTAATGGCCTCATTTGAAAAGATTTGGGGAGCGGGAACTTGGTCGGATCGAATGGCGTACATTTTACAGAACACACTGTTGGCGTTGATTGAGTATCCGGGAACAACGCTGCTTGATGTGGGGCGGATGTATTCCAGCAAAGATTTTCGTGAAAAGGTGGTTGCCAACCTGAAAGACCCGCAGGTGCGGAAATACTGGGTTGAGGAATACGCAAACTATACCGAGCGGTACGCACAGGAGGCGACACCATCCATCCAAAACAAGCTCGGACAGTTCACCTCCAACCCGCTGATGCGAAACATCATCGGGCAGGAAAAGTCAGCGTTTAATTTTCGGGAGATTATGGATGAAGGGAAGATACTGCTGGTAAACCTTTCAAAAGGGCAGGTCGGCGAGAACAACGCGCGCATGCTCGGCGTGTTGTTCACGACCAAAATCTACCTCGCCGCACTATCACGGAGCGATCTGGATCGCGCCCATCTGGAAGCAGCAAACCCGTGCAACTTTTTCGTTGACGAGTTCCAATCATTCGCAAACTCCTCTTTTTCCGACATCCTATCCGAGGCGCGGAAGTACAAGCTGAATTTGGTGATGGCGCACCAGTATTTAGGGCAGCTGTATACCGATGACACCGGCGGAGGAGACGCGATTCGGGATGCAGTGTTCGGCAATGTCGGCACCTTTGTATCGTTTCGGGTTGGTCCGGTTGACGCGGAAATTATCTCAAAGCAATTCGCGCCGGACATCGCGGAGGAGGACTTAGTCGCGCTGCCACGATACCACATCTACCTCACCTTGAACATTGACGGCGCGGGGTCTGTGCCGTTTTCTGCGCGAACTTTCTTTGAGCCGCCGCCGACTGAAGATTCAATGGAAGAAGAGGTGGTGCAGCGGACAATGGACACCTACGGCGTTGACCGGGATGTGATAGAAAAAATAGTCGCGGATAACTTGGCGGAGGATGAAAAGGCAAAAGAAAAAACAGGGAAAGGCGGCAAACAGCAGGGCTCTGATAGAAAGAAACAGGGCGGCCAAAAAGGAAACGAGACGCACACCCCGCTGAAAGGATTAGTGCAACAGATACAGCAACACGGCAGCGGACAGACGAATACCGAAAAACAAAAAACAGAAAAGCCGAAAAAACAAACCGCACAAGACGACAGCAAAGCCAAGGCAGAAAAACAAGATGCCAAGTCGGTCCCTATCGTTAAGACAGACAGCAAAGCAGACAGCAGAGATGAGAGAGCAGATGCAGCAAGCACTGAAAAAAAGCGCGCGCCGCTACTCAAAGGAATTTTCAAACGAAATCAACCGGAGCCGGAGCCGGTGTCAGATACAGAAAGTACTGAAGCAGCGCCAACCCCAACACCGGCACAGAAGACAGCACACGAACCAAAAGAGAAAAAAGAGTACCCCATCACGCCTGCTGTGTCCGAAAAGAAAGACGATGGTATGAATATACAAAGAGATACTCGCAAAGCGGACATACAGAAACCACAGCGCACCGACCGCAAAAGAAACGAAAGACGGCAGGAGCGTGAACCAAGAAACACTGCGCCACAGCGCACACGAGATGCCGCTCCTGAAAGGCCGCGCGAACTAAGAAACAAGCGCCCCTCCCAAAGAGAAAGAAATGACACACGCCACAACAACAGTAGACAGCGACCTGAGCGACCCGAGCAACGCAAACCGCAGCAGCACAGAAACACTGAAAGGCAGAGAGGTAGAACTCCTGCACTGGACAGGCGCCAGCAGTCGGAAAGGCCACAACACCCCCGGCAGAACACACAAAGGCAGACACCTTCGCACAAGCCAATCGCACAAACAAAGCAAGAGAGAAACAGATTAGCAAAAAATGAAAGATTGACTCAGCGAAGAAGGCAGGAAAGGCAGCAGCAGGAACCCGACACCGTCCGCCGACCAAACGGCGTGATCACCGGAACCATTGCACGCAGTATGGCAGCGCCACCACCGACCGAGCAGTCGGTCACAAAGCCGGATACAGAAAACAAACAGCAGGAAGCACCAAAAAAACAGCAACCGCAACCACGCCCAAACATCAGCGGCGGATTGGGTGATTTAGTAAAATCAACAAAATCAACCGGCCTACAAAAAGATCTCAAAGTCGCACCAAAGAGAGAAAAACAGGCACCACCCGTAAGCTACGAAGAGGGCTGGGTCGCCATCGGAGACCTCAGTAAAACCTCTCAATAAGGCATAGCTACCGATTTCGTGCCGACCTTTTAGACCGCAAGCAGCAGGGTGGTTATGGTACAATACTGGTATTATGGCTGAAAAGGGAGGCGAAAAACGGGAAACGGTTGCCGGTCGGGAGGAACGGGTGCTACGGTTTTGGCGGGAAAACAGCATTTTTGAAAAGAGTGAGGGGCGGGAGAAAAAAAGCTTTTTGCAGCGAATAACACAAAAACTCATCCCGAAAAGACAATTTATTATGTACGACGGCCCGCCATTCGCGACGGGACTGCCGCATTTCGGCAACATTTTGGCGAGCATCGTGAAAGATGTGGTGCCGCGGTATAAGACGATGCGGGGGTATCAGGTGCTGCGTCGGTGGGGATGGGATTGCCACGGACTGCCGCCTGAGGTGGAAATGGAGAAAAAAATCGGGACAAAGACAAAGCGGGACATTGAAGAATACGGCATAGAAAAATTTAACCGCGGTATTCGCGACACCATCTTTACCTATGTGGACGAGTGGAAACAGATTATTCCGCGGATCGGTCGGTGGGTGGACATGGAGAACGACTATCGCACGCTCAACACACCATATATGGAATCGGTGTGGTCAGTCTTTCATCGGCTGCACCGGCGGGGCTTGGTGAGCAATGGCTTCAAGTCACTACACCTGTGTCCGCGCTGCTCGACGGTCATCTCCAACGCAGAGGTCGCGGATAGCTATGAGCCGCTGACCGACACGGCAGTGTATGTGCTATTTCCGCTGAAAGATGATCCGAACACCTGTCTCGTTGCGTGGACAACAACGCCATGGACACTGTTCGGCAATGTCGCACTCGGTGTGGACGAGAGTATGGAGTATGCGGTCGTCGAGCGGGAAGGAAAGAAATATATCCTGCATCAGGACGCAGCACACATCGTGGACGGCGGCACAGCCACAGGGACAAAAAAGGGTTCCGAACTGGTCGGAAAAGAGTACACACCACCCTTCGACCACCTCTACGCCAAAGACGATGCGCAGGTAAAAAAGAAACTATGGCGCGTGCAGCGGGTGCCATATATTGAGCAGGGGGTCGGCACCGGCATTGTACACCTCGCACCGGCATACGGAGCCGACGACATGGAAACCGCGGAGAAGGAGGGACTGCCGATTCGACACCATGTGACGAAAGACGGCGTGTTTGTGCCGCAGCTGGAAGAGTATGCCGGCTTGCGTCCGAAAGAAGCGGGCAACACAAAAACAGTGGACGAAAAAATACTCCAAGATTTACAGAACAAAGGTCTGCTACTGCACAGCGAGCCGATAGAGCACGCCTACCCGGTGTGCTGGCGATGCACAACACCGCTGCTGAACTATGCCACCGATTCGTGGTTTGTGCATTCGGAACAAATCAAAGATCGCATGGTTGCCGAGAACAAAAAGGTCAAGTGGGTACCGGGGCATATTCGGGACGGACGGTTCGGCAATTGGCTTGCCGGAGCGCGGGAGTGGGCGGTATCGCGAAACCGCTTCTGGGGCGCGCCGATACCGGCGTGGAAGGTGGAGAAGACAGGAGAGCACATCATCGTCGGCTCGCTGGAAGAGATGTACGCAAAAATGCGTCCGAGAAACCGCTATTTCTTTGTGCGACACGGGCAGTCGGTGAGTAATGAAAAAAATGTTTTGAACTGTCAAAAAGAACCGGGGGATGGCTTAACCGAAAAGGGAAGAGAGCAGGCAGCAAAGACGGCGCAGAAACTGAAGCCCATGAAACCGACCATCATTTTTCATTCACCGCTCACCCGCACGAAAGAAACAGCAGAGTACATTGCAAAAGAGACCGACGCGAGAATGATTGAAGAGCCGCTGTTGACCGAACTACAGGTGCCGAATTTACATAATCGACCGGTGCAGGAGCTATGGCGGGCAATCCGCGAAGTCGGCGCATTTCGTGATATGAGCAAGTCCATTGATGGCGGTGAATCATTTTTAGACATCTACGGACGAATCCTGCGATTTTTTGAAAAAGTGGACAGAGAGTATCAGGATGCGAACATCGTGGTGGTTACCCATCGGGCGGTTGTCAACACGGCACGCTCCATCGCGCCGACCAAAGCACAGTTTCAAAAAAACTACAGAAAAACCACCATCTTAAAACCGCTTGCCAACGCGAGCGTGTGCCCCATTCGCTATGTGCATGTGAGGCGGGATGAAAACGGCGAGGTTGACCTGCACCGACCGTACATTGATGAGGTGGTGCTCAATGACGCAGACGGCAACCCGGCGTACCACACAAAAGAGGTATTTGACTGCTGGTTTGAATCAGGGGCGATGCCGTACGGATCACACCACTATCCGTTTGAGAACAAGCGAATCTTTAACCCGCTGCTGCGCCGCGGATTTCCGGCAGATTTCATCTGTGAGGGGCTGGATCAAACACGAGGATGGTTTTACAGTTTGATGACGATCGCGGTCGGAGCGTTTGATCGGTCGCCGTACCGGCAGGTGGTGGTAACCGGCTTAATTCGCGCCGCGGACGGTAAAAAGATGAGCAAGAGTTTGCAAAACTACACCGACCCAATGCAGATCATTAATCGATACGGTGCGGATTCACTGCGACACTACCTCCTCGGCTCGCCGGTGGTGCGCGGAGAAGATCTTGATTTTCGGGATGAGCAGGTTGATGAGGTATACAAAAAAGTGTACGCGCGGCTGCATAACTGCCTCAAATTCTATTTAATATACGCGCACCTACCACACAAGCGGGGCGGCAGAAGCTTATTGGACGAGTATATCTGCTCCCGATTTGCTGAAATGCGGGATGCAATGACGAAAGGGCTTGAGTCGTACCACATCGACGAAGCAGTCGCGCCAATCGGCGCATTTGTGGAGGACTTATCAACCTGGTACATCCGCCGCTCACGAGACAGGATAAAGAACCGAACGGACGACGGTGCGGAAGCGCGGGAGACCCTGCGGTTCATCCTGACCGAGTTTGCAAAATGCCTCGCGCCGGTCGCGCCATTCTACGCCGAGCACCTATTCTCAGAGATGCGAAAGCACCATCCGCAAAAAATGTTTTTGCCGGACAGTGTCCACCTCACAAAGTGGCCGCAAAAAATGTGGTTTCAAAGAGACGCGATAGAAAAAACAGCTGTGGTGCGGGATATTGTATCGGTGGCACACGAACAGCGGGCGGAAGCGGGAATCAAGGTGCGGCAGCCATTGCAGAAAGTCATCGTGCAGCAGGAAGTTGACGAGGAGCAGCAGGCACTGATTCGGGATGAGGTGAATGTGAAAGAGGTGGTTGTTGACCCTGCCGCTGCCAAGCCAATTGAGCTCAGCACCACGCTGACAGACGAACTGCGCGCCGAAGGATTCGTACGCGAGTATGTTCGCAATATCCAAAAAATACGAAAAGAAAAAGGGTTTTCACCGACACGAACAGCAGACACACTGTCGGTACACATACCTACCGAGCAGTTAAAACATATACAGGCACACGAAGAGAAAATAAAACAGGAGGTGCGGGTACGCAGCGTCGCCTATGTTGCGACAAGTCCGGAGGAGGGCACTGAATTTACCATAGAGAGTGACGAACTGACCGCAAAAATTGTCGCGGACATTGTATAACGCTGCTATTGGTAGTGCAGGGCATCCCGAAGGTACTGCTGCATTACCTTTTGCTGCTGCGGACTGTCTGCTGTTTCGGTGAGTATATCTGCAAAACGCGCCGGCACGATATCCTGATCGGACACATAGCCGAGCGCGGCAAGCAGCATCACCTGCCCAATCAAAAGGATGTGCTGCGCATATGTCGGATCTGATTCCCGGAAAAGCTGCACCGCCGCCTCAATCGTGGCAAACAGAGTTTCATCATACGATTCAGTAATCGGAACAAACACCCGAAGATGCTGTAAGAGCATAACAAACGCCGTGTACTTTTCCTCGCACCCCCATATCGCATCCAGCGTGTCGGTGATGGTAATGTCTTTTAAAATACTGCGCTTACCAAGCACCAGAGACAGCGACACCCGCGCATACGGCTTCGTATCACCGCGCATCTTCGCGCCCTCCTTACGAACACTCCGCGCATACACCTCCATCATCCCATGCCGCCGAGTCAGCGCAGTGACAACCCGATCCGCCTCACCAATCCCGCGAGTATGCACGATAAACGCATCGGTGGTGAGTATAGGATATGATCCGCGCATAGAGTATATAGGTAGTGTAGCACTCCCGACATGTGCATCTGGTTAGTGGTATAGTAAGAGAGATATGAAACGGTTACTCGGTATAGGCATCCTCTGTGCGCTCGTGCTATATTTCATACTTCCGCGCGCCAATCTTTTTGTATTGCCAGAACCGGAATCTACCAATATAAACACGGTTACAAATGACACCACAGCCGTAGATACCGCCGCAGATACTGATGAAACACAGCAAGCACCGCAGATCATCGCTGATAACTTACATGTCCCCTGGGATATCGTGTTTTTACCGAATGGTGCCATGCTTGTCAGTGAGAGAAGTGGCAACATCTTGCTAATTACAGAAACTGAAAAACGACAGATACATACAGTCGGCTCGTATGAAAGCGGAGAAGGCGGACTGCTCGGCATGACCCTACATCCGAAATTTACAGAAAATAACTACCTATACCTGTACTACACCTATCAGGCACTCCCCGACGGCACAACAAAAAACAAAGTCGAACGCTACACCTACCAAGATGAAACACTCACAGGGCCACTGGTTATCATAGACGACATTCCCGGCGCCCGATACCATGACGGCGGTCGCATTGCATTCGGCCCCGACACCCACCTATACATAACCACCGGAGACGCGGGCAAACCAAACCTCGCGCAAGACACCAACTCACTCGCGGGAAAAATACTGCGCCTACGCGATGACGGCTCCATTCCGAACGATAACCCTTTTCCCAACTCACCAATCTACTCATACGGACACCGCAACCCGCAGGGAATAACCTGGGATTCAGAAGGGAACTTATGGAGCACCGAACATGGACGCTCAGGCATACGCTCAGGTCTTGATGAAGTCAACCTCATCACCGCAGGCAGCAACTATGGATGGCCTGACAGCCAGGGTGACGAAGTGAAGCAGGGAACCGAAGGACCGAAAGCACACTCCGGTGCAAATATCACCTGGGCACCGGCAGGTGCCGCATACCACAACGGAAGTATCTACTTCGGAGGATTGCGCGGAGAAGCAGTATACAAAGCAGTACTAAACGGCACAACAATAACGGAAATACAAAGATACCATCACAAACAATTCGGAAGAATCCGCACCACCATCATCGGTCCGGATGCCATGCTCTACATAACAACCAGCAACACCGACGGCAGAGGCACAACCCAACCCAGAGACGACAAAATAATCCGCCTGCCGCTGCAATAATGAGCAACACCACAGCCACCACACCACCGAAATGTGACCCCACGGGGAATCGAACCCCCTGTTTTTGGCTTTGACAAAAACCTGACTATCAGACCGCCGTAGGCGGAAACCGAACAGAGTAGGTGTCGTACAACACGATAACCATAACACCACCAAAATGTGACCCCACGGGGAATCGAACCCCGGTTTCCGCCGTGAAAGGGCGGCGTCCTAGCCGCTAGACGATGGGGCCAATAGACAAAGTATAGTATATACCACTATCTCATAATAAAAAATGATGTCCTGAAAAATCAGCCAATCTTTTTCTCTGACAGATTCATAATATGACAAAATAAGGCATTTTAGCATAACAGTGTATACTATTACTAGTATGTTCATTTCTATGTACTACATTTAATCTCTTAAAAGGAGGTATTATCCAATGAAGCGCTTTAAATGGATGACATATGTATTTATTGGGGTACCTTGTGTAATAGTGCTTTTGTTTATTTTGCCAGTTACAAATACGATTGGAGGAATATTTGTATTGTCATGCGTTGTCGTGACAATCATGGCTGCAAACGATCCCTTTGTCGAATGGATCTATGAGCGTTTTTTCAAAAAAGGTAAGGGTATTTAATTATGGAAAGTGTGAAGTACCACTTTGCACCACAAGAGTTGTACATCTTGTTTGCGGTCGGTGTTGCATGCTATGCTATCACGACATCAAGATACCCGTCCTCCAAACTCGGTCGTTTTGCTGGATGGCTGATTAATCATTTCCTTGTCATATCTTGGATACCGTTAGCACTGCATTATGTGATTATAGTTTTCGGATTACCTCCTGTGATATTCATTGACATGTCTGGCGAATCGCTTGATCCGAGAGGCCTTCATGAAATGAGTAAGTATGGTGCCTACTATATTCACATAATAATGATATTTTTATTCCTTCCCTGGATATTTTCTCTATGGAAAGTAGGATATGATGAGCAGGATGAGTCGTCCGAAGATGATGAAGGTGTAGAAGCATAAACAAATTTATGGGGGCAGCCATCGGCTGCCCCTTGTTATGTTTTAGGGAATAGGTAAACAAGTTGGACAAACCGTCTCTCTGAAAGATTTATCTGTGTGATAAAATGAGGTGTGGAGTGTTTTTGCTATAAAACACTTGATCATTGTGAACACGGAGGAATGACATGTTATCAAGCCAAAAAACTTTCTATGACAAAATTATTGACTTCTTCGAAAATGTATGTGTCCCTGAAATCACGATAAGTGGTGTTGAAGCAATAGAGCCGCATAAAGATGGGGAAATTTTTAAGTATGTAAAGATGTTTTTAAAAAAGTATTTTTACGATACCAATGAAAGGGTTTTTGTTCTGGGTATTAACCCGGGGAGATTCGGATCAGGTGTTACCGGAATCCCTTTCACCGATCCAATCGCACTCTCTGAGCACTGTGATATTCCAAACACATTTAAGGAGCGTCGTGAACTCTCATCAAAGTTCCTGTACACCTTTATTGAAAAATTCGGAGGAGCAGAAACATTTTACAGCAATTTTTTTCTCACCGCAGTGTCGCCAATTGGCTTCACACAGCATGGCAAGAACTATAATTACTATGACAGCATAGAAATGCAGACAATGCTTAAGCCGTTTATTGTCAATTCACTGCTTGCACAGTTTGAATGTGGTGTCAGAAGTGATGCCGTCATCATTCTCGGATCCGGAAAAAATTATAAATTTTTTACCGAACTGAATGAAGAGTACAAATGGTTCAACAGGGTGCATTCATTAGAACACCCACGCTACATCATGCAGTACAAGAGAAAAGAATTGTCTCACTATCTTGATAAATACCACAACCTATTTACATCTATTTTATAAACCCTCCTCGCCCATTCAAAACAGTGCAGCGATTGTGTACACAAACACTGCACCATCTCCGCTCCGCTCCGTGCAACAGGGTAGCAGAAATATAGACTTTAATTAACCCGCCATTTATAGGTTATCCAGCATCATGTACTCAACATATCAATCATGTCACCAGTGTCCACATATTCTTGTATAATCAATTGGTTTATGTTAAACTGAACATATGATTCCTATTGAAGTAATAGCTCAATCTACCTCTGAATCTGCTGCCAGTAATACCAACTCTCTGCCTTCGCTTATTGACCTCGGAGTGTCTGCAGCTATAGCACTTGTTGTTGCGTTAGTAACAATGAAAGTAAAATTAAGTGTACTTGAGACAAATTTGGAAAATGCGGACAAAAAAATAAAAACCCTTGAGGATGATGTAAAAGAAAACTCAAAAGAGTTAAATCAAATGAAAGGAAGGCAAGAAGTTGCAACCCAAAGCCCTCTGTCCCTCACTGATGTTGGAAAGGAAACTTTTCGTAACAGTGGTGCTGAAGACTACATTAAAAAAAATAAGGACATCCTGATAGAAAAGTTTAAAAATGTTGACGGTGCTTTTGATATACAGGAAAAATCAAAAGATATTGTGAAAGAAATATTAAAAAGTAAAAATGACGCTTCACCCGAGTTAAAGAAAATAAAAGAATACCTGTTTAGTGAAGGAAGGGAGGTTGAGCAATTTGCTGTGATAATGGCAATAGGATTAAGGGATGTCGTACTGGGAGAAAAAAACATACCTGTAAGTAGTTTGCATCCTCGTCCGCCAGAAAGGTAAAGACTTGAACAAATAATGTGAGGGTGAATAAGCAGCTAATACTTGAAAAACTTTTAGATTTTTCTTGTGGCGGTTTTGCCGTCTCCTTTTAATTCATGCTCCCAAATACGAACCAGGCCCCACAAGGGGCGCTACTGCTTTATATGTTCAATGCGGAATAATAAAAACAAGTAAAAGCAATGTACCATATTAATGTATGGATACAAAAGTGAACAATACAGGTCTTCACCAGGCAGCTAAGGCAAAAAAGGATGAGTTTTACACTCAACTTGTTGACATTGAAAAAGAACTAAGACACTATAAAGAGCAGTTCCGCGGTAAGGTTGTATATTGTAACTGCGATGACCCTTATGAAAGTAATTTCTTCAAGTATTTTGCTGCCAGTTTTAATGCCTTAGGACTTAAAAAACTCATTGCCACAAGCTACATAAGATCACCAATTGCTGGCGGGCAATTACCACTCGTTGAGATAGAAGGATTGAAGCCAGAAGGAAAAGAGCCATTTAGAATTGAGATTAACGAAGTTAAAGACCTCAATAATGACGGAGCGGTTAGTTTAGGAGATGTTAAGCAATTACTAAGACAAGACGCCAATGTTGCCACACCGCTTAAAGGTGATGGAGATTTTCGCAGCGATGAGTGTATCAGCCTGCTTAAACAGGCAGATATAGTGGTAACCAATCCACCGTTTTCGCTTTTTCGAGACTATGTTGCACAACTAATGGAACACCAAAAGGAATTTTTGATCCTAGGGAATCAAAACGCCATTACTTACAAAGAAATTTTTAAGTTTATCAAGGAAAACCGATTATGGTTGGGGTACGATAACGGCGGAACCAAATGGTTTCAAGTGCCTGAGGATTACGACATTCAAACCGAATCCAGAATCAAAGTTGAGGACGGTATTAAGTACTTCAGTATGGGCAGCATCTTATGGTTTACCAATTTAGATGTCGCCAAGCGTCACGAGGAATTGACTCTATATAAAAAATACACTCCAAAAGAATATCCAAAATATGATAACTATGATGCAATCAATATAGACAAATATACTGACATCCCGATGGATTATAGTGGTGTAATGGGTGTGCCTGTAACCTTTGTGGACAAATACAACCCCAAACAATTTGAAATCATTGGTCATGTAGGATCGGTTGGAGCGGACGGTGTATATTCGTTTGCAAATGCAATTTACATCAGTGGAAAAAAGAAGTTTAAGCGTATCTTAATCAAAAACAAAAAATAGTATGAAAATTGACTTAGAGAAAATCAAAGTTCGTGATGTGGTTAAAGGGTATAAAGATAGTAAAGAAGAAGGCGTTGTTGCCTATGATGGCAAATTGGATGTTCGTCCAAAATACCAGAGAGAGTTTGTCTATGACGACAAACAGCGCAATGCGGTTATTGAGACCGTCAAACAAAATTTCCCCCTTAATGTGATGTACTGGATGGTTAAGGGAGATGGCACCTATGAAATGTTGGACGGACAGCAGCGTACCATCAGTATCGGACAGTATGTAAATGGTGACTTCTTGCTCAACGACCGCTTTTTTCACAATCTCACTGCCGAAGAGCAGAAACAGATTCTTGACTACGAACTTATGATTTACTTTTGTGAAGGCACAGACAAAGAGCGTTTGGATTGGTTCTTTACCATTAATATCGCAGGCGAAAAATTAACGGATCAAGAGATCAGAAACGCGGTCTACACCGGCCCATGGCTCTCTGACGCAAAATTAAAATTCAGTAAAACAGGTTGTGCAGCGTATCTTTTAGCAAATGATGGAGGGTCACTCATAAAAGGTTCACCCATCAGGCAAGAGTACTTGGAAACCGCTCTTTTGTGGATCAATGATGGGGAGGTCGCAGACTATATGGCAAAACACCAGCATGATAATAATGCAAATGAACTCTGGGATTATTTTCAAAGTGTCATTACATGGGTGCGCAAGGTTTTCACTAACTATCGTAATGAAATGAAAGGTGTAAAATGGGGCGATTTGTACAACCAATTCAAAGATAAAAAACTGAATGCCGAAAAATTGGAAACCGAAATTACCAGACTCATGCAAGATGAAGATGTCACGGATAAATCAGGCATCTACCCATATGTTTTAACTCGCCAAGAGAAATCTCTTTCAATCCGTGCCTTTACTCCCAATATGAAGCGTGAAGCATACGAAAGACAAAAAGGTATCTGCCCGGTGTGTGAAGAGCATTTTGAAATTGAAGACATGGAAGCCGACCACATCACCCCTTGGCATGAAGGCGGTAAAACAGTCGCAGAAAACTGTCAGATGTTATATAAAGAATGTAATCGAAGAAAATCTGGAAAATAAAGTATAGTTAGATGGTAAAATACAAGAATGATACCAGATTTTCCAAAAGCAAAAGAAAAACTAAGGATTTTCGTCGATATTTCAATAAGACAAGAGATAAAAACAAAATCTCCTCTGCTCGCAATGGTTCCTAAACAGTCCTTATATGAGGGCGATAAAACGGGAGTTTTATATGAGGATGGAACACACAGTGTAGAACACCTAAACGAAGCTTCATCCAAGATGTCAATTTCCTCTAAGCAAATGAGAAATATGTCTTCAGAGGATGTACTTACCATGTTTTCCGACATGTCTGCAGATGTGGCAAATCAAATTGAGGGAGATGCGATCCAGGCGATAGCAAAGAGTATGGCTGACAGCGGAAACATAGTAAATGTTTCAGAGGTTGGTCCAGACATCATCCTTAAGGGAATGGAAAATGTAAAAATTTATTTTCACAATGACGACAGGAATAAACCATCCGAACAGTCATTAATTGTACACCCAACCGTCTCTAAGAGGCTTATGGAGATAGAAAAGAAACAAACACCTCAGGAAAAAGCTGAATTTGATAGAAAAAAAGAAGAGATACTAGATAAAAAATTTGAAGAACACATGGCAGATGTCAAATCAAGAAAAATTATTGATTAATTATGAGCAAAAAAACAGTAAAACAAAAAGAAACAAACGAACCCTTTTTACAAAGGGTTATCGAACACTGGCTGGATTCAGTAAACGAACTCAGCTATCAGTCATTATTTTGCGAGTGGCTTTCATTCCAAGGGTATGCTGTTAAATATGAAATAAAGAATACCAACTTTGAACAAGGAAAAGATGTTGTTGCCGTTGACTTTAATGGAGCGCCTTGTGCATATCAACTGAAAGGTGGAAATATAAATCTGCATCGTTGGCGCACTGAGGTTAAGCCAGAAGTTGAAGTGCTAATTGAAATACCCATTGCTCATCCAAACATAGATCAAAACAAGAAGCACATATCATTTTTAGTAACAAATGGAAATATAGATGATAGCGTAAGGGCTGATATAAATGGTTTAAATAACGGAAGGTGGAAAAACACGCCACTCAGAGTTCTTACAAGAGGAGATTTGTTACAAGGGTTCCAAGAAATTGCCGTAGAGGTTTTACCTCAAGATGCGCGGGCATATAAAACCCTCAGCAATTTAATTTTTGCAGATGGAACAAGTTTTGTAGATTTGTCAGAGATATTTCCATTCTTATGTCAAATACTTGGCATCAATGAGGAAAGGGCAAAAGAAAAACGAAAAAGAGATGTATCCGCTGCAATTTTGTATATGACTATGATCACCGGACCATACAGGGAGAAAGAAAATCATGTTTCTGTGATAAGAGTTATGACCTTATTGCTCTCATTAATTTTTTATTTGGTTGATAGATATAATCTTGCAGAAAAATATTGGTTAAAATCATATAACCTTGTATGGGGGGACATGTTAAGTACAGCAAAAAAATTGGAATTAGAGGTGGAAAGCAAGGGACTTGCCATGCTTTCAGGGGACACCTTTGATAAGATTAAGTTACCACAAACCGAAATAAACTTAATCCCATTTCGCAATCATGGTGCTGTATCAATGATATTTTCGCTCAAAGTGTCTGAAGTTATCAGTCAAAAAAATATTCAAATAAAAGATATTCTACAAAAAGACATAATTGATAAATACAGGGGCAGTATATTTTTATATGGCGAAGGAGGATTATTGCCTCTCATACTTCTTGCGTTGATGTTGACATGTTCTGATGAAAGCAAAGAGGAAGGTGTTAGTTTGGTGGAACACGCTATAAGTGAAATAATTAAATACAATGGTAGAAATGCAGAGAGCGAAACTGGACTACTTCCTCCATACTTTGATTTAAATTTTGTTTTAAATTTTGTAGTTAATAGGTTTTTTGGCGTACCTCAAGAGCCTTTTGAACATCAGAGTAAACAGTATTCACATTATCTAAAACCTATTATAGAAATGATGGCACGATTAAATCAAAAAGATTTTATATCTGACCAATGGAGAGAAATATCATTTATATATTTTGAGGAGTTTGTTTTTGATAACAAATATGACTACTATTTAATGCAATCGGAGAAAGGAGAGTGCAGGACAGAAATCCCTAAAAAAGAAAAAAGTTGGAAGGACCTGATTGATGAGTCAAACTCTTCTGATGGCAGAACACTTCCAGATTCAATAAAAAGATTTCCTGAATTTATCCCTTTTTTTCTTTCTGTGTTCCCTCACAGATTAGATTCCGATGTGCTTGGCTTTCTTTTTCAAAGACTAAAAGAAAGAGGAAATACAAATTAAACAATAAAAATATATTGGGTCGTGCGTATAAGGAAATCCGCCGTTTTCGCAAACTTCACTAGTGTTGCGTAAGCGAAAACAGGCAGATTGCAGAAGTTTATACTCTCAGGTGCCATTGATAGGATTGCGTTGGGTCTGAAAAAGTATTGTGAGACATGCGATGCACATTACTTTTTCGAAGAAAAAAGATATTGAAATATAATTCTAACTAGAAAATAACTTTGTACCAAAGTTCCACCTATTAGGATATAAAAAATATAGTTATCTAAGTGAAATCCTGCTATCTTAAATCCTTGCAAAAATAAAAACAAGAGGATAAAAAAATACTGCGCCATTAAAAACCTTGTCATAAACTTCGAAAATTTATCCCTCCACTTTATAACACTCTCCTTTTCCTGCACACCTAAATCTTGCATTCGCTCGTCAAAGCTCCCTGAGCCTGCATCTGACTTTTCAAACATTTTCCCAAATTCTCGAAAATGGTCTATAAGTTCTTTGCGTGTTTTATCTCCTGTCTTCATACTCATACTTCAAGTCTAATATATCCACCCGTATACTCATAGCAGATAGAGAGACATCAAATAATTCCGCACATTTTTCGACATCCTCATTAAAAGCCTTCCATGCTTTTCTAACCCTATCCTCCGGCATTAACAGTGAAGCAGCAAAGTAATTTGCCTGTGATTCTTGTATGTTACTCAGTCCATTATCCAATCTATAGAGTGTTGCATCTCCATCAACCACCAAACTTTTTTCTTTTAGATCTTCCTTATGCAAGAAATAGTGCCCCAATTCATGCGCAATCGTGAAATACTTTCTATTTTTTGGCTTACTCTCCTCAATCAAAATGACAAATTTTTTCTCGCTATCGTCATACAAAATTAATCCTGACAAGTCATTACTAATTGGCGAACCTGCATTGCTTAAATCTCCAGATCTCAACTCTAAATCTCTGTGCCTTTTTACTATCTCCTCAAAAGGGAAGGGGATGTTTGTTTCGGGATTGAACTCCCTTGCAATTCCTTCTCCCATCTCCGCCGCTTCTTTTAATTTTTTATCCCTAATCATACTCATGCTCATTGTATCACTCTGCAGAAACTTTCAAACAGTACTTATCTTATCCTTCCCTGCCCTTATTTAAGTCGTTTTTCTTTTTATTCCCAGCATCAATTGCGATCCGTCAATCGAGATAGATGTCATAGAACCAAATACTGGTGTTTCCGGCATCTCATTCCATGGCAGTGAAACAGCAAAGAGCGAATCGTATTTATCAATTTTTAATGGAATACTTGTTCCATGCAATTCGTTTGGTACCTTCTCAACATAACCTGCTATTGTTTTATGAATATATTCACAAAAAACCTCTTGAGTTAATTTACGATCAGCAAGAAATATGAAAGTTATTATCTTTTCTGATTCACATATATTCAATATTTTTTTATCTAACTCTTCCGGTTTTACGATTTTATAGTTATCCAAATGACTGTTTATTACAACACCAGCATGCCCGATATGCTGTGTATCATAATGACCAAGATTGAGCCTTTTTTTAATAAATCCTGCGCCTTTTGCTACTCCCTCTTTCGTCCTTCCTGACCGAACGCCTTTCCCAGATATCTGAACAAACAATTCTTTTTCTATATGAAATGACATTTTCGGTTCTGCTTCTGGAGATTTTATATCTCCATCCTTAACTTCTTTGTCATGAATTCTGGTTGTCCATTCGGCACTGACTCGATCTTTTATGTATTTATTCGGTATTTGAACGGCGAAACCGTCTCCCATCTTAAATATCTGTGCCAACTTCCTTTTGCCATCTGAAATTACAATCTCATCTTCCTTGGCTCTTCTAATTTCTTCCAATGTTATGTTAATTGCGTTCATATATTTTCTCCTTGTCTTCTGGTCGACTGGTTATTTCTCGTAAATAATTTCTGTCTTCGCCATTTAATATCTCATTATGACAAATAATATCAAATTCAAGTATTGTGCAAGCAAAAATCCCCTCTATCTCTGACAAATCTTTTGACCGCTCTTCTTCCTCAGATAGAATGTGATTTGGGTGAATATATTGACTGCAGTTTTGATAGAGCCCTGAAAAAACATATCGTGCCTTTTTTGCATCAAACACACTCACAGATTGTTTGTAAACATTGTCGTACGCCACTAATTTCATCAGGGAATTATCACAAATCTGTTCCTTGTGTTCCTGAATCCTTCTTTCAGCCACCCCTTTCTGTTCTCTGATTTTCTCTTCAGTTTTTTGAATATCCGCAATATCTTTCTCGGTCACACCAGGAGGATTCTTCATTTCTTGCAAAGATTCCTCTCTCCGCTTCCAATGACGAATGTTTTCCTCCAAAGACCTCAACTCAAAAGCTCTGACAATCTCCTCTTGCTTCTGCATGGTCTTATATTCCAGAATGTGTTTTTTTATCAAAAGAATTTTTAGTAATACTTCCAACAAAACCCTAAGCAGGATCGCATTTGTCTTTGCGAACCTATTATTATTCTTCGCCAGTATCACAATTTCTGCCGCATATTCAAACAAATTGCACACCTTCCGAAAGACTGTTTGAGATTTTACCAGCCCTTTCATGCTAATTTGTAGTCGTCCGCTAATAATATTTTCAGCGATGCTGACCAGCCTGCCTATCGTATTGTTTGACATAGTCATATATTACATGTCGTCTATTCTGTTAAGTGCGAATGGTAGGATTTGAACCTACGACCTCTCCATTATCAGTGGAGTGCTCTAACCAGGCTGAGCTACATTCGCATAGGTATAGTATAGCGTAAAAGAAAATAATTTTTTAGGGGGGGTGGTTTTTGCCCTGATTACTTTTGTTTTTCATAGTATCATACCAGCAATGGCTCTACAGAAATACCGTGCGTGGCTCCTGCTCATATGTTCCGGCATTACGATTGTATTGGGTGCCCATACGGCCGTTTTCGCGAACAGCTCCGGACCATCGCTGCGTATCACAGAAATTATGTACGACGCGGAGGGGGGCGATGAGGGGAAGGAGTATGTGGAGGTGATAAACACCGGACCGGGGACGATTGATATGACCACGGTGAAATTTTTTGAACGCGAGGAGCGAGAAAACGGACGATCTATCGCAGCGCATCAGGGTAGCACGGTGCTGCAGCCGGGAGGTGTCGCGGTTATCGTCGCAAAGCCGGAACTCTTTTTGGAAAACTATACTTACAGCGGTGTGGTGCTCGACACTTCAAACTTCGCGCTGCTCAATGCGGGCGCGCAGGTTTCACTCGCCGTGGAAGAGCGTGTGCTGCACCGCATTACCTATGCCCTGGAGGACGGCGCAAACGGTGACGGCAAATCGCTGTACATCAAGCAGGACAACACGCCTGCTCCCGGCGACCCCAGCCCGGGGACGGTGAGCGGCATTGCTGTAGACAAGAGCACTGCCGGAACCACAGTTGACACCACGCCGGAAAGCAGCACCGACAGCCGGCAGGAAACCACGACGCAACAAACTGCCCCACAGCAAACCGGCACACGGAAAGCTACCACACGACAGCCATCAGGCACACGAGACACGAGCCCCACGCTTCGTTCAAAGAAAGTGACGACGCACACGCTCGTGGCTGATCCGCCTGTTGTGTTTGTCGCATCCACAACAAAGTTTTCGGCGGTGCGGCAGGAGGATGGGGAGGAGACCGTGCTGCGCGGGCTGTGGAATTTCGGAGATGGCGACCATGTGCAGGGCACCACGGTGGATCATGCATACTTGCACGCAGGTGCCTACATCATCGTGTTCCAGGAATTACTGAGAGACGGGTCTGAGGGTATCGTGCTACAGAAAGAGGTGCAGGTGCTCTTCCCGCAGGTTGATATTGAACGGGTTGACGACGCATTTGTACGGCTGCACAATCGCCACCCGTCCATACTGGATGTGTCAGGTTGGCGCATTGAATCGCCGGGCAGGTCATTTACCTTCCCGCCGAAGTCACTCGTACCGAAGCAAAACAGCATTGTGGTGCCGTTTGCCGCTCCTGCGGGGCAGGATATATTCTTTGTAACCGCCGGTGGTGGGCAGTTCAGAGGGGAGACGGCAGCTGCCGATCCTCCGGCACCGGAGAATCTGACACAGGAGGGAGAAGAAGAGGCGGAAGAGAGTGAGCCGATAGCAGAAGCATCGCAGGAGGTGGAAGAAAGTGACACAGAAACGGAGCAGGACACCACCGATGAAGAAACCGCTACTGACACCACACAAAAACAACATACAAACAAACCAAATGCAGGTGTTTTTGTGACGGACACACACATCGTTCAGGGGGAAGAGCAATCCGAAACTGACCTGCAAATGATCATTGTGTGGATAGCGCTGCTTATTGGCGTGATAACAATCGCGTCGGTGCCGATTATTTTCGCGCGGCGTGAAAGAGAAAGACGCTTGCACCACCACGAGTAAGTGTTGAAAAAGATGAAAAAATTTTAAAAACAAGATAAAAAAGTTTTCCACACATTGTGATACGCAATGATAAAAAAGTGTATATGGTTACCATAATGTAAGTAGACCTGCAAAAAGCGGTCAATTATCAATGTAAATTTCATTTCATGAAACGAAAACGACGAAAAACCACAAAGAAGTCCGCCGAGAAGAAGCCAATGAAGCGAAGAAGAAAATCTGCTTCTAAGAAGACGACAAAAAAGACGACAAAAAAGCGACGAAGCACAAAGAGAAGGTCATCTTCTAAGAAGAAAATGATGGAGAAGAAGACAACGAAGAAGCGACGAAGCACAAAAAAGCGGTCCGCAAAAAAGACGGCCAAGAAAAAGACGACAAGGCGCCGTCGCCGTAGGTAAGAACATTCCCTTTTGTTTATAACAAGCAGGGGTAGGTAAAGATAGAAAGCAAACTATTTTTATCTACCCCTGTTTTGTTTTTTTATGCACAAACAAAGCGCGCCTAACTGGCTTGAAAAACTTTTATGCAGTATACTTAATAGCGTATGAAAGAATATCTGGAGCGGACGCTGGTTATCATTAAGCCGGACGGAGTACAGCGGGTGTTAATAGGGGAAATTATTCAGCGGTTTGAACGGGTCGGTCTGAAAATCGTGGCGATGAAGATGCTACAGACAGACGCCGCTACTACCGAGAAGCACTACTCACTGGATCCGGACTGGAAACGGAAGGTGGGTGAAAAGACCTTGCAAAGCAGGGAAGAGCATAGCGGGGAAATTGACGAAAGTGCCGCGATAGCGGTCGGTGAGCGGATCCTGAAGCAGTTGATACGATTTATGACTGCCGGACCGGTGGTGCCGATGGTGCTGGAAGGGGTGCATGCGGTGCAGCTCACGCGGAAGTTGGTGGGCGGCACAGAACCGTTTTCATCTGATGTCGGCACGATCCGCGGAGATTTTGTCCTTGACTCGTATGAACTGGCAAACAGCGCCAAGCGAGCGATTCGTAATGTGGTGCATGCTTCTTCAGACACAGAAGAGGCAGAAAAAGAAATCGCGCTGTGGTTTCGTCAGGAAGATTTGCTCACCTATGAGACGGCGCACGAGCGCATATTATACGATATAAATTTTGACAATGTTGCTGAGTAACAACAAGTACACGAACCGTATGCAGGTGCTACTTTTCACGATGTTCACCGCATCGCTCACGGTGGTGTTGCACAGTATCGGCACGGAGCATAGCTGGTACTGGACTTACCCGTGGTTCGATGTGATTACGCATCTGCTGGGCGGATTTTCACTGGGCTTACTCACGGCGTTGGTATACAGAAACAAAAAACAAGCCACCGTGCTATCGCTCGGCACGGTGCTGGTCTTCATCATCGGGTGGGAGGTGTTTGAAATACTTTTTGTAAACATGCCGACAGAAGAGTTGTGGCACAGTGTCAGCACAACAAAAGATGTACTGGTCGGCTTAGGGGGCGCCTATGCGGCATTGCTGCTCTGTAAAGGAGACGCGGACAATACCAACACCATTTCTACGACTTAACCGATTCAACGATACGGTCAAAGGACTCTTTTTTCTGCAGCGCGATTTCCGAAAGCATTTTTCGGTTGAGTGCGATGTCTTTCTTCTTGAGCATACCCATAAATGCGCTGTACGAGAGGTTGTGCGGTTTAAGTGCCGCGCTGATGCGGATATTCCAGAGTCGGCGAAAATCACCTTTTTTCTTTCGGCGGTGCGCGAACGCGTGGTTGCCGGCATGCAGCCATGCTTCCCGGGCCTGCCGCTCTTTCGTGGAGCGACCCCAACGATACCCCTTCACCTTTCTGAGCAGGGTTTTTCGGCTTTTAAGGGAAATTGTACCTCGTTTTATACGAACCATAAGCTATTTATGAAGAAGAAAGGGTATACCGCTGCCTCATTTTTGTAGACACCGGCACCGCTCGCTGCCGCTTCTGCGTCAGTTTTTTAGATCGGGAATGTTTCGCGTTAAAATGACCGCGCCCCTTACCGCTGGCAAGAAGGGTGCCTTTTTTTGTAACACGAATCCGTGAACGGGCTGATTTATTTGATTTCATACTGTATAGTATAGCACTATGTGAAAAGATTGTGCAAGATACTTTTTATTGTGATACTATACTAAAAGAGGTCTGATAAAAAGTCTAAATTATTGCGAAAAAGGAGGAGGCTTTTGACAAAATGAAAGAGTTCATATTTTTATTGGGTCCGCCTGGCGTCGGAAAAGGCACCCATGCAACTCGTTTGGATGAGTACTACACACAGCAGGGCTTTTCCTGCAAAGTGGTTGAAACCGGGAAGTATTTCAGAGAGAAAATTGATAAGGGGGAAACCCTATTTAAACAATTTCTCAGAAATATGATGAGCAACGGTGAAATACTACCGGAAATACTACCGATGGGTCCTTTTATGGACGCGCTTTTTGAAAACCGGGAATATGATATCTATATTGTGGACGGCATGTGCCGGTCGATACCGGAAGTTAAGCTCATCGCAAGATTGCTTGGTGTATTTCCCTCAATTCAAAAGAAGGGTGTCTATATCAATGTTCCGCCGGATGTCATAAAGAAACGCCTCCTTGACCGCAATCGGGGAGACGATGACAGTATCAAGGTGATAGAGGCACGACTGGAGCACTTCAAAAAGTTTACCGCACCAACCATACGGTACCTCAAAAGGAGATGGTTTGTCAGAAAGAGGCTGCTTGACTCTTTTTGGGAGGTGAACGGTGACAGAGCAGAAGAGGAAGTGCATCAGGAGATACTGAGCCATCTTACAGAGCAAGACCCGGTC
This sequence comes from Minisyncoccota bacterium, assembly GCA_965204115.1. Classification (GTDB taxonomy): domain Bacteria; phylum Patescibacteriota; class Minisyncoccia; order Phycocordibacterales; family JABAAK01; genus JAPPJI01. Next base: position 227,567 of record OZ241963.1, on the reverse strand, counting down.
TGCCATCCGACCTATCATTTTCATAAGGCACCTTAACAGGTGCCTTTATTTTTTGTCATCATTCGGCTGGAGAACGATAGAAAAACCTTTCGGACTTTTTCGTATGTTGTCGGCGATGGACACCTCACCGGGCACTGCCTGTATAAACGAAGATAACTTCTCTTTCAAAAAATCTTTATCCATACTCTTATACCGACCGAAGAGAAAGAGGTCAACCTGCACGCGATTGCCGTTATCCAACCACTCACGGATCTTATTCGCCCGCATCTCAAGAATATCCCCGCTGGTGCCCGGCTTAATCTGTGTGTGCTTTGTCCCTTCCTGCCGCTTGCCTTTCTCCTTGTCCTGGTCTGCCCACTTCTTTTTCAATTTATTCTGCTCATACTGATACTTGCCGTAGTCGGCAATGCGTACGACAGGGGGACGGGATTTTGCCGTCACCTCCACCAGATCAAGACCTGCACGACGCGCCCGCGCCAAGGCGTCCTTCAGGGGGACAACGCCGACATTATTCTCATCAGCATCAATAAGGCGAACCTCAGAGGCGCGAATCGCCTCATTGATACGAACTTTTGGCTGTGCTAATTTTTTTGGTCCTCTACGAATATGCAGATAGTATATACCACACTGAGCGAATAACACAATGGCTATACACATATATTGCAAAAGCGGGGAGAATACGATAGTATACTAACTATATGTTACAGTATTTCGCCGGTGTCGCCGGAGAGTTCAAGCAAATCCGCTGGTTAGCAACAGGCAGAGCATTGCTGTTTGCGGTCATTGTTATCATTGCGTCTTTTATAGCCGGCTTCGCACTAGGCGCGATAGATAATGTATTCTCCACACTGCTGCAGAGCATTGTGCTATAGTACAAACATAATATGGAAGAAATGCAGGAAGAAAAGCAGGCAAAGTGGTATGTGGTAAAAGTCCATTCCGGCTTTGAGCAGGTGGTAAAGATGAGCGTCATGCAGACCATCGAGTCACTCGGGCTGGAGGACAAAATATTTGAGGTGGTGATACCGACCGAGAAGCAGGTGCGCATTAAGGGCGGCAGACGAACGGAAAAAGAAGAGCGAATGTATCCGGGCTACATCATCGTGCATATGGTTATTGATGACCAAACATGGTATGCGATCAACAACATTGAGTATTCTTCCGGATTTCTCGGCTCCCGCGCGCACGCCGAATCATTGTCGCAACAGGAGGTTGAGGCGATCAAAGAGCGGATGCGCGGTGATATGGTCAAGCACGACACCGACCTGAAGGTGGGGGATGGCGTCAAGATTATTGACGGTCCGTTCTCAGAGTTGAGCGGTAAAATCAGTGAGGTGGATGCTGACAAAGGGCAGGCAACGGTGCTGATCCCTATGTTTGGCAGGGAAACGCCGGTAAAACTGGACCTTTTCCAAATCCGCAGCGTGTAGTACACTATACTTAATATGGCAAAACCGGTACAACAAGTTATCAAACTGCAGATACAGGCGGGCAAAGCAACGCCGGCACCGCCTATTGGTACTGTCCTCGGTCCGGCGGGTATTAACATCGGTGACTTTTGCTCCCAATTCAACGATCAGTCAAAAGAGCGGAGCGGAGAAATCATCCCGGTCGTGCTGACTATCTATGAAGATCGAACGTTCAGTTTCATAATGAAAACACCACCTGCGTCATTCCTGCTCCGCCAAGCGGCAGGCATTGACAAAGGGTCGGGCACAAATCTCACAAAAAAAGCGGGCAAAGTCACCGAAGCGGCCGTCCGAGAAATAGCCGAGCGAAAAATGGAAGATCTCAACGCCCGGGATGTAGAGGCAGCAATGGAAATTATAAAGGGAACCGCGCAGTCTATGGGCATAGAAGTCAAATAGCGCGGGTAGGTAAGTATGGATTGGTATATTTGGGCACTCATTTTTTCGCTTTTATTTCTCATCATCGCCATCATCGGCTCTATTGCGCGTAAAGATTGGGAGAAGGGGGGCTCGTATGTCGGTATGAGCATACTGCTGCTGTCTTTGTTGACTGTCTCCATTCTCTTACATAGCGCTTGGCTTTCGTAAGCGTCTGTTGCATAAAATGGGCAAAATGCCCATTTTGGTATTTCTCCACACAATGCTATATACTGATAGCGGTGGGTTAATGGGTACTAATTTTGTATGAATATCATATATATAATCGGTGGGGTGCTATTATTTGTAATTCTTTTCGTTGTGCTGATGTACAACGGGCTGGTTCGTATGCGCAATCGCAAAGAGGAAGCGTGGTCTGATATTGATGTGCAGTTAAAGCGACGGTATGATTTGATACCGAATCTGGTGAGTACGGTGAAAGGGTACGCCAAGCACGAGCAGGAGACACTGGCGAAAGTGACAGAGATGCGAACACGCGCCTTGGAAGCGGACGGCGTGAAAGAGAAAGGGGAGGCAGAAAACATGCTGACCGGCGCGCTGAAGACAATTTTTGCGGTCGCTGAGAACTACCCTGATCTCAAGGCGAGCGAAAACTTCGCGGAACTGCAGCGGGAGCTCAGTGACACAGAAAACAAGATTCAATCCGCGCGACGATTCTACAATAATACCGTACAGGACCTCAACACAGCAATACAGGTATTTCCGAAAAATATCATCGCGAACGCATTCGGCTTTAAGGAAGAAGAATTTTTTGAGCTCAGTGAAGAGGAGAAGGAAGAAGCGGCTGAGCCGGTCGCGGTGCAGTTTTAACACTAAGTACATGGTATGGCTTCGTTATACGCAGAACAGGGCAAGAATGTTCGGCAGACATTTTTCTTGATGTCGCTTTTTTTGGTGTTTGTCATCGGAGTCGGATGGCTGGCATCGCACTATTTTCAATCGTCAATCATTCTGTATGTAGTCACGCTCATAGCGGTGCTGATCAATGTCTTTGCCTACTGGAACTCCGACAAAATCGCCGTTCGCCTAACACGGGCTCGGGAGATAAGTCGGGAAGAATACTTTGACTACTGGAACATGGTGGAAAATCTGTGTATCAGCATCGGCGCGCCGATACCAAAACTCTACATTATCAACGACTCTTCCCCTAACGCATTCGCGACCGGACGCAGTCCGAAACATTCAGCCATTGTGGTGACAAAAGGGTTACTTGATATAATGGACAAGACAGAATTGGAGGGGGTGTTGGCGCACGAACTCGCGCACATACAAAACCGAGATACGCTGCTCATGACCTCTGTAGTGGTGCTGTTCGGCTTTGTGGTGATACTGCTTGATATCTTGCTGCACTTCACGGCATTTGCCGGAGGCGACGATGACGATGGCGGGGGTCCGATAATGATTCTCATTATCATTGTCGCATATCTCGTGATGCCGCTGCTGTTGACACTAATCCGCCTTGCGGTCTCCCGCAAACGGGAATTTCTTGCCGACGCAACGGCCGGGGTCTACACCAGGCACCCCGAAGGGCTCGCGTCAGCGCTGGAGAAAATCGGCAAACAACACCAGCCGATGCGGCACACCAGCTCTGCAACAGCACACCTTTTCATCTCTGACCCTTTTGCCGCATATGCGAACAGTAATGCGCGTCGCCGGGGCGGCGGACAGCGAATCGGTGGAAAATTCGCCCGCCTTTTTGACACCCATCCGCCGATACCGGAGCGAGTCAGCGCGTTGCGCGGGAAAGCGTGATTATTGTGGTATAAATGGAGTGTGGGGTCTATAGTTTAATTGGTAAAACAGCGGTCTCCAAAACCGCCGTTTCAGGTTCAAGTCCTGATGGACCCGCACTTCACTCGGGTATTCACCGAACACCGCTTCTTGCAAGCGGCACTTCACAACCTTGCTCTCCTCGCGCGGTCTGTCTCCACCAGTGGTACAGGGGCTTACGAATTTTCTAAAAGGCGCATCGGAGAGCAAGTTGTTCCGTGCCACAAGTTTTTTTCAAACGGCGTTCGGTATATGACCTCTCGTTACCGCTGCAAAGCGAAATCGGAGGATGTGAGGTTAAAAAGGGCGCTCTTCGCCGGAGGAGCACCAAGTTTCATTTATCTGTATAGAAAATGTCCTTACCCGAAAAAAATCGGATAAGGACAAAATTGATAGAGCGATTAGAGGTATCGCCATTCCGCCTGCCTGGTGCCTCTTGCCCTGCCCGCTGCTCCGATGATATTCAATGCTCCGGGAGGAAAAGGTGATTCCCATATAGAGAGTAGATAATCAACTATATTCTGCTCACCCTGTGGAGAAGAATACATGATTTCCTTTCGGGTCAAGCCGCCCTTGTCCTCACAAATAATGTAATGAAGAAAGTGGACATCAAACATCTCCTCCTCTAAATCGCAGAGGGCGAAAAGGACGTGATCTCCCCAGGTTCGGTTGACACAGATCTTCTCTCCGGTATATGGGTGGGCATACCCAGTGAGGCGTGTTGAAGTAGTTCTATCTCTTGCTAATCTGGTAATCTCATCACCTGACTCATCAAGAAGAATAACATGGATAGATTCTATGACATCATCGCACCATTTGCCATGAACATATTGATCCATCCGTATTTCCGTGAAACGATCGCCCAAGTTTGAAGCAGAAACAATTTTGTGCTCCACTGCCTCAATAAAATTGGCATCATTCACATCTTCAATTCGAATTTCATGGGGCATCGACTTGATTATTCCCGCGTCGCTGTGCTCCACAGGAAGTCGATGGGTATCGGTAGTAGACCTTTGTTTTTGCATCATTTCCCTTTCACAATAGACGCTATAAAAATAAGCGGGAAAATACTCATCATTCCCCCGCACACATACAGTGTACACGATACAATATTTTTCTCAAATGCCGACACCCTTGCGCTTGTATACAGTGTCAAGATTATATAAAACGAAATCGGAAAGTTGTTTACAAATAAAAAATGGGTCGGTAACGGCGACCCAGCCGGAGGGCACTGCTTCCCTCAAGGCTCCAGTGTGTTCTTCTTTTCGCCGGCAAGATGCCCTGGATACTTTCCGTTAGCGTTAGGGTTTTATTGTAGCACATCAGTTTTTATACACAGCATCAAGGTCGTTATACAGTCGGTTGATTTGGTGTTCTTGATACCAGCGGGCTTCAGGGTAGCGGTGGAGCCAATTTTCCTGCCGTTTGGCGTAGGCAAAAATAGCGTTGAGGAGGTTTTCCTTTGTCTCTTCAGGGAGGATATGCCGGGTGAGCATAGCGGCGATATGCCGGCATTCCAGGCCCATGCGGTCAAACCATGCCACCTCAACGCCCTGCTCAAGCAGAGTTTTAACCTCCTGCGTCATCGCGTCAAAGCGGGCATCCAACCGTTTTGCGATACGCTCGCGAAGGTGCGGCCTGCTGTGCTTGATGCCGACCATCATATATTCATACCGCCGCACTCTTTTTTGCATCGGGAATATGCCGAGCTCACGAATAACTTCCAGCGCACGGATGAGGCGGCGGGGATTATGTATGTCTATTCTGTCGTAAGCATCACTGTCCTTTTCTTTAAGCTCTTGCTGCAAGTCAGCCACATTTTTTTGTGCCATTGTCGCTCGATACGCAGCGTCTGCCGGCACTTTTGCCGTTGTGCCGGAGAAGAGGAGGGCATCAATATAGAAGCCGGAGCCGCCGGCGACAATCGGCAGCGTTCCCCGATCATATATCCCCGCTATATGCGGAATCGCTTCATCGGCAAATTGATGCGCACTATACTCCTCGCCGGGGTTGATGATGTCCAGCATGGCGTGGGGGACACCGCGCATTTCCTGCTCTGTTATTTTGCCCGTGGTTGCGTCCAGAGAGCGATACACCTGCCGGGAATCAGCAGACACAACCTCACCGCCGTAGCGCAATGCCAAGTCAACCGCCAAATCGCTCTTTCCGCTGGCGGTTGTGCCGACAATAACGAGGAGTGGTGAACGAGTGTACTGCATATTAGATATCATGTATTTGGAAGGTGGGACTTGAACCCACACTCCCGAAGGAACGCGATTTTGAGTCGCGCGCGTCTGCCCGTGCCGGCAGCCTCTGGCTGACGCTGAATAATAGACGCCACTGTGGCGGAATTATCATAGTGCCGAAGGTGGGACTTGAACCCACACTCCCGAAGGAACGCGATTTTGAGTCGCGCGCGTCTGCCAATTCCGCCACTTCGGCTCACTACAATTGTAGCATTTTTAACAGCATTTGTTTTCTGCTATACTATACACATATTACAAAAATAGAAATATATCATTATGGATAAAAAAATAGAAATTTACAGCTCACCAACCTGCCACCACTGTATTGACTTAAAGAAGTTTTTAGATGAAAAAGGGGTGCAGTACACTGAGTACGATGTTACCACCGACGAGGTAAAGCGGGAAGAATTGCTTGAGCGGAGCAAGCAAGTCGGCGTGCCGGTGATGTTTATCGACGACACCGAAATGATAGACGGCTTTGACAAAGAAAAGATCATCGAATCACTCGGCTTGAGCGAGTAGAAGAAAAACAAAAGCAAGAAAGATTACAGGCACCGAACGCGGTGCCTGTAATGGTATTATGAGTACAACACTCTCTGTAGTTTAACGGGATAGAACGGGTCCCTCCTAAGGACCAGATCCAGGTTCAAGTCCTGGCAGAGAGGCAGAGTAAGGCCTAACCAACACTCTCTTCATCTATCCCGAAAAAGTAGTTAACTGAGGTGTGATATACTCCAAACAACTATGTCTGTCAATATACGATCGGGTATTTCTGGTGAGGTGGCGAAAAAGGTGTTTGGGAATCGGGGAAATGCAGAACAGTTTCTGAAAGCGCTTGGGGCTCCTGTTACAAGCGGTATGTCTGCAAACGAAGTGTTTGCATTGGTAGTACAGCATTGGGATTATGAGAAAGGATTAAAGATAGTACGGGATATGTTTATCAAAACAGATAAATATAAAAACGGGAAGGCGGCTGATGGGGAGATGGAGGTGCTGATAAACGAGTGGGAGAAAATGAAACTCGGAAAAATAAAGTGGCCGTTTTCTCAGGGTCAGTTTGATGGGTTTGTGCAGCAGTTAAATACTGAAAAAATTGGTAGTGCAGAGCGGGACGCAAAGGTGAAACGCGCAGCAGTACAGTATCGGCGCATCAAGGAGATAAACACCTTGAGAAATGATTTCATAGAGACATTGATTTTTGAAAAGAATGAAAATATACTACCAACCCTCGCACACAGAAGAGGTGTTGACTTTTTTATTGACGGAGAGCAGTATGATCAAAAAGTTGCGGCATCACCGACACAGCAATTCATCAGAGATTTCGAAAAGGGTGAGGGCTCTCTGACAGAAAAATTAGGACACACCGTTCAGGACGCCGCGAACTGGAGACAAACAGCGATCGAGCGACCTGATTTAGTCGCGGAGTATCTGTATCGGTATCAGGATGAGGGGCGGTTCAGTGCTGACCCACGATTATTAGTGGTGTACCTTGATGAGGACATTTGTCCACAACGGATCAAAGAGATTGTCAGTGCTGTTGACCTCACAAAACCCCTAAAAATACAGTTTGAATACAAACATAAAGCACACGGAGAACAGCAGTACGAAGTGCATTGCTTCGTTATCCTCCTTTATAATGCATAGTAAGTATGCGTTTAAACTATATAGGTAGTAAATATTCTCTCCTGAGTTTTTTAGAGGAGTCCATTGACAAAGTTGTTGGAGACGGCCATAAAGTATTCTGCGATTTATTCGCCGGCACCGGTGCGGTTGGTGAGCACTTTAAAAAGAAAGGGTACTCGGTGATAGCAAATGACATACAGTATTACAGTTATGTTATTAATAAACAACGAATAGAGAACCACAAGCACCTCTCTTTTCTAGGATTAAGGAGTAGCATTCCATCTCTTAGCAGTGTTCAAAGAGAAAAGCGGGGTGATGCAGTGTGTGAGCACTTGAACAAGGAAAAAGGCATCAAAGGTTTTATCTACAATAACTACTCCTCAGGTGGCACACGGAGCGCAGATATGCAGCGGCAGTATTTCTCTGACGAGACGAGCATGCGCTGTGATGCAATTCGCCAAAAGATAGAGCGGTGGAAGGCGCAAAAAGACATCACCGATAATGAATACTACTTCCTCCTTACCTCTCTATTAGAGAGCATAGACCAGTATGCAAACACCGCCTCTGTGTACGGTGCATTCCTCAAACAACTGAAAAAGAGGGCAGCGCAGAAGTTTGTGCTGCGACCATCTGTTTTAACAGTGAACGATCAAAAGCATAAAGTATTTAACCAGGACATCAATACGCTGGTAAAAGAAATAGAAGGCGATATTGTGTATCTTGATCCACCATACAATCATCGGCAGTACTCGGCAAACTATCATATCTTGGAAACCATTGCACTGTATGACAACCCGGAGATACGAGGAAAGACCGGCTTACGCGCTGACGGACACACATCACTATACTGCTCCCGAGTAAAAGTATGCGATGTGTTTGAGGATTTGATAGACAACATTAAGGCAAAGTATATATTCCTCAGTTACAACAACGAAGGACTGATGACACACGCCGACATAAAGCGTATTATGAGCAAACGCGGTGAGTACGGCGTCTTTACCAAAACTTACAAGCGGTACAAGGCAGACAGCAATCGTTACAACAAGGCGGATCGGACAAAAGAGTATCTGCACTATGTGAGTTGTGTGTAATAAATCAGAACTCGCCTCCTTTTTTGATGCTATACTAACCGCAATGAAAAAGGATGGCATGAATCGTAAAAAACTTTTGGATCGGAGTCGGCAGGATAAGCAGCTGGATGATTTGTTGCAGGTCACAAAAGATACCAATAAAATGCTACGAGGCGAGCGAAACGCGCGGAAGATCAAAATGATAGTGGTGTTGGTGCTACTTTGTGGAGTTGCGGGATACGGGTACTATCTTTTTGAAAAACACAAGATTCAGATTATTGAGTTTCAGCAGCGCGTTGAAGAGTTACAGAAGCATCTGCGCGAGGCCGGAGAATTGGCGGGGAAAGTGGGGGATACAGCCGGATCTATCCGCAGCATTTTTGAAGGGCTTGAGTCCGATGCAGGAACCACAGAAGCCGTCAACCCGGAAACAGCAGAGTAGGGCATATTTTCTCTGTCATTGCAGAGTTTTAATAAGGCAGCGCGATATATTGTGTATACTGATACTATCGCTGAGGTAGCTCAGTCGGCTAGAGCACTCGCCTGAAGAGCGAGGTGTCGTGGGTTCGAGTCCCACCCTCAGCACATAACGCACCACCTGTAGTACCGAATAATAGCAGCACAGCGACAAACCCTCACTATCAGCATACAGTGGTGTACAATCATACTATATGCCTGATGATTCAAAAGTGTCCCGCTCTATAGAGGATGAGATGGTTGATGGGATAAAGAATAGTATCGTAACGCCGGCGGAGACATTCTTTTTTGCCTTATTTGTATTCGGAGTGCTGTCGCTGGCGGCAACCACGCTGGTCGGCTCGTGCGGGAATGTGGATGATTTTGAAAAAGAGGTATCTGTGCGAAGTGTTGAGCCGGTTGTCGGCGCAACAGCAGTGCTGACACGGTCCACCGTACTTGAGGACACCGTTATCGGACCGGGAACTTGCGTGATCATTGAACGGATTGACGAGGAGGCGGGAAGTGTGCATGTTCACACGCTCGCGAAAGCACAGCCGTTCTTCACCGGCGATCCGAACACCTACAGACCACTGGCACCGTTTGAGAACTTCTTCAGCGCACCGATCTCCACCATACTCTTTTTGCACAAAGGAACACCGACAGGCGAGGTTTCCCTGCAGCAGATCTCCGTCGTGGAAACCCAAACTTACACCAGTTGGTTTCGTAACTTCTACCTGAACACCATCTACATCGTCATGGCGATACTGGGCGTACTGCTGGCATTCTTTGTGTACATCGGGGCAAAATTTGAGAAAAAACGCAAGGTATGGTACAAGCGGCACACCCTTCGGGCAACCTACATATCCCGCCTGATGCAGGACAAGGAGCAGATGCGAAAACTGCAGGACAACTGGGGGAAGGTTGATGAGGTGATGAACGAAGAGGATTCTGAAAAGTGGAAAGAAACGCTGGCACTCTTGCAGGAAACACTGGACGGCACGCTCACCCTGCTGCGCTTTGAGGGGGAAACTCTGAAAGAAAAGTTACAAAATATGAAAGAAGAAGACCTGTGGTGTATTGAAAAATTGTGGGAGGCGAATAGCTTGATCTTGCGAACACAAGGCGAAGTGGAAGAGGGCGAACCGGTACCGGCGATAACAGAAAAGGTGATGAAAAAAGTGACCGCTATCTACCTCACCTCATTTGTTTGGCTCGGTTTGTTGCCGCACCACCTTGACGCACCGGAATGGACTCCATAAAATATACACATAACTCGCTTGCAAATATCACCAAGGGGTCGTATACTGTATAGCAAGTCGTAAGGGACACAAATATGAAACAGCATATACAAACACAAACGCAAAGCATGATGTGGTATATATAACCGTTTTACCCCTGCGACTATAGCAATATAGCGCAGCGGGGTAGAGCAGTCAGGTGGCTCGCCAGGCTCATAACCTGGAGGTCGTTGGTTCAAATCCAACCCCCGCTACCAAGATTAAGTAGGTGCAATACTGCAGCACAAATCAAGAGATGTCCTCAAAATTGATATTCCAGAGGTCATCCAGGTCAGATTCTGATAATCCTGCGAGTTTTCCGAGCTTCGATTCAATTGCCCAGAGCCGATCTTCCAAATTTTCAATGCGTTTCGGCCACTCGTTTATTGCAAGATCCACCTCACCCGCAACCGAAGACCACTTGAACTGTTCTGCGGAAGTAAGCCTGGAGTAGAGCGTTCGCGCTTGTTTTTGGATTTTATCGACATTAAACTGGCTTTCTTCATGAATATGTCTAAGGTTGAGGTTATCCTCATTCATTGATTTTAACATTTGTTGCACCATGTACGTTGCATAGAGAAATTCTTTCTTTGTGGGGTCTTCCGTTGACGGACTCATGCGGTTGAGTATGCGCTCAAGGTTATCCTCACCATCCTGCGTTTTGTCAGGGAGCGAAACAACGAGCAGGGGAGTCATAAGAGAGGCGATGGGAATATATGCTACATCCTTTTTGCCACTATGCTTTTTATCATTGTACTCATAGCCGTCATACGCTATCACCCCATTGATGATCTTTCCTCGTACTTCGTTGATTTTTTCTCGGTTTACCGGCCGGACGGGGTCATTCTTACCCAGCGTAACATCAACAACGAATTCAACCTGACCTGTCTCTCGGTTTTTAAAATAAATATCCTGCCCAAGAAAATCACTAAGGCGGCTGGAAATCCAGATATCGTATTCAGGGAGACACTCTGCAAACACAAGATCAACAACTTTTTCAAGAACAGATGCCCGTGCGTTTCGATCTCTTTCTTCTGGGGAAACATTTTTCCGCGCAAACTCAGACTCTTTGCGATCAACAAACACTTCCACAGATTGTTTCGCTTCCGGCGTAAGATAGGTACTTTCCTGAATAAGATACCTCCCTGTTTCCTTATCAGTAGAGATACCACTTCTTTGCTCAAGATTGGCAGCGTTGTGCCCAAGCCCATGTAAAATCAACTGCTCATGGTCAGGGTGTACTGTCTCACGGCGACGCCAATCCTCTTTTTCTTCACCCCCCCTTTTTCCTTTTCATTAAAAGGAGGCGGGATTTGCGCAGGACCCACCGGCGCTGTCTCTAAACCAGGCATTACCTATAGTATATAACAAAAACGACTTTCTAAAATAGCCGCTCTTTCATAGTTATGCGGTATCCTACTTGGACGATTTCCACAGCGAAAGAGACGCGAGAAGAAGTACCACGATAACATACGGGTCAATATAGTTCCAGAGCACAGGATCACCGCCAATCGGACCGTTAAAGTATTGGTTCCACAGCACTAACACAGCACCAATCAGGGAAAGAACTGCAAGAGTAAGGTTCATTTTCTTATTCATCATAATTTTTATAGGGAATGGATAATACAAATATATAGCACAACGACTATAAACATAAAAAGTATACCAGAGAAATATACTTTTTATTGAGCAAGAGGTGCGGGTAGGGAGAATCGAACTCCCGTTTCAGCCTTGGGAAGGCCGCGTCATACCACTAAACTATACCCGCGTAGTAAGAGAGCAGACGCATTATGTAGTATAGCGTCTTTGTCGCAGTCTATGTCACGGCAACACATTCATGGTACTATGCGTGTGTATGCTGGCGTAGCTCAGGTGGTTAGAGCGTAGGACTCATAAACCTAAGGTCGGTGGTTCGACTCCACCCGTCAGCACTTGTGGCAAGGGGGGGTTGCGTGTGGAAAAATGGTATTGACAAAAATCGGGGGGGGGGGGGTACACTAACAGCATATTATCTAGTTAATACATTAAACAACAAGAAATATGAAAGAAATTTTTAAACAATCTGCAGAAAAAAACAAAAAACACCCAGTTTCAAAAATGATTGAAGATTCCGCCAAAAATATTGAAGAGGAAGAATCAATGAGAAAACGAGAGAAAGAGAATCTTCGGAGGAAAGGAGAGCAGTCAGTGAAAAAAGTAGAAGAAGCCATCAGGAAAAGAGAGGCAGAAAAAATAGAAGGAGGGGAAGAAGAGAGGTGGGAGACGCATAGAACATATTACCAAACGGGTGAATCTCCGCATATCACTTACGCAGATCAAAGGTCAAATGGAGACCCGAACACAGACGCACAGGTGTCAGGCGTAGACTATCCAGACATTAACACTCTCGAGGAAGAGCTGGAGAAGAGAAAACAGGAAGGGAAAATAAAAAGTTACAGCATAATAGAAGACGCTTCTTGGGAGGAGGCATATTCCACTCCGAGCGGTTGGTCAAGCCCACGCAGGCGACCTGTTGCAGAAGTAACTATATAAGGTGGTACACACCAATCACCAAAGTTAACGCTTTTCAAGGGGGGTTGCGTGCAGTGGTATACTAAAACCATTGTGAGTATATGAAGAAGACGAAGTATATATTTGTGGTCGGTGGAGTGATGTCCGGTATCGGCAAGGGGGTTACCACCTCTTCTATCAGCACCATCCTCACCCACCACGGATATACCGTCAACATCATGAAGGTTGATCCGTATCTCAATGTTGACGCCGGAACCATGAGTCCGACAGAGCACGGGGAGGTATTCGTGCTCTCGTCCGGCATGGAAACCGATCAGGATATGGGGAACTACGAGCGATTTTTAAACCGCGATCTCTCCCCGCACGACTATATGACCAGCGGGATGGTATATAAGGCGGTGCTGGACAAGGAGCGGTCGTTCGGCTATGAAGGGAAGTGCGTTGAGGCGGTGCCACATGTTGTTGATGAGATTCGCGCACGAATGAAGCAGTCGGCAAGACGGGCAAAGGCGGAGGTACAGCTTATTGAGATCGGCGGCACGCTCGGCGACTACCAAAACCTTCTTTTCCTGGAAGCGGGGCGGCAAATGCACCTCAGCGACCCGGACAGCACACTGTTTATACTCGTCAGCTACCTGCCGCTGCCGCCGAGTGTCGGCGAGGTGAAAACCCGCCCGACACAAAACGCGATACGCGCACTCAACTCATACGGCATCAACCCGTCGGTAGTCGTTGCCCGCTCTGAAGAGGGCATTGACGCCAAGCGAAAAGAAAAAATAGCGCGCGCATGCTCAATCCCCGTCCGCAATATCATCTCCGCCCCCGATGTGGAAAGTATTTATTCTGTCCCCATCCTTTTTGAAAAATCAAAAATCGGCGCCATTCTCATAGACGAGCTCGGTCTCTCAAAGCGAAAAGTGACAGGCGTGCTACCGGCGTGGAAAAAGATTGACACCCGCATCAGAAACAACAAAAAAAGCCCTGTTCGGATCGGCATCGTGGGAAAATATTTTGAAACCGGTTCCTACACACTCAGCGACTCGTATGTTTCCGTCATAGAGGCGGTTCGCTTTTCCGGTGCGAAAGAGGGAGTGTCTCCCAAGATAGAGTGGCTGAACACAAAGCAATATGAAGGAAAAAGTGCCGAGAAAAACCTGAAGAAGTTAGAGGAATACGACGGCCTCATCGTTCCGGGCGGGTTCGGCAAGCGCGGTGTTGACGGAAAAATCGCAGTAATCGCCCACGCGCGAAAAAACAAGATTCCGATACTCGGCATCTGCTACGGTATGCAGCTGATGGTCGTTGAATTTATACGCTCTGTTGCCGGCAAGAAGGAAGCACACACTATTGAGGTTGACCCGAAAACACCGCACCCGGTGATATTCGTTATGGAAAGTCAGCGGGATCACCTCGCAGAAAAACGCTACGGCGGCACCATGCGCCTCGGCGCGTACACCGCCCGCTTCAAAAAGGAGAGTGCCATCCAAAAGCTCTACGGCACCAACACCGCCGACGAGCGTCACCGCCACCGCTACGAAGTGAATGACAAATATGTACAAGACCTTGAAAAAGGCGGCATGCAAATCTCCGCCCGCTCAAAATCAGGGCTCGTTGAGGCAGTAGAGCTCCCTCCGCAAACCCACCCGTTCTTCATCGGTGTCCAGTACCACCCCGAATTCACCGCCCGCCCGCTTTCCCCAAACCCGCTCTTCACCGGACTCATCAAAGCGGTAAAAAAACGCGCAAAAGAACGCGTGAAAACACCCGCCAAAAAGTAACCACCGTTTAGCCCGCCACATGATACATATATTTCAGTGCGGTATACTAACATATATGGAAGAAGGCGTGGCGCAGAGCGCAACAAACAACCCGTTGTCGGTGTTTTGGTTGTCGGTGGATAAGATTGATCCGAACCCATTTCAGCCGAGAAAAGAGTTTGCAGACGATAAACTGCAGGATTTGGCACAGTCAATCCGGCGGTATGGGGTATTGCAGCCACTGGTGGTGACGAAGAAAGAAGCGGTTGCCGATACGGGGGACATGTCGGCGCGATACGAGCTCATTGCCGGCGAGCGGCGGCTGCGCGCATCAAAAATAGCCGGGCTCTCAGAAGTGCCGGCGGTTGTCCGCGTTGATGTGACTGAAGACAATGTGCGGCTTGAGCTGGCGATGATAGAAAACCTGGAACGGGACGACCTCAACCCGATTGATCGCGCGCGCGCCTTCAAGCAGCTGATTGAGGAGTTTAAGATGACGCATACCGAAGTAGCACAGCGAATGAGCCGCAGCAGGGAATACATCTCAAACAGCTTACGCCTGTTGACCCTGCCGGAAGACATGATTCAGGCAGTAACCGACAGGAAAATATCAGAAGGGCACACCCGGCCGCTGCTGATGCTGGTAGAGACCCCTGATGATCAGCGCGCACTGTTCGACGAAATTGTCAATCGGAGGATAACGGTGCGGGATTCAGAGATCATCGCGCGGCGACAGGCAAAAAATCGCGCCAGAAAAATCGAGCACGACCCATACCTACAAAGGGCGCAGACCATGCTGGAGGGCTTTTTAGAAACGCGGGTATCCATCCGATCGCAGGGGGATACCGGCGGCAGAATTGTGATTGATTATTTTTCCGGTGAGGACTTAGAAAGCATCGTCGGCAAATTAGAGGGAGCGTCCGACGCAGAGCAGGATCCGGTTGTCGCGGATACGGGAATACCGGTATCTTTTGAAGAAGAAAATGCGGACACTATCAGGGAGGAGGAAACAGAAGAAACCGAGGACGAAATGTACAACTTTAAGAATTTTTCTTTGTAAATTGACGAATGCGTGAGCGGGCTTCGGTCGTTTTAACCCAGTCCAGCCACTTCTTATTTACCGTCACCTTTTTGCCGGCTTTGATATTAACCACATCGCCGTTTTGCAGTTCATGGCGGAGGGAGACATACTTGCCGTTAACAAACGCACCTTCGGCGTGCTTGCCGATGTCGCTATGGATAGCAAAAGCGAAGTCAATCGGTGTTGAATTTTTCGGCAGGTCAACCACCTCGCCTTTCGGGGTGAAGATAAACATCCGCTCCTGCAGGAAGTCCGCCTGCATCGTGTCCATGAAGTCCGGATCATCAGTTGTTTCCCGCTGCATAGCAGTAATGCGCTCTGTCCACGGCACTCGCTTCGCACCTTTTTTGTTGGCGAGCAATTTATCAAACCACTCCAGCTCTAAACTCATCGTCCCGTGCCGCTTATCTTTGTACGAAAAGTGCGCGGCAACACCGAACTGAGCATGCCGGTACATCTCATGCGTCAGTATCTGCACCTCAAGGATATGCTTGTCTATGAGGATTCGCGTGTGCAGTGCCTGGTAGCCGTTCGGCTTCGGGAGTGAAATATAATCTTTAAACGCCCCGGGAATAGAGCGCCACTCCGCATGCAGAATGCCCAGCACATTATATGCGTCCGGTATGGTGTGCACCAGGATACGCAACGCCGCTAAATCGTGCACCTGTTCCAGCGCATACTTTTTGTGCCGCATTTTCATAAAGGTGCTGTACACACTCTTGATACGGGACGAGATAGTCGCGTCAGTAATGTCCATATCGGTCAGTATTTTTTTCACCTTCTTTTCAATGTCACTCATTGAGATTGACCCAATAGCAGTATCAATCTCTTTTTTCATCTCGGCATAGGCCGACGGATCAATATGCTTAAACGCGATCTCTTCTAATTCTGTCTTCAGCGTACCCATACCGAGCCGGTCGGCAATCGGCGCATACACCTGCTGTGTCTCTTTGGCAATACGCTTTTGCTTTGATTTCGGCACCGCATCAAGGGTGCGCATATTATGCAGCCGATCCATCAGCTTGATGATAATAACCCGAATGTCCTTTGAGGTGGCAACCAGGAGTTTTTGCAGCGACTTCACCCGCATCGCAAGTCCTTGATACCGCACCTTCCCGAGGTGGCTCACGCCATCCACAAAAAACGCCACCTTTTTCCCGAACGCTCGCTCCAACTCGCGTACTGTCGTATCGGTGTCCTCAATAGTATCATGCAGCACTCCTGCAACAACAACCTCCACCGACATCCCGATCTCCGCCAGCATCCTCCCGACCTCAAACGGGTGTGTGTAGTACGGCTCACCGGAATAGCGGGTTTGCTCGCTATGTTTTTCCTGCGCGAACGCGCACGCCTCCTTAATCATCTTTTTCTCCTCGGCACCACATGTCCGCCGCATCGCGGTAATGATATCCTTCGCTGAGATGTACGCTTCCTCCTTCTGCGCCATATACCACCACTATATACCGTAAATAGAGTTTCTTCCAGTGCCGCAGAAAACACGCTATACACGCCGCAGGGTTTTGTATACTGAAAGTACGGACTGTAGCATAGTGGTAGTGTGCACGCATGGGGTGCGTGTGGTCCGGGTTCGATTCCCGGCAGTCCGACAGGGTATACTATAAATAATATGAAAAAAGCGGTGCTGAAAAGGCACCGCTTTTTATTAGTCTTCTATTCCCCAAAATTCTTTCAGAAGCAGCAGATCCTCGGGAGAAGGGGTTTTTGCCTCACTAGGTAAAAAATTTTCTGCTGGTGTGAATACAAGGTAACCAAACATATTATATCCCCATTGTTCCTGAGGTGTAGGAATATAGGGCCATCTCAGTATTTGTTCGGGGTTTAAAAGATTTTTTTCAAGGGTTTTGATCAACCGCCTTTGACTATCTTCTCTTCTGTAGTGCCCAGAGTCAATTTCTCTGCTTTGTTTACATTGCTCCCAAGCAAGTGCGGCTGGCCACGCACCATCGACAGATATTAGTAACTGTTTCAGATTATCAGGCTGATAATTAAGTTGAGGCGTTCCGCCGCAACCAGCAACAAGACAGGAAAAAATCATTACAGCGCACAGAAACAAGCATAACAAGAGACGCATACAAGTCCCTCCTTTCTATTCTTCATTTTAACATAAATGCGACTGCTTGCCCACCCTCTCTTTATCGCACAAATTGACAGGAGGTCGCGTTGGTGGCGTATACTAAATGTAACATGAAAGAAAAAGCAACATTTGCAGCAGGATGTTTTTGGGGTGTGGAGGATAAGTTTATGAAAATACCCGGCGTGGTAGAGACGCGGGTTGGCTACACCGGAGGCACTGCCGAAAAGCCGACCTACGAGATGGTCTGCGGCGGCGGCACCGGACACAAAGAAGCGGTTGAGGTGGTGTTTGATCCTGAGCAGGTATCGTACGAGCAACTGGTAAAGGCATTTTGGAGTATGCACGATCCGACAACGGCAAACCGCCAGGGGCTTGATGTGGGGGAGCAATACCACTCAGTCATTTTCTACCACAACGACGCTCAAAAAGAAGAGGCGGAAAAATCAAAAAAGGCACTGCAGGAATTAGGAGTATACAAGTCACCGATCATGACGGATGTTGTGCCGGCTGCGCCATTTCACGAGGCAGAGGGGTATCATCAAAAGTATGTGCAGAAGCATGGAGCCGGCTCGTGTCCGGCTTAGAGTATTTCTCGGTTGACAGGGCTTGTTTTGTGTTTTTTAGTTTCAGATTTGTGAGAATGACGGTGTCGGCATATACTATAGAGGTATACATTTTATCAAGGAGGTAGAATAATGGATACAGCAACATTTGAAGATATTGATGCTTTTTTAGCGGGGGATATACCTTCGGTAACCGGGGAAGTCACCTTCTCACCTGAGGTGGAACTGGTCAAAGGGCATATTTCTGACGCTGTCTTTTTTGGTGGTGTCGCCAACAGTAAATATTTTCTTGTGGCCGAATTCGCACGGAAAGAATCTGATGACCTGGGTTTCGTCTATGAGAAAATCATATCCCTCTATCGCAACGGAAATGGAGAGTGGGTTGCTTCGAGGCGACTGGACAAGATGATCAAAAACCGTCTTCTGCCCTTTCTGACGAGCAGAAAAGAGGGCTTCCCGCATGCCACGAGGGTTCCTCATGAGTATGCAAAGCGTCTGGTTTTGAGAGAGTTGGCCGTATACAAAGAGGTAGGAAAAACTGGCTATGTGAAGAAGATGAAGCGTCTCATTACCGAGCATGCTCTGGCATAATTGTTTTTTGCAAGAGAATAGCGGCAGGTTTGCACACAAGCAAACCTGCCGTCATTATTTTTATACAAGAGTTGGTGTGGTTTGGGGAGTAGTGCTGACAGTTGGTGCTGCGGTAACCACAGCTTCGGGTGCTTGCTGTGCGGGCAGCGGTGTCGGATTTTCCACGCTATCTATACGAATAGTAGTTTCATCGTTTCTCAATGAGATACTGCCGCGGATTTTGACCGGACGGTACGGGGCAAGGAGGGGCTCGTACTGCTCTTCTGCCTCCGCAGCCTCTTCCTGATCCTCCGGAAAGAAATACACCCCCTCTATTTTATTATTATGATCGTCCTCAAGCGTGAGGAAATACATTTTTTTACCTGATTTACTTCTGAACGGTTTCAAGTCACTGATGACAGCGGTAACCACGACTTTGCTCTTCTCCTCTCTTCGCTGCAAATCACGCAGGTGCAATCCATCCCGCTGGCAGAGGTCAAGCGGATGCCCAGAGACATAGACACCGAGGAGTTCTTTTTCCCAGTACAACTCCTGCGCTTTGCTGATCGGCGACTGAGCGGGCTGCAGCTCCAGTGAAACATTTTCCGCACTGTCAAAAAGAGCGTGCTGCTGTTCACCGGCTCGGGTGTCCCGAGTGCACTCCAAAAGGAGGTCTATATTTTCCAGCAGCACATCTCGCTTGTCAAATAAGTCAAAAACACCCGTCTTGATGAGCGCCTCCAAACTACGCTTATTAATAACCCGGTACGGACCGATGCGGGTAAAGAAGTCCTCCAGTGTGGTGTAGCGACCTCCTTTTTCCCGTTCTGAAACAATAGCATTTGCAACGGCGGTGCCGACTTGCTTGATGGTCTCCAGCCCGATACGAATGCTCTCCTTGGGTGTGCCGTTCTGCTCAGTGCTGAACGAGACAGCCGATTCATTCAGCCCCGGTGCCAGCACGGTGAGCCCGATACGCTTTGATTCATACACCAGGTCGGCGACATTTTCCGTTTCCCCGGAGACGGCAGTAAGGTGCGCGGTCATATACTGCGCGGGGTAGTGCACCTTCATATATGCTGTTTGGTAGGCGACTTTCGCATAGCTCATCGCATGCGCTTTATTAAAACCATACCCCTTAAACGGGTCAAACGAATCCCACAGCTTATTCGCCTGCGCATCTGAAAGCCCGCTGAGCTCTTGAGCGCGTTTTTTAAACACCTTTTCCTGCTCCGCCATCAGCTCTGGAATTTTCTTACCGACCGCCTTCCGAAACACATCCACCTCTTTCCAGTCGTAGCCGGCAATCTCAATAGCGGTGTAGAGAAGATCGTCCTGGTACACCAGCACACCGTATGAATTTTTGAGATAGGACTCCATTTTCGGGTGGATATAGGAGGCGGGTCGCTTACCCTGCTTACGGGCGATGTACTCATCTATATTACCCATCGGCCCCGGACGATACAGCGCGACAATCGCGGCAATGTCATACAGCGTAGTCGGTTTCATCCGCTTGAGAACAGCCGTCATCCCGCTGCCGCCAAGCTGAAACACGCCGATGGTATACCCCTTACCGATCAAGTCATAGGTGTCCCGATCATCAATCGGTATTTTCTCCACATCAACGGTCACCCCTTTGTCCTGCTTAGTCAGATCAATAGCGCCGGCGAGAATAGCGAGGTTGGTGAGTCCGAGAATATCAAACTTGAGCAACCCTGCATCTTCCACAGCGTGCATATCGTACTGGGTGATAGGGCGGTCGGACACTCCTTTCGGATCGCGTTCAAGCGGGGTATAGGCGGCTGCGGTGCTCGGAGAGATGACCACACCGGCAGCGTGCACCGAGATGTGCCGGGCATTCCCCTCTATTTTTTTAGCGACACGAATGATGTGCTGCACCGTTTCATCACTGTTGTGCAAATCACGCAGCTCTTTCTCCAGCTCAAGGGCGGTATCTATATACATCGGAGCACCCTGCGCGCCGAGCGGAATGAGTTTAGCGATGCGATCACCGCTCATATATGAATAGCCAAGCCCACGGGCAGTATCACGAACCGCCGCCCGCGCCATCATCGTCCCCAGGGTGCCGATTTGCGCCACCTTCTCCTTACCGTAGCAGTCAAGGATGTAATCAATAACTTCATTGCGGCGGTTGTCAGCGATATCCATATCAATATCCGGCGGGGAAGGGCGGAACGGATTGAGAAAGCGCTCAAACGGGAGTTGATACTCTATCGGATCAACATTCGTTATCCCCGCCAAGTACGACACAAAAGAACCGGCAGCAGAACCGCGCGTGGTGGTGATAATGCCGTTACTGTGCATGTACCTGATGAGATCAATCACCGAGAGAAAGTAGTCGGTGTAGCCGCGGTCGTTGATAACACCGAGTTCAAAATTAACCCGCTCCTCCATCTCGGGTGTTTTCTGCAATTCACGACGGGCATACCCCTGCTCCACATGGTCGCGCAGTATCTCCTCATGACTGCGGGTGTCGCCGCCGGTCGGCGGATTCGGGAAAACCCAGTTGCCGAGTTCCAGCTCCCAGTCAATACGCGCTATCAAATCAGACAAGGTCTGCAACGCCTCAGGGCAGACGGACGCGCACCACGCTTCAGTCGCACCACGGTCGGGGAAGAGGAGTGGATCTTCAAACACCTCCTCTTCAAGATTGGAAAGGGTAGTACGCTGAATGCGGAGCAGAACATCGCGTGCTTCACCATCACTCTCCTCCAAAAGGTAAATCAGCGGAGCAGGAATGACACCGACACTATGTTCGCGCGCCAGCGCGACGAGCGCTTCCGTCGGCGCGGTGACCGCAGTGCCGTCTTTCGGTGTCGGGTTTTGCGGTGAGATGCCGATGAAGAGATTGTCTCCGAATATTGTTTTATAGACAGCGAGGTGTTTCGCCGCAGCCGCAGTGTCCTGCTGGATGAGCGACTGCTGCACCGGATTATGCAGCGCGGGAAGCAGCGCGATAACGCCCTCCGTGCGCTTGCCGATTTGCTCCAACGAAAGCGCAGGCACTTTCCCCTCAGAAAAGTGCGCCTGCGTGATCAACTCCAGCAGGTTGTGATACCCCTGTTTACTTTCCGCAAGCAGGACGATAGGGGTGTGCTGCGCGGCACCACCCTCGCGAACGAAAAGCGTCACACCCAAAATCGGACGAATCCCCGCCTCCTGCGCCTTTTTATAGAAATCAATCGCTCCGTATAAATTGTGTGTATCAGTCAGCGCAATCGCATCACACCCCGCCTCCTTCGCCCGCTCCAACAGCGCCGGCACCTTCGCCACCCCCCGCAACAGTGAATAATGACTGTGCGTGTTAAGATACCCAAATTTTCTTTTTGGGTTACTCATAGGCATTTTTTGTTTTCCCAAAACTTTCTCACTTTCTTAAAGTGTTCAATTCTTACGTTGATTTTTTCTATTTCTTTTGGATAAAATTCAAGTAAGTTATTGCACATTTCCAACATCCATTCTCTTCGTAATTGGTTTTCTGCAATCTTAATTATGTTTGAATTTGCTATTTGTATTTGCCCCCAGCCTAATGCTCCAAGTGTCAAGCATTCCCAAGAAAAATATTCTATCAACTTAAATAACACTCTTTTGATCTCTAAATTATTATTTTGAATCTCATAGTCAATCTTTAATATGACAAAATTATTCTTATCATCTTCATAAAACCTGCTCAACCGCTCAACAGATGTGAGATTAGGCATATTAAATTTAGTATCCAGCCTATGTGTTTTGACATCAACAATATAATAGTTTTCATCCTCATCATAAAAGGCAATATCGGCCATTGCTCTCCTTGCAAATGATGCCGAATATTCTTTAACACGAGAATTATTTTGCAATAAATCACTGATTATTTCTTGAAAATCTTTTTCTAATATATTCTGTATAGCATCGCCAACCGCTCGTGGACTTTGTAGTGTTTGTTCAGATAAAAAATCCGGCTGAGAAATTAAAAGCTCTTTTACCCTTTTTTCAATCTTTGTATGTAATTTTCTAGAAAAGATATTTTTTGTCATATAGATTTATTGAATGCGTTTCTTTCCCAAAAAATACCATCAATGTATCCCTGTATGCTATCATCTTTTTCCGCTTCTTGTAATCTTTTTTGAGAGATAAGACAATATTTCTTATCAACCTCAATACCAACATGCCTTCTTCCTAATTTTGAGGCAACAACAGAAGTGGTGCCTGAACCAAGGAATGGGTCAAACACCACATCATCTTTGTTTGAACTCGCCAAAATGATTTTTGCTAGTAATTTCTCTGGTTTCTGTGTGGGATGTTCCGTGTTTTCTTTCATAGACCAAAATGGAATAGTTATATCTGTCCAAAGATTTGAAGGGTAAGTATCTCTATAACCAACACCGCCAAAACCAATTTCCCAGTCTTTTGGTTTTCCATTTTCCTTATATGGAGCAATAACTTTTTTTCTTAGCTTTACTGTATCAACATTAAATGTATAATTATTAGAATTAACACAAAAGAATATGTCTTCAGAGCAGTTTTTATAATTTGTCTTTGCACCTCTCCCTTTTTCTCGTTCAAAAGTTATTCTATTTTTTATAGTAAAGTATTTATTCAAAACGTGATATAAAACAGCACTTGAACGCCAATCACCACATATATACAGTGATGCATCTTTAGTTAGTTTGTTCTTTAATCTAGACATCCATTGATCCGTATATTCCTCATATGATTGTATATTCATTTTCTTAAAAACAACCTCATTAAACCTTTTATCTATATTATATGGTGGATCTGCAAATACAAGATCAATAAAATTATCAGGCAAGAGATCAAGTGTCTCAAAAACATCCTGATGTAAGATTTTATTCTCTATTTCATCCAATTGCGTTTTTCTATTAATAGTGATTACATATTTATCCAAAAAATCCATATCATTTTCACTCAAACGCAAGGTCTTATTTCTAGATGATATTACTGTTTCCATAAACATATTCAGTATATCACTTCAACACCTATTTAAGTCAATCTAAATGTCCAAAACTTCTTAATCCAATCTTACAATCTGAACTATCTCTAAAACTATTGCGTTCTTTAGAAATCACTTTCAAATTCAAATATTCTTCTGGATCAAAAGAATTCTTATCATCTTTGTGAACACACCATACAACAAACCAAAATTCTCTGACAATATCTTTTCTTCCGTGCAGAAATTTCTCAGATTTAGGTAACAAATTTTCATCAAGAAAATTCTTTATTAAAATAGGGAATTGTATATATTTAATTACCTCTATGCCGACAAGGCTGTTTTAGTAAAAAAATTAGCAATACCATATACTGCAGCTGAAAGAATAACCAAATGATACGCCATTGTCATCCAATGTTTTTTAAGGCAATCTTTCACCGATGCTTCAATTATTCTATCCACTTCCTTGCTTTCCTTCATTAGGTGAAAAAATCTATCATCAAAATCCTCATGCGCAACAAATGTATCCCTCTGCTCATCAGTAATTGTATCTTTTGTTCTATTCTTTTTCATATTTCATTTCATCAGAGGGCGTGTATCTTTTAGATTCAACGGACAACCCTTTTCCTTTTGATTGCTCTGCAACATCAAGTAGGAAGGCAATAGTATGCACCTCGCCTTTCATTCCATACTCCTTTGTTATTTTGCGAAGTTTATCAAGGTGTCCGTTTGTGAACTCTATCTTAATATCATTACCTGTGTCTTCAGAGTTTATAACCATACATTTACTATAGCATGTCATCCTCTTTTTCAGAACACCATCTTTCCCGCAACTTGACTATCTGTCAATAATGTTTTTTGAGAGCCATTGACAAAAATATCGGCAAAAAGGTGTATACAACAGTTTCAGCATAGTGTAGAATGAGAGCATATGAAAGGATGCGTCGGAATAGACGAAGTGGGGCGTGGACCATTGGCAGGCCCGGTGACCGTATGTGCGGTGCAATGGCTGGATGATGCGTTACCGGAAAAAGTATTGAACGGTATTCGTGATTCCAAAAAACTTTCGCAGAAAAAAAGACAAGAGTGGCTGATCCGCGCAATCAATACCATGGAGCGGGACAGCTTTCACTGCACCGTGTTCTCAGTTTCCGCCGGCGAGATAGACACCTGCGGCATTATCCGCGCCCTCTACACCGCCTCAACTGAGGCACTGCTCAAACTGCAGCAGCACCAGCCGATAGCGCATGTATATTCTGACTACGGCTTGCCGATACCGGAGGAATATAACGCGACGCACATTATTAAAGGAGATGAAAAAAACCCACTTATCTCACTCGCCTCAATCATTGCCAAAGAATCCCGCGACGACACAATGTGCAAACTCAGCGAACAATTTCCCGCCTACGGCTTTGAACGACACAAAGGATACGCCACAAAACACCATCGGGAAATGATCAAAGAACACGGCCCAAGCCCCATTCATCGGCACAGTTTTTTAAAAAATGTACTCGGCACAGCATAGACAGTAAAGTTTTTCCACACGCGCACAGCAAACCGTTTTTCTTTGACAAGGTATGGTATTATAAAAGCAGATAGGGAACTCATGTGACCTATGAAAATTTGCAAACACAGAGCGGAAAATAATCCTTCCCGCGACGGCAAAACTGCTCGTCTGCGGCGCAGGACGAAATCCTGTCTATGAAGCGCTACGCGCTCTCATAGGATTCAAGATTACTTTCATGCCCGCTTTGCAATATAGATTGCATAAAAACATACCGTTATTTTGTTTGACAACAGAATAATGTGTATGCTATCTCTTTGATCTTTCACCGCTCAGGTAATCCTTTCTTCGTGTCTTGTCTGTGGCTTCTGCCTTTTCACGAGACACTTAGTACAAGTGTCAGTGGACAGTAGCCCGGCTGACAGACAGGTTGAAGGGAACTATGATCATTCAGAATTTTGAAATCCGTGGGAGATTTCATTAAGCATAACAAAGTTATCATTTTGCGCACAGCGCAAACAACAAGTCGTACACGAAATGTATGACTCACACATAACTTTGTCTTGCAGTTCTTTTAATGTGCGATCTAAATCGCGCAATAAGTGCTGCACACTTCTCGTACAGTTGTATGCACCGCACTTCGTGCAGAATGCGGATTGCCACGGATCCGGTAACGGCATTCACGCAAAGCACATCTTACTCCCTCGGCTAACCCCGATATATTTTATTCTCGGGTTTGCCGAGGGTTTTTCTATACCCCTCTATGCCCACGCCATCGTCAAAAGAAAAAATCAGCGATGTTGTTTCTCGCATACTGACACACTACAAAAACGAACAGCGAACATTCCCCTGGCGGGAGACGACCGACCCATACCGCATTTTAGTTTCAGAATGTATGCTGCAACAAACACAAGTTGATCGCGTCGTGCCGAAGTACAACGCATTTATAAAAACATTTCCGAACATCACCGAGCTCGCCAATGCCCCGCGAAAAGAAGTGCTTGCACTCTGGAGCGGCCTCGGCTACAACCGCCGGGCGATCGCACTGCACAACACCGCAAAAGCCATCACCGCCTCGCACAACAGCATCGTGCCGACAACTGAAGAAGCACTGCGCACCCTGCCCGGCATTGGCCCCTACACCGCCGGTGCCGTGCTGGCATTCGCCTACGACAAACCGGTCATCATCGTCGAAACAAACATCCGCACCGTCGTACTCCATCACTGCGCACGAAAAAAGAAAGCGGTGAGCGACAAAACAATCAACCGCTTCGTTGAGCAACTATTACAAAACGCCCTCAACCGCAAAACCACCCCCCGCACCTTTTATTCCGCAATGATGGATTACGGCACCCACCTCAAGGCGCAGGGAGTGCGCACAAACCCTCGCAGCAAACACTACACCAAGCAAGCACCCTTCACCGGCTCCATCCGCCAAGCCCGCGGCGCGCTCCTCCGCCACTTCATCAGCGCACAAAAAGGCACCTCCAGAAAACAACTCCAAGCATTACCGACACAACACATCAACAAAGCCCTCACAGCCCTCCTCACCGAAGGCATCATCGAAAAAAGAGGGAAGTACTACTACCTGGCGAACGGGTGATATAGGTTGTTATGCATAAAAAATAAAAGGTGCTTTTCGGAAAAATGTATTTCCAAAAAACACCTTTTAGGTTATTATGCTGTTTTCTCATTTATTTATACGATTAATGACCTCATTCATCTCGGCGATCCGCGCTCTGCTCTGGGCGACGGCGTCAAGCATCCTCTCGTTTGCCTGCGTGCCCTCATTAACAGATTGCCGAACCTCTTTAATAGCGTTAAGGGAGTCGTCTAAAGCTACTTTCCTGATAGACAGAGCTGACCTCAGATCTTTGTTTTCTGCTGTCAGCTTTACAATTTTAGACCTATCAACACTTCTAAGGGATTGAAGATTTTTCACCTTTTTTTCAAGCTGACCATGGTCAACCTGCAAAGCGTTAAAATTCTCTTCCGCCTCTTGTATTACCACCTCTAATTTTACGATTTCTACGTTTTTCGCACCCACCTGCTCTTCGGCATTTTTAAGGGCCTCTTGGGTCTCACCGTGCTCAGCTTGAATCGTCACTACCTGACCTTCGAGAGCAGAGTTTTCTACCTCAAGATCTTCTATTTTATCTCGCTGAACAAAGCAAAGTACCAAAAAAACACAAAGAGCCACAATCAATATGGCCCCAATAACCTGAAAAACCTGCAATTTCGACAATTTTTTAGACATTCAGTGCCTCCTAAATAGCTGCACAATAACCTATTTACCAGTATACCACATCACACTTTTTAAGTATAGCAACACCTACCAAACCACCTTTCACCCATTCTGTCAAGGTAGACAACACAGCCCCCCTCACCGAAGGCATCATCGAAAAAAGAGGGAAGTACTACTACCTTGTGAATGGGTGATAGATCATTATGGTGCGAAAAATCAATCAGAGCGAGTATTGTTTTTCCACTCTTTCAATGAATTCATCAACCCCCTGTATACAGTTTGATTTGTAATGCCTTCTGACTCCGTCAATTGAATTCCGCATCTTCTTTTTAACAATGTCCTGCACACTGCAAGATTTATAATGCTCTGATTCTTTGTAGTGTGGGTGGTTGGTGTATTTTGCAAGATGGTGAGAGCTGTCATTAATTTTTTGTAGCCACCCTCTGATTTTTCCCTTTTTTTCTGTCGGGAGAGTTTTTGTGCCGTCACTCCTTATATTGATACCCAGAAAATTAATATGACTGTGCTTCGAGCTGTTGATGTTATAAGTTTTTGTTTTCTCTTCGTTTAACCTTAGCCCTTTTCTCTTAGCCATCTGTCGTAGTAAGTTAAAAGCGTCGTGTTGACACTTTTTCGTCTTTGAGACGATTATCATATCATCAATATACCGGATTACTCTACAACCGTCTATACTGTTGATGGCTTGGTCAACTCCAAGTGTGTAGATGTTTGCCAATAATGGGGAATACGGAAGCCCTTGTGGAATACCCACTTCTTTCAGGTTCATGCTCGCTATGTCGCCTAAGAAAAACGACCCTGGGCCTCCTTCTTCTTGTATTTCGTTATAAAGAGATACCTTAATAAGGTTTAGCAGGATTAGCTCTATCAGATCGTTAGGGTTGAAGTATTTTTCACGCAGAATACTCAGTAGATGTTTTCTATCTATTGTTGAGAAAAAACTGGAAAAGTCTATTTTCATAATGTATCGGTATCCGTCCTGGCAGGTCATCCATGCAATATCGCTTACTATATTGCCGATGTTTTTTCTGGAAAACTTTTTGCCGACGCCGAGCATTTCAGCTTCGTGTGAGTGTTTTCGCAGAATGATGCCTCTGATATGTGGGAATATTGCCTTGAGTATGATTCTGTCCTCGTTATGTGGTACAAGCAATGGTCTATAGCCCCCACTCGGCTTCTCAATAGCGGTTCCTGTGTAGGGCTTGAATTTGAAGTCAGCACATCGTTGTTGGTATATTTCGCCTGTATTAATATTTTCTTCGTGAAATTTATTGCGCACACCTCTTCCTGCCGGCGGGTGGTGTATATTTTTTTGCGGTTTTTTTCTTCGTGCTTCATGCCCAAAGAGCTTCTTCCGCGCATTTTCTAATTCTTGTTCTGTTATGATTTGCGTTAGGTCAATACTAGTCATGCTGATTTGGAATAATAAAAAGTGAGTTTGAGGGTGGAAACGGAGTCGAACCGTTTGCTGAGCAGTACTCATTGTAATCCACTCACCCAGCTTCGCTGGTGTAATTGCCACGGCACTATGATATTCCGTAGCAGTCTTTTCATCATACGCATTATAGCATAACACCAGCGAGTGGTATGTGCTCTTGCGGAGCACATTGTATTAACCATCACCGAGATGTACTCGTAGATGTCGTCTACTGGCGGGAGTGTAACTCCTGTTGTATCCGACAGAGCTGTGACCACTAAGCGCCCGAGGGTTAAATAGCAACCACTGACGGCGGGGTGTATGCGTGAATGCACACACCCACGCCTGCATTATCACATGGCTCCTTTTAAAATGCAAGTGGTTTTTCCGGTGCGACTGTTTGCGAGTGAATTCTATTGAAAATTTTAAGAGTCGTGCATGGCATGCGTAGCACCTGTTTTGCAGTATATACTAATAGCAATGAAAGATATTAGGGTATTCTTGAAAGATGTAAAACCGTATGCAAATATTTTTTGACACTCGGGCAAAAGAGATGAGTAGATATAAAAGTAAGACACAGAAGGTTAGATTTTTATCTGAGCACTGGGTTGACAGGGAAGTTTTTTGCCCAAACTGCGGGAAGGATGCTTTAGAAAAATTTGAAAACAACAGACCAGCTGCTGATTTTTATTGTAAAAACTGCAATGAGGAATATGAATTGAAGAGCAAGAAAGACAGTATCGGTAATCAAGTTGTAGACGGAGCGTATAAAACAATGATTAATCGGCTGAAGAGTGACAGTAATCCAAATTTCTTTTTCTTGAGATATGACCCAAAAAACCACTCAGTGAAAAATTTTATAGTCATTCCAAAGCATTTCTTTGTTCCGGATGTTATTAAAAAAAGAAAACCTTTGCCACAGAGTGCAAGAAGGGCAGGGTGGGTTGGCTGTAACATTCTACTAAATAGTGTTCCGAATGACGGAAGAATCTTTTATATCAAAAATGGCTCAATTGAAACCAGAAAGAGCGTTTTAAAAAATTGGCAAAAAACCCTATTTTTGAGAAAAACTCATGCAACAAATCTGAGGGGGTGGACACTGGACATTATGAAATGTATAGACGAGTTGAATAAGAAAGAATTTGCCTTGGAGGATATATACACCTTTGAAAATGATTTGAGCAAAAAACATACTGAGAATATGCACATTAAGCAAAAAATTAGACAGCAGCTACAATTTTTGCGAGACAAAGGGTATCTAACTTTCATAAACAACAAAGGCAGGTACAGAGTGAAATGATGTTTTATAATAAGAATATGAAAGAATTAACCATAAAAGATGAGAAGCACTTGCTGGATCAAGCGATGACACTTTTGATAAAAGTGCAGTTGGGCAACGGAAACAAAGAGGTGGAAGAAGGGCTGGACACCATCACCGAGGATTTAAGTGAGGTGATAAGTGAAAATTATGAAGAGTTTTAAGGTGTAGATTAAGGGCGCATTCATACTAAACATGTCCTATCTATTTAATGAACTTCACATTTTCTGACCTTCCTGCGGGCAGCAAGTGGTACCTCTGGTTTTCTTTAAGATAAATAAGCTTTTGTTTTTCCATATCACTCAATTTTCTTTTAAAGCGCGCTTTATTCTGCTCTTTGTTCATTTCAAATAACTCTTCAAAAGATTTCTCCCCATCTCTGAGAGACAGTAATATTTCCTTTCCCGACGTCAAGTTTGGATTAACAATGACCGTCTTGTTACCAACTTTGAGCAAATCAGGAAAAGCAATCTCCGCGGCCGTGTCTACCTCTTTTTGTATTTCTTTCACTGCCATGTCGCCATATATTCTTACTAACTCAGCATATATCCACCTAGTTGCATAGAAAGTAAAATTGGTGTCAATGGATTCCAAGTCAACTCCACCAACATGCGCAGCATCTCTTTCGTTACGAAATCCAAGCAATATTTTAATCAGTGGCGCAAGTCTCTTTCTTACTGACCCATCAATACTCTTACTGTTTATGGTCTCATTGATGATTTTTCCAGTGTTGGAGATGCGATCACCAATGGGGGTAAAAGTTTCTCTTAGATTGTATTCAAGAATGCGTAACACCACTTCACAAAATTTTCCCACAGATGTTTCGTGATGCTCAAAATCACCGCTCTTATATCTGACAATAACTTTTTTATACTCAGCAATTAGTGCCTGCTCCAAGCCTTGTGGAATGTTTGCTGAAAAAATGCTCTTATTACTTTTTCTTTTTGCCATCATAGATTTCATTAGCGGGAGATAATTTTTTTTCTTGCAATATATTTATAAACTGAGACCCTTTAATGCTTAGTCGATAATGCTTTCTTTTTTTCTTATCGACAAATTCAATATAACCATAGTGTTTATTATTTTTCGTATTGTTCACAACCTTCTCGGGATCTCTTACATTTGAGAACGCAACCGAACTTTCACGAATAAACTCAATAATACTTTCTATCGTAACCTCTTTTCCTGTTTTTGTAAGATAATCAACCACAACTGCAACGACCTCATAATCATTTTTCGGTTGTTTATTTTTTATGTATGTTTCCCATGGCACTGCTGGGAAGGCGTTCCTCTTCTTTGAACTATTTTTTACAGAAGTAGCAGCAGACTCAGACTTTTTCAGGGCATCGCGTATCTCCTTCAATAAGTCAACTATGATTTTAAACTGTTTGTCATTCATAAGTATTTATTCTTCTTTATCAAGGTTTTCGACATATTCAATCCCAGTATTCGTCAGTACCCAAACTTTTTTACCCTCCCTCTTATCGTCACCACTCTCTTGGATAAGACCTTTTTTCGCACACTTGGCAAGGCAGTCTGATATATTTTTAGGAACAATTTGTCGCGCTTTTCTAAGCCCCTGCTCTATATCACTAGATGTAACCCCAACATCCTCATCACTTCCGTTTTCAATAAAATACACAATACAAATAACAGCGTCCATAGCAGTTTTCAGATCTTTTTTTCTTAAAAACTCAGACGATGATTCCACACGCCTTACTTTCTTAGTGCCCGTGTTTGCATCAGCACCAAACGCCCTCTCTATTTTTTTTACTCTCTTTTCAAGGGCTGTAAATTCTTTTTTTGTTATATATTCTTCCATAATAATTACCTACTTTTTTTCTTGCACGATTTTGATTGCAGTTTCTACCATATGATCTGGTATATGATACAAGACCTCTTTCCCCCTCTTAGTAAAAACCGTAATTACCCCCTCTCGTTTGAGTGTATTCACGGCCCCATCACTCTGTCCTTTCGTTAAACGAAGAGCATCAGCAAGTTTTATTGCTGACATTCCAATTTGATCACCCTTTGCCGCTTCAGGCGATAACTCAACCGCCTTCTTCGCCAGCAGATACCAGAGTGCTTTAATGCGAGTTTTCTCTTTTATCACATCAGCCGACGATAAGGCGGGCTCAAGCGTTTTTTGGTCAATGGAGACCTTGCTTTTTAGAGCAGGCACGATAGAATCAAGCAGTTCCTTCGGCTCAGCGAACAGATCGTTAATTGTATTTGCTCGGGTTATAAAAACAGTATACATGAGGAATGTATTTTGTCAACATCATCATATGTAAAAAACTTTACCAAAAAAAAATAATTATTTTTTATATCATTTCCTATATTTTATTAAAAATTGTAAAATAAAGACAAAAACTAATTAATTTACACAAAATATAAATTTATACTTTATTTACAGATTAGCATATTTTTTGACTTATAATTTTTTATTATAAAATATACTGTAAAATAAGATTTTTTTATATAAATTAAAAATTTTTATGCTATAAATATATTTAAGATTTTTCTAATTATCTTTATACGGTCTCAATTGTCAAATGATGTGGCAATTATAGAGTAACATCATAAGGAAATCTGCCGTTTACACAAACTTCACCAGATTGCGTGAGCGGAGAATGCCTGCCCTCTCGCAGTAGAGTAACAGTACGAGGAATAGCAAACCAACAGGAGAGGACGATACAAACAAAAAAGAGGTGTCAACCTCTTTTTTGCCATTAGATATTCACTTTGGAAGCGGTGTTGCACTACTTCAAGTTCACCATGATCGGTGTATTTCCGTAGAGACTTGATCGACAGTCAAGCCACTCTTGCACACTGTGATAAGTCTGTGAATAAATTGATTGTTATGCCCAAGACTATCAGCCGCACTTCCTTGCCAGATCATCAGCTTAAAAGTTTAACCTCCCAAATGGAACACTTCAAATTTGTTAGTAATATATTCATAAGAAAATATTTAACGAATAAAAAGTACTTCTTAAGCACCGCACATCTTACGATGCGCAGATTCATTATGGCGAAAAAAATAATGGCACTATCGTCGTATACGCAATTACAGCATCAAAGATGTGGAAACTTGACAAAGCAATGCCATGGTGACGACGGCGCAAAGGAAAACCCACTGTCCTCACAGACTCCGCCTTTAAACCTTGGTGACCCTACGGGGAATCGAACCCCGGTTTCTGCCGTGAGAGGGCAGCGTCCTAGCCGCTAGACGATAGGGCCGTTTTTCGTTTTTTTGTTTCTCTACATTTTCTACATAGGTAGGATAGCATATGTTAGATATCTTGCTTGACAAAAAAATAATGTGGTATAGTATTTTTGTATGGAAAAAAATATACAGACCTACATCGCCATTGGGCTAGCATTAATAATCTTCGTACCGTTTATATTCGGCGGTCAGCTGTTCTCACAGATCTTTCCGTTTAGTATGTTCCGTACCGGTTTCTCGGGCGGCAACACGGCGGGAAACTCAGCGTTGTCCGGACAGGGCGACTTTACCGAACCCGGTGCTGCGGCTTTTTCTGATCCGGTGACTATTCTTGACTTGCAGGTTGGTGAAGGGGAAACTGCGGAGTCGGGAAACACGGTGAGTGTGGGCTATATCGGTACGCGCATTGATCCGGACACGGGTGAAGAGGTTATTTTTGATCAGAATACCGAGCGTGGTACTGCGTTTACTTTTGTGCTGGACAGTGGGCAGGTGATCCCGGGCTTTGATATGGGAGTGACGGGCATGCAAGTCGGCGGGAAGCGATTGGTTATCATTCAGCCGGAGATGGGGTATGGCGATCAGCAGGCGGGCAGTATTCCGCCGAACACAACGCTACGGTTCTTGATTGAGCTGTATGAGGTCCAGAAATAAGTTTGTCCTCGCGAGCGACAAAACGCCGGCCGGCGATCAGCCGCAGGCGATAGACGCGCTTGTTGGCGGCTTGGAGAATGATGCGCGGCACCAAACCCTGCTGGGGGTGACGGGCTCGGGGAAGACCTTCACCGCGGCGAATGTCATCGCGCAGTGGAATAAGCCGACGCTGGTTATCGCCCACAACAAAACGCTCGCGGCACAGCTGGCGCAGGAGTACAAAGAATTTTTTCCGAACAGTCCGGTGCACTACTTTGTCTCCTACTACGACTACTACCAGCCGGAGGCGTATGTCCCGGGGTCGGACACCTACATCGCCAAGGAGGCA
This sequence comes from Minisyncoccota bacterium, assembly GCA_965204115.1. GTDB lineage: Bacteria > Patescibacteriota > Minisyncoccia > Phycocordibacterales > JABAAK01 > JAPPJI01. The sequence continues at coordinate 192,977 of OZ241963.1, read as the reverse complement.
CTGGTCAATCAGGAGATTGACCGCTTGCGGCATGCGGCGACACAGGCGTTGCTGACGCGAAGTGATGTGGTGGTGGTTGCGTCGGTGTCGTGCATCTATGGTTTGGGAAGCCCGGAGGAATATGAGAAGGTGCATCTGCGTATTGAGCAGGGTATGGGGCTGACGCGGGAGGAGTTGGTGCGGAAGGCGATAGCACTCTACTTTGAGCGGACGACGGGGGAGCTGCAGTCCGGGAAGGTGCGGGTGATCGCGGATGCGGTTGAGATTATGCCGGTGAACGAGGAGGCGATCTATCGCATTGCGTTTGATCGATCAAGCATTAGCGGCATCACGCGCATTAACGCGCTGACCCGCGCGATAGAAGACGCGTCGGTTGACGCGTTTTTTTTGTTCCCGGCAAAGCACTTTGTCTCTGATAAGGAGGCGCAGGAGGCGGCGATTGAATCTATCGAGCAGGAGCTGCAGGAGCGGCTGGCGGAGCTGGACAAGGAGGGGAAGGTGCTGGAGTATGAGCGGCTGCGGCGGCGCACGCTACAGGATTTGGCACTGATTAAAGAGATCGGGTACTGCAACGGCATTGAAAACTACTCGCGGCATTTTGATCGGCGGGCTGCCGGGGAGGCGCCGCACACGCTCCTTTCATACTTTCCTAAGGATGCTGATGGTAATGCCGATTTTCTGACGGTGATTGACGAGTCGCATGTGACGGTGCCGCAAATCGGCGGGATGTACGCGGGAGACCGCTCACGGAAGGACACGCTGGTGCAGCACGGCTTTCGGCTGCCTTCGGCGCGGGACAACCGCCCGCTCACTTTTGAAGAGTTTGCTGAACGGGTTGGTCCGGTTGTCTACACCTCTGCGACGCCGGATGCGTACGAGCGGGAACACAGCAAGGGGCATATTGTGGAGCAGATTATTCGTCCGACGGGCTTGGTGGACCCGGAGGTGGCGGTGCATCCGGTAACCGGCACCGATGACTACCCGGGACAGGTGAAAGATTTTATCGCTGAGGCGCAGAAAGACATCGCGAAGGGCGGGCGGGCGCTGGTGACCACGCTGACAAAAAAGACAGCGGAAGAATTGGCGGAATACTTAGCCGACGCGGGGGTGCGCGCGGAGTACTTACACAGTGAGGTGAAAACAATTGAGCGGATTGAGCTGCTGACGCAGTTTCGCAAGGGGGCGTTTGATGTGCTGGTCGGGGTGAACCTTTTGCGGGAGGGGCTTGATTTGCCGGAGGTTACTTTGGTGGCAATTTTAGATGCTGATAAGGAGGGGTTTCTGCGGTCGGAGACCTCGCTCATTCAGACGATCGGCCGTGCTGCCCGCAATGTTGACGGGCGGGTCATCCTCTATGCCGACAAGACAACGGGCTCATTGGAGCGGGCGATGGAGGAGACGAAGCGGCGCAGGGAACTGCAGCTCGCCCACAACAAGGAACATAACATCACCCCGAAAACGATTGTAAAGAACATTAAAGACATCACGGAAGAGCTGGAGGAGCGGCGGGTAAAAACGGTTGCCACTTTGGCGGAGTTTGATATTGAGCAGTACCGTAAAGCACCGAAGAAAACCATCCGTGAAAAAGAGCGCCGTATGGCAGACGCTGTCGCCGAGCTGGATTTTGAAACTGCCGCTCTCGTTCGGGACGAGATTCGGTATTTGGAGGGGCTTGATGAGTGATGGGGGTATAAAACGCAACCAACCTCCTGTAAAGGAGGTTAGTGAATACTTTCTCCGGATTATTCCCCATTGTAGGAGTCACCGGTCCCATCTTGCGATGGTATACGAAACGGGCACGAAGCCCTGCCATCATAATAGCACAAAAAAGAACAAATGTCTCTAAAATGTCTTCTCCCCCCTGTTGTACAGGGGGGAGCGGTGCCTAACGGCAAACTTGCGGGCACGAAGCCCTATTACTATAATAGCACAAAGTAGGTATGGGATGAAAAGCCGAGAAATAAATATGCCCCGATATGCTACTGCATATCGGGGCGCGATGATTATTTTTTCCTACCCCTTCTTTCATTCCAGTAGACATGCAAAGTGATAAGGGCTAATGCAATGAGAAGAATCAAATTGGATTTCATCTACTTTCCCCCTTTCCCGCGCTGTGCGGGTTTTTAGTATATACCATCAAAATATATTTTGCTGTGTTGATAATTATGTTTACCTGCCAGTTGTCTTGGTACACTACCATCACTTCTTTCACAATACACACCATGCAGGGATCAATACAAAAACGGCTTCGTGATAAAAAGCGGGAGATGCGGCGACTGGTAGGGTCGTTTGTGGGGTATCCGTCAAACGCACGGTTTGATTATGCGGCGCTGTTTGATTTTTTGCGGTATCCTCTCAACAATATAGGTGATCCGTATGATGATTCTACCTACCGCCTGGGGACGCGGGAGTTTGAGCAGGAGGTGCTGGCGTTTTTCGCGCGGTTATACAGCATCCCTGAGAGTAATTTTTGGGGCTATGTAACAAACGGGGGGACTGAGGGGAACATGCACGGTATTTTTTTAGGTCGGGAGATGTATCCGAACAGTGTACTCTATTTTTCTGCCGACTCGCACTACTCCATCACCAAAATCGCGCGGGTGCTGGGTATGAAGGCGATAGTTGTGCCCTCCACCTCGGAGGGAACGATGGACTTGAAGCAGTTTGAAAAGGCGGTACGCGGTAATGCGGACCGGGTGCCGATATGCAGTTTGAATATCGGCACGACCATGAAGGGCGGGGTTGATGACCTTGATGGAGTGCTTGAAGTATTTAATCGTTTGGGTATACGGGACTACTACATCCACTGCGATGCCGCGCTGTACGGCATGCTGCTACCGTTTTTAGAGGGTGCACCGACGGTTGACTTCACCAAGCCGATTGACAGCTTAGCCATTTCAGGGCACAAATTCATCGGCTCACCGGTACCGTGCGGAGTGTCATTAACCAGAAAGGATCATGTGGACAGCATATCCCGATCCATTGAGTACATTGATACGCTCGACACGACTATTTCAGGTTCGCGCAACGCGTTCAGCCCGATGGTGCTGTGGTACGCGATTCAGAAGCGGGGGTATGAGGGCTTCAAGAGGGAGGCGCGGGCGTGCATTGAGAATGCGCGCTATTTACACGACAAGCTGAAAGCAATCAGGTACTCGGTCTGTCTGAATGATTTTTCTAACACGGTTCTTTTTGATAAGCCGCCCGCAGAAATACTCAAACGATGGCAGCTGGCGACACAAAAAGATCGCTCCCACATTGTGGTGATGCAGCATGTGACCAAAAAGGTGATTGACCGCTTTGTGCGGGATTTGCAAAAGAGCATTAGATAGAGGAGTGTGTTTCGCGAGGTGTATACTGCTGATGTATGTCAGCATGGGCTCAGCAGAGAAAATTATTTATTATCTTAACGATGGTGGTACTGGCGGTGTTCGGCATCAGTGCAATTCTTTTCAGTATCTTCTACAACCCTCCGTCCTGCGATGATGGTGTGCAGAACGGACTTGAAGAGGGAATTGACTGCGGCGGTTCCTGCCCTAATCTCTGTCCGATCACGGTGAAACCGCTTCGCGATGTGTGGCGGCGGGCGTTTCCGGTCACAGACGGCGTATATGCCGCGGTCGCATACATTGAAAATCAAAACGAAACGCTCTATGTGCCTGAGGTGCAGTTTGAGATTGAGCTATATGATGCCGCGAGCACACTGATAGGGCGGGTATCACAAAACACACCGATTATGCCGAACGGCATCACCCCGATTTTTGTACCCCATATCCTAACCGGCAAACAAGAGGTGTCGTCTGCCTCATTTCGCTTTGTGGAGGAGCCGATGTTCGCGGAGCAGCCGTATCCGCACGGTTTTGAGATTATAGATGTGCATCGTGAGATTGAGGAAGATAAGCCGCCGTATGTTCGGGCGATAGCAAAGCATGTCGGTGAACTTTCGATTCGGAAAACCGATTTTGTGATCATCCTATACGACGAAGAGGGAACAGCCATTGCCGCATCCCGCACCGCTGAGAAAGACATACATCCGGGGGAGGAACGGGTTATTCAGTTTACCTGGGTGCATCCGCTGACACTGCGGAAGGGGGTATGTCCCGGCGGGCTCTGCGAAAAGCAGGTGGAGCGGGTTGAGATTGTCCCGATAGTCCGTGAATGGTAGTATGCAGGCACTAGCAAAACATTTTCAAACGGTTGACTGGCTGCTCATCGTGCCGATCATCCTCGTGATGGGCATCGGCTTGATAACTAACTTTCCTATGGAAGGTTTTTCCACCGACTCACTTTTCTTTAAGCAGCTCATTTTCAGCGGCATAGGCATCGGTATACTGCTCTTTTTTTCAATGAACACCTACACGGTACTGAAAGGGCCGTTTGTCTCCTCCATTCTTTTCTTTGTCGGGGTGCTGGTGCTGGGCGCGCTGCTCCTATTCGGGCAGGAGATTAACGGCGCGAAAAGTTGGTTTGTGCTCGGCCCGATCGCGCTGCAGCCAGTGGAATTTGTAAAAATCATCCTGATCATTGTATTAGCCCGCTACTTCGCGAGTCGTCACATACACATACACCACATTCGGCATGTACTCGTGTCGCTCACTTTAGCGGGTATTGTATTCCTCCTGGTATTTAAACAGCCGGATCTCGGCTCGTCGGTAATCCTGCTTGCCATTTGGGCGGGTATGATATTTGTTTCCGGTGTCTCTAAAAAGCACATTATTGCCCTGATACTGTGCGCGGTCGCGGCGTCATTAGTTGCCTGGCAGTTTATGCCCGACTATCAGCGAGCGCGAGTGCTCTCGTTTGCCGCACCACTGGAAGATTTGCAGTCAACGGGCTACACCGCCTACCAATCAAAAATAGCGATCGGCTCCGGCGAGATATTCGGCAAGGGTATCGGCGCGGGCACGCAATCCAAGCTCGGCTTCCTCCCGCTGTATGAGTCCGACTTCGTCTACTCTGCCTTTGCCGAGGAGTGGGGCTTTGTCGGCGTGTCCCTGCTGTTCCTGCTCTACGCCGTCATCGGCTGGCGCCTCCTGTGGCACGCCGCCCACGGGCGCACAAACTTTGAAACCCTCTTCGCCATCGGTGTTTTCATTTTCCTCTTCGCTCATATCGTCCTCCATATCGGCGTCACCACCGGTGTGCTGCCGGTCACCGGCATCACGCTGCCGTTTATGAGCTACGGCGGCTCCCACCTCGTCGCCGAAACCCTCGCCGTCGCCATTGTCCTCGGCATGGCGCGACTGCAGGTTACCGGTGGGTCGGTGGTATAGAGGTTTAGAGCGTAGGTGATATATAATAAGTGAGTAATGAAGGAAGGGGCAAAAGATACCAGGGATGTAGGTATGGATTACAAAAATGCAAAAAAAGTTTTTATCTTTGTGGATGAGAGTGGGGATGTTGGTGATCCGCTCGTTACACCCGATTCCAGTGACCATTTTGTTATCACGCTCGCAGTTGCGACCAGCGACGGGGTCATGGAGTTGGACATGCTTGCTTCCGGATTTAAGACCTATACTTTGTATAAAAAGGAACTTAAACACCTTAAGAAAAAAGGACTGCGGGCGATATCAGACGGACTGAAGTATCTTACTGGCGTTGTCTTGTATGAGATTGTTATAAACAAGAGGCAGTATGTCGGTCCGTATTTGAGGAACACCGTCAGGTTTCCGTCAAATCGGCGTATGTTTAGAAATTTTATACTCAAGGTCGCGTTAGAATATGTGGTGCACTCTGAGCAATTACAAAAGCCGACTGAGGTAGAGGTGGTGATAGACCGTTATCTTGCTAATCAGAGTCACGCAGAAAATTTGAGAGAGTATTTAATAGGGTATCTGCCAGTATTGCACTATGTGCTGCAGGTTGATTCACGATATTGCACCCCTATTCAAATATTGGACATTGTGCAGAAGGTGAAAGATATTGAGGGTGCAGATGACAACCTTTGCCAGTCAATACCTGTCCCTTTCTCCTTACAAAATGAAAAAGGCCCAGATTTCCCTAACGGGCCCGGTGCCTCTTTCTCGTCACTATCCATATAATAAGTATACTATATGCAGTATGAAAAATCAACCGAAAGTTTTACCCAAAGTGGATAAAAGGGAAACACCTTAGAACGGCAGACTTGTCGCCATCGTCCTCGGCATGGCACGCCTGCAGGTTGCTGGTGGGTCGGTGGGGGGATAGAAAAACCCCCAGCGGCAACAAAACACCGCAAGGGTTCTCTCCATAATGATACTAATAGCATAGCAACCTATGTGTATAAAAAAACAAGCCACGATAAAATCGTGGCTCCCACACAAAGGTTTTATTTAAGGTGCACCCTTCAACCTTTCCATTTGCAACAGGTTCGCTCGTAAGCCCGCCCCCTGCTGCACCCTGCGGGGTTTTCGAGTGCTACCCTCTACGACGACGACGAGGAGTTTCTGACTTCCCACGAAGAACCTTCTCTTTCTCCGCATCTTTGTTGGCGCGCACCTTCTGCTTCCGCACCTACATCTTCGCCGATGCAGATTTCTCTGGAAAATACTTTTCCAGAGCCATCATCGCGCCACCGCCATCCGGTCTTTCTGCGATCACGGCAAGCATGCTGCCGGCCTCGTCTGAACTGACAAGTTCGAGTGATTCACGGCTGTGCCGCTTGAACCACACCTCACCTTTTCGGATGAGGGTCAGTGCAGATTCATAATCCGAATAGACGACGAACTCGTCATCCACCCCTTCATGGAGGCTGTAAACAGCACTCAAGGCAACCGCGCTTCGCCTGAGTATAACCGGCAGCGCGTCCTCTAGACGGAGGATAGCCTCTTCTGGATCCACTCCAGGAAAAAGCTTTTGGACTAATTCTTTCTTCATCTCTTTTTTACCTCCTTTCAAGAAACACCCGAAGGTGTCAGCCCTATTTATAGCGCGCGGAATGGCTGTCTCGCGCAAAAATGTAAGAAGCGGGGTTAGTCGGGGCGATAATTCATCATGGAGACTCTCCGAGATATCTCCATGTTCGCCTCCCGTCTTTCAGAGTCAGAGAGGCCTGGTCTTATCTCGGAAACAGCCTCCCACTTGCCATCCTTCGAGCGGCAGGCGATATAAGTCCTGTCTTGCCGCATGGGAAGATGCCCCTGTGCGCTTTTGGGCACATTACCACCCACAAACGCCATCCGTGGCGTTTCCCCGAGCTCCTCGCGCGTGGCGTACGAAACCGTTGTGGCGATGCGTATCCATTCAGCAATCTTCATTTTTTAAGCTCCTTTCGTCACTATTTATACCCGCCGCGACTGGCGGTTTTTTTGGATCAAACTGATATTAGTATATCATAAAACAGAGTAATTGTCAACATCTTGAGGACTGGTGGAGGGTGGGGACATAAAAAAACAGCACCTGGGTGGTGCTGTGTATATAAAAAATTTCGCGCCCCGATGCATATAGCACCGAGGCGGATGAGTTAAGGTCATCATCACGACCGCAAAACGCAGAAGTTCTACCTGTCTTTTAGGACAGTCCAGAACTCTCCGTCTTGCTGAATAACTCCTTCTTCTTGAAGCTGTTCTCTCACCTCCCGCAGCTCTTCAAGATACCGGAGAGTGTTGGAATGGCCAATTGATATTGATTTCGCGATTATGGTGTTCAGTGAGACTACTGAAAGCCTTTCCCCTGAAGTTAAGGTGTTTCTTTTTCTTGCCATTTTTTTCTCCTTGAGGGTGCCGAGCGTGTTCGTTCCGGGTTGCAATAATTAAGAAAGCAACGCCCAGCATCCAAGATTAAGTTAAAAGAAAGTTGTTAACACGACGGGATTGCTTGTCGAGACCGGCGGCATTTTCTTCCATCGTTTTCCAGATGGACTCGACTGCCGCAGTCACACGTGCCTGTTCTTCCGGGGTTGGCGTAGGTGCGCCAAGAGACACAGGGCAGCTTTGCCCCCTTAATTCTGGTACCACCTCTTCGACAGGTTCCTCGCCACCAGAAGTAACAGTATATGTGTGATACGTGTAATTACCGCCATTTTGTGATTGCGCGGCGTTGGTTGAGTGCAGTGTCTCTTTTAACTCAACCTGCAACTTGATGATTTTTCCAGATCTACTGTTAGGGCGAAAGAAATGTCCGCCTGCGCAGTAGTGGAAGTCACTACTGCACTCTGTGACTTCCTTTCCGTTCACAGGTGAGCAATCTGGGCAAAAAGAAAAAACTTTCGTTGCTGTTGACATCTTTAGCTATTGCCTCCATTAGTTAATTAAGAAGTTACTTAACCAGACGCGTGTTGGTAGCACATCGCATGTTTGCATCTTCAATCGTTAATAACGAGAATGAAACACGCATCTGGTTTGATCTTGTTAGTTAGGTTTACCGGGAGACACACCCTTGCTGAGCTTCGGCGTCGATCTCCGCGATCTCCGCGGAGATCGCCTGGGCAGCGCGGCGACGCCTCTCTTTGACCCACTCAGGGAGTGAAAACCCTTTCGGGGGTTTGTATAGCGTGACGCTATACCCACCAACACTGTGGTGGTCACGGATTCTGTACCCCGTGTGGACCGTGACAACATAGTAGACATCTTTGGCATCGACACGAAGCAGCGCCTCACCGACCGCCTCTCCGTCCCACTCCTCGTCGTCACAGTGAGACTCATTGTGTCTGCAGTATCCGGCTTGCTCAACCTCAGTAAGAAGATTACCCTCTTTGTCAAACAAGAAAATTTTCTCATTGTCGTCGATGCCGACACGGGACCCTGTCGCCCCGTCGTACATTGGGGTCTTCTCAAGGAGAGCTTCGTCGACGCGAGAAACCCGCACCTCTTCAACAAGCCATCCGTTCGCAACGGGGTTTTCCCCGTGAAACAGAAAGCTGAATTGAGAGACAAAGGCCTCTTGATAGTATCTTTTGAATTTTTTCATGATATTCCCTCCCCGCATCCCGCGGGAATGTGGGACCGGCATCTCGCCTTAGTGGTCCCGGAATTTGGACGCCCAATAATCGATGGAGTCCACATGGGATGGTGTGAATTTTGAATAAGCAACAGAGCTATTCAGCCATCCCTCCCACAACACTACTGCATTGAGCAATACTGTTATGGGAGAGATAGTATACACACCTTCCAATCCTTTCCCTTTCTTCTTTTTTAATTGCTAATGACCAAAGTCATACAAACTATACATTTATACAACTCTCTTAAGGATGTATCCTATACAGATAAGAAACACAAATTATACATTATTTTTTTAACGTGTTCTCCGCGGAACACCCTTAAGAGAATTGTCTAAACCCCCATCACTGATATTACTATACCACAACACAACACAATTGTCAACCCCTTATGGATTGGTGCCTTTTTACTTATACCTAATATACCACTAAAATAACCCGTGAAATAAGGGTTTGTGGATAAAATCGCTTCTGCAGTAAGCACTTTTTTCTTGTGATACAATAACAGAGTAATATGAAAAAAAGGGTTGTTTCACCGTGGGTTATCAGTTTGGGCGTTGTTGCCGTTACGGTCGCATTGGCGGTATTGTATGTGTATGATGTGGGGCGATTTCCGTTTTCGTTCGGGCTTGATCTTGCCGGTGGCACCCAGGTAACCTACACCGCTGATGTCTCGGAAGTGCCGGAGGGGGAGATATCGAGGCGGATGTCCGCGCTGCAGCGGGTGATTGAGCAGCGGGTAAATGCGCTCGGAGTGTCTGAGCCGAATGTATACACGGTGACGGGGCTGGGGATCGGCGCTAATGCGGCGGCGCATCGGCTGGTTGTTGAGCTACCGGGGGTGACGGATACCGATGAGGCGACTCGGGCAATCGGGGAGACACCGTATCTTGAATTTAAAATACTGGCCGGTGAGTCGGCAGAGATCATAGACACCGGATTGCAGGGGACACACATCACTTCTGCGGAGGTGCAGTTTTTGCCGGGTGTCGGGGGGACGCTGACGAACGAGCCGATAGTGGTACTGCACTTTAACGGCGAGGGCGGCAAGATATTCGGGGAGGTGACGCGGGCGAATGTCGGGCAGCGGCTGATAATTTTTCTTGACGGGAGTGTTATCTCCTCACCGGTTATCAATGAGCCAATCACCGGCGGTACAACGCAGATACAGGGGAACTTCACCCTGGACTCGGCAAAGGAGTTGGTGGACGGGCTAAACCTCGGGGCATTGCCGCTGCCGATTGAGCTGGCTGAAACATTGACGGTAAATCCGTCACTCGGCGCGGAGGTGTCAGAGAACAGTGTGTTTGCCGGGCTCATCGCACTACTGCTCATCGCACTCCTCTTTTTGGTGGTGTATCGTTCGGTCGGGGCGGTTGCGGTGGTGGCGCTGACGGTGTACTGCGTGATGGTGCTGACGATATTCAAGGGGGTGCCGATTGTGCTGACAGCGGCGGGGCTGTCCGGCTTTATTATGTCTATTGGGTTTGCAGTTGATGCGAATGTACTCATTTTTGAACGCATGCGAGAAGAGATTAAAAGAGGGGAGTCGCGTGCGACGGCAATAGAGCGCGGATGCGCGCGGGCGTGGGTGGCAATTCGGGACGCAAACCTGACGAGCATCATCATTGCTTTCCTGCTCTTTTGGTTCGGCACCTCTATCATCAAAGGGTTCGCTTTCGCCTTCATCATCGGTGTCTTCATCAGTATGTTTTCCGCGTATGTCCTAACGCGGCTATTTTTGCGGTCATCGTCCCGGCTGTTCAGCAAGCGGCTGCAGCGGTGGTATATACACTAAGAATATCGTATGGTAAGTAAACACGCAAAAATACACACAATCATCGGAATCGGGCTGATTATTTTGTCCGTGGTATGCACCTTTGTTATCGGGCCGAACATCGCGCCGGAGTTCAGCGGGAGCGCTGAGCTGACGGTGGCGTTCACGGAGGCGCAGCAGGGGGTGGCAGGTCGCCTGAGTGATGCGGGGCTTGAGGCGGAAACACATCGCATGTCCGATACCGAATACTCCTTCACTACGCGCTCATTAGACGCTGAGGAGTACAGTACTTTCAAAGCCGATATTACGGAGGAAATCGGAGCGTTTGAGGTGAAAGAGTACCAATCATTTTCTCCGTCTATCAGTCGGGAGTTGCTGTACAAGGCAATAATCGCGCTGCTGGTCGCGGTCGGCATCATCATCATCTATATCTCTTTTGTGTTCAGGAAGGCATCCCGTCCGGTTGCTTCGTGGAAGTACGGGGTCGCAGCGACTTTCGCGCTGGTACACGATTCAATCATTCCGTTGGGATTATTTGCGATTATCGCACCATTCACGACAGCGACGATTGACACGCTGTTTGTGACTGCGCTCCTGGCAACGCTCGGATACTCTATCAACGACACGATCGTGGTCTTTGATCGTATGCGCGATCGTCTACGAAACAATCGTGAGAAGGGGAAGAAGGAACCCTTTGCCGAAACCGTTGATTACGGCGTGCGAACCAGTTTGCGACGCTCGCTGTATACTTCGGTCTCCACGGTTACTCCGCTCGTGCTGCTGTTTATACTGGTGTCAGCAACGCAGTGGTTCAGCATTGCACTGTTTGCCGGTGTAGTGGCCGGAACCTACTCGTCACTTTTCTTCGCACCGTCTGTGTTGCTCCTGTGGCACCGATACTTCCCGCAGAAAGAGCAGAAGGAGCGGACGCTGACCGAGACAGAAGCGGCAGAAAAAATGCTGCGAAGCTCGTTTCAGGGTGAGCAGACACTTTAGACCTGTCGTTACGCTCAATGGTCCCATTGATCATATACACATCCGGTGTAATGCGCGTAGCACTGTGGCATACTGTTTCTGTACGGAGCAATCTGTGCGTTTATTAACAAGATCTTTTATCCTTATATGAATGTATATTACAAAATCGCAAAGGTGTTGACCATCGTCGGTGGTTTGAACTGGGGATTGGTCGGTGTGACGAATCTGTTCGGTTCGCATTTTGACCTCGTTGAGTGGATTGGGTACGGTCTCCTGGAGACACCGGAGGTGAGCTTTGTGCTCTACACTATCGTCGGTATCGCTGCGCTTGTTGTACTGGTCGGTATGATGAATCGCAAATAAAAAGTATTTTTTGCACGACGAATGTGAACAACCATACCGCTGAGCATGCCTGCCGGCAGGTGCTGTGGAGATTGTAATAACGCACTGTTTTTGCCGTGGTATGCTGGCGGTATAATGGTTTCTCTTTTCAAAAAACGACACTACTTTGATTCCGGGTCTTTCACACCGATACACCCGAAGGCTGCGCATGCGATGCAGTGTGTACTGCAGGTGCAGACAAAGCACGGTGTAGGCAACCCAATCGCGGCACATAGTCCGGGCCGGAACGCGAAAGAATACCTTGATCTGGCGCGAACAATGCTGGCACGGGGGTATCAGGTGAAGCCGGACAATGTGATCTTTACTTCCGGAGCAACTGAGGCAAATTTGCTCGCGTTGCGGACGGCAGTACTCTATGCCCGTCGTCAGGGCATTCCTATTGACGCTATGCATGTCATTGTCGGCAATGAGGAGCATGGGTCGCTGTATAGACCGCTCGCCTATTTTCAAACACTTGGTGTGCAGTGCACGGTTGCCACACCGAAAAACGGTCGGCAGTTTACGCCGTCAGACATCACACAGCATCTTCGCAAAAACACCATTGCTATTTCTCTGCAGATGGTAAACAGCCAGCATGGGGTGGTGCAGCCCGTCGCAGACATTGCCGCTGCCGCGCGGGAGAAACACCCAACCCTCTTCATCCACACTGACGCGGCACAGGCGACTGCTTACCTCACCTGTTCGCCGGTTTCTTTGGGTGTTGACGCAGTTACGATAGACGGCACAAAGAGCTTCGGCCCGCAGGGTGCCGGTGCGCTGCTGCTGCACAAGGCGCATCTCTACCCGGGGCTGCAGGGAGAGCACTCGCTATGGGATATGCGCCCGGGGACACCGTCGGTTGCGCTGCTCTACGGCTTTGCAATCGCCCTTGATGAAACCCGCAAGCAGCGAAAGCAACTCTCCGCACAGGCGCGTCTTGCGCGCAACACCATTGCCGAGGAGTTCGGTCGCCGGATGCCCGACACCCACATACACGGCATTGAAAAAGCGGCGAAAGAGGTGAAAACCTCTGATTGGAAAAAGCTCGCGCCGCATCTACTCTATGTTTCGTTTCCTGATACAAACCACGCATACCTCGCCACATTGCTGGATACGAAAGGGTTTGCAGTTTCTACAGGGAGTGCCTGTAACCAATCCAATGAAAAATCACTCCGCATCGGTGTCCTGCCCACAACAGCACGGAAAGCAGCGCGGGCGTTAGTACGCCGTATCCGTGCGTTGTTACCAATCGCCAAGAAGGCATAGCGATATGTTGATAGCATGCTTCATAGGATAAGAATGTGTCATACTGGGGGTGATGGAGTATAACAATGAATTGCAGGATTACATTGACACCTTGGTTTTGCGCGGTGGATCTGATGTGCATATGATTGCCGGCACAAAACCGCTGTTTCGGGTGCAGCGGGAATTAGTACCGTTTATTCAGAAGGAAGTTCTTACGCCGAAAGACACAGAAGAATTTTTTCGACTCATCGCCGGTTCGCGTATGGAAAATGCGGAGACGGTATTGCAGGAGCAGAAATACCTGATGTTCAGTTACAAGCACACTACGCAGCAGGACAAGAAAGTGAATTTCCGGGTTACGGTGTACTATGAGATGGGGAACATCGCCGTAACGATGCGGCTGGTGCAGGAAACAGCACGGACTTTGGAAGAGCTGAACCTTCCGCCGGTATTGAAAGAGGTGATGCACGAGCCGGACGGGCTGTTTTTAATTGTGGGCGCGACGGGCAACGGAAAGTCCACAACACTCGCGGCAATGGTCAATCACTGCAATGAGGTAATGCGCAAACACATCCTCACCATTGAAGACCCTATTGAATTTATTTTTAATGACCGAAAATCAATCATTACACAGCAGGAAATCCCGTGGGATGCAACATCGTTTCGCGCCGCGCTTGATACATCGCTGCGAACAGACGCTGATATTTTGATGATCGGTGAAATGCGCCAGGTTGAAACCATGCAGGCGGTTATGACCGCCGCGGAGGTCGGGCATTTGGTACTATCAACGGTACATTCAAGCTCCGCATTCGGTGCGGTGCATCGTATTCTTGATTCATTTCCACACGAGCAGCAGCGACAGATAGCACACCAGCTCGCCGGCTCGCTGCTCGGCGTGTGCGCTGTGCGATTGTTGCCGCGGGTATCCGGCGGGCTGATACCGGCGTGTGAGGTACTGATTAACAATGAAGCGATTGCCAACCTCATCCGGGAGAGCAGAGTAGAGAGCATCAAATCAGCCATTCAGACCGGCAAAGAGGAGGGCATGATCAGCTTGGAGCAGTCCCTTGCTGACTTAGTGAAGCGAAATGAAGTGGCGCTTGAGGTCGCGACGCTACATGCCTCCAATAAACAGACACTGTCGCGCTATTTATAATCGTTAGAGTAACCATATGCTTTTTTTATATACCGTTGTAGACAAAGAAGGAAGAGAGGTGTCCGGGCAGCTTGAGGCACTGAGCCGCACCAATGCCATCAGCCTCCTGCTCGATCGCGGGTATACAGTGCTTTCTTTAGAGCACGAATCAAGCAATGTTCTGGAAATGAACATTTTTCAACGGGTGCGCAAAAAAGATTTGGTTATCTTTTCCCGTCAAATCGCCACACTATTTGAAGCGGAGATATCAGCGCTTCGGGCATTTACTTTGGTGTCTGAGAATATGCAGAGTAAATATTTTCAGAGTGTCCTCGTTGATATCGCCAAGAGTGTTGAGCAGGGGTTGTCCGTTGAGAAAGCCCTGCTGAAACATCAGGATGTTTTCGGAGAGTTTTTTGTTTCCATTGTCGCGATTGGTGAGCAGTCGGGAACATTGTCACGGTCATTTTCATACCTTGCCGACCACTTGGAACGCAGTGTCGACACAAACGCCAGGATGCGCAAAGCACTAACCTACCCGACCTTTGTCATAGTGATGTTTTTTCTCGTAATGGGTCTTATTATGGTGACAGTCATTCCGCAAATTTCCGTCATTTTGACACAGTCGGGCGCTGAATTGCCGCTCATTACAAAGATTGTCATCGGTACCAGTGATTTTCTTAAAGAGAGCATCGTTCTCATCCTCATCCTGCTCGCCGGCACCAGCATCGGATTCTTGTACTATGTTCGCACTGAAGACGGTAGAAAAGCCTATGATAATTTTTTGGTTAATATACCGTTAGTAAGAAATATGTTTAGAGAGTTTTTCCTGGTGCGGTTTTGCCGCAACCTCAGCGTTATGCTCGGCAGCGGTGTCCCCATTGTCTCTTCACTGCAAATCTTACAGCGCAGCATGGTCAACACCGTCTACCGAGAGGTTGTCCGTGAAATGGGTGCTGAAGTACAGCAAGGAGTCAAGCTCTCCGACACCATGGCGAGGCGTGAATATATCGGCAACAGCGTCGCACAGATTGTGCGGGTGGGAGAAGAGGCGGGGGAACTCCAGCACATTCTTGAGACCATCGCCGACATCTATGAAAAACAGCTCCGCAATACTATTGATACCATGCTTGACCTTATCCAGCCGACCATCATTGTTTTCCTCGGATTAGGTGTCGGACTGCTCATCGGCTCAGTCATCATCCCGATATACTCTATATCCTCATCAGTGTAGTAGTTTGCCCCGGAGAAAAACCAAAACGACCGAGAATAATTCTCGGTCGTTTTGGTTTGTTGGCATCGCATCAACTATGTTTTTATGCGTAAGCAACGCTGTAAAACATAATGGTTGACGCGGTGGTAAGTGCGGCAATGACAGCCGTCAGGGTAATGACGACGACAGCCGCTAATATCTTCGATAACAACTTCATAATAGGGTGTATTTAGTGAATAATAGGTGTTTTTAAACGGTTTAGGGTGCAGCATAGAGCAAAGAGCGACCTTGCCATGTATGCCTATATTATAAAGGATATTTCATATTTTGTCAAGCACTGTGGATACTCTGTGCGAGATGGGTTTCTCAGCAAAATATAGTGTATACTGCCTAATAACTATGAGTAACTTTGCGGTGATAGAAACGGGGGGGAAACAGTATGCGGTAAGCGATGGTGATCGTGTTATGATTGAGTTGCTGAAAGAGTGTCAGGAGGGTGATTCGGTGTCGTTTGATAAGGTGGTGCTGTTTGACGATGGGGAAAAAACGGAGGTTGGCGCGCCATATGTGGAAGGGAAGAAGGTGACGGGTACGATTGAAAAAGTCGCTCGGCATAAGAAAATATCGGTGGTGCGGTTTAAAGCGAAGTCAAACTATCGACGACACTACGGGCATCGACAGCCGTTTTGTGAGGTTCTGATTACAGCAATAACATAACGCACTGCTTTGGCGGGTGTATACTTGTGCTATATGACAAAGGGCACTCTACAAAAGCGGTTGGCGGAGGTGAAGCGTTTTGTAGCGCGGCTGACACCGGAGTTTTTGCTGTTGGGGTACCATTTTGTATTTGCCGTTGTCGCGATACTGGTGTATCGACAGCCATCAAAAGAGCTGGTGGTGATCGGGGTAACCGGCACAAAAGGGAAGACCTCAACGGCTTCGTTTATCCATACCGCACTAGCTGCTGCCGGCGAGAAGGTTGGGCTGCTCTCAACGACAGAGGTACGGATTGGTGAGAAGGTGTTTGTGAATAAACGGCATATGACACTGCCCGGTCGGGGGTATGTGCAACAGCAACTGCGAAAGATGGTCGACGCGGGATGTCGGTATGCGGTCATTGAGACGCCATCCGAGGGGTTGCGACAGTTTCGGGTGCTTGGGGTATGGTACGACTCATTGGTGTATACCAATCTTTCGCCGGAGCATTTGGTGACACACAAAACCTTTGAGCGGTATCGGCACGCCAAGGGGCGGCTCTTCAGACAGCAGGCACGATCGCCGCAAAAAACACTGGGAGGCAAGGCGGTAAAGCGCTGCATCATCCTCAACGCTGACGACAGTAATGTTGAGTATTTTCAAAAGATTGCGGCAATGCCGTTGAATGAGGAGGTGTTGGTCGGCTTCAGTGCGAAGGCGTCTGTCAGTATTCGTGCTGAAGAGGGAAGTGCTGAAAACGCATTTCTGCTGGAGGGTGACCGATATACGGTGCCATTACCGGGGGTTATCACCATACGCAACGCTGTGCCGGCAATCCTGCTTGCAAAACGGTACTGCAACGCCTCGCCGGAACGGCTCAACCACGCGTTCGCCACGGCAACACTTCCGGGGCGATTGGAGCGGATAGAGGTCGGGCAATCGTTTCAGGTGTTTTGCGACTACGCCCACGAGCCATTGAGCGTTGAAAGTGTGTGTGAGGCATTGCGACAGTATGTGTCTTCGGACGGCGGACGGCTGATCGTAGTTGTCGGGGCAGTCGGAGCATCTCGTTGGCGGTACAACGCGGACGCAATCGGCGAAGTTGCCGGGCGATGTGCCGATATTTCAATTATCACGGATGCAGATCCTTTTTTTGATGATCCGGAGGAGATTGCCGCTGCGGTCGTTGCCGGCATTCGAAAAAACAGCGATGCCGAATGGTATGTGGAACTGGACCGACGAAAGGCAATGCGAAAAGCGTTCTCTCTGGCGCGAGCGGGTGATGTTGTTATCGTAACCGGCAAAGGCGCGGAAGTGACGATGGAAGTTAACGGGGAGTCAGTACCGTGGGATGAGCGAAAAATAATCCGCGAAACACTGCGTCAGTCACTCGGCATGCAGCAGGGATAGAGGCCGAAACCCTCAACGGAATGCAAAAGGGGATCTTCCACGCACAAACTGCATGTATTGTTTGGTATACTATGCTATACGAGTATGGTCTCCTTTTTTAGTAAGAATTTTTTCGCGCATGCGCGGACAAAAAACGGGAAAACGGGGTTTACATTGGTGGAAGTGTTGGTGGCGATAGCAGTTATCACCATCATCGGCTTTTTACCGGTTTCTGTTGTATCAGATCATTTGATACAGAATGCATTGACGAAAAACAGGGTTACTGCCGGGTTGTTAGTGCAGGAGATTGTTGAGTATGTTCGGTATACGCGGGATTCAGATCTTCTTGATCCCGGTGGCGGGGATTGGTTTGACACGCTTGCAGACCCGCAGTCTACGAATATGTTCGCCTCATGTGTGATATCTGCCGCTGATTGGATATTGGAAAATCGCGAAACCTATCTCAAAAATTATTGCACCGTTGAATGCTTCGCTGTCCGTGACGATCCCAACCGCGGTCTCGTCACAGACAAAACCATGCAAGGGGAGTGCGGCACGCCCGCCCCGAACAATGGGATGTATAGCGGAGCTGTTGCCGGCATTGCGTCAATCGGCGGCACTCGTGGCAACATACGAACGGACACCTGTGACGGCAACAAAGCGAAAGCGAACAACGCATTTACAACTACACTCAACACCGTCATTGCGCGGAACGATGATGAGGTGCAGTATGTCGTTGTAGTGCCGTGTATCTCGTGGTCTGACAAAACGGACACCATAAGGCGAGTGGAGACGCAGGAGGCGATGTTTGAGTGGATACAAAGAAAAAAGTAGCACTATGAAAAAGATTTATACAAAAAAATATGAGAATGGTGGGTCAGTGTTAGTTGTTACTGTTCTTGTTACTGCAGTTTTGTTGGCAATTGGCATAACACTTTTTTCTATTCTTGAGAAGGATATTCTTCGGCAGTCATACGGCAGGCGGTCACAAATTGCAATACGAATAGCGAATTCTGCTTTAGAGTGTGCACTCTTTAATGATTTTCGCCGTTCCGCTTTTCAAAAAATATCCACAAGAAAATATGATGAAATTAACTGTGGCGATCTCTATCAAGTGCGGAAGGTGGGTGACTGGTCTGCCTATGCTCCGTCAAAAGACGAGCGTGACACAGACCCCGCCGGAACCGGAACCTATCAATTCGCTGTCATACAATCCACAGTAAAGGATTTGAAAGATGTTTCAAGCGTGCCTTGCGCGCGTGTCACCGTTAAAAAAGTATGTGTGAGCGGTGCTACTGTCGGCACAAATATTTGCAATGACGGATTGATAGAATCGTCAATAGAGGTGAAAGGATACAGCTCCTGTTCGTCCGGAGAAACAGAGGCAAGTAGGGAATTGGTACGACGGTTCAAAGTGTATTACTAATTTCAAAAACCCGAAAACTCATAGAGAGTTTTCGGGTTTTTATACGAGACATCCTAAGTTACTATACTGTCAACACTACCACCGCCAAAAGTATCATCACCAGAAACGCCGATAGCCGCGAAAGCAGCAAGCCACCTGACAGTCACTGCGTCAAGGGGAAAATTGCCGATGTGGAGTGTCGGAGCGGCACCTATAGGGCGGTCTTCCTCCGCAGTTTCCGCAGAATGCGAAGATACTTGTTCTTCTTGTTGATGTTGCACAAATATCACCTCCCCGAAAATAGTATACCATAGAGGCAATTTCGTCCTGACTGACAGGGCGCCGAATATGGCATACTGAAAGCATTATGGCTACCCTTGACGAGATACTACAGCTGGCAAAACGGCGGGGGTTTGTTTTCCCGTCTTCTGAGATTTATGACGGATTTGCGGGAGTGTATGACTACGGACCGCTCGGGGTTGAGCTGGCGAATAACCTGAAGCAACGATGGTGGCACACCATGGTGCGTACTCGCCCGGACATTTTCGGATTGGATTCCGGTATTACGATGCATCCGAAAATCTGGGAAGCGTCCGGACATACGAAAGGGTTTGCTGACCCGGTAACGGCCTGCAAGAAGACCGGAAAGCGGTTCCGCGCGGACCACCTCCTTGAAGAAATCGGCGTATCTGCTGATGAACGGATGAGCATTGAGGAATTTCGCAAAGTGTTTGCGGAGCATAAAGCAAATTTAAAAGTTGCGGGGTGCGATCCGAATGACTTATCCGATCCGGAGTTTCAAAATCTGCTGGTTACTTCAAATTTAGGCACTTTTGAGGGAGATGAGGTTACCTACCTCCGCGGTGAAACCTGCCAGGGTATTTATGTCAACTTTAAACAGGTGGTGGATACTATGCACCCGCCACTGCCCTTCGGTATCGCACAGATCGGGAAAGCGTTCCGTAACGAAATCTCTCCGCGACAGTTTTTATTCCGCACCCGGGAGTTTGAACAGATGGAGATGCAGTATTTTCACCAGAAGGAAAGCAAGCGGCATTTTGATGAATTTTTATCACTACGGCTGGAGGCGCTTAAAGCAATCGGTATTCAGGAAGAACACTTGCGGGTAACACCGCACGAGCGGTTGGTGTTCTACGCAAAAGCCGCGGTTGATATTGAGTATGAATATCCATTCGGCTGGAAAGAGCTGGAAGGCATTCACGATCGGGGAAACTATGATCTGACTCAGCACACTGAGCACTCGGGGCAGAAACTCACCTACTTTGATCAGGAGACAAACGAGCATATCGTACCGAACATTATAGAAACCTCTATCGGTGTCGGCCGGCTGTTTATGGCGGTACTCTGTGATGCGTATGATAAAGAGACACTTGAAGACGGCACTGAGCGAGTGCTGCTGCGGTTGCATCCGTCTCTCGCGCCGATGACGGTCGCAGTATTGCCGTTGATGCGTAAAGATGGCCATCCTGAAAAAGCCAAAGAAGTGTATGCCAAGTTGGCAGGGGAACGCTATAGTGTCTACTATGACGAAACCGGTGCAATCGGGAAGCGCTACCGCCGGGCGGATGAGATCGGCACACCATACGCGATAACCATTGATTATGACACGCTAAAGGATGAGACAGTAACCGTCCGTGAGCGGGATTCAATGCGGCAGGAGCGCATGTCTATACAAGAGTTGCCGAAGTATATACAAGACGCCGCACGATAGCAAAAAATCAAGCGGTATACTGCCTTTGATGGCCAGGAAAAATAAATTTATCGTCTTTTTAAAATTCATTCTGCTGTACAACTTTCTTTTCTGTGTTCTTTTCATAGCAGCACAAATTTTCGTATGGCCACGCCTGGTGGGCAAAGGTGAATCATGGGATTTCTACGACTGCGTGCAAACTGCAGAAAATCCTCATCGTGATTGCCAGCCGCCAAAAAAGAACCTCCTGCAGATTATCTTTTGGTAAAAAGAGGTCAAATATTGTGCGACATGCCACAAAATTTATACTTCAGCAGGGAAGTCATAGATTATAAAAACCTGCTGCTTTTCGCACAGTGTGCGGAACCTTTTGCGACATACCGCTTGCGTCCTCCACCTATGTTATTTGATTGGTAGGTGGTTGAATATTATACGACAACTTGTTTGTCGTATAATATTCAAAACCTTTTGCGACATTGTGCAAAGCCAACACTTTAATGGAGGGTTTAGCCGTATATCGTGCGACAACTTGCTTGTTGCACAATATACGGAACCTTTGGCCGTAGATTATGCGACAATTTATTTGTCGCATAATCTACGAGACCTTTTGCGACATTGTGCTTTGCACAATGTCGCAAAAGGTATATTGTGCGACATAGTATTCCGCTTACTCACCAGCACTATACCCGAACTGAGAGTTGATGCCTTCCTACCGCTGCAGTCGACACGCACGAACTTGCGACAAATCCAGCGATCGAATATAGTGCTCTGCCTCATCAACAGAATCCATTACCACAAACAAATCCAGGTCTTCTTTAGATATTGTTTTATAGGTTGTCACCAAATCTTTTTGAAAAAAAGACACAAGAGGTTCCCAGTATTCTTTGCCATATAAGATAATCGGCACCCGCTCTATCAAATCAATCTGAACCAAGGTCAGCATTTCAAATGCTTCATCCAGGGTGCCGAATCCTCCCGGGAAAAAGACATACACCTCAGAAGCGCAGGAGAGAATAGTTTTTCTTGAAAAAAGATATTTAAATGTCTGAAAATGCTTCAAAAAATTGTTATACCCCTGCTCATTCGGAATGCGGATATTCACGCCGACTGATTCCCCATTTACCCTATTCGCACCCCTATTCGCCGCCTCCATAATGCCCCCGCTCCCTCCGGTGATAACAGCGAAGCCGTTCGTACTCATACGCGCTGCCAACTCTTCGCAATCCGTGTAGTATCGTTCGGGCAATGCCTCCCGCGCAGAACCAAAAAAAGTAATCGCCTTGCCGAAGTGGGATATAAATTTAAATCCTCGTAAAAACTCTAAAAAAATATCAAATGAATAAACAAAAGAACGCAGCATTCCCGGCCTTTTGAATACCCCTTCTTGCCGCGCAGTATTATGCGACACGCGTCTTCGTTGTATAGATCTTTTTTCTTTCATAGCAAACAAACTATCTGTAGTATACACCCGTTTAAAACAGGTTTGCTGTATCACACGCGTCACTTGATACTCTGAATAGTCATCTCCACAGCGCCTTTCGGCAGCTTAGCCATCACGGCGTCCCCTTTTTGTTTACCCAGTAACGCTTCCGCTATTGGTGAGTGTGAGGATACCTCCAGTCCATTCCCTTCCACGCCGATGTCGTACACCTTTTTCCCTTCGCCCTCCACTTTCACCGTAACTGAATTGCCGATCGTAACGACATCCCTACCATGATCTTCCTCTACCACAATCGCAGTTTTCAAAATGGCCTCTATTTCATTGATACGACCCTCAATGATACCCTGTTTTTTGCGAGCAGCGTCATACTCCGCATTTTCACTCAAGTCACCATACGCACGCGCAACACGCAGCTCCTCAATCACCTCCGGTCGCTTTGTCTCTATAAGTTTTTTTAATTCCGCCTCAATTTCCGATTTCTCATCGGCGGTGATATGATTTTCGTTGGTATTTGCCATTCTTTGAATATAGCACGCTTTTCTCTTGTCAACAAGTATGTTGTGGATTAACGAAAAATCAGGTGTAGTGGTGGTACACTATTGGTATGAAAATGCCCTACATATTCGTGACAGTCATCGCGTGTTTATGGCTTTACTACATCGTTGTTACCGAGCCTCCATACGGACTGGACAGAACGCCGCGCACCCACGATGAAATAACGCTGCAGCGAGTTCGCCACCAGTACCCCGGTCTAAACAACCGCTAAGAAAAGCAGTGTCGCTCCCAACGCAACCTGATAGCAAAAAAACGGCAGGAAACCGACACGCTCTACCAACCGTATGAAGAGATGTATAGTGGCGTAACCGACACCTCCGGCTATGGCGGCAGCAAGGATGAGCACCCCACCTTCAATACCATCAAACGACACGGCGGCTAAAGGTGTCTGCGCAAGCAGTAACACCAGTGCTCCGGCGATGGTCGGAATCGCCAGCAAAAAAGAAAATCGCACTGCCTCCCTCCTTGAAAAACCAAGCAGTCGCCCGCCGGCAATAGTGATGCCGGATCGGGAAACGCCCGGAATCAACGCAAACACCTGCATCAGTCCGACACCGACACCCTTTCGCCACAGCGGTATCTCCACCTTCACCCATTTTTTCTGCACACCATAGTCAGCGAGAATGAGCAGCGATCCTGACAGCACCAACGCTCCTGCAACAATAGGCACAGTTTGGAGCAGAGAAAACATCGGATAAATGAAAAATCCTGCAACTGCGACCGGCAGGGTTGCCAGTACCACAGCACCGACCATCTCTCGATCTTTTGATGCCCTGCGAGAGAAAAGCGCACGCAGCAGACGGCAGAGATCTCTTCTAAAGTAGCAGAGCACTGCAATCAAGGTGGCGCCATGCAGCACAATAGTGATACCTGCCCCCTGCTCACCCCCGAATACCTCGCCCAACAGTACCAAGTGTGCCGAAGAAGAGATCGGCAAAAATTCCGTCACTCCCTGCGTCACCGCCAAAAGAAACAAAGACAACAAGCCATCCATATAGCAGTATGGTACCACTAAATCTAACCTCAATAGATACCCAACTTACTCTGTGTGTTGTTTCAATGCCTCTACAAAACCATCCAGATTACCGTCAAAGACCTCGTCAGGATCGCGCTCTGTGTAGTCGACACGAAGGTCTTTCACCATCTTGTAGGGATGCAGGACATACGAGCGGATTTGATTCCCCCACTCTATCTCAGTCGCCTTATCAAACGAAAGGTCACGCAATGTTGCCACTCGTTTTTGTTGCATCAGAGCGAAGAGTTTGCCGCGCAATATTTCCAGACCGAGTTCTTTGTTTTGGGCTTGCGAACGCTCTTGCTCTACTCGAACAGTGATACCGGACGGTATATGCTTAACCCGCACCGCAGTTTTTCGTTTGTTGACATTCTGCCCGCCGGGACCTCCGGAATTAGTAAAATCAATAGCAAGGTCACGCTCCGGAATTTCCACTTCTTGTAATGGCGGTAACTTCGGGATGACATCCACCAATGCGAATGAGGTGTGTCGCTGTTTTTTTGCGTTAAACGGCGAGATACGAACCAACCGATGAACACCTGCCTCATGCTTAAGCAGTTCATAGGCCCGCTTATCCGCGACCTCAATACTGATATTTTTATAACCTCCTTGCGGTGTTTGGTGCTTCTCTATTTCATATACCGCAAACCCCTTCCCTTCAGCATAGCGTTGGTACATTGTGGCGAGCATGCGAGCAAAATCCTCCGCGTCATCACCGCCCGTCCCGGCGATAATATGCAGCACTGCCGGAAATGCCTGCCGCACTGATCCGGTCTCTTTCAACTCATTATACTCCCGCACTGTCTGCTGTGCAGCCTCCGGGTCCTCCCAAAAATCAGGCAGCCCCATAGCCGCCTCAATCTCCTGCATCCTCCTTTTCCGATCTTCTTTTTCCATAAGTATAAATAGTGCCTTTTCTCCAGTGTAGCACAATATCACCCTCGCCCTTTAATCTCCGGGTCATTTACCGCTCAGCAATGTTTGTATCGCCCTGCCCTGCACCACCTCCACACCGAGCGTGTTTGCTTTTTGTAGTTTTGAGCCGGCTCGTTCACCGGCGATGAGGTACGCTGTCTGCTTTGAAACCGAGTCAGAGACAAGGGCACCATACCTGCGCAGCATCGCTTTCACTTCGTCTCGATCATATCCCTCTATATGCCCGGTTACTACGACGCGCTTTCCGGACAGCGGATGGTTTGTCTGTTTTTTCGGCGGCGTGATAATAGTAATATGTTTCAGCAAATTTTTGAGCTCTTTTTGTTTCGCCCGGTCTCTTCCCCACGCCACGATTGTTTCGGCAAGCACGGATCCTACTCCTTCAACTTCCTGCAAAGCAGCGGCATCTGCCGAACAAATCGCATCCAATGAACCGAAGTGCTCTGCTATTTTTATCGCCACTTCTTCTCCTACGCCGTCAATAGAGAGTCCGAACAGCAGCCGCGCGAGCGGAACCTCTTGCTTTTCCGTAACCGCATCCAGCAGGTTTTGCGCTGATTTGTCTTTAAACCCTTCAAGGGTCAACAGGGTGTCTTTGGTGAGGGTGAACAGATCAGCGTATTCCCGCACCAAATCCTGCTCGGAGAGCTGCCGGATGGTTCTCTCACCCAGCCCATCAATATCCAGCGCATTTTTTGCCGTGAAGTGTGCAAGGCGGCGTACCGTCAGTTCATCTGAATCCCGATCAACACAGCGCCATGCCGCAGAGCCCTCAATCCGCTCTATAGCACCGCCTCCACCGCATCCGTCCACCCGCTTCGGCCAAACAAACTTTTTTGCATTTTTCGGGCGAAGATTCTTTACCACCTGCACAATTTCAGGAATAATGTCGCCTGCTTTTTGCACGATAACGGTATCTCCGATGCGCACATCAAGCTCCCGTATCTGGTCTTCGTTATGCAGGGTCGCCCGCGAGACGGTTGTTCCGGCGATGAGTGCCGGCTCCAAGTGAGCAACCGGTGTGACCACCCCTGTTCGCCCGACCTGAAAGACGATATCTCGGAGCACCGTAGTCACCTGCTCCGCGGGGAATTTAAATGCCACCGCATACCGCGGCGCTTTTCCGGTGTAGCCGAGCTGCTCCTGGTAGGCGCGGTTATTCACCTTCAGTACAACGCCGTCTATCCAATACGGCAGTGCATCCCGCTTTTTTTCCCGTTGCTGCCAAAATTGAATCACTGCATCAAGCGTTTTGCACAATTTTCTTGTCCTATTTATCGGAAATCCCACCTCTTCTAAAAATGCTATCTCTTTTTCTTGGGTATCAGGTTTTTTCGAGTATCGAGCGATATCATATACAAAAATACGGAGGTCGCGAGAAGCGGTAATTGCAGGGTCAAGCTGCCGCAGTGAACCGGCAACGAGGTTGCGTGGATTAGCATACACGACTTCCTCATTTTTCTCGCGCTCTTTGTTGATGCGCTCCAGTTCCTTCGTGGTGAGGTACACTTCCCCTTCAACGATGATATCAATATTCTTTTTCAGCGTGCGGGGTACTTCCCGCAGGGTCAGTATATTATCCGTCACATCTTCACCAACGGTGCCGTCACCCCGGGTTGCCGCTGTTTTCAGCTTCCCCCGCTCGTAATACAGGATGACTTTCACACCGTCTATTTTTTCTTCCACAAAGTAAGAAATGGTTTCATCTTCCAACTTCAAAAATCGCTTCATGCGGGCATCAAATTCCTGCAATTCTTCCTCAGAAAAAATATCATTAAA
The DNA here is from genome assembly GCA_965204115.1 of Minisyncoccota bacterium. Taxonomy (GTDB): domain Bacteria; phylum Patescibacteriota; class Minisyncoccia; order Phycocordibacterales; family JABAAK01; genus JAPPJI01. The sequence continues at coordinate 166,410 of OZ241963.1, read as the reverse complement.
TGACCACTGCCGCACCGGATGAGTCACTTTTGTAAACCCTTTTTTCACACCGCCTGCGACCACCTGCGTTGGTGAATCAGCAACCACGAGAGACGGATATTTTTTCTCAATATCCGCCAATTCTCGCTTTAGAGAATCCAGTGCCTCATCAGACACTTCAGAGATGTCTTTTGTATGGTATAAATCGCGCAATCGCGTCACCTCCGCACGCAATTTCACCGCCCGTTCCCGCATTGCTTTTGGCACCTTTGTACTCACATAATCAGTATACCTCACTGCCCCGGGTCATCGGTCTGTCCGCTGCTTGCCACATCAAACAAGATTTTTTATAAAAAGAAAAATGGGAGACCTGTTTGGTCTCCCATCTCCGCCCGCAAAGAACAGGTTACTCTAAACCCTCTTCAAATTTAACCTCATACAGCTCAATCAAGAAATGCAGCGTTGTGTTCGGCGGAATGCTGGCCACCTGTTGATCACCGTATCCCATCTCCGGCTGGATGGTGACCAGTCGCTTCCCGCCGACTCGCATACCTGTCACACCTATTTCAAATCCCGGGATCACCTGCTCGTCGCCCAACTGGAAAACAAATGGGAGATGGCGATCGGTCATTTGGTCAAAAATAAGCTCTACACCTGTTTCCGGGTCAATTCGCGTGCCGACATACCCCACGCTCACTGTGTTTGGCGGCTCTGCGAGATCCCCCTCACCGACTTTTAAGTCAAGAATGGTCACCGGATCAAGAGGGGCTGTAGCATCACCTGGTTGGATTTCGTATTCGGGCAACACGACTTGCTCCGGCCCATCGCCGCACCCTACTATAATTATCGCAGTCACTAAAATCAAAGTTATCAGAAAAATCTGTCTTGACAATTTCATTGCTCTTGCCTCCTGGGCATATAAAATTTCAGAGTCTGATAAGGAGCATATAGAATACAAATTCATACACCCCTTATAAAAATAAGGTTTAATTCATTATGCCATAAAATAGATAGATGTCAACCTATCATTGCCATACCTATTCTGAGGCATCACCTTCCCCCTCTGCTGATATCTCTTGAAGCGCATCAACAATCGGATCTAATTCACCGGCAAAAACACCCTCAATGTTTGACCAACTCTTTTTTATACGATGATCCGTCACACGGTCTTGAAGAATATTGTAGGTGCGAATTTTCTCAGAGCGATCCCCGGTGCCGATTTGCGATTTTCGTATTGAGGCATACTCTTTCGCTGCTTTCGCCTCCTGCTCTTGTGCAACTTTCGCCGTTAAAATCTCCAGCGCCCGCTCTCGGTTGCGCTGCTGTGTTCGCTCTTCGGTACAGCGCACCTCAGTGCCGGTCGGGATATGCACCATGCGCACCGCTGACTCAACTTTGTTTACATTCTGCCCACCGGCACCACCGGCACGAGAGAACTCCATTTGTATATCATTAGGATCGAGCTCAGCGGATTGTTTTTTGCGTATCGGCAAGACAGCCACAGATGCAGTAGAAGTATGTATCCGACCGGATTTCTCAGTTGCCGGTACGCGCTGCACCCGATGAACACCGGTTTCAAAACGAAATACTCCATACACCTCCTTCCCCCGTATCTGAAACGACGCCTCTTTGTAGCCGTCAATGTTATTTTCAGAGATTGACACTTTAGAAAATGAGTATCCTTTGCTGCTCGCGTACTTCTCATACATCACGGCAAGATCACGCGCGAAAATAGATGCCTCATCCCCGCCGGCACCGGCACGAACCTCCAGTATGACCTCGTTAGCATTTTCTTCAGCGGCATCATCCTCTTTTACAATGGTCTGTATTTGCTCCTCTAACACTTTCATCTGCTCTTGCAGCGCGTCTCGTTCCTCCTGCACCAACGATTCCATTCCTTCCTGCTGCATGCCATCAAGCCCCTTGAGCTCTTCCTGCAATCGTCGGTACTCTTTCACGATATACATCGTCCGAGGGTCTGATTCATACTGCGCTATAGTGTCCATAAGTATCTTGGTGCAACACCATCGTTACTGTTGGTGTTCTCCTTTCTTTTTTGCCGCGCTTTTTTGCGATTCGGATGACGGCTGACTCTGTCCGCCCGCTAAAATATTTTTTACCTTTCGCTCTTTGGCAGGGCGCGTCTCTCGCTGCGGTTTCCCTGCGGCTGCCTTCTTTTCCGCTCGCGCTTTAAACTTTTCAACCCGTCCGGCAGCATCAATAATGTTTTCTTCCCCAGTGTAAAAGGGATGGCTTGCCGAGCTGATTTCAATCGGAATAACAAAATGCTCAACGCCGTCAATAACTTCTTTCTCCTCAGAGGTCGCCGTTGACAACCCAGTAAAATCAACCTCCGCGCCCGTATCACGGAATATCACAGGATGCACCTCAGGATGTGTCTCTTTTTTCATAAAGATAGTATACCATACAGAGATAGCCATAAACAGCAAAAAATCCCCCAATTTACCTTTTGCAGAACATTCTTTATCCACACCTCATCTATTGACAGCAAGGGTTCTGTCAAGTACACTACCTATGAGTAAGTAAGACCTCAAGTCGGGGTCGCCGGAGGCGACCCGCGTAATGGCTTGGGGCTTTGCTCATGCCTGACAAACAGGTTATGAGTAAAACACCTCATCAACACCACCGAGCGTATCACAATACCGACTATCGCCTTTCTCGTATTTCTGAAATACTGCCCATGCAACAAAATCAGCAACCTGCAGCGACCAGTCAATAGACGGAGGTATGACCTTTACATGCACAGCAAGGTTATGCCGTTTTTGTATACTATTTTGTATGTGCTCAGAGAACATCCGATCTAAGTGCTTGTTTGTCTCTCGTCGCGACGCAATCAGCGTAATGTCAGCACATTGATACTTTTTGATCACTGCACTGATCAGCTGCTCAACACAGTGGTTATAGAAAAAATGCACCTCACCACGCAAGCGTTCCGGTACCTTTTCTTTTTCTACAATCAGTGCAGATGCCCGTGACTGTTTATGCGCAGCAAACAGTTTCAAAAACTGCATCCGAATCCTGTCTGTCTCTTTATGCGCATGCAGCATCGCTCCCTTCCTTTTCTTCCGCTCCTTTTTCAAAAGCCCTCGAAACACCTTCCGCGCCACCCGCTCAACACCGCGCACATCTTTTGTTACCACACACGCCACCACAAAGCACTTTGACGACCTGACCCCAAAACTAAAAGTTCCACTCTCATCAAGAAATACCCACACTCGACCACCGCGCGGTTCATCACGCACAATAAATCCACCCAGCCACTCGGTAATCTTCTGCATGTACATACACGCCCACCATACCACACTGTAGCTGCAACTTGCCCAGTCAAGCAGTCAACACTTGAGATAGTTTTTTGCTAAATGCGGTAATTGAGTCATCGTCAAGGATGGTGAGCGACAGTGCTCCGTTCGGCAGCTTGCTGAGGCGATCTTCGGCGACGGCCGGGTCAACGGCGTCTGTCTTGGACAGCACGACAACCTCCCGTTTTTCGAGGAGGGCTTTATCATACGCTGAGAGTTCATCACGGATAGTTTGGTATGCTTTTGCCGGGTCCTCTTCTTCAGCGGATACCATATGTATCAGCATGCGTGTGCGGGAAATATGCCGCAAGAATTTATGCCCCAGCCCTTTTCCCTGCGAGGCGTTCTCTATCAACCCCGGAATATCAGCAAGCGTATAGCTGTGAAACATGCCGAGATTCGGCTCAAGCGTGGTAAAAGGGTACGCGGCAACCCGCGCGGACGCATTGGTGAGCGTGTTGAGGAGCGTTGACTTCCCCGCGTTCGGAAAGCCAATGATGCCGACATCAGCGATAATGTGCAGCTCTATATAGAACTCGTACGACTGCCCTTCCTGCCCATCAGTCGCTCTGGTCGGTGTGGTGTTCACCGAGCTTTTAAAATGCGCATTGCCGAATCCACCCTTGCCGCCGGCAGCGACCAGTATCCGCTGCCCTTCCTCCGTTATCTCAAACCGCTCTAAGGTATATTTATTCAGCACAACCGATCCGATCGGCACCAGTACGGTCATATCTGCCCCGCCTTTGCCATCCCGCTCAACACCACTGCCATTCGTGCCATTTTGCGCCTGCAGCACCTCACCTTCGGTATACCGCTCAAGCGCGCGAATATTCCGCGCCGCCACAATATACGCATCACCCCCCTTGCCGCCATTACCGCCGTCCGGGCCGCCTTTCGCGACGAACTTTTCCCGCCGCCAGTGCACCACACCATCTCCACCCTTACCACCGGCTATTGTGATTGTCCTTTCATCTACAAACATACTCTTTTATTTTGTCAGCACCCGCGCGATACCCATACCACCACCCACCACCACGGCCTGCCAAAGCGAAGACACGGTGAAAAACGGAACGATAAACGCAATGAGATATACCAAGTTTACTGACAGCGCCATTGAGGCAAGCCCGAGTGTCAGAATACGCAGTGGCAGTATCAATATTTTCATCGCCGGGTACAGCAAAAGCTCAACTGTGGCAAAAATAATAAACACCAGAACATACGAAGGAACCAAACCGTATTCCGTTGTTGTTAACACTATCCCGTCAAGGTAGGTGATCCCCAGAATCAACACTGCCCACACCAGCAAAACCCGCAGCACATATTTGAACTTCATTATACCCAGTATACTTCACATTATGCACTCCACCGACGCTCTGCTTTCTTCTGGCTGTGCTGCTTTTTCTTAGTAAGACGGCGTTCATTTGAAGAATTCGTTCGTTTTGTGGGGATGCGTATTTTTGGCTTACGGCGGGCGACAGAAAGCATATCAGCAAGGCGCTGATAGGCGGCAGCCATATTCTGCTGCTGCGAGCGATATTCTCGCGCCACGACGAGCAGTGTGCCATTTTTGCTGAGCTTCGCCTTCGGAATTTGCTGCAACCGCTTTTGCACCTCCCCATCCAAGCAGTGGGTGTTAAAAAACAGCCGCACCGCCGAAGAGGTCTTGTTCACCTTCTGCCCGCCCGGCCCACCGGCACGCACAAACCGCACCGAAACCGCCGTCTCCGGAATCCCCAATAAATCAAAAAGCCCTTTTTTCGCATTCATCGTACTATTTCTTATACCACCCCCAGTATGCCCTGCTTTTCATCTGTTGTTTGAAAACAAAAAACAGCACCTGTGTGGTGCTGTGTCTATAAAATATGTAGAGGGCAGCCATTGGCTGCCCTCATTCTGGAGTCCCTTTCGGGAGTAGTGTCAGTGTCTACAAGAGACACCTCCTTTGTGCCCCATTAGGTGGGGCGGTTCGAGGTTGAGGTTTAAGAGATCTTCCTGATTTCCTTCTTCAGCCGACGGATGTTCCGCCAGCACTCCCGCAACTCCTCCCGTTTCTCGGCGAGAAGTTGCTCATTTTCATAGTCTTTCACGGAGACGATATCAATCGTGCCCGCGTCCCAAGATGTTTCCAAAAACTTATCAGCATCTTGGACTACGATGACGCAAGACGGCAGTGACGGGCCTTCAACACCAGGTTGCGTCCACCCAGTGCGTTGAGCGGCAAATCTGCCGAGGCGCCCTTTTTGGGCAACCCACTCATGATAGAGCTCAATAGCTCTCGGGGTGAAATAGGCCAATGTCCGGTACGTGTTTCCCCGAACATAGGAGCCGTCCTGGACAACCAGTGCCATTCTCCCGTCCTCGTCATAGGAAACATTAGCCCCTCTGAGCTTCCAAAATTCATAGGGCTCTTCTTCAAACCCCCCTCTGTACTCATTAATCGCCTCTTGGAGCGCGATTGAGAGAGGATTTTCACGAAGGCCAAACGGGTTGCGGCGAGATATGGACTTTTCAACGTGAGCGCTCGTGACTTTTTTTGCAATTTTAACAGACATGTGTTTCCCTCCTATGGGAAATACGGAAATCAACCCCAAACACGCTGCATACATCCCATATGCAGACAAAGCGTGCTGTAGGTTGAAATCCAGGAGTTTAAAGGTTTTGGTCGCTCATGTACCTCATGTACACAGCCCGCATAACCTGACTGAGAAACAATCATGTTATGTGGACTATGTACTTGTCCTCCCTTTTTCTTGTAAAAGACCAAAGTCATACAAACTATACATTTATACAACTCTCTTAAGGTGACTTGTGGATTGCGCTTAATACACAATGTAGAGGTTTCCCCTCTATTTAATAGGTTGCCGCTTCCCAAATACACCTTAAGAGAATTGTCTAAATCCCCATCACTGATATTACTATACCACAACACAACACAATTGTCAACCTCTTGCGGGCAGGTGCCTTTTATATATACTGAGTATATCACTAAAATAGCCCGTGAAATAAGGGTTTGTGGATAAAAGGGAGTATTTTTAAGGGCTGCTATACAGGGGTTTGACATTTAGGTATTTATATGCTATTATATACATCAGATAAACAGATCCCTATTTGTAGCAGTTCTTAGCGGCTTGATGCCAGTCGCCTGAAGAGTCCATGGCAGGACGAAAAGAATTACAAATTATACACCATAAAAATGTAACACTTTACATTGGCAAACGGGGCACTAAGCGTATTTCATCATTGAAAGTACTCTTAGTGCCCCGTTTGTTTTTTATACACTTTTTAACCATCAAGGTAATCAATATCCCGCTGGAATATCCGGGCATTAGAGAGCACTGCTTTGCAGTAGTTGAGCGCATACTGCTTGTAGCGTCCGCTTCGCCACGCCGGTCCGGCATAGTAGCTGGCGGCGGCGTTACACTCATCTCGTGCGGCACCGAGCTGTTGGAGGTAGATACCTGAAGCGAAGAACGCATCACGGGGATTCCACGGGTTGGAAGGGCGGTGATTCCCTGCCTTTTTTCGTATCATATCCTTATCCGATCGATACTGCCACGGACCGGAGAAAAAGTTGAGTTGGTTGACAGCATTTCTTGTTGAGTTGCCGACAGCGCCGGTGCCGCGGGTATAGCCATAGGGCTTCAAAATCCTGCGCGCATAGTGCTCCTGAAAACGGCTGACCGCTGCCGCAACTTTATTGGTATAGCGGCTACTCTCTTTGCCGGGACTACCTTCACCGCTCGTCGCAACGGTAAAACCGTTTTGATTGAGAAACTGTTGCAGCCGTTTCACATCCGCACCGGTACTCCCTACTTGGAGTATTTGCGTCGTTTGTATGATATTTTTTCCGGGATTGACACCACCGGTTTTGACATTGATCAACCCACCGAATCGAACCCAGGTTGACGGAATAAACTGCGCCGGCCCCATTGCGCCTCCCCAGCCGAACCCGGGGTTCGCCGACACTTTCAGTTCACTCGGATCCCTAAAGCCGAGCAATTTCGCAATATAGGGGAAAATCGGCGCATCCCGAGTCGGGTGCATGTCAGTGAGGTAGTTTCCGGTGCCGACATTTTTCCCGAGATCAGATTCATTTTTAATCAGCCCAAGCAGAAAAGCGGGGCGCACACCCGTCGCTCGCTCCACTTCTTGAGCATACTGCACCGCCTGTCCGAATGAAATATCCCCACTGCCCCGCAGTTCAAAGAGTCGGTTTTGTATCTCTGCGACACGCTGCTCATACTCATTCAATTTTTCCGCGGTTTGTTTTTCACGGGTCACCTGCAGATCAAGGAGCCGCTCTTTCTCTTTGCGCTGATATTGTACTTGATTCACCGCCGCACGCTGCTGCTGTCGCGCCGACCCTCGTTCCTCCTTTTTATCCTCCAAATCATCAATGTTTGCCGCAACTCGCTCCCGCAGTGCGGTTACTTTGCGTATAGAGTCCTCCACCGTTTCCCGCAACGATTGGTGTTCGTTAACGCGGACGAAGAATGACGAAAGGGTCGCATTGGAGAAGAGAAATCGGGCAAACCCGGTTTGCTCTGATTCATTGATGCGCTGTAGGAGCGTGCGCAAAAACTGCTGACTCTCAGAGAATTCCTTGGTAAGATTCTGCACGGTTTCTTCTTTGTCCACAATTTCTGCCCCCAACGATTTTATCGCCGCATCAATTTGTTTGATACGCACGAGTCCTTTGTTGATTTCGTTGTTTATTAATAAGATGTCAGATTCAGTGCCCTTTCGCTCAGTGGTCTGCTGCTGCAGTATCTGTTCGTTTTTTTCAATTTGTGCCTGGCATTCTGCGAGTGCCTGCTCTAATTCTTTCCGACTACCGCCGAGATTAGTAAAACACTCTTCTGACTGCGCCGGGAATGAATAGGGCAAGAACAGGAGCAGAAAAAACGCACAGAAGAGTATCCACGAAGCCACACGCACTGAAGCGCTTTCGCCACCTCTTCGGTTATTCCCCGTCAGAGGGTTCTCCGCCGGACTTATCGGACTGCTCATCACCGCCGTCCTCACCGTCCTCGGCATCCTTCTTACCGCCTTTTCCGGTAACTTCAATTTTTGATAAGTAGTCTTCATCAGTTTCTGTTGGTTCTTCTTCCTCTTGAGATTCTTCCACGACGGACACGATGATCTCATCCGCATTGGTTACCAGTGTAACATTCTCGGGGAGTGGTATAGCAGATGCCGTAAGGCGGGAGCCGATCTCTTCCAGCGTGCTGATATCAGCAATAACTTGGCTCGGGATATGCTGCGGCAGGGCGCGCACCTCAATTTTGTCAAGCGTTACCAGCACTTGTCCGTTGTATGCTTTTTCCGCGGGCGCTTCTCCCTCAACCTGCACCGGCACTTCGTGGGTAACCTCATGTGTCGCATCCACAAAAAGAAAGTCAACATGAATCGGCTCCTCAGTGATGGGGTGATAGTCAATATCCTGCACCATCACTTGCTTTCCCGGCACATCGCCGCCTGTTTCAAATACCACGCTGTCAGAGGTCAGTGCTGTTTTCAGTGCCTTTGTGGCAACGGCATATGACTGCGACTCTTCCTTATTGCCGTAACAGACAACCGGGGTCTGTCCTTGCTTCCGCAGACCTCCAACTTTTTTGCCCGTCACCTCTCGTTTTGCAAACGCTATTTTCATACTTTCTATACTACCATACTATCCTGTGATTGTGCCAAAATTAATCCTCTTCGGGAAGCGCTGAAGGAGTATTGATTTGATATTCTTCCTCAGTATCGCCACGCACCCTCATGCACTATAGGGCTTGACAAAATAACTATATATGGGGAAATGATGGCTGCGGTACACAAAACACGACACCGTTAACGGCGAAAAGCACATCCCCCGCCCCAATACCCCTACAGCGAAAAGCGCGTCTTCTACCCAAACACCCTTCGACTTCGCCTTACCCACAGCGAACGGTACACACCGAACACTACACAGAGAAACCGCGACACGGAGTATAGTCCGTTACGAGCAACTTAACTATGGGGAAATACCCGTTATCTTTTACAAAGTAGTGTCATCATTGTTGCGAGGAACGGAGCTATACGGAGTGTCGCCCCTGAAGCAGGAGTGTTCGGTGGATACCTGAGCCAAGAGCCACCTGTCGGATTTGAACCGACGACCTGCGCGTTACGAGTGCGCTGCTCTACCAACTGAGCTAAGGTGGCTGATACCTATACTATACCAGCATGGCAGCACTACCCTGTTTTTATGTGGTATGCTTTATAGTATTACTAAAGTAAATTATATTTTATGGAAAAAAAGAGGTTTGAATTACAAAATAAAACGGGGCAGGATGAAAAAAAGGGGGCTGAAAAGTTAGACTCATCGGAGGGAATGGTTAGTTTAGAAAATTTGAAAAAAAAATCTGATGATTGGATTGATAAAAATGTTGACTCCGCTTGGTCTGCTGATGATTTTTCGGATGCGGTAGACAGTGCGAAAAAAGAGTTGAGTGGCTGGGGTGCCGGCGGACGAAATCTGGGAGAAAACCCAATTACTGATGAGGAGATTCAATCGGTATGCCTTTTAATTACCCGTCAGCGAAATGGGTCGCTGCGTGATTTGCGTGATTTAGTGTCACAGATGTGATTGAAAATAAAGGGATATCGTTTAAAAGGTTTAACAAAATCAAGCATCTCGTTCTGTTGAGCGAGATGTTTAGTTTATTTAAACTGTGTTTACCATTGCTCAACAATAAGGAGTTTTTGCATTTTGTACTCCCCCTCCGGAATGTGCTGCCAGATCGTCTCGGTGATGAAGGGCATAAAGGGGTGGAGTGTTTTGAGTGACGCGGTAAAAAGGTACAGCAGCAATGATTGCCGTGACTGCTTGCTGTCGGCGTCGTCTCCTGAGAGAATATCTTTACTCTCCTCAATGATAGTGTCAGCGAAGGTGTGCCATACATAGTGATAGATTTTTTCAGCGGCGAGGTGATATCGATGCTCTTCCATATCATCGGTTATCTCTTTGAGTAGTGTGTCAAACACTTTCTTGTATTCTTTGTCCTGTTTGGTAAGGGCGCTTGTGTAGACACAGCCGCTTGTCTCAGTTAAGACAAATCGTCCGATGTTCCACACCTTGTTTGCAAATTTCTTATACCCACGAATTTTATCCAACGAGAAGTTAATATGCTCTCCGGGTACATTACCGACGATATATGCCATGCGCATTGCATCGGTGCCGTACTCTCCTGCCACCTCAGTCGGGTCAGTGACATTACCCTTTGACTTACTCATTTTTTCTCCTTTGCTGTCGCGCACTAAGCCGTGCAGGTACACCTTCTTAAACGGCACCTTGTCGGTGCGATACTGCCCAAGCAGTATCATGCGCACCACCCAGAAAAACAGGATGTCATTGCCGGTTTCCATCATATCGGTTGGGTAAAATGTTTTGTAATCTTTTCCGTCCGGGTATCCGAGGGTGATAAATGGCCACTGCCCTGAGGAAAACCAGGTGTCAAAGGTATCCGGGTCCTGTTCAACCGCTCCGCCGCACTTTGTGCATTCTGTTATAGTGTTGTCAATATCAACCATACCGTGATCACACTGAGTGCAGATCTTTGCCGGTATCGGTATACCCCATGCAATTTGCCGTGATATATTCCAGTCCTGTATCTGTGAGAGCCAATGCAGGGCGACTCGCTCGTGCCGCTCGGTCACAAATGACACTTCTCCATTTTTAATTGCCGCAGTTGCTTTTTCTGCCAAGGGTTTTGTTTTAACAAACCATTGCTGCTTCAGCTGCGGTTCAATCTCCCGCCCGGATTTATAGCACAGCGCCACACTGTGCTCATAATCCTCATCAGTACGAACGAGTAGTCCCATTTTCCCCATTTTTTCCACAATTTTTCCACGGGCTTCCATACTGTTCATGCTGGCAAATTCTCCTGCGATTGGCAATAGTTTTCCTCGTTCGTCAATGATCTGCTCCGCCTCTAAATCATGCCGCTGTGCTATTTCCCAGTCAATTTTTGAGTGCCAGGGGGTGATGGTCATCGCGCCGGTTCCCTTTTCCGGGTCTCCCGCCTCATCTTTTATCACCATCGCCTCTATAGGACCGTTGATCCAATCAACCGTTATTTTCTGTCTGTGTTCGTACTCCTTGTACCGCTCATCGTCCGGATGCACTACCACATACTTGTCACCAAATTTTGTTTCCGGTCGCACGGTGCCAATTACAAACGGACCGTACTGAAAATAGTAAAAGGGGTCTTTCCGTTCCTGATGGTCCAATTCCAACTCAGAGAGACCGGTTTGGAACTTTGTACACCAATGCACCGAACGCAAGCCACGATACAGCAGTCCATCTTTCTCTAACTGCACAAAAGTCGCGTACACCTGCTCTTTCACACGGTCATCAAGGGTGAACAGCATGCGTGACCAATCGCAACTTGCTCCGAGTGAGCGTAGTTGTCGCTCCATATGTGATTTATTTTCCAGGGTGAACGCCAATATCTCATTGTAGAGCTCTTCTCGTGGCATACCAAAGCGCGATCGCTTTTCTTTCGCTAATTTCTTTTCGTACACTACCTGCGTTTCAAATCCTGCATGATCTGCCCCGGGTACCCACAGCGCCTTTTTGCCCTGCATGCGCTGATACCGCACCATCATATCCTCCAGAGTCACAAACAGCGCATGTCCCGCGTGCAGCGAGCCGTTTGCGTTCGGTGGCGGCATAATCACGGTATATGCCTCTTTTCGCCTGCCCGGCAGGTTGTCTGGGTTAAAGTATCCGCTCTTTTCCCATAGCGCATATATTTGCTCTTCAGTATCAGTGTGGTTATAGGGAGATAGGAAAACCTCAGGAATTTCCGGTTGAGTAGCCATACGAGCAGTGTATCACATTGCAATGTGCGGTATCACAACGCCGCTATCTCTTCATATCTCGCGTTTCATTGCGCCACACGACATAGAGTGGGTTTATGAGGAGTCCGATAACAGTGAGGATGATGCCGACGATCATGGCGATGGTAAGTGCTGTTGCTATCTCGTCGGGTACTCCTGCCGTCTCAATGGGTGCATTTTGTATGAAATTATTGTAAAGAAGAACAATGCCGATCGTAGTACCGAGTAGAGCGTAAAGCCGGGTGCCCCAGCGCAAAAGTACTTGCCATGTTTTCTGCTGCTTTTTCAGGAGCAGGAAAAGCGAGCCACCAGCAAGGAGCGGGATGTATATCTGTTTAAGGTAAAAGACAGCGGCTTCAAGCCCGGAAGAAAAACCCAACGCGTGATGTGCCATAGACGGTACGCTCATCAACAGGAGCAAAACACCGAGTGCAATTGCCAGTCGTTTATGATTGCGTATCTCCAGCATCGCGAAAACCCCCAACGCTGCCGTTGTCGTCAATACAATGACCAGCAACAGCCCATACCACGGCATATCAGTTAAGTTGCCATTGAACCACGCCAGAAAAAATATCAGAAATGACACCACGATTGATGTATAATCAAAAATCCCCTTCACTACTTCTTTTCTTTGCATAACAGTAGTATACATCGCCCTCCATCATCTTGACTGCATCACAGTTCTCCACGATAGATCTCCCGTCGCATCGGCTTTTGTCTCAAGACATTTAAGATAATACCTATTGAAGCGAGCGTAATGACCAGTGAACTTCCACCACGACTAAAGAAGATGAGCGGGATACCGGTCGCAGGCAGCCCGAGCACCACGAGGATATTCACAAAAAATTGTGCGGCAAAAAGCGTGGTGATACCCACGACAACATATTTCCCGAAGGGGTCTTTGGTAAAATCGGCAATGGTATAGCATATCAAGAAAAAGAACAAGAAGAGCATAATCAGGATGAACGACCCGATAAAGCCGACTTCTGCCGCGATAAGGGCGAAAATAGAATCAGTTGTCACTTCAGGAATGCTGAGGCGCGAGCTCTGTGCGACATAGCCCGGCCCCTGCCCGATGAGCCCGCCGACTCGCACCGCCTCCAGGTTTTGGAGGGAATGATACGCCTCGCCATATCGCTGCTCCGGAGTGAGTTCCCCAAAGTTCACATCATAGAAAACCTTAAAGCGATTCGCGATATACGATGGCGCGACAAAACTAATCGCCACACTCGCAACAATCAATGCGCTTAATATGCTGATCCACCAGGTCCTCGGCAATCGAGCGATAATCGCCATACCCATGATCGCACTACCAATAATCACGGCCGATCCGTAGTCCGGCTGCAGTATTGAGGCTCCCAGCAGTACAGCAAACCCGGCAACGGTAAAGATGAGCATCTTTTTTGTGTTTTTTCTGATATTTTTCTGGGTGAACAGGAACGCAAAAAACAGCACAAACCCCAGTTTCAACAATTCAGATGGCTGAAATTGTAGTGCGCCAAGATCAAGCCACCGCACCGCACCGTTTCGCTCAATCGCCAGCGGTGTTAAGAGCAGGAGCATGGATACCACCGACACCGCACCGATCAAAAAAATATGCCGGCGATAGAATTGGTACTTCAATCGTGACACAAAGTACATCGCCACCAACCCGACCCCAAACGCCGCAATCTGCACGCCAAGGTTAGTAAAAATTTTCGTGCTCGGCAGCCGTATCGCCTCAGCAATATACGCATAGAACAAAAAAAACAGCCCCATACCGAACAGCACGCCGATTATCAGCAGTATCAACTGCCGCAACTGCTCTTTTTTAGTGATGTAGTGGCGAATGAGTTTTTGCATACAAATAAAATACTGTTCTTATCGTAACAAGAGGAGAATAGACAGTCCGCCTATGACACAGATGATAGTTGCCAGCATATAGCGCGTGACAACGGCATGCCCCGGCAACCCGAGTGCCTCAAAGTGGTGGTGGAGCGGTGCAATACGAAATAATTTTTTGCCGGTTTGTTTCCGATACAGCAACTGGATCGCATTAGACCCCCATGTTGCTATCAGGACAAGACCGAAAATACCACCAACCCATAAACCGTCGGCGTTATCAGTGCCGCTACCGAGCAAGAACGAAATCAGTGCGTACAGCATAAGTAGGATGGTGATGCCGGTCTCGGTCAAATACGCTTTCGCCGGCGCATAGTTCACAAAAAGCCACGGCACCATCGTCCCTGCTCCCAGCGCGCTCAGCAAGAACGGTTCAATGGCTCCCTGCAGCGCACTCACTGCCGCGGTGCCGAGAAACAGCACTAAAAAAATACTACCAGACAAGCCGTCTATGCCGTCTATCATAGAAGACGCCTGCCAAAAAATATACCACAGTGCGAAGAGTAGTGGCAACCACATCCCGACCGGCACTTTTTCAAAAGGCGCGAACGGCAGAAACGATATCGTCCCGGGCAGCAATTGATAGTAGAGCCCGATGCCGCCAATCACCGCAACAAGCCCCATTAAAAACAGCCGCTTCCGCGCTCGCCACACCTTCCCCTGCAGCAAGCCGATATCAAGCAGATCATCATACAATGCCACCAATGCCACGCCGAACACCAGTACCACACATACCGCCATCAATGCTGATTGCAGCAGCCACGCAACACACAATCCGATAAACAGAATGGTCGGCAGTAGTGTTAATCCTCCGATTCGCGCGACCGGCTCTTTTTTTACCACCTGCTCCTCCGCTTTTCGTATCTTGTTAAACTCAACTGCTTCCGTTCCGTACATTGTTTCCTTGCGATCCTTCTTTTTCTGCGCCTGCATTTTTTTAAGCCCCGGGATAATGAGTGCGGTAACCCCGGTCCCAATACCCACCGCCGACCAAAAAACAGCAATACCGAGTGTGATATGCGCTATACCCATATAGTAGATAGTGTACCACCCTCTTCCGCTGTCAAATGGCCTGAACACAATTTTTTCAACCGACCAAATACACCGATAGCAACAGCAAACTTCCCCACCACCCCACATCAGAGAGGAGCAAGCTCACCATAATCTTCCGCTGCCATGACTGCGGCAGCAATTCTCCTGCCTTTCCCTCCTTTTCTCTTTTCAGCAGAAACGGACTCACCGAAAATGATAAAAAGCAGCCGTTCAACACCAGCACCACTGCCACGATGCTGTGTATCAGCGGTATTCCCGTCAACGGCTCACCCCAATAGAACAGCATTCCGCCGACAATCGCCAGTCCGATACCTACCCAAATCAACGGCTTTGTCACCTTGTGCGTTCGCGTCGTCGCCTCATTCCAGTACGCCGATCGCCTCCCCAAAAACCCGTGCACATCAATCACCGTCACAGCCCCCAGCCCTACCACAAACCCCGCAAGCAATACAAACAGCCCCACTACTTCAACGGAGAGAAAAGAAGAAAGCGTCATATCACCAGTATACCGCTCAAAACGGCACACCTATTGCTTCCACTTCTCTTTCGGCAGCAATCGGCGATATTGCTGCGAAGAGTGGCTTTAATTGCAGTGTCTCAACACTTTCCTCTTCCTGCTCTTCATTGCGTATCATGTTCACCCATGCCTTCTCAAGGTCTGCATCAGCATTTTGATTTAACAATTCCGGTGCATTTTCCTCACGGGCAGTCGCAATATATGCCTTAATCTGCTCACGCAACTCCAGCAATGCCAAGTCATCACTTTCCGCACTCACGGTCAGATTAAGCTCAAGTGCCGTCGCATAGTACACCTCCGCATCGTCTGAAATCTGATACACAAGGCAGCGCAAAACACCACTGTGCAAAGTATTCTCCTTTTTTCTCATAGTATTACAAGTATACCACCATATATAAGAATGACAAAATCATGTTTCAGCAAGAGACCAATATCTAAGCTATAGCGTGCCGAGGAATACTTTCTCCAGTACATCACTTCCTTGCAGGTTTTTTGCGGTGTCGGTGACGACAATTTTTCCTTTGTCCAGGACATAGGCACGATGAGCGATTTGGAGCAGTGAAGTGATGTTGTGCTCAACAACAAGAATGGCGGTTTTGCGGTTTTGGTTGATTTCACGCATTTTTGCAAAAATTTCTTTGACAACTTTCGGCGCCAAGCCGAGTGATGGCTCATCCAGGAGGAGCACCTTTGGATCGGTCATCAGACCGCGGGCAAGAGCAAGCATTTGCTGCTGTCCGCCGGAGAGAGTGCCGGAGGGTGCTTTGCGCTTTTGCCGGAGTATCGGGAACATTCGCATCACTTCTTCAGTGGCTTGTTTCAATCTTTCTTTATCTTTGATAATCGCACCACCAATTTCCAAATTTTCCTCCACGGAGAGTCCAGAAAACACCCGTCGTCCCTGCGGGACAAAGGAAATACCGCGCCGGACTACCTGATGCGCCACCGGCGTGAAGGAATGATTGTTCCAGAGTATTCGTCCGCCGGAGAGCGGTGCCAATCCAAAAATCGCTTTCAGGATAGTTGACTTCCCTGCTCCGTTCGGCCCCATCAGCGCGACAATCTCCCCTTCATCAAGCGTTAGCGACACACCGTCAAGCACGGTCAGCTCACCGTACCGAACCTTACCATCGCGTATTTGTAATAGTGTTTCTGTATCCATACTATTTTCCTAAGTATACCGCGACAACCTCCGGACGCGCGAATACCGCCTCGGGCGTGCCCTGCGCAAGCAGTTTCCCTTCATCCATCACGATCACGGTATCACACAAGCGGCGAATAAGCTCCATGCTATGCTCAATCAATACCACACTCTTCCCCTGCTGTTTCAAATCCTGCATAACGCCAACTACGGTGTCAACCATCGCCGGAAACAATCCGGCAAATGGTTCGTCAAAAAGATATACCGCCATCTTCGGCATTGCCAACACCCGCGCGATTTCCAGCAGTTTCCGCTGTCCATAGGAAAGTGCTGATGCCAACACATCTTGTTTTTCCCACAAGCCGACCGTCTCCAATACCTGCCGCGCCGCAACATCGCACTGCTCCTGCCGTCGCCGAAATAGCGAGGGGATCACCGATCGCTCGGTCAGCACGACAAGAACATTGTCCAGCACGGTCATCTGTTCGAACAGTCGTACCTCTTGGAAGGTGCGGGTTATCCCGTATGTACTCACCCGATGCGGCTTCATCGCCTGAACCACCTCATCACCAACATGAAGTATTCCCTCATCCGTGCGCAGCATACCGCTCAGCACATTGATCAAGGTTGTTTTTCCTGAGCCGTTCGGTCCGACAATGCCGGTTACCACACCTCGCGCAATCTCCAGAGATAAATCATCCAGCGCACGCACGCCTTCAAACCGCTTTACAATATTTTTTGTCGTTATGATACTCATAGTTTGTATTTTCCGGCAAGTCCTTGCGGGCGGTGCAGCATCAGCACGATGAGTATAAGTCCGTACAGCACTTCTCGTATGTGTGCCGCCATTACGGTGGAGAGACCGATGTGCCGCAACCCCTCAAACAGCAGCACTAAGAATACCGCGCCGAGTATTGAACCGCGCAAGCTCGCCAGCCCGCCTAAAATAATGATTGAGAGAAGATAGATCGACTCTAATGCGGTAAAGGATGACGGATTAATGTAGGTAACATACGAGGCGAATAATGAGCCGGCAACTGCCGCGATTGCTGCCCCGATAACAAACACCGTCAGTTTAAAATACAGTGTGTGATACCCGAATACCTGAATTGCCTGCTCGTCCTCACGAATAGCCGTCAGCACCCGTCCGAACGACGAGCGTGTCACGAAACGAGAGAGCAGGTATATTCCTGCCAACACCGCCAGCATAAGGATAAGAAAAACGGTAGTCGATGAGAACACAAAGCCGAACAATTCCGGCTTCGGTATCTGCGGTATGCCTAACGCCCCGCGCGTGAGCTCTTTCCAGCTCAGAAAGATTGAGTACACAATCACCCCGAACCCGAGCGAACCGAGTGCGTAATAGTCCCCGTCAAATTTACTCAGCACTAAGCCGATAAGAAAACTTATCACCGCGGCAGCCAGTACGCTCACGGCAATCGCAATAAAAAAATTAAAACCAAACTGTGTCATCAGTAACGCGACAGCATACGCTCCGATACCGTAAAACCCCGCATGCATCACTGAGAGCAGACCGGTATAGCCGACCACCAAATTCAGCCCCAATGCCAGGATGGCGTAGATGGATATGATAATCGCAAGGTGGGTGAAGTAGTAAATAAATTCCTGCATGTTATGATTTTACCGGGAGTATTCCGCGTGGGCGAAACAGTAAAAAGACAATCAGCAACGCAAACGCAATAGCGTCCTTCCACTCACCTGATATTTTCCAGATACCGAAATTTTCCACAAAACCGAGTAAAAATGCTCCGAGTGCCGCTCCATAGATATTCCCGATACCTCCGACAATAGCGGCGATGACTCCTTTCAGCAGCAGTGTCATCCCCATCGTCGGCTCTATCGCAGTATCAAAGCCGACCAGTATTCCGGCCAATCCGGCGACCGCTGAGGCGAGAAAAAATACCACACCAATCACTCGGGCAGTATTAATACCGACAATTTTTGATACCTCTTCATCATCGCTCACTGCTCGCACTGCTTTTCCGAACAGCGTATACCGCAGCAACACCACAAATCCAAGTAACACTGCCATTGCTACGATAACGGTGATAATCTGTATCTCTGTTATCGCCGCTCCACCGAGCATAAATACTTGCTGCACGGCACTCCCTTGGGTTAGCGTTTGAATCTGAGAGGAAAAAAGAATAGATAGAACACCCTGCAGCGCAGTGAATGCTCCGAGCGATGCCACCAACAGCACTAAAGCAGATGCCTTCCGCGCCCGCAACGGCGCGTACACGAATCGCTCCAGCAGCCACCCGACCGCTCCGGTAAACACAACGGCAATCACGATGGCAATCCACACATCCATCTGCAATCCTTTAGTCAGGTAGAATACCGCATAGGCCCCGACCGCCGTCATCACCCCGTGTGTCAGATTAAAAAACTTCCCCACACCATACGACAAAGTAAATCCAATCGCAATAACCGCATACAGTGCCCCCGCAACAACACTATTGACTATCAACTGCATAACAACACCCTGCATTATCTGTATGGTACAGCATCAAAATAAGATCCGCCCGATTCCTGTTATCCCAACAGCATCTCTTTGAGCAACTCCTGTGCCTTAGCAGGGTTTGCTGCCCCCTTAGTCGCTTTCATCACCTGCCCGATAAGGAATTTTAAGGATTGTTCTTTGCCTGCTTTGTATTCCGCAGCCACCGATTCATTATCCGCGATTACTTGCGTGATGATTTCCTGAAGCGCGCCTTCGTCTGATTGCTGAAAGAGCCCTTCCCGTTCAGCGATTTTCCGCGGTGAACCGCCTTCCTTAACGAGCACTGCAATAATGTCTTTCGCGCCACGGGAGGAGAGTTCACCGGTAGTGAGCATCTGCACTACCTCAGCGATCACCTCAGCGGTTATCCGCTCAAACAGCGTGTCGTTACCCTCTTCAAGGTACTGCATAACATCTGAGGTGAGGTAGTTTGCGGTAAGGCGAACAGTGTCCGGGTGGTCAAGCTGAACAATAACAGCGTCAAAAATATCTCCCAGCTGTTTATTTTTTATCAATACGGCTGTCTTTTTTTCGTCAAGGCGTAATTCCTCGCGGTATCGTTTCATCTTTTGCTCCGGCAATTCAGGGAGTGTCAATCGGAGCGAATCCGCACTCCATTCCGGTATTCGGTCAATATGAAACTTCGGCAAATCCGGCTCCGGCATATACCGATACTCCGCTGAGGTTTCTTTTGAGCGCTGCGAAAAAGTTTTGCCGGTGTTCTCGTTCCATCCGCGGGTTTCCTGCGCAATCCGCTCCCCTTTTTCCAAGAACGCCGTCTGCCGCTCTATTTCATAAGCAATTGCGCCGGTCACCGCCTTAAAAGAGTTAAGATTTTTTACCTCAACTTTTGTTCCCAAGGTGTCAGTCTTGCTCACCGAGATGTTTGCCTCAACGCGCATCTCTCCCCACTCCATCCGCGCACGCGCCACACCGAGATACCGAAGCGTCTGCTGCAGCATATCACCGAATTGGCACGCATCTTCGGCAGTATGTATCACCGGCTCGGTAACCAGCTCCATCAGCGGCACACCTGAACGGTTAAAATCAATTACCGATCCTGTGGAACACACATCATGCGCGCTCTTCGCAGTGTCTTCTTCTAAATGTATTCGCTCAATACCAACTCCTGCCAACACAGCATTTTTCACCAGCGGAAATGCGTACTGGCTGATTTGATACCCTTTCGGGATGTCGGGGTAGAAGTAATGCTTACGATCAAACTCTGTAAACGATGCCAACTCTCCGCCAAGCGCGACACCGATTCGCAAAACATGCTCAACTGCTTTTTTATTCATATATGGCAGGGCTCCCGGATACCCCACACACACCGGGCATGCATAGACATTCGGATCATCACTATTCGGATCATTCCGACACCCGCAAAACAACTTGCTCTCAGTGAGCAGCTCTGCATGTATTTCAAGCCCGATAGTCGGCGTGTAAGTTGACATAACTACAGTGTAGCAAACATATGGTCAGGTGAGTCGGTTGACAAAGAAAAAGTTTGTGTCATAGGTGCAACGCATCACAAAACCACTTTCAAAGAGTCAATATTTTTTTGGAAAAGCAGCGGAGAAAAAAAGAAAACCATTTGCTTTGTGGTTACATTTATGCTATAGTTGATGATAGCGTCAGAAATTTATCTCTGACACTGAACCAAATTCTTTAAGTAAACAAATTTGGAGGTTTCCAAATGTCCAAAAAGTTTTTCTCAATACTGTTTGCTTTACTCCTCCAGTGTCTATTGCCACTGGCGTATGCAGATAGTATCAATGTAAACAGCACTAATGTGCGGGCCGACCTGCTCTACAGCGATGCGAATGTCGGTGGGTCCATACTTCCGCACTTCCTGAGTGGCCCTGCTTTTGGCGGAAAATTGTCACTACATTCGACCGGCGCTACTGACCTTAGTGCTGCTTTAAGCAGCATGCAGACGCGTTCGCAGGATGGAGAGGGCGACCTAACAGGACACACGGGTTTTTCTATTGGAATCGGGCAAAAAGTTGGTATCGCATATCTTAGCGCGCGGCAAAGCTATATGCACACCGCCCAAGGCGCCACTGACTTCTTTCAGGATGATATGTACGAGACGCTTTTGAAGGCAGAGCTGGCGAATAGTGCACAGAAGCCGTATCTCTTCAGTGGGCTGATTGTGCCTGCGTATGTCCCCGTTGAAAAGATGGTTGGCATGGGCGGGTTCGGGTTTAAGACACACACGCCGGTGTACAACGACGCTGCGTGGGGCGGAGGGCTTCATACCAACACTTCATTCGCGACATCCTTGTTCAATATAAATCGTGAGCAAGAGACGATAATGCGAACTCGTGTTGCCCTGCAGTTACAGTCCAAGAGTTCCCCGCTGGAAATAGATTTTGGATTCAATTTTTTCCAGGATATCCGGCGAGAGGAGCACCAGATTTGGTGGGATCTTGCCCTTTCATACCTATTTTAAGCCACCAAACTTATCGGAGCACTTGCGTGCTCCGATTACTTTTTATACCACAGCAACATCTTTCGCACATGCGAACAGCATCGCTTCACTATTATGATCACCGATAAACTGTACGCCGCGCGGCAGCCCGTCAACCGTCATCGGCACTGATATTGCCGGCAGCCCGGTGAGGTTTGCCTGTAAAGTCAGGCGATCTTCCGCATACATCGCAATCGGGTCCTGAATAGCTCCTTCCTTGAATGCAGTATCAGGGGTTGTCGGCATTGCCAGCACCGAAACTTCCTGCAGCACCTTAAGAAATGACTCTCGCATAGCAGCGCGTGCCGCCACTGCTTTTTTATAATACGCATCATAGTACCCCGCTGAGAGCACATACGAACCAACCACAATCCGTCGGGAAACCTCTTCACCAAACCCACTGCTCCGTGTCTTGAGGTAATCACCCCAAATATCCGCTCCGTCTTGATGATACCCATAGCGCACTCCATCAAACCGCGCAAGGTTAGAAGATGCCTCAGCCGGTTGAATAATATAGTAAATCGCCCCCGCTTTTTCCATAATCGGCAACGACACCTCCCGTACCGTGTACCCGCGCTCGCGCAAGTGCTCAAGCGTCGTGTTAAAGGCGTTCAAGGTTTCTTGCGATACCCCGATTGATTGCAAATTATCCGGCACCCCGATCACCTGTTCCGCGGTGTTCCCTCGCCCCGACTCAGCAAACAAGCCGACGGTGCTGTCATACGGCACCTCCTCACCCCGCAACGCTTCAAAGAGCGCCTCCGCATCAGCAACTGTCCGCGCGAGCGGACCCACCACATCAAGTGATGACCCAAGTGCGATTAAGCCGTGCCGTGAAACCGTTCCATAGGTCGGCTTCAGTCCCACCACTCCGCAAAAACTCGCCGGCTGCCGAATAGAACCGCCGGTATCCGAGCCAAGCGCAAGCGGCACTGCTCCCATCGCAACCGCTGCCGCTGATCCGCCGCTCGATCCGCCGGACACTCGCTCCGTATCGTGCGGATTGAAGGTTGTCCCGTACACTGATCGCTCTGTGCTTGACCCCATCGCGAATTCATCAAGATTTGTCCGTCCTACAAGCACTGCCCCCTGCCCTCGTAGATGTGAAATGACTGTTGCATCATACGGCGCGACAAATCCCTCTAACATCTTTGATGCTGCAGTGACCGTCCTACCCTGTATACAGAGGTTATCTTTAATAGCAATAGGAATGCCGGTCAGCGGCATCGCCCGCCCTTCGCGCAGCATTGTATCCGCCCGTTTCGCGTCCTCATCCGCCGAATCAAAC
Organism: Minisyncoccota bacterium; assembly: GCA_965204115.1. Lineage (GTDB taxonomy): Bacteria > Patescibacteriota > Minisyncoccia > Phycocordibacterales > JABAAK01 > JAPPJI01. The sequence continues at coordinate 143,372 of OZ241963.1, read as the reverse complement.
ACCTCCACAAACGCCTTCACCTCACCGTCCCGTTCCGCTATCACTCGCTTGGCCTCAGTCAGCAATCCGGCAGCCGACGAATCGCCTTTCGCCAGCAGCTCACGCATGTCCTGTACTGTTGCTTCTTCATACCGCATTATAAAATCTTTTTAGAAAGAAACCATTGCTTAAACGATGCCGGCGCCTGCGCCAGCATGTCCTCCCGATACTCCCCTGCCTCCACGGTCACCACATCATCCCGAAACACATTTACCTTTCCGTCATCCTGTGCCACGCTGTCAGTCACCACCGACTGCACCTCGCCGACAAACGCTAAAATCTTCTCAACCTCCCCCTCCAGCCGATCTTGCGCCTCCGCATCCTTCTCCAGCAGCGCCAAGCTGATCGCTCGCTGCACACCGCGCGCAGCATCATCCTCTGTAGAGGCGGTATGAGTATCCGTAGTGTTGCGCATAATATCTTTATAATACCGCAAAAACCTGAAAATAAAAATAGCAGGGCATCTTTACACAAAAAACGCAGATACTTTTATTGATTATTTTTAAGGAGTGCAGAAGTTATACAGAAATACAATACACAACCCATCACAGCGGCATCTTTTGGCAAAGTAAACTGTTAGTGTATGGAAGATTATGCGACTGAGGCATACTCAGCAGATACCGTTTCTACTCTCGCACCACCGACAGCAAAAACGGTTCCGCACGACACTGTTGTTGAGCAGTCGCTGCTTGGCGCGCTGCTGTGGAATGCTGACAAGTTTCACGATGTTGCTGAGCTTGTGCAGGCAGAAGCGTTTTATGCTCCTCGCAATCGGCACATTTTTGAGGCAATGGGGACCATCGCTTCCCGCGGCGATGCAATTGACTCCGTCACTGTCAGCACGCAGCTTGATACTACTGAAAAATTGGAAATGATCGGAGGACGGGAATATCTCGCCGAGCTCGTGGAACAGTCACCGGCAGCAGCGCACTTCGAAAGCTACGCAAAAATAGTCCAGGACAAATATACCCGGCGTCGCCTACAAACCGCCGGCAGCAGCATAGCCGAGATGAGTGTGGAGGGGGAGAAAGATATTGAGCAGGTTATCGATGAGTCGGAGCAGGCGCTCTTTGACATCACACAAACACATACGCATGCTCGCTACAAGCAGGTATCAGATACCATTCCTGACTTGGTGCAGGAAATTATTATGGTTTCCGAAAACACCGACAAGCACCGTGGTATTTCCACCGGCTACGACAAAATAGACAATGCCCTTTCCGGTTTTCACCCATCCGATCTCATCATCCTTGCCGCGCGACCGAGTGTCGGTAAAACATCGCTCGCGCTTGATATTGCTCGCCGGTCGTCCAGCAAACAAAAAACACCGGTCGGGATATTCTCACTTGAGATGAGCACCTCACAATTGATAGAGCGCCTCCTTGCCACTGAATCCAGTCTTGATGCGTGGCGCATGCGTACCGGAAAAATACAGTCACAGGAGGATTTCAGCGCACTCAATGAAGCGGCAGATCGTCTCCGCGCACTCCCTATCTATATAGACGACCGATCCGGGATGTCCGTCCTCTCTATTCGCTCCACCGCCCGCAGAATGAAACGCGAACACGACATTAAGATGCTGATTGTTGACTATTTACAGCTCATCAATCCGCACGAAGGTCGACGGATCGATTCTATGGTGCAGCATATCACCGAGGTATCCCGCACCCTGAAACAGATCGCGCGCGAACTCTCCATCCCCGTCCTCGCCCTTTCCCAACTTTCTCGTGATGTAGAAAAACGGGAAGGCAAGCCGCGCCTCTCCGACCTTCGCGACTCCGGATCCATTGAGCAGGATGCCGATGTGGTAATGTTTCTGCATCGGAGAACAGATCAAATGTATGAAGGGGAGAGTGATGGCACGCCCGTCCCCACTGATTTAATGATTGAGAAACATCGTAACGGACCGACCGGCAAGGTGGCATTGCAGTTTGACCGGAAGCGCGCAACCTTTGTTGAACCGGCGAATGATGCGTATGCCGATCAGGAAGCGGCGGCAGCACCGGACGCATTTTAATATTGCCATCACCATGCAGCAAGAAGAAACATTAGCACGCCTTATCATGCTCTTCAAACGCTTTCCCGGTATCGGGCTCCGGCAAGCGGAGCGCTTCGCGCGGTTTCTGAGTCGACAGGACACACAGTATGTACAGCATCTCACGGAAGCCATCATCGCTCTGCACCGTGCCAGCAAACAGTGTCCGCAGTGCTTTATCCGCCATCAACAGCAAACAACAAAATGCTCGGTCTGTGAGCAGGGCCATACTGACACCCTCATTGTCGTTGAAAAAGATGTGGACGCCGGCATGCTTGCCGCGTCAGCCAGTGCGGTTATTCAGGGCTACTACTTCATCCTTGGCGGACTCGTCCCCATCGCAAACAGCGAGCAAACATCCGCTCGTATCCCCCAACTTATCACTTCTGTGGAGACCCACGGTCCGAAAGAAATCATCATTGCACTGGCTGTTCATCCTGATGCTGATCACACCGCGCGCCATCTGAGCAATCTGCTCAAGCAGCGGTTCCCCGACATCACTATTACCACGCTCGGTCGAGGACTCTCCTCCGGCTCCGAGGTGGAATACTCAGACCCTGAAACACTCATCAATGCCCTCACCCACCGCAACCCACTTGCTTAAATCTTCTTTTCGCAAGGCATCAAGCAACACATTTGACAATACAGCAAATGCTTATATACCTACTTGTTAGGAAAAAAGTATGGTAGTATAAAATACAGTACATGGTTTTTTCCATTCTGTTTTTTTCTCAGAGGCATGCCTCCTTACTTACAAAAAAATAATGCCTCGCCCCCTATGCACCGAGAGTAATTGGCAGGTTTCATAATCTCACCATCATAACCTTGCCAAACTCTCACCGCATGGGGGTTTTTTCATATCCATTATTGTGCGACTTGGCAGTCGCATCTTACTCGCAACGCAACATCCGTGTCATTTCACTGTGCGACTTGGCAGTCGCACCTGTCTTGCAGCGCAAAATTCAATTTGCGCCTACTCGCAACGCAACATCCGTGTTGCGTTGCTCCTAAATAACATATACTGTGTCTATGCGTATTCTCTCTATTGAGACAAGCTGCGATGAAACGGCGGTTGCCCTTCTTTCGTTCACCGATACGGGCAGCAAAACACACTATCAAATACTTGTTGAAAAATTACACTCACAGTCCGACATGCACAACTCATACGGTGGTGTTTACCCATCTCTGGCAAAACGGGAACATCAAAAAATACTCCCTATCCTGACGCACGCACTGCTTGAAGATGAGTCACTTCTGCAGAAAGAGCCGTCTGCTCAGATATCTGACGCAATACGACAAATTTGCGCACGCGAACCGGATATGTTGAAAGCGATTGAACAGCACTTTGCCCATACCCGCCCGACCACTATAGACGCATTAGCAGTCACCCGCGGACCGGGGCTCGCACCGGCACTTTGGGTCGGGGTCAATTTCACCCGGGCGCTCGCGCTCTTGTGGGATATACCCATTATCCCGGTCAACCATATGGAGGGGCATATTGTCTCCGCGCTCATTACCGATGTCGAGCTCATCACGCCGCAGTACCCGATCCTCGCTCTCTTGGTATCCGGCGGCCACACCGAGCTGGTGCTCTCACCACACCTCGGCGCCTATCAAAAAATAGGACAAACACTCGACGACGCCGCAGGCGAGGCATTTGACAAGGTGGCGCGATTACTCGGACTACCCTACCCGGGCGGCCCCGCACTGGCAGATCTCGCCGAGACCGCTCGTGCCGCCGGCACCACACCGCCGACCATGCTTCCTCGCCCAATGCTGCAGGACAACACCCTCAACTTTTCCTATGCCGGTTTAAAAACAGCGGTTCGGGTCTTCTGTGAAAAACACCCAAACCTTTCAGAAGATGAGAGGGCGGCCTTAGCGATGGAATTTGAAGATGCAGTCGTTGAAACGCTATTGGTAAAAACACAGCGCGCACTAGAACACCACAGCCCGAAAAGTATCATCGTCAGTGGCGGGGTTTCAGCAAATAAACAGCTTCGAGAACAATTCCGACGACTCTCCGAACAACACCCACAAGTCGCACTCTACTGTACCAATCGCTCCTACGCAACTGATAATGCAGTGATGATCGCGCTGGCTGCCTATGCAAATCGTGTCACCACGGCAGCAGAAACCCTCAGCGCCGATGCAAATCTCTCGTTTCCTGCCCTTACGGTATAGACAGATGTTTTCCACTGACGCACCATACGCCGGTGGTATGCTTGGTATACTAATGACATTGTTGCGGCACTCACTGTGCGGCGAAACAATGCTACAATACAATAGTATGGCTCCCGTCGAAAAAGGAAAAACATCATGGATTGGTCGTATGTTGGGGCGCAGTACTGACGATACCCTCTACGACGAATTTGAAGAAATGGATCTTGATGAGGCGCTTGACACTATGGAAGAAGACAATAGCCCCTTTGAAGATGACAGCGAGTTTGCTCTTGAGGATGAAAAGGAAGAAAAAGCACCTACTCGTATGTCCGGGGCTGAAGATTTACAAATCAATCTCGTGGACACCGGAGACGCATTCGTCGCGCAGGCCTTGGTTCCGGGTGTTGCAGAGGACAAGATTGAAATAGACCTAAACCGCGAAATGTTGACTATTACCGTCGGATCAAACGAACACTGCGTTGAAAAAACCGGTGACTATCTCTATGAAGAGATCTCATTCGGCTCCTTTTCCCGCTCCATCCTCCTACCTGCGGAGGTGGAGGTTGAAGACGCAAAAGCAGAGGTAAAAGACGGTGTACTTACCATAGCAATGCCGAAGATTGACAAAGCGGCGCATAAAAAATTGTCGGTCAAGAAAAAATAAGTTTGAAAAATACACCTACTCACCTTTTGCAGCGCTTTCTGTCGGCTTTGTAGCAAGTTCCCGCACATATCCCCAAAAACCACTGAATAACTGATTGCCCTCCTTTCTGTATTCCATCAGCGGCTCCCGCTGTCCGTATGATCGCAGTCCCGCACTGCTCCGTGCATAATCCATCAGTTCAAGGTGCTCCATCCACGCCATATCAATGCTGCGCAATACCAACCTTCGTAGTTCGGTAACAGCAGTTTCGCCGTGTTGCTCCTCCATCACCTCAATAGTTTTTTTATCTAGAAATTCCTGCAGTGGATCAAGGGTTGTTGCCAGCAATATCTCTCGTCGCCGCGTGTACACCTCCCCGCGATGGGTGTCTAAGATAGTGTCGTACTCTAAGCTGAACCGTCGCGCATCAAAATGATGCCCCTCCACCCGCTTTTGTGCACTTTCTATTGACCTTGATATAATTTTATTCTGTATCCCTTGATCTTCCGGCAAGCCGAGCCGCTCCGCGACCTGCTTTACCTGATCTGATCCGAACACGCGTGTCAGATCGTCCTCCAGCGATAGGTAGAACTGCGTCTCACCCCGGTCGCCCTGTCGACCGCACCGCCCTCGCAACTGATCATCAATCCGTCGCGACTCATGCCGTTCGGTTCCCAGCACAAACAGTCCACCGAGCTCCTTAATCGCATCTGCATGCTGCTTCGACTCTTCTGCCGTCGCACCGCCAAGCTTGATATCAACCCCTCGCCCGGCAAGGTTAGTCGCGATCGTCACTGCGCCTCGTTTCCCTGCCTGCGCGATAATTTCACCTTCCCGCTCATGGTTCTTCGCGTTGAGTACTTCGTGCGGGACCTTCGCCTTCTTCAGCCGCTTGGAAAGGGCTTCGTTGTGATCTATGGACGCAGTACCAACCAGTACCGGCTGCCCTTTTTCGTGCAGATCTTTCACCTTTGCAACAACGGCACGGAGTTTCGCATGATGGGTTTGATAAATAGCATCCTGATGGTCAACACGCTGTATCGGCTTGTTCGTCGGCACACTCATTACCGGCATTTTGTACACCTTATAAAATTCCTCCTCAGAGGATTTTGCCGTTCCGGTCATGCCAGCGAGTTTCTCGTACATCCGAAAATAATTTTGAAAAGTGATAGATGCATAGGTGCGCGTTTCCTGCTTCACGGTTACCCCTTCTTTTGCCTCAACTGCCTGATGGATGCCGTCACTCCACTGTCGCCCGGGCTGCAGTCGTCCGGTGAATTCATCAACAATAATTACCTGATCATCCCGTACCACATACTGCTTATCCCGCTTAAACAGCGACTTCGCCTTCAGCGCATTATGCAGATAGTGTAGTGTTCGCTGCGCACCCTCAACATACACATTCTCCACTTTCAACGAGCGTTCAAACTTCTCAATACCGCTTGCGGTCAACGCAACTGCCCGTTTTTTCTCGTCAATGGTGTAATCCTCCTCCTCTTTCAGCGAATCAGCAAATCTGGTGAACTGAATATAGTGCGATGCAGGAATGTTTGATGGCGCGGAAATGATCAGCGGACTACGCGCCTCATCGATGAGAATAGAATCCACCTCGTCTATAATAGCAAAGTGAAATCCTCGGTGCCGAACCTCCTCCGGATCATACGCGATGTTATCCCGCAGGTAGTCAAACACAAATTCATTATTCGTTCCATAGACAATATCACACTGATATACCTCCTCACGCTTCACCTCGCGTAAAAATTCGTGCACCACCTTATACGATCCCTCATCATCCCGCTCCCGGTCTTGCTCCTGATGCTCCGCATCATAGATATACGATCCGTCCTGTCCGTTAATCACCCCTATCGTCAAACCCAAAAACGCGAACGCCTGCCCCATCCACACCGCATCTCGCCGTGCCAGGTAGTCGTTCACGGTCACAATATGTACCGACTTACCGCTCAGCGCGTTCAAGTACGCCGGCAGCACTGCCACAAGCGTTTTTCCCTCACCGGTACGCATCTCGGCAATAGACCCCTCGTGAATCGCCTTGCCACCAATGATCTGCACCGCAAACGGATCCATCCCGGTCGTCCGCCGCACCGCCTCACAAGCCACCGCAAATGCCTCCGGCAGTACAGCATCTAATACTGCCCCATCCTGTAATTGTTTTTTAAAAGTGTTCGTCTTCTCCTGCAAATCGCTATCAGACAACGCTGAAAACGCTTCTTTATGCTCCTGTATTTTCCGCACCACACCTTTGGACCCTTTTACATATCGCTCTGACTCAGAGCCGAGTAACACATCGAGTATCGCCATACTCCCATAGTATGCCACACCTAATAAGTTTTTTTGTATAAAAAGAAAAACGGGAGACCTTTCGGTCTCCCGTGTTCCCACCTATTGTAAAAGAACAGATTAGAAGTTGTTTCGGAGGTCCCACCCTCCTCGGATCACTTCTTAAAACCCGAGAGCATGGGCTGGACTAAGCCCTTTTGGCCGACTTCAAATATTACCGAGGAGGGCTCGCCCCCTCACCCCGCAGGGCAGTGATGAAGTCCTTCAAGCACCTTATGTGGTTTTGCTACGACCACCCAAGGTGCTTCATAGAGTAAGTCATTCTTGTCATTTTAGTTTCCTCCAAAAAGATGTTCCCCTGCTTGACAACTTACCTTGTAACTTGTAAATAGTGAGGATGCTGTACCCTCATAGCGTCAAAAAATGCCCGTGCAGCGCTCAAAGCACCCCCTTCCTGCTCACTGCGCTCCATAACGATAGCAAAGGCGTATTTCGGCCTTTCATAGGGGAAAAAGCCAATAAGCAGCGAATTAAGGAGTCCGGCCGTGCCGACCTGCGCAGTGCCGGTTTTCGCCGCAAGCGTGTGCGTATCAGTACGCAGTATTTTTGCCGTCCCCTCCAACACTGTTTTTCGCATACCGGCGCGCACCATAGCCAAGCTTTCCGGTGATATCGCTAAGCGAATTTTTTTTGATCGCTCTTCTTTTTGTAGGTGAGGTTCAAGCAAAATGCCGCCATTCGCAATCGCCGCAGTCGCTCGAGCGAGCTGCAGTGGGGTCACCTGAAAAGCATACTGTCCGATGACGGTATTATAGGTATCACCGATAGTCCAATCTTCACCGTAACGATTCTTTTTCCATTTCGGATTTGGCAACAATCCTTCCGGTTCATGAAATACGCCGATAGTCGTCGGTCGCCCAAAGCCAAACATTTCAGCATAAAAGTTCAGACGGTCAATACCAAGCCCTTCGTCTATGTGACCGTACCCGCCACCGACATAATAGAAATACACATTAGACGACTGCGCAATTGCGCCATAGACATCCAGGTCACCATGCACTTTCCAATCTTTGTAGGTATAGACAATGTCGGGGTCGTAAGGATTTTGCAGAGTGATAAATCCGTTACTGGTAATAATGTCAGTCGGCCTAATAACCTCTTCTTCAAGCGCAGCAGCGGCAAAAAACGGTTTAACCGTTGAACCCGGGCTATACAGCCCCGAGATCGCTCGGTGTACAAACACCCCTTCATCCTGCTGCTGCACATAGTCAGTCGGTATTTTTTCTGTCTTGCTCACCAGCGCGTTGTTATCAAAATCCGGGTATGACACCAGCGCAATAATTTCCCCGGTCTGCACATCCAAAATAGCGGCAGAGCCGCTTTGAAACTCCCGCTCTTCAGCAACCTCTTTGATGGTGGTATACAGGATATCCTGCACAGCAGCGTCAAGAGATATAACCACATCCTCACCGTCCGTCGGGTGTTCTATGTAAAGTTCTGAGATAACCTCGCCGGTCGCACCTTTCTCCAGCACAATTGAACCGCTGCCACCGGCGAGCAGAAAATTATATTTTTGCTCCAATCCGCCGCTCCCTTCTGTCTCCTGGCGATAATAAGTGCCCATCGCATCCTGCTTGGGGTAGCGCATAAAGCCGAGCAATGAGCTGAATCCTTCCCCGAAGTATCGCCGCTCCGGCATAGGGTCGCCGCTCTCGCCTGCATTCCACGCGATCGGTGTGCCGTTGCGGTCATAAATAGTGCCCCGAACCGGCAGCACGGCAACACGATCAAATGAGTTATTTTCACTAATCTGGGTATACTGCTCGCTGACCACGATTTGGAGATAGCCGGTCTTACCCAACATCACCAGGACAAACAGCGCAAAAACCGCACCAATCCAGTAGAGTTGATGCAGGGCAATTGAGCGGTGCAGGTGCCCTTCCCCATCCTGAACAGAAAATTCCTCGCCGGATATTGTCTTGTCAATATAAGTTTTATGCAGATGAACGGGTTGAATTCGCCGCCTTTTCCTGAAGAGTCGGCGTATCCCTCCGGCAAGGCGCGCTGGTATATTCATACGGTGGTAGTATAGCGCAGATAGGCGTAAAACAGTATGCAGAGTGTCGTATAGAAGGTGAGAGATGTCCATATCGGCGCAACACCGCCGGGTGCCAAAAACGAATCAAGAAGCAAGGCAAGCAACAATGCGACAACCGGCTGACCGAGCAGGAGGAGCAGTATCGGCATCAGGAGCAATCCCCAAAACGGGAAGAGTGGTGCCATAATAATGCCGAGTATCACTATGCCGCAAGCCATAATTTTTTTCCGTATGTTTTGCATGGTGATTATTCTGATGATGTTTCCGGTATCGCCGCTTCCAGCTGCTGCTCAGGGGTGGTTTCCTGATCTTCTGTCTGCTCTTTCCGCGCAGTATCCGCAAGGATTCGTACCATGTCAGTCGCTGATTCAACGACTTCCGGCAGTACCGCATTGTTGGGTTCGCGCAGCATGTAGAGCGTTGCTATTTCCAAAGGGCTCTCTCGCAGGACGCCGACGACTTTCTGCACATTTTTCTCCGGTATATTTTCAATAGCAACAACAGCACTGAGTATCTTTCCGGTCGCCTGATGAACAATCGGCATGCCCGTTGTTACGGCGATATCCATAGGGACCTGCAATGAAAAACTGCCCCCGCCGTCGCCAATTCCCCGGGAAACATATCCTGCCACCGAAAACAATTCATCGCTCCCGGGCGCGCTGAACAGCGGTATCACCAGGAGTGACGAATGCCATTGCTCCACATAGCCGACCGGCTGCCCGGCATCATCATACACATACCACCTGCCCTCTTGCTGATTTGCCTCCTGAAACTGTTCCGGCACGGTAGTGAGAACATAGTCATACGGTGTTTGTGGAGGACGCGCTATCACAAAAACCGGCAACATCCCGGACTCTTGCGATATCGACGGCATCCTAAAATCAATATCGCCGTCTTGTAACGACTGCGCATAACGCATATACACGACACCGAATATTTTCTGTGAAATCGTTCTATACCACGACGGGAAAAAAATATAGGTTATAAGGAGAAATGCCATCACTACATAACCGGCTTTACCTCCTGTTTGTTCTTGTTTCTGCATAGTGCGTGCTGTTGTAATTTACGCGAGAAAATATTTTTCATATCTATCAGGATTTTGCGCAATCACCGCCGTGCCTCGCGCAACAAGTCCGGTCGCATTTTCCGGGACAATAACGCGCAGGTTAAGCATGTCTTCGATTTTTTTCGGAAAAGCGTGTACCGCCGGTCCGCCGCCAACAAAATAGATATTATTATTTTTCAAATCCGCCTGCACCTCCGGGGATGACTGCCCCACAAAGGCGCCGATATATTCAGCGATTTTTTCCAGGTAGGGTTCAAGTATCTGCACAATTTCTTCAAATGAAACCTCTATCTCCAGCGGCAATCCGGTGCTGCTGCTTCTGCCCTGCACGCCGAACACCTTCTGCTCTTTTGCCGATTGCATCATCGCGACTTTCAGATCCTCTGCGGTTCTTTCACCGATGACAATATGCTTTCGCTCTTTGAGCCCTTCAACAATCGCTGAGTCAAACGCATCACCGGCAACTCGTATACTATCTGAAGAGACGATTTCTCCGCCGGCAAGAATCATCGTGTCGCTAGTGCCGCCGCCGATATCAATAACCATAACTGCTGTTTCGCTCAGCAGCGGCAGGTCAATACCTACCGCAGCAGCAAATGGCTCATACACAATACCCACTCGCCGCGCACCTGCGTCAACAACCGCATCACGCACGGCGTTTATTTCCGCCTGAGAAGTACGGCAGGGCACGCCGATAATCACTGAAGGGCTGAAAATTTTCGGCAGTGCATCCTGCACTTTTCTGAAGATATGCTCAAACAGCTGCTCAGTTATTTCATAGTCATTGATAACACCCAATTGTACCGGCTGTATCACCTCAATATACTCAGGCGTCCTGCCGATCATTTGTCGCGCTCGTTTGCCGATGGCGACAACCTGGTCTGTTCGCTTATTCACCGCGACCAAGGTCGGCTCCCGCATAACTACCCCCTTACCGCTCACATACACCACTGTTGTTGCGGTGCCGAGGTCAATGCCCACCTGATTGCCGAGTGAACTTAAAAAAGTATCCCTTGTTTTCTTTGATGGCTTGGGTGCCTTCGACTGACTTCTACCCAACACAAGCTGCTGATAAAGATCATGCTTTCGCAAAAAATTGAGACTATGCTGCATGCCTCTTCCTTTTTCATTCATGCTGTCTGCCATACGCTATAGCTGTGTATCTTGCACCTTTTTCTCACACATTTCTTCTATTGCCTTGTTTGCCGCGTCAATTTTTTCCTGCAATTCCTTTTTAACGGCAAACTCTTCATCTTCTGAAAGCGTTCCATCTGCTTTCTGCTGCTTTATGTCCGACATCACTTTTTCCCGAGCGCCGCGAAGGGATTGTTTCGCCTCCTCTGCTCGTTCCCGCGCCATCTTTTCCAACGCCGCCCGCCTCTCACCGGTTAGCTCAGGAGAAATAACCCGTATTGTTGTCTCACCGGCTGCGACGCTCATAGACGGCACCTGCTCCCGAAGTGCCGCTTCTATCTCAGGCAACAGCGTAGGATCGTAAGGTGTTACCGTCAGCGTCTTCGGATCCTCCGCCGCAATGGCAGCGCAATGACTCAATGCGGTCTTCGCGCCATAGGCAGCAACGGCAACTCGATCCAGCAGCGCAGTGGTAACTCTCCCCGATTGTATCTGCGCATATTCATCACCCAACCACGCGAGTGTTTCTTTCTCTCTTTCAGAAAAAGCACTGAAATCATACTGCATTATTGGTATGGTACCACGCACAACCGAACGCGTGTCTTTGAACCATTACGCACACCCTGTGAACAATGTGTATAACCCTACTATCAACACCTTAACCTGCAAGACATTTTGGGCATTTACAGCCGTATGGCTTGATGAAGTCATCAATATACTCTTTTCCGTAGTCATAAGTAAGTTCTTCGCCAGGCTTAATATTGCGCTTAGCATAGATATACACCCTCCCTTTCACGACATCGGTCTCACAGTTAGGTCGGCAGGAATGGTTAAGGTAGCGGGCAGTGTTGTAGCGGGGAGAGCCGTCTATCACTTTCCTGCTATTGATTTCAAAAAGATATTTGCCACCTTTTTCATCTGCCTGTTCACGGGTGAGTATCGGACCATAGTACTCAATAATAAATTTTTCCCGCGGTATCGGGCTTTCAGTAAAGAGCCCAAGTCCGGCAGACGATCTGCGAATTTCCAGGACATAATCACTCTTCCTTGGCACATAAGTTGTAGCACCAGTGCGCTGTCTCCTTTGCTGCATACAAACACTATTCTGCCACACGCACTGCCTCATCAAACTGTACAGAAAGTATCGCTGATATACCGGTCATCCCCATCGTCACACCATATAGCGCTCCTGCTCGATGCATAGTTTCACGATTATGGGTAATCAAAATCAACTGCGACTGTTTTGCTAATGACTCTATCATATCACCGTATCGCCGTGAATTCGCCTCATCCAGCGCCGCATCGGTCTCATCCAGTATTAAAAATGGCGGCGGGGTCACCTGCGACATAGCAAACAGCAAAGCGATAGACACCAGCGCACGCTCACCACCTGAAAGTTGTTCCAGAGCGTTAATTTTCTTACGCGGCAGTGCCACCCGCACCGCCACACCCACCCGCACTTCCGGGTCCTCATCTTCTCTGGCAATGGTTCGTCTTTCAACAACAACCCCCGCCTTCCCTCCGCCGAATAAAATCTTGAAAAATCGGCCGAACTCTTTATCAATCGCCTCCACGCCTGCTTTAAACCGCGCTTCTACCTCTTGCTGTATCGCAGCGATACCTTCTTCGCAATCCTTTATACTGCGCAACAGATCTTCTTTTTCCTTCTTTAAAAAATCAACCCGTTCGGAAACCTCTCGATATTCAGCATGCCTTTCTTCGCCACTATCACCGGTCCCTACCGTTTCAAGCTCAATCTTTTTTCGCTCTAACACACGCCGCCGTTCTTTTTGTTTTGCTCGGTCTTCATCTTGTATTTCCTGCGGAACAGCGACCGATTTATAGTTATTAATCGCACTGCCGACGAGCACAGTCCCTTCAACCATTTCCCGCCGTATATTCTCCTCATCCTCCCGAAAAAGTGCCAGTGAGTGCTGCACTTCAGAAAGTTCCTGCTCAAGGGAGTTTTTTTCTGTCACCAGCGCGAGTATTTTTTTCTCTGACTGTCGTGTGGCAGTGATTTCCCGCTCTCTCTGCTTATACAGTGCCTCCTGCTCACAGAGATGCTGCCGCTCCTGCTCTTGCAATTTGCTCATTTGCTCCTGCCGCTCCTTCAACTTCTTCTGCAAAGCGGTGAGTCGCCGTTCTGCCCCTTCCTGCACCGCGCTTTTACTTCCAAGTATCGTCTTTAACTGCTGCAGCGCATAGGTGATAACCGCAGGGTAATCATCTTCTCCCATAAAGCGGCGTTGCACCTCTTTGTAAAGTCGCAGCAGCGCTGTACGATCTATTGGCTCACGCTCGCCCTCCTTCGTGAGGTTTTCAAGTGCGGCTCGCTCCCCCTCGAGTCGTCCGATTTCCCGGGTTACCATATCCCACTTATCCCGCACAGCGCGAAGTGCCTCCGCGAGAGATTCCTCTTGTTTTCGCGCCACATCTACTGTCCGCTCTGTTCCTGCCTTTCGCCTCTCTCCCGCAATATCTTTTTTAATAACGGCAATCCTCTCTTGCAACGAATCAAAGGCACCTTCCGCCGCACACTTGCCAGTCGCGATATATGCCGTTTCATACGCAAGGTACACCGCATACAATCGCACCAATTCTTCCCGTGTTTTTTTTGCCTTCTCATACCGCTCAACCTGTCGCTTCAGGTGGCGCAAGTGCGGCGCGGTCTCCCGAAGGATAAGATCAGTTTCAGCGATATTCTTCTGTGCGCGTTGCAGTTTCTTCTCCGCTTCCGCCCGCCGATACTGCAGCAGCTTCAAACCAAGACCGTCCTCCAGCATCTCTCGGCGCTCTTCATTTGTCGCGTGCAAAATACGATCCGCCTCGCCTTGCGAGATAATATGATGCCCGGTAGATCCGACATTCGCCTTAGCCAGCAGTTCAATAACATCCCGATGCCGTACCTGAGTACCGTTAATCGCATACTCATTCGTTCCGTTGCGATACACAGTACGGGAAACAGACACCTCGTCAAACGAACTGTTGAGCAAGCGTTCAGTGTTATCAAATACAATAGACACTTTCGCCCGATTCGCCCGATTCGCCCCGGTACCGCCGTTAAAGAGCAGGTCTTCACCGCGCTTCCCGCGCATGCTTTTCATGGACTGCTCTCCCAACACAAAACGAAATGCCTCCGCGACATTAGACTTTCCCGACCCATTCGGACCGACAATGCCGGTGATATTTGTCGGAAACGACAACACCACTGATTTGCCGAACGATTTAAATCCTTCAATACGCAATTCTTTAAGATGCATACACCTACTATTGTAACATTTTTTAGCAATGAAAAAACGGACTGAAAGTCAGTCCGTTTTTTATCGCTCGCCGCTTCGCATGGTTACTCCAGGCGGTGAAAGAATACCACGCGATCGTGGTCTTCCAGCGCTCGGTAGCGAATGGTGAATCCTACTCCCGCCCCTATCTCAATCCCCTCTGCTGTTGTCTCAGGGAGCGGAAGTTTTTGTAATATTTCAAATGGTTCAATAGAGACCTCCACTGCCCGTGTCCAGTGGAGCGGATCCGGAGAAAACCGTTGTGAGAAACTGGCGTTCTGTCGAATCGTAATTGTCTCCAGCTTTGTGATGAACGGCACTTCATCCTCCGGATGCGCCCAATGGGATGTCCGGGTGAGGATGTAGATATTCTGCTTTGCCGGCAAGTCAGTGACTGCCATAAAAGTGCCGTCCTCAAATGACTGCAGCCAGATGGGAGCGATCAAAACCTCAACGCGCTCTAACGCACCATCACTACTCGGATCAGCGACCGACCTTTCGCCACCTGCCTCTGTATCAAAAGCCGAACCAAGTGTTGGCGGTGGCTGTCTGCCAGTAGTCCGTTGCGGTGTCGCACCTTCTTCATTTCCGCCGAGTAAGCCGCTCGCAGAGCCCTCTCCGCAACCCACCAAAAACAAAAATGGCATAAGCAGTATCGCAAGCGCTGCAAAAAGAAAAACCTTCTTCATTTCATCATCTCCTCTACAAAAAAGAAAGGACAGGCAGTACTGTTGAAAAACATACTTACCTGCCCTCACATAATGTGCAGCTATCTGGAAACCGAACTATTTTCCGTGTTCACATTGTACGGCCTCTGGTGGACCGGATACTGTGTGAAATCAACAGACATATCCGCCTCATTTATCGCCGCTACGGTTGACTTAAAGTCAAGGAGATCCTTGTGCTGCAAGATCGTGACCTGACTGATGTGATCTCCGAAAGAAAACGCCTCAGAGACACTCGTGTCTTTCTGCAGGATGACGATTGCGCCTTCCGTGTTATCTCCGGTTCTAACTTCCAGCCCTACGACGATACTCATCTCAAGGTCCATATCCGACTCAAAGTGGTAGGAAATCTCAGTGGTACCCGCTTTTGTGGTGATCGTCTTCACAATCGCAATTTCCGGAGTTTTTCCAGAGATTTCATCATCTCCCCCTGAAATAATTCCGTCCGTGGGAGAGTCACTCATTTGCCCACACCCGATAACGCTCATACCTATGGCCGCTAACAGTGCGACCAAGATGAAAGAAAGCTTGGCTGACATTTTATTAATCATGTCAATCCTCCTCTTTTGGGGTCGTCAAGCGACCATATTGTTAATTTACTTGGGTAATGTACAGCAACATACATCAGGCTTCTTGCCCTCAGTACTTTACATATATAATAACAAAAAAATCAAAAAAAGCAACCCGTTGACATACTATTTTGTTCGTGATATAACTGTACAATAAAATAATCAAATGGTCAACCATCACTTCCCCTTCTTGTACTTTTTCAGCGTTTCTTCAGCGGCTTTTTGCGCTGCCTCCTGCTTTGATTTCCCAACTGCCTGCGCATGCATCGCATCCCCGACCTTAACCCCGATGGTGAAAGTTTTGGCGTGATCAGGTCCGGATTCATCTAACACAACATACTCCGGTGTTATGTCAAATTCCTGCTGGGTATATTCCTGCAAGGCCGTTTTTGCGTCCTGCAGCGGCACCTGCGACAGGTATCCCGTTATATCAACCAGCACTTTATCAAAAATAAATTGTTCTGCCGACTCAAGCCCGCCATCAAGGTATATCGCACCGATAATCGCCTCTACCGCATCAGCAAATAAGCTTGTACTCACCGTGTTTAAATCCTTCTTCTGCCCGCTTGATACCCGCAGGCATGTCGGTATTTCCAATTTCTCTGCCGCTTGGAGTAAAAACTCTGTTTTTACCAGCAATGAGCGACTCACGCTCAACTCCCCTTCTGCAACATCAGGGTACAGCGTGTACAGCGTACGGGTAGCGGTAAACTGAAGCACCGCATCACCCAAAAACTCAAGTCGCTCGTTATGAGCCGTCCCCGGGTGTTCATTCGTATACGAACGATGTGTGAGCGCCTGCAGTATTACATTTTTATCAGTAAAACGATAGCCGATGGTGTCCTCCATCTTCTGCACAATACTATCGTTTTGTGTATTATCCTTTCGCATACACCTGAATCGCCTTCGTCATACCATCCAAAATAATCTGTCGCAAATCCGGATAAAAAGAAAGTTTCTTTGCCTCATCAAAGGAGAACCACTTTGCTTCATCTAACCCTTCCGTCTCCTTGAGGGTGAGCAGATCATCATCAGTTTTAGCAAGAAGATAGGTAACCTCTTTCAATACCGGACCAGTCGGCGGATGCGCCTTATACGCATTTGAACCAATCTTCTCTATAACCTCAATATCAATGCCGATCTCATCTTTAATGACTCGCTTCAGCCCTGCGTCTATCGCCTCCTCACCTTCCAACCCACCTTTTGATAACGTCCACTTACCGAAAACATCATGAACAAACGCAAACCACGGAGAGCCGCCCTCATCAATTCTAAAGATGACACCGCCGACCGACTTTTTATGCTGCATTTTCTTCGGCACATAGTCATCTTCCGCCGGATCCTTCACCTCGGTATAAATTGAACCAAGCACACCGTTAACAAAACGCCGCGCCCCGTCTCCCAGAAACATCTTCGTAATCTCAATTGCCTCATTTAGTGCCACGCGCCCCGGCACCTCCAAATCCTTACCAAACAGCAGCTCAAACACCCCCAAACGCAGAATATTCCGGTCTACACTGCCTATTTTATCCAGCGGCCAGTCAGGAGCTGCCTTCTCAATAATAGCGTTAATATCATAGTACTTGCTGGCAATACCAGTCAGTATCTTTTTCGCATATTCATTATCCACCAAGGCCGGGTTATGTTCCCGGGCAGTCGCATTAAACATTGCCACCATATGCGCACCATCCGGATCCCGCTGGTGGAAGTCGCTCTCAAAAAGAGTTTGAATGATCACTATGCGTGCGTCGCGTCTTGAGGTAGTCATACAGAATGTACAATATAAGTATATATCCTTCCTGATAGGTGTAAACAGGTTATCTACTTTTTTGGGGATATACTACCAGTATACCCTATAAAACAGCACTATTTTGGTGCCGCTACTTGCTCAACGGTTTTCTTCTCCTCATCATCGCTGCCCTGTTGCGTTTGCCCTACCCGCTTCTCCGCTTTTTTCACCTCACGGGTGACATCCATAACCGACCGACCTCGATACTTCCCTGTCCGCCGACTTGCCCGATGCCGTTGCCGCACCTCGCCGTCCTCATCGGTGGTATATGCAGATGAAGCCACACCGTGTTGTGACCGTCGACCTCCTTGCTTACTCTTTGTGGATCGCATTCTAATCATTATCTGTATAGTATAGCACACACTCTGAGGCACCTTCCACTAGACCTCATTAGGGGCTTTGCCGCCGTGTAGAACTGCTATGACATTTTCCGCTGCTATTTTTGCCATTTTTCCTCTGGTAGCAATACTTGCCGACGCAGTATGCGGTGTCAAAACCACATTAGGCAACTTTCTAAGTGCGACAGGCACCTTCGGCTCATGTTCAAACACATCAAGCCCGGCACCAAAAATTCTCCGTTGACGCAAAACAGCAATCAACGCTTCCTCATCAATAACCGGCCCCCGCGAAGTATTTATAAGAATTGCATCTGACTGCATGAGAGACAGTTTGTCCGCGTCAATGCAGTGGTGGGTTGCATCAGTAAGCGGCAAGTGTACTGAAACGACTGATGAGCGACGCAGCACTTCTTCAGGACTGCCGCAGTAGTCAGCGTTTGTCTTTTCCTCCAGCAAAGTATTTTCCTGCATATCATGATAGACAATTTCCATACCGATCGCTTTTCCAATCTCAGCGACGCGAGAGCCAATACGCCCCGCACCGATGATGCCGAGCGTTTTCCCCAGCAAATCAACCCCGAGCAGCAGCTCCGGCTCCCAACCGGTAAACTTTTGCGCCCGCACAAAAGCATCCGCCTCCGCGACGCGGGTCGCCACCGCAAAGATCAACGCAAAGGTATGTTCCGCAACGGTCTCGGTCAACACGCCCGGGGTATTGGTCACTACAATCCCCCGCTCTTTCGCCTTCTCTACCGCAATGTTATTAAACCCGACCGCATAATTTGCTATTACCTTCATCTGCGAGCCAACAGCATTCAGCACCTCCTCATCTATAGTATCCGTCAGGAGCGCAATCATCCCGTCATACGCCTCCGCTTTTAATGCTGCAATGAGCGCACTTTTCCGCAGCTGTTTTTTTTCAAGCACTTGCAACTCAATCTCATGCTCTCGCAAGAGCGACAGCCCGACATCAGGAATACGGCGAGTGACGAGAATCTTCATATACTTATACTATAGCACTTTATCAACATGCTCTACAACGCAGCTTCATGCTATACTAAAAAACATGGATGTATTCCTTTACTCAAAACTCTTAGCGATAGCAACAGTCAGCGCACATATCTTTTTGGTGGTGTTTCTGATATTGCGTTACAGCAAGATCCCAGTATTAAAAAAAATAACTACACCGATACAGCGCTGCCTCAGCCGCTACGGACTGATCTGCGCATTCGGAACTGCGCTTTTCGCAACCGTCGGCCCCCTCATCTATACCTACAGCTATCACTTCCTCCCTTGCACACTCTGCTGGTATCAACGAATTTTCATGTTCCCACTCGTCATCCTCCTATTCCTTATACTCAAACGAAAAGACTTCCGCAACAAGATCTATATCTACGCCCTTGCAGGCATAGGCACAATAATTGCCTCCTATCATTACCTCATTCAGCAGCTCCACACCCGCTACAGCATTATCACCACTGACTGTGTTGCGGTTGGGATGTCAAAATCCTGCTCCGAATACTACTTCATAGAGCTCGGCTACATCACCATCCCCCTGATGTCACTCACCGCCTTCATCCTCGTCATTTTCTTCACCTATTTCGCACACAAAGAAAGTTGATATCGGCAAAAATAAAAAAGGAGGGTGACTATATCACCCTCCCCTATCCTAAATGTTTCAACAACTTTGACTTGTAACACTGCACGCAGTATAGCACGGCATCAAAATTATGTATGAAATACAAATCTCGTCAAGTCAGAGTAAACGGACACATGGTATACTATAATAAGGTGATATTTGGGCACCTTATTGCCCTTCTTTTTTGTGTTACAAAAACCTTGCTTATAGAGGAGACGCTCTATGCCTATGAAAACGGATGATCTTCGTATTGAAAACTTGCGACCGTTTCTTCCTCCCAACATTCTGTTGGAGGAACTACCTCTTTCGCAAAACGCAGCAAAACTAATTATCGACAAGCGAAAGATTATTTCTCGTATCCTGCATGGCGATGACGATCGCCTGCTTGTTGTTGTGGGACCATGCTCAATACATGACCCGAAGGCAGCGTTAGATTATGCTAAGCTTTTAGCTGCGCACACCGAAGAGTTTCAAGATGAATTACTGGTGGTAATGAGAGCCTACTTTGAAAAACCTCGAACAGTTGTTGGCTGGAAAGGTCTTATCAATGACCCGTATCTTGACGAGACCTTTGAAATTAATTGTGGCATGCGTCTGGCAAGAAAGTTCTTGCTTGATGTTGCCGGCCTTGGTTTACCCGCCGGCACAGAATTCCTTGACACGATTACTCCTCAGATTATTGCGGACATTATCTGCTGGGGAGCAATTGGCGCACGAACAACAGAGAGTCAAGTTCATCGGGAATTGGCCTCCGGATTATCAATGCCTGTTGGCTTTAAAAATGGCACTATGGGTCAAATACAAATCGCCGTTGATGCAGTTCGCTCTGCCGCGTTTCCACACCGTTTTCCCAGTGTCACAAAAGACAGTGTCGCTGCCATCGTTGCAACAGCCGGCAATAGTGACTGCCATATTATTCTGCGTGGCGGCCAACACGGGACTAACTTTGGTGCAAGTGCGATTGCAGAAGCGTCTGATCTTCTCCGGGAAGCAAATCTGCCCCAAAAGGTGATGGTTGACTGTAGTCATGCAAATAGCCGGAAAGACCCGGTGCGTCAGGATCATGTGGCAAGAAAAATTGCCGACCAAATTACTGCCGGCAGCCACAGCATCATGGGAGTAATGATGGAGAGTTTTATTAAAGAGGGTCGGCAGGACCTCAGCGATAATCTTGATTATGGACTGAGTATTACTGATCCTTGTATGAGTTGGAAACGAACACAGCCACTACTTACAAACTTTGCAAAAGCAGTACGCACGAGACGCAAGCAAAGAAACACATAAGTAGGACACCCTTCCCTTGCACTACGCAAGGGAAGGATTTTTTTAGAAAACCTACTGTCAAAAAAACAGTACTTCCATTTTTCACAAGCACCCCTTTGTACTGGCGACGAGCTACTCTCCCGCATAAAGCAGTACCATCGCCCCTGGAGGTCTTAACGGCTGTATTCGGAATGAGAACAGGTGTTTCCCCTCCGGTTTCATCACCAGAACAAAACAGTGCATTGTTTGTAAAAATTATTTGTGCATTGCAAATAACAGGAGCAAAGTGATAGGCATATCACTTTGTGAGTAGGCGTGAATAGTAATTCACGCCGCAGCAACTCTCCAGCTTTTTGTAATAATTTTGTGCATTGCAAATAGCATGAGCAACTCATCGTTACTACATACAAAATAAAAAAACGGTCTTTGGTTTCCTGTGAAGGAATCGACTAATTAGTACTCCTCTGCTAAACACATCTCTGTGCGTACACATAGAGCCTATCAACCTGGTCATCTCCCAGGGGTCTCAAACGATACCTAATCTCAAGGTGGGCTTCCCACTTAGATGCTTTCAGTGGTTATCCCTTCCCGACATAGCTACCCAGCGGTGCCGCTGGCGCGACAACTGGTACACCAGAGGTCAGTTCACCCCGGTCCTCTCGTACTAGGGGCAAATCCTTTCAAGTATCAACGACTGTGGAAGATAGAGAACCAACCTGTCTCACGACGGTCTGAACCCAGCTCGCGTACCACTTTAATTGGCGAACAGCCAAACCCTTGGGAACTTCTCCGCCCCCAGGATGTGATGAGCCGACATCGAGGTGCCGAACTCCGCCGACGATATGAACTCTTAGGCGGAACCAGCCTGTTATCCCCGGAGTAACTTTTATCCGTTGATCTCTAGCCGCATCTAAAGCGTACTAGAGGTTCACTAAGTCCTGCTTTCGCATCTGCTCGGGATGTCCCCCTTGCAGTCAAGCTCTCTTATGCCTTTACACTATCGGCACGGTTTCCATTCGCGCCTAGAGAACCTTTGAACTCCTCCGTTACTTTTTAGGAGGATAGCGCCCCACAAAAACTACCCGCCACGCACTGTCTCTGTGCGGTTTTGCCGCACGGGTTAGAGATTATAACCATACAGAGAGGTATTTCACTGGCGACTCCACTATCCCCGAAAGGATAGCTTCAAAGTCTCCCTCCTATGCTACGCAGTATGCTCATAACCCCAATACGAAGCTGTAGTAAAGCTTCACGGGGTCTTTCTGTCTTTCCACAGTTAACCGGCATCTTTACCGGTATTGCATTTTCGCCGAGCTCCTCCCCGAGACAGTACTTCACTCGTTACGCCATTCGTGCGCGTCCAAAATTACTGGACAAGGTATTTCGCTACCTTAGGACCGTTCAATGTGTTAACTCTACATCTCTGCAGAGATCGGACTATATCTTCACGATTAAAATCGTGTCTTGCGTGTAGTCTCTGAGGTTCTACCTTGATATACATCTTTCTTTGTATATTTGCGTTTTCTGCCACGCCCTTCATTCAAATGTTCGCGGAGTTGAATAATTGTTCTCAACCCCTGAGCGGTAACATGCTCATTTCGGTACATCTTATCAACAATTTGAGAAAAAATACGAAATTCTTTCTTTTTCTTTGCTGAAAGAAACCTAAACTTCTGAAAGAAAGGAAGGATGATGTCATGCAGTGCGGTGATATTAGTCACCTCATAATACACGACTCCATCTTGTCTCTCCCGTAGAGTGCCGCACTTGAGTGTGCTCTTAATCTTAGATAAGATAACTCTATCTTTTTGGGAGATGTTGAACGAAGCAGATACTTTCCACTTGCTCCGATAATCAGGTCTTTTTCTGAGAGAAACAATAAAGCTTCCCTCTCCATCAGAAAAACCGGCAATATAATTACCAAGATCTAATGGAATTTTTTTTATCTGATTATAAGACATAAGAAAAGTATTACCTGCTGATTGTCTGCTTGATTATATATTGTCACTTTCAGTATAACACTGATGAGTAATATAATCTTATTTTTCTGTACATAATACAGCCAGAGTTTCCAGCATATAGCAAGATTTTTTTACGTAACTACAATGATCCATTCTATAGTTACGGCCGACATTCACCGGGGCTTATACAGTCCAGCAGTACACAAAAGTGCACTACCTTCCGTACTTGACCTTCCGGCATTGGTCAGGCGTCACCCCCTATACATCCTCTTACGAGTTCGCAGGGAGCTGTGTTTTTGATAAACAGTCGGTGAAGAAACATTCGCTGCGGCCGCTCAGAAATCTGAGACGGCAGGGCTTATTCCGAAGGTACGCCCGCTTCTTTGCCGAGTTCCTTGGGGAGCAATCACTCGTTCACCTTGGTCTTCTCGACCTGACTACCTGTGTCGGTTTTGGGGTACGGTTCCACACATATTTAATACTTAGAAGATTTTCTTGGAAGTGTGCTCCCCTTTGTCCATACCGTACGAGACGATATGTCCTGTCCCTGCTTGGAATAATGATACCCGGATTTTCCTGAAGTATCTCCCTCACAGCAACAAAGCGAATCCAATAACGCTCAAAGGGTACAACCCTCCGTCTCTCCGTCATATATGTGCGAAGTTATGGAATATTAACCATATGTCCATCGAGTCCGGCTTTCGCCATTCTCTTAGGCCCGACTAACCCGTGGATGATTTTCATGGCCACGGAACCCTTAGTCTTCCGGTGTGCGGGAATCTCACCCGCATTGCGGCTACTTGTACCAGCATTCTCACTTCCCTGCGCTCCACTGTGGGTCACCCCTTCAGCTTCAGCGCACAAGGAACGCTCTCCTACCGATTGTCGTATAAAAATATACAACAATCCCCCAGTTTCGGTGATGTGTTTGAACCCCGATCATTTTCGGCGCACGATCTTTTGACGAGTGAGCTGTTACGCTTTCTTTAAAGGATGGCTGCTTCTAAGCCAACCTCCTCGCTGTCTAAAAAATCGCACCTCCTTCGCTGTACTTAACACATACTTAGGGACCTTAACTTGGGATCTGGGCTGTTTCCCTTTAGACCGATGGAGCTTAGCCCCCATGGTCTAACTGCCATATTTTTACTTTTGGTATTCGGAGTTTGATAGAAGTGACGAGGTTTCCCCCTATTCACACCTTCCAGTGCTCTACCCCCAAAAGGAACATATGACGCGAGTCCTAAAACTCTTTCGGAGAGAACCAGCTATTCCCAGGTTCGATTAGCTTTTCACTCCTTACCTCAAGTCATCCGAAGAAGTTGCACAATCTACCGGTTCGGGCCTCCTGACACCTTTCGGCGTCATTCACCCTGCTCAAGGTAAGCTCACCTGGCTTCGGGTCTTATGCGTACTACCAACGCGCTGTTCACACTCGCTTTCGCTGCGGCTCCACCGCGGACGGCTTAACCATAGTGCAATACACATAAAGTCACTGGTTCATTCTTCAATAGGCACGCCGTGACGGTGGCACCATAACACAGCGCTATGCTGTGCTATGATGCCACCGCTCCGACTCCTTGTAAGCGTTTGGTTTCAGTTCTATTTCACTCCCCTTACCGGGGTTCTTTTCACCTTTCCCTCACGGTACTTGTTCACTATCGGTATGTAAATGTATTTAGCCTTTCCGGTTAGTTCCGGAAGATTCACCCAAGCTAGTCATGTCCCGGGTTACTCAGGAACAATAGAAGAAAGGTTTATCGTTTTCGTGTACGGGACCATCACCCTCTACGGTCACGCTTTCCAGCGCGTTCCACTAACAATAAAACTTTTGTAACTTCCTTTTGTCGTTGTCGACAAGTTTCCATCGTCCTACTACCCCACACCTGTCAAAAGATAGGTGCAGTTTGGGCTACTCCCTTTTCGCTCGCCGCTACTCAGAGAATATCGTTGCTGAAAGCAACTTGTTTTCCTTTCCTTTGGGTACTGAGATGTTTCACTTCCCCAAGTTTGCTCCTCACCGCCTTCACGGCAGTGTGGTACTCTTCGTTAGAGTGGGTTTCCCCATTCGGAAATCTTCGGCTCGTCGGCTGCATATCGCCTCGCCGAAGCTTATCGCAGATTTGCCACGTCCTTCATCGCCATTCACATCCAAGGCATCCTCCAAACGCTCTTAATTTCCCTCCACAGGAAATCAAAAACCGCTTATGTTTTTTATTTTTTGTTATGTTCTCTCAATTCATCTATACACAACGCAACATCTATGTCGCGTTGTTTGATGAACGAATTGCTCATGCTATTTGCAATGCTAATTGTTAAAAGTTCAGTGTAAAAGAAAATTGCCCCTTTCGGAGCAATTTTCTTTCTTCAAAAGTATACAAAGATTACGCCCCGCAAGGTTTCCTAAAATTTTCATTTCTCTTTAACACATATATAGTATACCGAACCCCCCAAAATAGCGCAATACCCCTATGTGTATAAAATGTGGATTATAAAATGATGAAAATACTTTGTATTTACAAGAGAAATGCCCGAGCACGCTTCACGCACTCGGGCACTTATATACCTTTTCTTCAATGAATGTTCAACGCAGGTAATCCCACGGATCAGTGCCATACCTATGCATGGCATACTTTCTCGCATACCTGTCTTCTATCCCTTCTGCCGTTAGTCGGTGGTAATACGCCATCCCGAGAGAGTGTCTGGTGAACCGACGCGTGGCGTTTACCCTTTTCTTTTTTCTTCGCAGCACAATAGTAGGCAGAGTCGATCGTGTTTCAATACTAGATGCGTGCATACAGCACTCACCTCCTCAGATAGTAAAGCAGCAGTTCTACATGTATGATACCGCTGATACCGCTCATTCGCAAATACAACTTTGCTTTAGGTGCGCCACAAACCAGAAGCAAGCAGCAACAATATCCTACACAAAAGAATAAGCGAAGCATGTGACATGCTTCGCTTATAGTAATGTGCTATGGGTTGCTATCTTCTTTTGATATTCCCCCAGGTGGTTATCTGAGATCCAACCTGCGGGTACACGAAATCTTTCGGCCAATACTCCAACTCTGCAAACCTGTCTTCGCCGTTAAGCGGCGGAGCGAGCGGTAGATCTCTGCCTGCCTCATACATACTCACATACTTTCTGGAAACATGCGCCCAGGTCATTCGCCTCTTAATCTGATGATCCGCCATCCTTTCCCACACCGACAAAAATTTCTGGACTTGTTCGTCGGTCGTTAAGTTAGACCGCTGCGGGTACCACCACTCACTCGTCGTATACTTGCAGTACAAGTGAGCGTAGTAAACTTCCCGAAAGTCTACTTCTCCTGAACGATGGTACCGCAATGCGTTTGTCCCGACGATGCCTCTCGCCAGAGAGTTGAGAATCAGATGCTGCGCTGTCGTCACCACAACCCTTTTCCCGTCTCTGACGGTATGGGGTCGCGAAATTCGCAAATACTCAGCCTCTCTTTTGAATTCACCTTTTTCAAAACGGCGCTCCGGATATAGGATGCGGAAAAATTCCGCGAAGGCCAAAACCTGATGCGCACGGTCGAGTGCTCCATGCACAAAGTATGGACTCCAGTCCACAACTCCGGTTTCGGTCAGATCAGCAAACAATTGAGGTAAGTCCGCATAGTGAATTGGATAATTTCCCAAGGTCACTTCACCGTTCGCGGCGACAAAAAAGCGGACTGACTTTCCTTTGATGCCCCACTTCTTTTTTCCCACCTGAATGATGGCATCGTACTTCTTTATATCCGTGCCTACATTTCGTTGCAGGGAGATTATGTTTCTGTCAGTGACACTGTTCTTTAAGCTTGGGTACCCTTGTAGTTTGAGTGCCCGCAACTCTGTCATCAGCGGATCTGCGTTGTGATTGACGATTTCAGGACGACCATTCTCAGTCAGCCGAATCACATCTTCATCAGTGATGATGTGTACGGCCTTCGGGCTGGCCAAGGTAAACAACCTGCCGCCTTCCCTGACATATACAAAACTCTCCGGACTGTTCTTTATAGCCCTTCCTGCTCTGTTTTTCAGTGTGACATTAGTTGTGATGCTCTCCACTCCGGCAAAGGATGGCACAGTGAATATTGCTAAAAAAGTGACGATTGCGAGTGTGGTGAAAAATCTCATTTCTTTCATTGCTCTTTCTCCCTTTCATTTTTTCAAGTTGATTTTGTGTAAATTGCAAAGTAACAATCCTTACAACTACACGCCATAATGTCTTAAAATATACCCTAAAACTGCCAAAATGTCAAGCATTGACACATTGTTTAATATATTTTATTATATATATGTATAATTTGATACACTCACACAAACCACAAAGGAGAATCAGAGATGAGGTATTTACTTCTTATCCTTATGTTGCTCACAGGCAGCAACGCATTCGCTGAAATTTCAAAATCAGAGTCAGAATTAGAAAGCTGGAAAACAGAGATCTTTTTAGGCAGGCAAGATGTGGAGTTTATTGGCCCCGGGTCAATACACCTTGATTTTGGGTCACCGGTCTTCTCCGGAGGAACTGCTATCGCCCATACGGGCGCTGGTGTTTACGCACGGTATAAA
This sequence comes from Minisyncoccota bacterium, assembly GCA_965204115.1. Taxonomy (GTDB): domain Bacteria; phylum Patescibacteriota; class Minisyncoccia; order Phycocordibacterales; family JABAAK01; genus JAPPJI01. Next base: position 115,756 of record OZ241963.1, on the reverse strand, counting down.
GCTTATGTTAATAAGACCACCAACTATGGAAAGAACTCCGGCGGTCGGAATACCATAACACTCGGATTCAAAAAAAGATGGGGCACGGAATCCGGTGCGTTAGAGATGAAGAGTGAATACACCCTCCTTCACAGTGATCTGACCAAAGAAGATTCACTGTTTTTCGATGACGACTTCCACATAGCATATATGAAAGTAGCCGCTGTGGCAGGGTCTTCATCCCCTCGTTTTTCTGCCGGTATCTATGCATTTCCGGGAATAGACACAAGTCACTACACCACCGGCAGAGAGGGGAACCTCTACCTTGGCGGCGGAATGTTTATCGAATCTTTCCACATCCGGCTTGATATCTCCTACTCAAAAAAGTACGCCCTCCATCTCGGGTCTGCTGAGAAACTCAGCCCACAGGACCAGGGCGGTACTTTACGCATCATGGTAAGAGCAAAACCGATCTTTCACAGCATCCACCTAATTCCGGAGATTAACTATCTTCGTGAATCGGGCGCGCAGAATATTTACTTGGGAATTACTATTTCCAAGTAAAAAAATTAAGGCAGGTATTTCTTCTTGAAGAAATACCTGCCTTTTTGCTTACCTGTTATTGGGCGAAAGCGTCACGAAAGAGGTGCCCTGCGATACCTCGTACTGATACCACGGGTACCCATTTGGAACGATATACGACTCAACTGTCCCTACCACTCTTTCGGGCATGAGGTGCATTTCCTTCTCCCTTGGAAGAGAAATAATCCGCACCTTTAGGGCAGAAAGATCGGCCTCATTATACTGCAGTCGGGAAACACGCTTTCCCGACGGCACCACAACAAGAACCGTCTTTGTTTCCAGAAACGGACTGTCGTATGACAGCTGTACCCTGACGACAAGGTCATCAAAAAAACTGCCGTCTATCAAGAACAGCCGCCATCCCTGTCTTTCATCAATCTCCATCAATTCGATTCCTACAGTAGGAACCAAAGTACCTGACCGCTCATTCCCCTCTACGGGCCCGACAACCGACCCTCCTGAATGCGGACGGTCACACCCAACAATTATTATCGCAAGAGCAAGAAAAACAAAAAAAATATGTTTCATATTCTATCTCCTTCTTATTTTTTTCATTTAAGATGCCAAATTATACCTATGTATATAATAAAACAGATTAAGAAAAATGTCAAATATTGACAATACTGCACAAGGAATTAGAGATTGACAAACGACCTGCAATTCATTCTGCGGGCTTTATTATTTAGAAATCCACCATCCCCTCCTGCCGCATGCTGAGGTAGTCAGCAGGGGTAACAATGAGATGATCTTTAACAGCAATGCCGAGCATGCCGCCGGCCTCAACAAGTCGACGGGTGATGTTGATATCCTGATGAGAGGGCTCAAGATTACCGGACGGATGATTATGTGTAATAATGAGCGCGGCGGCATTCAACAGGAGTGCTTTTTCAAAAATGTCGCGTGGATGCGCGATACTCTCATTGAGTGAGCCCACGAACACTATTTCCCGCTGCAAGAGGCATGAGCGGGTATCCAGATAAAACACGGCAAGATGCTCCTGCGCCGAGCCGTAAAAATCACTACACAGTTTCCACGCATCCCGACCCGTCAGCACCTCTCTCTTTGAATGCGTGTGCAGCCGCTTCGCCAGTGCCAGCAGCGCCGCCACCTGCTGTGCCTTTACTTTTCCAAGACCGCGAATCTCCTGCAGGTCATCAGTTGTGACATTTTCATTTCCGACTTTCTGTATTTTCCGCAACACCTCGCGCGCGAGCGATAAGACATTCTTCCCTTTCGTTCCCGAGCCGAGCAGCATCGCGAGCAGCTCTTCATCGGACACCCGGCTCTCTCCATATTTCTCAAACTTTTCCCGCGGTAAGTCAGACCACTCCTTGTCTTGTATCCGTGTGCTTCTCATACACTATATACAGTATGTACTAAAAACCGCGGCACTTCAGTGCCGCGGGAAAAAATGTAATCTGTTATATCTCCGTTGTCGCACGGCAAAAAGCACTACCGCAACAGACAACACATTAATAGAAAGTACAAGAGGAAAAACAAATAAAGAAATCACAAACTTGCGCAAGATTCGTTCTCCCCGCACTTGCTCTGTCCGAGATTGGACAACCTTCTCGGTCAACAACTGTATTTGTTCCCCGGTCTGTTTCCGATAAAGGTTATCAGCCGCAATCTTTCGCTTTTCTGAAGTAGAGAGCAGAAGATCCACAGACAGCCCAAGGCGATCGGAAAGGGGGTCGTGAGGCCCATCCGTCAAAGCAGACAAAATCGCGCTGGAAACATAAATCTCCTCAGAATAGGTAAGAGCCAAATTAAAGGACTCATCCGGATCATACACCCCGAGCTCCATAAAAGATTGCACATCCGACTTAATACTATTCCGCCAAACACCATGCAGTAAATGAACTGCAAGTTGTGAATAAAAGCTTGAACCAAAAGAATCCGAAACCTCAACTCCAAGAGCGGAGGCAAATTGAACATCGAAAAGGTCAGCGGAAAAATCGTGGGGAAAAGAGCCATTCTCCAGCACAAGCCGCTCACACCTTCGCACAAAGAGGTACAAGTACGGGGCAACCTGTTCCGGGGAAACATGCAATCTATCCATCTGATCGCATGCAAATGAAAATGCTCGTGAAACCATCTGAATTTCCTCCATTGAAAGGGTCAACAGATTATCAGAAAAAGGCATTTCATTCACAATAGGAACCTCATCCGCAACGCCCCACACAACAAAAAACAGTGAAAATGTGCTGAAAAAAAGCACGGTGAATACTTTCAAAAGATATTCTCCTAAAGTTTTGATAGTTAAGAAACTGCAGCAATAAAAGCCGCCAACCACACCTGCAGATCATTATGCCCTAAAATCCCCACAAACGCTACTCAAGCACCACACCCACTCTGTGGGAGGTGGAATACCACACCACCGCCTCATCGTGTGTATTATTATTGTATAAATACTCGCGCCACTGACTATGAAAAAACCCGCGGATACCTCCACGGGTTTTGTACTGAAGATCTCAAGACCTGCCTTTCTTTTGGTGGTAGTATTCCCTGCGACACCCCCTGCAATGGCTACCTCGACCATCTCGTTTCGTTTTGTCCTCAGGGAAACTCTCCTGTGACAGCTCTTTTTTACAGGAAGAGCACCACTTCTTCAGGTTGTACTTCCGGACACACTCCAAGCAGCACTTAGTTGTGTGTCCTTTGCTGTCATTAGGAAATGCTCTTTTTCTTTTCTGCTCTCCACATCGCTCACATACCTTGCTACGACAATGCCTGTCACAACATTTTTTGCAAGAAGCACGGCGACCATCCTTGCTATCCTTACTTCTGTAAAACTCTTCCTGCGGTAAATATTCTTTACAGAAAGAACACTGTTTCTCCAGATTGTGTGTCTGCACGCACTGAAGGCAATATTTGGTTACGCCGTTGTTTCTTTTGGGAAATCCCTTTCCCATTTTTCTTTGCTTGCAGAAATGACACACTCTGATACTCTTGCCGTACCGAAGCGCATCACACTCCTTACAGGAGAACCGTCGGCCATCCTTGCTGCATTTATTTCTATGATACTCTTTCCATGGCTTTACCTTCTTGCAGAAGACGCACTCTTTACCAGGATTAACAATGGGTTTTTCGTCATTGATACACCCTTGACAATGAGAAATCACCCCGTTTTCATCTTTCGGGAACTCTTTAATGCTTTTTTCTCTTTTACACTTTCGACACAGCCGTTTGTGCTTCAACGAGCACTCATTACATAGGAAAGAATTACCACCTTCGTGAAAGCCACTAAGCGATTTATCTTGCCCGCATCCAAGACACCGTCTTGACCCGACCATCATCATTGCTACCTCCTTTCCTGTAAAAAACAAAGATGTGGATACACCAAGCCAATATATATAATACCTTTTATTAACACCATTATCAAGGTTGACACAATAACAAGCCATGGTTGCGCTATGTGTACTATTTTGACACTACTCCACCACCAAGACACTCGCCATCCCCCTTATACACCACAATTGATTGCCCTTTCGCAATAACATATTCGTTTTGGAACACAACTTCAGCAGAGCCATCGCACACCGCAAGGGATACCGGATACAGATCCCCTCGATGGCGAAATCGCGCAACGAGGCGCTCCCCATCCGCGGGCAATCGTCGAAACACGACATCTCCAAGTGTGAATTGGCGAGAACCGGGAGCATCCGCAACAACGCCTTTCTGCACAAACAGTACATTCTTCTCAACATCCTTGCCGACTATCACATACGGACCTTGCGCGGTGTCGGTGACAGTAAACCCATGGCGCTGACCTATCGTGTAAAACCACACGCCATCGTGAGTGCCGATATTCTTCTTGCTTTCAGATAAACATACTGCCCCCACTTTCGGCTCAATGTATGCCGACAAAAAATCCCGCATAGACACCGCTCCCAAAAAACAGAGGCCAACGCTGTCTTTTTTTTCAGCAGCAGGCAAACCGGCATCACGGGCAATCTTCCGCACCTGCTGCTTAGAGTAAGTGCCGACCGGAAAGAGTACGCGGTCAAGTATCTCTTGGGAGAGGGTATAGATAAAATAAGTTTGATCCTTCTCCGGATCAACAGAGCAATGCAGTCGTCGTGTACCGTCAACTTCCCGCACCTGCGCATAGTGCCCGGTTGCAATATGCACAAACCCTTTCTCCCGAACAAACGAAGATACCGCATCAAACTTCACGAATTGATTACAGAGCACATCAGGATTAGGCGTCTCACCACGGCGGTATGCTTCCACAAACGGCTCTATCACCTTCTCCCGATATATCTCAGTTGCGTCATATTCTATAAACGGAATCTGCAACGCGGCACATGCCCGCATCGCATCCTGCCGATCCTCTGCTGCAGTACACGGAATATGCGGTGGATTCCAAATCGTGATAAACACGCCCGATACCACATAGCCATCTTGGAGCAGTTGATATGCCGCAACAGACGAATCAACCCCTCCGGACATCAACACCCCAATGCGCCCCTGAACACCACCTCCTTTTTTGTTACTCATTATTGAATAGTATAGACCGCGTTCTTTAAAAACAAGAGACCTTGTAAAACAAAGGATTGACAAAATAGATTTTATATGCTATTATATAAATAGGTTGAGGCACTGTAAAGACAGTGCGACAATTCCTTCCTCTGAGACCAAAAATCAACTATTGGGTCATTCAGAGAGGGGAGGTCCTTGCAGTACCTTAAACTACATTCCCAAAAACTCCCAACTAAGGTTGGGCCTGCCGGCAAAAGCAGCCACAAAAGGTTGCAAAGCACCGCTCATAAGTGGTCTTACCTGCTGACAGAATAAAGAGGTCAGCCCGTTTAGCATGATTAGTGCGAGTAATCATCTAAACGGGCTGTTTTAGTATTAAAACTTTTTCATACCCCTATTCCCGCACCAATACCGCATCAGCCGGCTTAGCGGCTACACTTTTCTCCGCATCATCCGGAGCAGCAGCATTATTTTCTGCGTCTTCGTTTTGTATAGTATTACTCCCCTCCTCTGCTTGAATACCGGATGCTTCAGTTGCGGCAGGGGCAGCACTGCGATTTTTTTGACGCACAACACTGTCTATATACTTTGCCTTTTTCCGCAGGTGCTCTGCAAAAGTGCTACTATAATAGGTGTTGCCGTAGAAATCAGCCAAAAAATACAGCGCATCTGTCTCAGTGGGATCCATAACCGCCTCAATAGACGCACGAGTCGGATTAGTAATTGGTATCGGCGGAATACCGGCATACTTATAAGTGTTGGAAGGATCATCTGAATTCAAATCAGCGTGACTCAGTTGAAAGGTATTCTTGTCTTCAATAAAAATAAACGAAACATCAACCTGCAGCGGCATGTGAATCTCCAGCCGATTGAGCAATACCTGCGCAATTTTATGACGATCCACCTTACGGCTCGCCTCAAGCTCAACAATAGACGCAAGGGTCACGATTTCATCCCGTGACAAGTCACCAGTATATGAATCAAATAAATCAGCCGTTCGCTGATTAAAGGTTTCTCTCATAATCTGAATGAGGTGCTCTGCAGAAACATAATGGTCGGCAAACAAATAGGTATCCGGATATAAATATCCATGCTGCTGTAAAGCCATCTCCAAAAACTCATCCCGATCAAAGTCAGAAAAATGTCTTTCAAAAATATCAGCCATGTCATACGCATCACTCTGCTCGGGTATGACCACCCTTCGCAACGGCATGTTCCGCTCTCCGGCATAGAGGTCGTGCGCATGAAAGATAAGTCCTTTCGGACTATTAAAGTGATATGATCCCCACACAATCCTCTCACCAAACAGATAGTTGGAAAGAATAAACAACGATGGCGAACTAATCACATTTCGACGACGCAAGTCCTCGCCGATAGCCCGTATCGTCTCCCCCCTAGAAACAATAAACACCTGCGGATACTGCACCGACCCAAGGGGCGGCAACAAAAAAAAGAAAAACAAACAAATCAATAGAAACAGCAACCCCGCGCTGCCGTAACGGGCAGCTTGTCGGCTCACGGCAAAACGCGGCAACGGCGCCTGCAACACACTGACAATTCTTTTCCAGGTCGTGCTATGAAAATATTGCATATCATTCATTATACAGGGAGGTTTTCCGGCGGTTCAACCTCGGTAGAAAGCACCCGTCGCACCGTTGGTGTTTTGATGTAGCCAGTCGGGAAATGACAAATAGTTGCTAAAGTTTCAGTGGACATAACCGTCGCAACCCGCTTTAAAGTAGGGCCATCAACATACTTCCTCCTTTGATCAGAGGGCTGAAATTCACGGAGCGCAGGCGCAAACCAAAACATTCGGTCCCGATACAGCTGCAGCAGCTGCTCCTTCGCCTTTTCCTTGTCATCCCGCTTCGGCTCAAGCGCCGGTATTGCCGAGACATCCTCCAGTACCGCCCCCTGCGGTATCAATGCATTATCGGTGGATTCAACCAACTTGTAGGCAGACAGAAGCGGAGATATTCTCCCGCGATCAAATGAATCTGACTTCGCGATATACAGCGTACGGATGCCGACCTCAAGCGCCTGCTTCTCGGCAAGTCGAGCACCAATATCGCGCAATCGCTGCTCAGTCGCACTCAACACCACCGGATCACTACCCTCTTCCCTGCCCCCACGCGCCTTCTTCTCAAGATCAACCAGCGCATCGTGTATCTCTTCCGGCAATTTTTGCTTCTTCCAGTATTCCCGCGCCAACGGATCATCAGTTGCCTCTTCTTCAGCACGGCTATACTTTTGTGTGCGGAAGACATACTGCACCCACAACTGCTCGTCCGCGGAAATGGAGGCAAAAAAATCATACAGCCCCGCAATAGGATCAATCGGCTGCTGCATGGTCTTGTCCAGCGCAACAACCGGCTGCCGCAAATCCTGAAACTCAACATAGGTTTTAACCGGCAGCGCACTATCACTCTTAAACTTCCACTCAATCGTGAACATATCATACTCTTCCGGGTCATACTCAAAATCATACACATAGTCACCAATCTCCGTCACCTTTGCCTTTGGGTAAAATGAATAAATTGCCGATGTCACGGCCTCAGCAATAAACGCTCGGGTGTGTATAACAAATGAAACAATCCCGCCCTTCGACATAATCTCAAACGAATACAGCACCCGCTTTTTGCCGTTCCACCACACCGGAAACCATCGCCCTTCACCACTCCCAAAAGCAATCATTTCCAGCAATGCTTCCATAGATGCCAAGGTCTCCTGCCCGGTCTCGGGAATAAGTACCTCAAATATCTTTCGCTCTTCAGTGAGAAAAGTCACCTGCTGTCGATACCGTCCGATTTCAATATACGCATACAGTGCCGCTGAAAGCACCAGCGTTACCAGTGCAGAGAACAGCATATAGGTCGTAGCAAACTTAATCGCCACAAAAAAGGAGGGGTTAGTAAAAAAAGCATCCACGAAATAGCCGGGGGTCACAACATTGTACGCGAGGTACGAGAGATACGCAAAGAACAGGCACAAAAAGCCGACCTTGAAAAAAGGAATATAAATATTATCTCTAAAAATAACAAACACAAGACATTATATGAAATGTATGTTCAGTATACTATGTAAAACACACCGCAAGATTGTCAACATATACCTCTTATTCCTCCCACACGCACACGCGAAAACCCCCTTCCATCAGGAAGGGGGTTTCCGATTAGTCGTAGATAATGCGATTAGAATTAGACAGCCAAACAATAACGACTCTGCTCATCTCGCGTAAACATGCCTTTCTTGCCGAGAGTCAGCACAATGGACTGCGTCTTAACATGGCGCTCACGACTGACATACTCAATAATCTCCTTTTGAGTCATCGGGCCGAGCTCCTTAATACCGGCAGCAATAATGTCTGCAATGGTACCCGGGCGGTAGCCCATACTGTCAAGCGCATAGAGACCGCGACCGACAAGAATAAACTCATCTCGTCGCACCAGTTCATTGTGACAACTGCCACGGTGGCAATTCTTTCCTCGCAACTCTGCAATACGATCAGCAATCTTGTTGAAGTGGAGCGGTTCGCCCGCATCACGAAGCACCAGGCGAATATAGCCGGCAAGACCGTTCAGCGCAATCTCAGGGTGCGTCGCAAGCCCCCACTCACCAAGCGGGTTCCGCTTCATCTTAAGTGAAAGACTCATTGCCTCATCATAGGAAGGCAGGTACTCAGCATGCTCTGTCGCAAGACCTTCAAACAACTGTCGCATATCCTCGTCAGTGAGCAACACTTCGCCACGACCTTCAACATCCCCATGCACCTTACTCAGCGTCGCGTCAATCGCATGCTTGTGCCTTTCATCGACATACCAATACTGCGCGATGTCATCAGTCGCATCAGAAAGCGAGAATGAATTCCCGACCATCAGAAGCAGGTGGATGTAATTCTGCTCTACCTTTGAGGCAAACTCACAGCTGGCGCACAATGCATCAGCGGACGACACACCACCACACTTCCGCATCACATCTTCAAGATAGGTAATCGTAGAAGCAAGCAGACCGGCACACTCATCCTTCCCAAGAGTAGCAACAGCCATGTTTTGCACTTGGCGAATGCGCTCTCGTGTCAGTGAGTATTCGTCGGCGATTTCTTGTAGCGTTCGTTTCCCTTTGCCGTCCAAGCCATAACGCAATACAAGCACCCGACGCTGTTGATCTGTCAGCGACTCTAATGCTTTATCTACTAATTTTTTTACTTGTATCTTCATAGTAATATGTTCTAGCTTGGTCACGACTTTTGTTGGGTAAACAAACAAAATAGTAACCACTAACATCATACCACAATATATGCAAAAAAACAACCCTTTTTAAACTGTATTTAAGGGGAAAAATGAGAATATATACTAAAAAACCTTGTTATTTACAAGGGGATAATCGATGTTGATTTTGCCCAATAGCACAACATATATATTTCTTGTCAACAGTATGATACCACACAAAATCGAAAAAAACAACCCCAAGCAGCGCAATAAAACCCTATAAAATCAAGGTATATTATACAACAAACACCTTAAATAGCAAATAGTCCGGGCCCCGCCCTTTCCCTTCTCCTCTTCCAATGAAAACCACCTTCCTGGAGAGCCAGAAAATACAGTTAAAAAAGCTAACAATCCCGACCTTATGTAGAGAATTAGATGACCGAACCAAACAACAGAAAAACAGAGGAAATTGGCCCGGAAACAAGGCGATATTATAACAAAAAAACCTATAAAATTAAGAGTATTTGACAAAAAGAAAAATGCCTACTATAATAAAAATAGATAGAATGAAAATTTAAAAGAACGACTTGCTGACCCGCGAAGAACACATGGTTCTATGAGGTAACACCAAAAGGTTATTTCATAGAACTGTGTGTCAAAAATCGGGATCAACACACCGACCCTGGCGGACTTCCCCTGCGCAACATTACAATACGCATGGTTTCCAACCGCAGGGTCTACCGCACGCCGGTCGGAAAAACCCCAGGTCACACAGTCAGCAAGTCTAGTTTTTCAACTTTTGAGTCCTGAGGGGAAACCCTTGGCAGCTCTCGGGCAATCAACACTTGCCGATGGCAAGTCCGAGAAAACCCTAGTCACCCCTCTCTCCGGAAGAAATTACCTACCTCCTCGCATCTTCAGAGGGCCTTCCAAGAGAAAAAGTGACAGTGGATACTGAAAAGCTAAAAAACTAACCCCCTAGAGACACATACACCGATTCACACGCGTTTTGCGTAGACACTCCGGTCTCTAGGGGGATACTTGCTTTTTATAGACACTAAATTATCATTTTTTCAAACAACACTCACTGCACCAGGACAGCCCAACCCTTTTTGAAACAAAAATCCTACCACAAATCCTTCAATAGCTAATACAATGTGGTACAATACAAGTATGAAAATAATCATAACAGTCATTTTAGCAGTAGGACTTTCTATCGCAATACTAGCAATTTCTGAATATGGTCAAACACAGGATGTCATTCCATCAAAGCCACGCATGGAAACAACTACTCAAACACAGGATGTCATTCCATCAAAGCCACGCATGGAAACAACTACTCAAACACAGGATGTCATTCCATCAAAGCCACGCATGGAAACAACTACTACCGAATCAACCCACTATACAGATGCAGTCAAAATCATTGGAACCAGCACCCCACAACAGGTACCCGGTATGGGACTCGGCGGCACTCGCCTGTTCTACGCTGGGCGAAACGAAAAAATGGAGGTCTTTGGAATACAAGGACATCCTGGTGTATCAGTGGGATCAACACTACGGGTTGGCATCGGACACGAACCAACAGTCGCAACCTTGTCGGTAGAAGGAAGCCCTGATTTGACACCTGAAGTGGTGTACATAGGAATTGATAAAAAGGTGCTAGAGGACATTCAAACATACGACAGTGTGGAAGTGCGAATTGAAGTGCATACGCCAGGCGGAGGATTCCTTAACAACAACGCCCTCATGTTTACTCCAGGGTACACAAAACCAGCAAACCCGCCCCGCCTACGCAAGTGGGACGACGAAACAGGATGGATCGAATACCAAGAAAATGTTCCTTTCTAACCTACGGTTTTAAAACAACCCTCACCGCACCAACACAGCACTCCCTTCTTCTTCCTGCCCCTCTGCCGACTCTTCCTCTCCCAGACATGGAGCAAAGGCACAATCAGGACCGGTACGACCAACAAGGCTACCGTCAGGGCACCTCTCCAGATCCCGGGCACAGCCCACAGATACACCCTCATCAGTATCCTCTTCCTGCTCCGCTGTCTTGGTCAATCGTTCTTTTTGTTTTTCAAACAACGCACCAAATTCATCAGCAACATCTTCAAAGTCAAGTGATGTCTCAAGCAGCTGCACTTGCTGAATGGTGTTCTTTGCCTTCAGCTGCATCTGCTCAGCCGGCACGAATGCATACGCCACACCTAACGCTACAAGCAGTATCAGAAAGAGTACAATAACCCGCATTATCCCCATCGTACCACAGAAATAAGACATTCCATGCAGCCAAAACTACTCCCACATTGGTCCGGTCACAATCACCGGCACTCCCTCTGTTATTAAAATGGTGTGTTCAAAATGCGATGATCGCTTACCGCTTTCCGTCTTATAGGTAAAGCCATCGTCCGCAGTGGTAATATGCGGACTTTCGCCCTCAAAGAAAATTGGCTCTATGGCAAGCACCAGCCCTTTTTGCAAAGTATCGCCACCACCCGGATCGCCGATATTCGGAATGAACGGCTCTTCATGCGGCGCATTACCGACACCATGCCCACCCAGCTCAAGCGGCACCGCAAAGTCATACTCCTCCGCAACGGTCTCAATCGCACTGCCGATATCACCAATCGTCGCCCCTGCTCGAGCAAACACCAGCGCATAGCGCAGCGCCTTTTTATTCGCCTCCAAAAGCGCTTTTGCTTTGTCATCCCCCTTACCGACAATAACGGTACAGGCAGCGTCAACAAAGACACCATGATGCTCCAACCCGCAATCAACAGACACCACATCCCCCTCCTGCAGCACAACCGCCTCCTGCGGAATGCCGTGCACCACCGCATCATTGACCGACACACACAATGTCGCCGGGTATTTTTCCGTCATTCCCATCGGCTGATACCCCAAAAAAGCCGGGGTGTCACCGCCTTCAGTAATCATGGTATGCGCCAGCTCATCTAAAGATTTCGCATTCGCTCCGACAACGGTCTGTGCCAACACCGCATCCAACACCCCCCGAAGCCGCTTCCCCGCGGCAAGTAGCGTTTCCCGCTGGCTCTCATCGTTAATAATCATATCCCCAGTGTATCACGCACTCGCTGATGCACCGCCTCTATAGTTCCAATACCATCTACGGTATGAAAAGTAACATCATCGTTTTCCCGTAAAAAATTAATAGATGCCATCGTTCCGGTTTCTGTATTTTCGTACTCTTTCAAACGATTCTTAATGACATCCTCTTTATCATCCGATCTCCCCCGCTTCAGCAGCCGTTCCACCACTTCATCATCATGCACATCAAGGAAAATAATATGAATATTCGGATCAGGAAAAAAATGCAGTAAACCAATAATAATCTTCGCTTCAATGAGCATCCTTCCCGCACCGTCAACAATAATGTGGTCATATTCCCCGGACTCAGCCATCAGTTTATTCACCCACATAGTAATAGGAAACGCAGACGGCACCAGCCCTCCACTCTCCATAATCTCACTGAGAAGCCGCGTTATCAGCGTATCATTTTCTGCAACCGTATCACGCAACAACTGCCCTGTCTCTATCACCGCAAGCGAATCGCTCTCCTCCCCGCCCAACGCATCAGCCAACAATCCTTTCTGTGTCCCTTTTCCTGAACCTGGTGGACCGAAAAATAAATACGACTGCATATAACACTTATATAATAACACACCGAACGAGACATCACCGAAATATCCACATTCTAAAACATGCCGCCGCCCATACCGGCACCCATGCCGGCGGTCGGGTCAACTTCAGGACCGTTATCTTTCTCAGGAACATCGGCAACTGCCGCTTCGGTTGTTATGAAAATGCCAACCGTTGAAATCGCATGCTGAAGACCGCCACGAGCAACCTTCACCGGATCAATAATGCCGGCAGCAAACATGTCGTCCACATAGGACTGCTTAAGTGCATTGTAGCCCGCTGTCTTGCTTGCAGCGTCCTGCACCTTTCGCACCACCGCTTTACCCTCACCGTCTCCGATAGCGTTCTCAACAATGCGTGTCAGCGGTGCTTCAAGCGCATCAACAACAATGGTATAACCCTTTTCCTCATACTCGTCAGCCCACTGAACAGTCGCCTTTTGATCCCGCAAATGCTTCGCAATGTGCGCAAACGCCGCACCACCACCGGCAATAACCCCCTCCTCAAGAGCCGCCTTCGTCGCGTTCACGGCATCCTCAATCTTCAGCTTCAGATACTTCATCTCCGCTTCAGTCGCCGCACCGACACGAATCACCGCAACACCACCGGATAATTTCGCAATTCGCTCCTCTAATTTCTCTTTTTCAAATGACTGCTCTGTTTGCGCAAGGGTCGCCTCAAGAGAACGCACACGCTCATCAACCGCCGACTTACTGCCAAGAGCGCCGACAACAACCGTACTGTCTTTCTTCGCGACAACGCGAGACGCCCGACCGAGCACATCAGTACCGATATTTTCAAAAGTCATACCGGCATCTTTAGAAACCACCTGCGCACCAATGGTAACAGCAATATCCCCAAGCACATCCTGCTTACGGTCACCGAATCCGGGTGCCTTCACCGCGAGCACATTGAAGGTGCCACGCAGTTTATTCAGCACAAAGGTAGTCAACGCTTCACCTTCAACATCCTCAGCAATAATGACTAAATCTTTGGTACCCATCTGGGTCAACTTCTCCAGAAACGGCAAAATCTCCTTCACACCGGAAATCTTCTCAGAAGTTATCAGCACCGGCACATCTTTGTACTCCGCCTCAAGTCGATCCGGATTGGTCATCATGTACGGTGAAATATATCCATTATCTATTTCCAACCCCTCTACCACCTCCGACTCAATACCGAACGACTGCGACTCTTCAACCGTGACTACCCCTTTATTACCGACCTTTTGCACGGTCTCAGCGATAATCTTACCAAACTCTTCGGACTCAGCGGATACTGAGGCAATATGCACCACCTCGGCATCATTAGAGATGTCCCGCTTCATTTGCGCTAACTGTTCTTCAACCAACTTGTGTGCTCGCTCCATACCCCGCCGCACGGACATCGCATTCACCCCCTTGTCAATCTGCTTCAAACCCTCATCAACCATAGACTGCGCCAGCACAACAGAAGTACTGGTACCGTCTCCGGCAAGATCATTGGTCTTATTGGCGACCTCTTTGATGATATCAGCACCGATGTTCTCAAACGGATCTTCCAATGAAATATCTTTCGCAATAGACACCCCATCATTGGTAATAGTCGGCCCGCCGAATGATTTCTGCAGGGCAACATTCCGCCCGAACGGCCCAAGCGTCACGCCCACTGCTTTCGCAACAGCGTCAACGCCTCTCTTTACTTTTGCACGAGCATCCTCATGAAATATAATTTGTTTAACCATAATATAACACCATAAAAGTTATTAATAATCCCATTATAGTAAAAACAGGCAAAAAAATCAAATCTTGCCTGTTTTCCTGCGCTTCGTTGTCCGCTTACACACCCACTGTCGACGCCCCCATCGGTATACTGCTGTCGCTGCCACCATCGTCCTGCACGATGCCGAGCAAACTGCTCTCACCGACCAAATGATACTCCTTGCCGCCGACTTCTATCTTTTCTCCCCACGAAAACGCAACTTTCTGCCCGACTGAGACCTCTGGCTTGATGACATCCCCTTTTTCATTTTTTCGCCCATCACCAACCGCGATAACAGTGCCAATAGAAACGGCACCACCGCCTTCTTCAGGGTTTTTAGGAATAATAATACCGGACCGCGTCTCTTCTCCTTTGTCTTCCGCCTCAACAAGCACACGGTCACCTAATGGTTTGATTGCTGCATTCATACTAATAAAATTAATTTATTAAAAAATTAAATAATCTATGTAATCCTTAAATAAATTGATTAACTGATTACCTTTCAAGTATACACAAAAACCGCCACAAATGCAAAAAACAGAATTATACGGTATAGTATTGCTATGAGCATCCTGCAAAAACTCGGTCTCCGGTCAATGCTGCACAAGAAAAAGAAAGCGTACTTTATTGGCATCGCCGGGGCAGGGATGAGCGCAACCGCGCAACTCTTAAAAACACGCGGCTGGAAAGTGAGCGGCTCTGATGAAGGTGCGTACCCACCGATTACCACCTACCTGGAACAGCATCGTATCCCCTACGCAAAAACATACAGCAAAGACAATGTGCCGAACGATGCCGACCTGATCGTCGTCGGCAAACACGGCGGACTCACTAAAGAAGAGAACGAAGAGGTCGCCTTTGTCTACGACAACAACTTCACAATTCAATCATTCCCTGATGTGCTGCACGACCTCACCAAAAACACGCATAACCTCATTTGTGCCGGCAGTCACGGCAAGTCAACCTGCGCCGGCATGCTGGCATGGTGCCTGGCAAAACAGGACCCAAGCTTCTTTATCGGCGCTGTCCCGTACAATCTTGACACCAACGCGCAATCAGGAAAGGGAGATCACTTTGTACTTGAGGGAGACGAATACCCCTCCTCAAACACCGACACCACCTCAAAGTTTCTCCACTACAACGCCACTGACGCACTTATCACCTCGCTCGAACACGATCACCTCAATGTCTTTCCGACGCAAGAGGACTTCACCGCAACCTTCCTCAAACTTATCAACACCCTGCCGGACAACGGACTGCTGGTGATGAGCGGCGAGGACACACAGATACAAAGAACACTCCCGCGTATAAAAAAGAAAGCGATCACCTACAGTACCGACCAAAAATTCAATACCGATTGGTATGCAAAAAACATCGTTTACGGAGAAGAAACCCATTTCGACCTATATCACCATAACAAACGCGTAGTACCGCTGAGCACCACTCTTCTCGGACGACATAATGTAGAAAACATAGTTGGTGTCTCCGCACTGCTACTGGAAAGATCATTCCTCACTACAGACGAACTCCAAAAAAGAATACACGCATTCACCGGCATTAAACGCCGTTTAGATAAAAAGACAGCGGAGTCATCCATCCCCATATACGAAGGTTTCGGCTCATCACGCAGCAAAGCCCACTCAGCCCTCGTCGCGATGCAAGCACACTTCCCCGACAAACGACTGATAGTCGTCTTTGAGCCCCACGCACTCTCCTGGCGCACAAAAGAATACCGCGGACACTACCAAGGACTCTTTGAAAACGCCGCGAAAGTATTTGTCTACACGGACTCCATCCCGGAGCCGAAAGATGACACCACCGTGGACGGAGACACCATATTCTCGTATATCAAAGATGGTGGCGCAAACGCAGCCCGCCTCACCGATGACCTCGCACCCCTCCTACAGGAAATCAAACCGAACGATGCCCTCCTCATCCTCTCCTCAAGCGACATGGGCGGCATCATTCCCACCATCATTGAAACCCTGGAGCAGCAATTTCCGGCATAGTACACAAAACAGAAGGTGCAGCGCCAACAATAATGCGCCACACCTTCGTTAAAACATATCGGGTTAAAAAAACCTATAAGATTTCTGAAAAGATTTTATCGATTTTTGAAAAAGTAAGGATGCTCCAAAACTCCTGCAAACTTTGACATTTTTCATTGAGAATTGAGAGCTCTCTTCTCTTATCTTCTCTGTCAACAATCTCCACACCACCTTTCTTGACAATAATGCTCCCATCGTCTTTCATGGTGAATGTCACATCATCACTCTCAACATGGACCTTGCTTTTGTCAACACTAATCAACATGAATAGACCTCCTCCCGTGATAGCACAATCCATAAAAAGTATAGCACGCCGTCATCCATGCCGAAACACAATAACATCCCCATCTTGAACGATGTAGTCCTTCCCTTCCAACCGAAGCGTGCCGGCATCACGGGCAGCGGCATACGAGCCGGCTGCGAGCAGTTCGTCACAAGCGATAACCTCAGCGCGGATAAAGTTTTTCTCAAAGTCAGTATGAATAGCGCGTCCGGCCCGCGGTGCAACTGAACCCTTCGGTATCGCCCACGCACGGGTTTCCTTTTCACCGGTAGTGAAGAACGAGATATAGCCGAGCGTTTCGTATGCCGCCCGTATAATCGCGTCCAACCCACCGCCAACAACCGCCAACTCCTCACGCATCTGCCGCGCCTCATCCGGATCAAGAACAGATAATTCCTGCTCCGTCTGCGCAGATATCGTCACCACCACACTACCCGTCCGCGCTGCACACTCCCGCACCTGCGCCACACTCCCCTCATCGTCGTGAGCACCAACATTGCAGACATACAGCACCGGTTTGATGGTAAGAAAGCCCAGCTGAGACAACTGTACCCGCTTTTCCTCATCAAGAGACAGAGACGACACCATCCGCCCCTCCTGCAACGCAGCCAATGCCTCTTCCAACAGCGCTTTTTCAGATATCGCCTCTTCATCACCCCGCTTCACTTCCTTCTCCACCTTTTCCAGTCGCCGCTCCGCAAGCTGCACATCTGAGAGCAGCAACTCCGTCTCAATCACCTCAACATCCCGCGTCGGGTTTACCTCACCATCAACATGAATGACCGCATCATCCAGAAAACAACGCACCGTGTGTGCGATAGCATCAACCTCACGAATGTGCGAGAGAAACGCGTTCCCCAACCCCTCCCCCTCAGAGGCACCCCGTACCAACCCCGCGATATCAACAAACTCAATCACCGTTGGCACCACCTCCTGAGACGCAGACAACTTCGCCAATGCGCCAAGCCGCTCATCCGGCACCGGCACCACCCCCACAGACGGATCAATCGTGCAAAACGGAAAATTCTCCGCCGGCACCGACTTCTTCGTCAACGCGTTAAACAGCGTACTCTTCCCCGTATTCGGCAATCCAACAATCCCTATGGTGATATTCATATTCACAGTATACGCACACTTTCAGAGAAAACGCCTCTCCCTACCCGCCAGCATGCCGCAAAAATACAAAAAACAATGTTTACACCTATTTGTCAAGTTGCTTTTTTATACCCTCGCTGGT
The DNA here is from genome assembly GCA_965204115.1 of Minisyncoccota bacterium. Classification (GTDB taxonomy): domain Bacteria; phylum Patescibacteriota; class Minisyncoccia; order Phycocordibacterales; family JABAAK01; genus JAPPJI01. The sequence continues at coordinate 97,528 of OZ241963.1, read as the reverse complement.
TATACTATTAAGCATATGACTACCGTCGCTCACAGCAAAAAATGAGATACAAGAATCAGTCCATAGCGTATGAAGTGTTACATCACCCGAGAGCGCGGCATCTCCACCTGGCCGTCGGTGTCGGCGGAAAGATAACCGTCACAAAACCAAAATGGGCAAAGCAGGCAACCATTGAACAGTTTGTCCGGGAAAAGCAACCGTGGATAGCAGAGCGCGTTGAGAGCATGATAAAAAAATACGGAACGAATGAAAACCTCACCGTTGACGATCGGGAACACTTTCTCAAACACAAAGAGAAAGCACTACGCTTCTGTGAAGAAAAAGTCGCCTACTGGAACCGTAAAAATAAATTCGCATACAATGAAATACGAGTAAAGCAGCTCAGAGCAAGCTGGGGCATCTGCTCATCCACCAGAAACCTCACTTATAACTATAAAATTATATTCCTCCCCAAACGAGAAGCCGACAAACTCATCGTCCACGAGCTCTGCCACCTCAAAGAAATGAACCACTCCCACCGCTTCTGGAACCTGATGGAAAAAACACTCCACGAGAGCAAATAAAAAATACCGTGAATGGTACTTCACGGTATAGATAGATGGGTTTTGCTAACGGAGACCCAAAACTCCGACGGCGAAAAGAAAAACGGTGTCTTTCAAAAATCACACCAGACACCATACAAACTGAACGCAAACTTCGCCCGCGCAATCTCGCGGTTAGAATACTCTCTCCGATCAGTAAGCCGGGGAAGGTCTCTCACCCCCACAATGATAATTCTATCACCAAGCGCCAAAGACACTCGCGGAGGTTCTTCCGGCACCTCCACCGCAATACCAAATCTTCTTTCAATAGCATCTATCGTCGCAGTATGCGATTTATTAACGCAAGAAATAACACCTTCGCCAATCAGTTCTTTCACACTCCTCAGTGAAATTTTCTTACGCCGAATAGTACAATCCTCATCACCAAACATACTGTCAGCAATAGCAAAACCAAAATAGGTCGCCATAACACACACCCCTCCAAATCAAAAACCAAAAAAAAATTACAAACCTAAAACCATCCAATCAACCCTCATTCTACACACCCACCAAAAAAATAGCAAAAAACTTGACAATCCCCCACCCTATGATACAAACTCTCGACACCATAAGCAAGCATACAGAAAATCTGCTGCCGGACTAGGACTCGAACCTAGATTAACGGGACCAAAACCCGTCGTCCTACCAATTAGACGATCCGGCAATGTGATATACACGCTGATGGGCGTGTATGGGTGTATGATAACATTTTTTATCCTGCGTGCCGTTTTGCTGTTTTAAACATTTCTAGTCGTCCAGATAGCGGTGGGTAGAGAGGTAACTTGAGAAGATGCCGACAAAAACGCCGAGGGCGGTGAGGATGAGGACGAGCATAAAGAATTCTGAGACATAGTAGGAGAACAGCCCCTGCCCTTCAAAGAATCGCTCTACCACCGGGGAGAGCCAGTATGAAATCGGATACAGTAGCACCGTCGCCACGATTGAGCCGACTAATCCGTAAATCCCTCCGGAGACCAAAAATGGGGCGCGAATATACCAATCCTCCGCACCGATGAGACGCATCACCTTAATCTCTTCACGGCTGAGGTAGATGATGAGGCGAATGATATTAAAGACAATAATAAATGAGATGAACACCAACAGCGCAATGACAATTCGGGTCAGGAGTGTCGCAGTGTCCACCACAGACGAGAGCCGCATAATAACCTGCCGGTTCTGGTAAAAGTCAATCTTATCAATCACGGTTATCGGATTGTCAGAGAGGATGTCCTCGTTCTGTAGGAACCGGACGATTGATTCAAAATCGCCGGCCTGCTGGGCGCGAATGGAGAGCCGGGCGCGGAATGGGTTATCCTCAAGGATCTCCAAGCCGCGCAAAATATCTAAATCGTTCTCATGCCGCTTGCGATACTCTTCCAGCGCAGTCTCCTGTGAAACATAGAACACTTCCTTCACCTGAGAGAGCTCCTCAAGGCGATCTCGAAAGACGAGTATCTGCTCTTCCGGCGTGTCGGTCACAAAGTACGCCGTCACATCCACCTTGTTCTTCAACTCTTCGGTCACATCGTCCATCACCTGCCCAAACAGGAGTGAAAAGCCAACAATGAACAGCGAAACGGTCATAACAAATATCACCGAAAACGAAACAAACGAGTTCCGCACGACATTTACCAATCCTAAATAAAAAGTTCTTTTGAGTTGTGTTCCTGCCATAGTTATAGAATATATTTACCTTTCGGATCGTCAAGCGCAACCTCCCCATTCACCAGGGTGATAACCCGCTTTTTAATACGCTTCACTACCGACTGATCGTGTGTTGCCAGTATAACGGTTGTTCCGAGCTTGTTAATCTGCTTCAGGATGTTGATAACTTCATGCGCATTCACCGGGTCAAGGTTTCCGGTCGGCTCGTCGGCCAGCAGCAATTCCGGCTGGTTCACAATCGCCCGTGCAATCGCCACTCGTTGCTGCTCCCCGCCGGAAAGTTCCTGAGAAAACGCCCACACCTTATGCCGCAAATCAACCAAGTCCAGTACATACGGCACATCGTTCTCTATCTGCTTTTCATCATACCCAAGTGCCTCCATAGCAAAGGAGATGTTCTCATACACGGTCTTCCGCGGCAACAGGCGAAAGTCCTGAAAGATAACACCGGTCTTCCGCCGATGCTCCAACAGTTCTTTTTTTGACATTTCTGAAATATCCATACCACCCCGCCGCACCACACCCGAATACACCTCCTCCTCACCCAAAACCAACTTAAACAGGGTACTCTTCCCCGAACCGGAGTGCCCGACCAAAGTCACAAAATCACCACCATCAATCTCAAACGACACATCCTGCACCGCAACATTGTCGCCATAATACTTGGTTGTCTCCTCAAAAGAAACAATACTCATAATATGTTATATGCTATCACACCTCCGCCTCTTTTAGCACACTGTACACATCTTTTCTCCTCGGGTTTTTTGTATAAAAAAACAGACCACATGCTAAAAGCACGTGACCTGCAAGGAATGGGGAAACCGTTTACTCCCCTACAGTCGGCACAGGAACAATTTCCACGCCCAGAAAACGGCGTGCCTCAGAAAAAAATTCACCGGAATCGGTATAGTCTTTCTCAGAAATAACACCTTCCGCGTGACGTACAACATCAAGCGTAAACTGCAGATGTGCACCCGCAAGGTAATCCCACGCAACCCCAAGGTCTCCGTGAATCACAAGAATACTCTGACCGGCAGGAATAATAAAGCTGTCTCGAGTATTTACTCTTTCAACAACCTCACTCCAATCCTCATTAGGTCTGAATGTCACGCGGTCATCCAAAAAAATACCTTCTAAGGCAGGGTCGCTCTCCCGACTCACTATCCGTAACCGAATGTTCTCGATAGCAACATCATCATCAGAGAAGAAAATAGCATTCCGCCAATCAGCCTTGCTACCATAGTGATTGAGTGAAACAGAAAACTTAACACCTTCCACTTCAAAATCCTCTGTGGACTCCAAAGACAAGGCACCAAGGATGTTGCCGTCACCATAACGAATTTCCTTACTGAACCCAGGGAGCCGATCCCCACGACGGATTTTGAAATCATCTTGCGTCACAACATTATCCTGAAGCGGACTAGAAACTCTATCACAGCCCGCCAAACCAAAAAACAGTCCCACAGCTATCGAGATTGCAACAAAAATATTACGCATTTTAGCCTCCTAAAGGCATGCAGTCACACCTCTTTCGGGTCGTGACATTGTTTGCTATGAGGGTACAACAAAAAATACACCCTCCTGTCTTTAAACAAGAATAGATTTATTATACCACAAAATTAATAAATGTCTACTGTCAAAAACCCTTATTTTACAAGGGTTTTTTGTATAAAAATGAAAAAAGCCAAGCGCTGAAAGCGCTTGGCTTATAAAATGTAAGCAAGAAACAATTACTCTATAGAATTATAGGGTCTACCCACATCATAAGGGATCATCATCGTCTCGGAAGGAAGTTCGTAATCCCCAAGCTCAGTCATCAGGACCGCAGATATCGATACAACATTATCTTCAAAGGCCGACAAGGGGTCAGTGAGGAAAACATCCCAAACCTCTTTCCCATCAGTCAACTCATTCGACTTGGTTGACCAAACCGCCCCCTGAACATACTCATCAGTACCAATCCGCGTCTTATGCCGCACGCCCAAAAACTCTGTTGACTCTTTAGATCTTTCGAAAGAGAACACAATTATCGAAGTGCCGTATTTAAAGATCTCAAAACCGGAAAGAGCCGGCGGCGGGAGTTTTTTAAACTCCTCAACATGCTCCGAGAGGGAGTGCTCGGGAGAAAGCCAATAAAACGTGAGGGAAGCAGCGCCCCACGAACGTATCTCTTTTATAATAAAAAACCTGACCTTTTGTCCCTCAGAGAACCACGAAGGATCCCGGTGAATCACGCCTCCGTTCTCAGCTTCAAGAAGAACAACATCAGGATTCCCAAGTTCATCAGAAGCTTTCTCCAGTATCTTAATCGTATCTATATCTCCAGGCAGAACCACTCTGAGCTGATCGCTCTCATAAAAATGCGACTCTTCAATAACCGGAATCGCCGACGTGTCAGTCGCAGCGTCTTGAGTCGATTTAGATCTCTCACAGCCTGCCAAAGCAAAAAGTATTGCCACAAATGCCATCACAATCGCCAAAACCTTATACATGCTTTACCTCCATGTATAGAGCACACTATGCACTCAAGAAAAATCTGTTTACAAAGAACATATTACAAAAATATCCACGCACACTCTTTTATCTTCCTATCAATAAAAGTAACTTCATTATACCATTTACTACATCATAAAATATAACAAAGTCCACCCGCTCAAAACCCTCACATTATAAAGGTTTTTTGGATAAAAAAGAAAACAAGCCAAGCACTGAAAGCGCTTGGCTTGTTTGGTTGTGGAGAGCTATTTTACTTGCGATTTTTTATCGCTCCCCAGGTTGTCAGTTTCTTCCCTTCCGGGCTTACCCCAAAAAAGAGCCGTTCGGCCTTTCTGGCCAGCGAAGGGACAACAGAAAGATTGGGTGAGTGTATTGCGGGTGCTCCGAGCCCCGTTGACATGTCAACCCAGTTCATTCTATGCGTCAAGAGAGTTATGTCCCTCATAATCTCTGAGATAACCAGATACCCAAGGGCATCGGTTTCCGTACGGGCAACTGCTTTATAGTCAATTCCTTCCGGCAAGGTCTCCGGATACCCATGCAGAGAGATACCACCCCCACCTAATAACATCAAACGAGCCTCTCGGTGGTACTCCATCCGTCGACGACCTGATGAAAGCCTGATACCGATCGTAGTGTCTCCAATCCTAATCACGATGTCATGATCTGTTTTTGGATAGAGGCCAAACAACCGAAAGACCACATGGTCGTACAGGTCTCCGTACACGGGACCCTCATCCCTAAACAAACCTTTTTTCTCAAGAAGCGGCTCAGTGCGCCTCTGGTGAATTCCCGGAAACAAACGATCATAAACCCTGATTGCCTCTATCGGATCCGGATAATTGCTCGAAAAACAAGATCCGTCTTTGACACCAATAATTCGGTCATTAAAAATGACCGCGGCTTGCTCAACATCGTTACTGAGAAGGAGGAGTCCATGACGATGGTCGTAAATACCCGGACTCCCTTTACCGGCGCTTTCCCACACTACCGGACGGTAGTACACAAAATTTCCCAAGTCCAAACCACTAATCTCAGAACCGGAGACAGACCGGAAACCGGGTGTTTCATCAAGCCATTCAAAAGAAACCTCCTGATTTCGAATTTTACTAATTTCATCAAGAAGCTTAATGACCTGCATTCTCAACTTCTCAACTTCACTCTCAACCACATGATCTGCCATTGCCATACTCGCACCCGTTAAACTCAGCACGAGAATCCCGAACAAAACAAAAACTCTATACATGATTTACCTCCATGTATTTTTTCCAACCAAATTAAAAAAGAGCGCACAGAATACAAATCCGTACACCCTCCTACTTGAAATAAGATTAGATTTATTATACACTAAAAACACAGAAAAGTCAACTCTAAATCCCTTATTTTACAAGGTTTTTTGGAGAAAAAGATGCTTTTTTTACCGCTGTTTCAAATGCTCAATTGCCTTCTTGAGTTCTACCTCACTAATATCGGTCTCCGGATCCTCCTTATAAAGCTCCTCCAACTCCTCCGAGTAATCCACATCAGGCGTAACTCCTTCTCCCCCGATTGATTCCTTTGCCGGTGTGAGCCAATGAGCAACGGTAATTTTAAGAATGGCATTATTATCACCAACGGGTTTAATTGCCTGTACCGATCCCTTGCCGAGAGTTTTGCTACCGACGATGTCAGCGATATCGTAATGCCGTAATGCCGCCGCAAGTATCTCCGCAGCTGAAGCAGTGGCGCCGTCAACGAGCACGGTCATTTTCGGCAAAACACCGTTTTGGAATGCCGGCTTGGTCGTGCGGTATGCTTTAAGTGTCTCGGTACCCGAGTATTCATAGAGCACGGCAGAATTTTCCGGCAAGAACATACCGGCAACATACACCGACACAGAGAGAATGCCGCCCATATTACCACGCAAATCCAGGAGAAGGCGATCCGGACCGCCGGCGTTCGCGCTTTCCGCGAATTCCTGCAATGCCACACCAAACGCTTTCGGCGTGATCTTGGTAAAGGTTGAGAGCGATATGACAAACACACCATCTCGTATTTCGGTCTCAACGGTCGGTATCTCCACACGAGCCCTGACAATAGGAATCTCTAACTCCTCCTCAAGAATTGGCCGGTAAATCTCCAGCACAACAGTTGTCCCGCGCGGGCCACGAATGTTATCCGCTGCCTCGGACAAATTGTATTCCGAACTATCCACTCCGTCAATGGTCGTGATGAGATCGCCTGCGCGCAACCCCGCTTTGTCGGCCGGACCGCCGTCAATCGGCTTTGCCACCTCGAGAACATCATCATCGTTGATAGTGAGGTATGCGCCGATACCGTCAATCTCACCATTCAGCACTTCATCTTCAAAATCACTCGCAGCTTTCGGCAGGAAAAAGTTTATATGCCGATCTTTCGTCGCACGGGTAAGTCCTTTAATCGCGCCGGTAAGAAGTGCATCCCGATCTAACAAATCTTCCCTTTCGGTCGCCACTCCATCAGTCATTTTTTCCGGCGGCGATACATACAAATCTTCAAGGTATCGCCAAACCTCCCAAAAATCATCCATACTAACATCCTCAAAGTCACTCGGCACATTATGAGCAACCAATCTTCTGAACGACGGGTCAACCTGTATCGCAACTCCATTAAGGTACAGCGTATCAGCGCCGATAAGCAGCCGCGCCAGTATGTCACTTTTATTGAAATATATAAGCCCGAACAGTGCAGCCAGGGTAGTCACAACACCGAGCAGAAAAATACCCACCGCAGCAGCACCACTCCTTGGTCGGCAAGCTCTGGCAACTCTGTAGAGTCCGGACATACACCGCTCCACACTCATCCGTCTCTTAGGAGCTGATCTGATGAGCATCTCCCGAACCACCGACGCATCGTCACTATACAACGCGGCATCTTTTTTCTCAGCAACGCGCCGTATGGAAACCCCTTTCGCCGCGCCCGCCTTCTTCCTTCCTGACCGTTTCGCTGTCGTACGCTTCTTCGCAACCGCGCGCTTGGCAGTCGCCCGCTTCACCACCTTTTTTCGCGCAACTTTTTTGACTGCCTGCTTAGCCGTCTTTCTTTTTGTTTCACCCATACAGTAAGTATAGCACTATGGTATAGTAAGTATACTACCCAATCCACACTTTATATATGCGCCTCCTCGAACTCTACGATACCAAAACCAAATCATTGCGCCCGCTCACACCCCTCGTCGGACGACAGGTGCGCATCTATTCCTGTGGACCGACCCTCTACCAAGCCGCCCACATCGGCAACATGCGCGCCTATGTCTTCGCCGACACCCTCAACCGCACTTTGCGTCACTTCGGCTATCACCCGAAGCATGTGATCAACTTCACTGATGTCGGACACCTCACCGATGATGCAGACGCGGGCGAGGACAAAGTAGAAAAACAGGCAGCACAGGAAAACCAATCAGCGGAAGCGATTACGCGGCGCTTTGGCGACCTGTTCCTCACCGACTTGAAAAGATTACACATTAAAACGCATCGCTACCTTTTCCCGCGCGCGACAAGCTACATCCAAGAGCAGATCGCGCTGACTGAGCAACTGGAGCAAAAAGGGTACACCTATGATATCGCAGATGGTATTTACTTTGACACCCAAGCATACCAACCCTACGGCGCACTCGGACTACCAAACACCGAGGAGAGCAACGAGCATGGACGCATACAGCAAGTCGCCGGCAAAAAACATCCTCAGGACTTCGCTCTGTGGAAGCGAACCCCCGAAGGAGTAACCCGCCAACAGGAGTGGGATTCGCCATGGGGTCGCGGCTTCCCCGGCTGGCATATAGAATGCTCCGCGATGGCAATGCGACTGCTCGACACCACCATAGATATCCACACCGGCGGCATGGATCACATCACCGTCCATCACAACAACGAGATCGCACAGAGCGAAGGCGCTTCCGGTGAAGTATTCGCAAATCTGTGGATGCATGTCGCCTTTCTGACAATGGGCAACGAGAAACTATCAAAGTCACTCAACAACACCTACACTATTGACGACCTGATACAGCGCGAATACAGCCCGCTCGCGCTCCGCTACCTATTCCTACAGGCATCATACCGCACACCACTCTCATTCTCCTTTGATGCGCTCAGCGCCGCCCAAACCGCACTCCAACGACTCCAAAAAGAATATACCGCACTGCCTCATACACTCTTTTCATACCTCAACACCGAGCGTGACACAACGCACTGCGCGGCAATTGACGCGGCAATCGCCGACGACCTCAACACCGCGAAAACGCTCGCGGTCATGCACGACATCGCGCGCGACACCTCCCTCACCCCGATAGTCAAAAGAAACACCCTTCGCTATGCAGATCGCGTACTCGGCATTCTGCAAAAACCGAAAAAAGAAGCAGCAGGCAAAGCCGCAATCCCACCGGAAGTCCTCACCCTACTTGCCGAACGCAATCGCGCCCGCACCGATAAAGATTACGCAACTGCCGACACACTCCGCGACCGCATCAGCGAACTCGGCTACGATGTTATAGATACCGACACCGCAAGCACCGTTGTGAAAAAATAGGTGGCATACTATACAGCAGTATGGATGTGAGAAAGAAATTCACGCTGAATATGACCACGCTGATTATCATTGTCATCATTCTCAGTGTGTTGGTATTTTTCTCCGCAACAAGCAGCCCCGGGTCGCAGGAGCCGGATCCGGAGCAGGAGCCGGTGAATTTTGATATTGAAACACTGTTTGAAGAAACAGAAGAGCAGGAAGAGATAGCACAAGAAACAGTCACCCCACCGGCAGAAACACCGCCAACAGACTCACCAAGCCCGCAGGAGGACGAAGATGTCCTGGCAACGATCACCTTTGTGGACAACCAGCCGCCCGAGAAGCAGTTGCGTCAGCCGGATGCTGTTCTCACCCTTTCCGGTGACACTACCATATCGTACACGGTTCGTCTTGGCGTTTCTTGGAGCAAGCGTTTGCATCCTAACTGGTATCCAAAGGGTGCGCATATCTCACCGATGGTCGCATGGTCACACCGCCTCAAAGACACAGTTTTTCGGTCAAACGAGATCGCGAGTAAAGGGATGGAAATAATGGCGGAAACCGGGGGTACAAGAACATTAGTACAGGAAATACAAAACATCACGCGCATCGGCGCCATCCTGTCACACGGTACCGGGAGAGTCTTCAATGCGCCGGGAGAGGATGCGACACAGATAACTATGGCAAGAAATGTCCCATACATCACCGTTGTTTCCATGATCGCCCCCAGCCCGGATTGGTTTATCGCCGCGCGCAATGTAGAGCTCTACAAAAATGGCAGGTGGTTAGAGCGGGTGAGCGTTCCCGCCGCACTCTACGATGCCGGCACTGACAGCGGACCCGAATTCACCTCTGCTAATGACGATACAGATCCGAAGGAGCCGATCAGCAGGCTCAGAAACCCGCCGTCAATCCCCATCGCCACTTTTGAGTTCATAAGAAATTAACCGCGCCGCAATGCACGAAAAAACACCTTCAGGAAACAATCTCCTGCGCGCCATCGTTTACATACAGCCCTTCCCCGTCCTGCAACAACACCACTTCATGCTCACGCAGGTTGTATGTTTCACGAAAGCGGTCAATCTCCTCATCAAGCGATGAGTGATAGTGCGGAATAATATGCTGCTCAATGAAGTGCAGTCCGGTCAGGTCAACCACGCCGTCCTCATTTTTATCCGGATGCACTTCTCCGGCGCTTGCAATAGTCGGCGACACCAGCACCGCGCCCGCGCTGGAGCCGATATACAATCCCCCGCGATCGCAGAGCGCGACAACTTGTTCCCGTATCGACGCAGCAGCAGTTTGTATACTGTGCAACAGGTGAAAGGTATTCCCGCCGCAGACATATATCAAATCTACATCATCCGCCAACGACTCTCCGGCATCAAAATCAACAAACGAGACCTGCATACCCATCTCTTCCAACTGCTTTTTTGTCACTTTGTTCCACGGCGCATGCTCTTTCTCAGGACGGGCAGTGGTAATAATATGCGCCTTACGGTACCCCCGCTCTTTGGCAATATGGGCAACTCGCTCCCGAATAGTATCGGAACTGAAACCGCTTGATACAAGTAGTCCATGAAATGCCATAGCTATATCTTTCCCACCAAGTCAGTTCCCGGTGTCAGAGGATCATCACCCTCCTGCCAACTGGCCGGACACACCTTCCCCGAGTGCTCACTCACATATTTCGCCGCCTTCACCTTACGCAGCAATTCAGTAGCCGAACGACCGATGGAATTATCATGCACCTCCATCGCACGAACAACACCATTCGGATCAACCACCACAGACGCCCGATACGCCAAACCGTCCTCCTCGCAGTACACACCAAACATGTTGACAAAAATATGTCGATGATCAGAACCCATCGGAAACGGCACGGTCTTGATAACCGGTGAAGTTTCATGCCACATTTTATGTGAAAACACCGTATCAGTACTCATAGAGACAATCTCCACTCCCTCTTTCTGAAAACTATCATACATACCCGCCAATTCCCCCAACTCAGTCGGACACACAAAGGTAAAATCACCCGGATAGAAAAAAAGCACCAGCCACTTACCACGAAAAGACGCAATAGTCACATCCTGTATCTCATCTTTATGAAACACCTGAAAAGCGGTCGCCTCCGGCACGGTATCACCGACCATAAGCGGCGCTTCCTCAAAATCTAACACATCTGTTTGCATATAGTTTCAGTATGCCACAAAAAAATCCCCGCAACAAATTTGTTGCGGGGTACAGTAACACGGTAAAAATCAATCATCTTTTTTATCGGGAATAAAAAACAACTGATCATCAATAGAGACAATGTGTCCTTTTGTCTCCTTGTCATGAGAAAGGAAGTAAGGAACCTTCACACGCAACAGCATGCCAAAAACCTCACGACCGCCTCCTGCCTCATCAAGAAAAACAAGCTTCGCCTTCACCACCCTGCCTCTTTTCTTTGGCCTCTTAAACTTTTTCAGAAATCTCCTAGTCCTAACAAATAGCATTCTGCTACCTCCTGCCCTCATAATACAACACACCTCGCTCAACAGCAAATCAAGCCCTATGTATTAGAAGACATACAACACCCTGCTCGCCTGTTCCTGCAACCGCTCAAATGCCGCAGACCAGCATTCATTCACGGTGTCAACCCCAAGGGAACAAAACGGATCCTGCAGGTAAAAAATCAGTGAAAGTCCTGCAAACACTAAAAACAACCCCGCCCCAACATACACCACCCAAAAAATAATTGTATTCATAGTCATACCAATAGTATAGGCAAAAAATGTGTATTATATAGGTAATGAACACTCCCGCTTTCATAACACTCGGCGATGTGACAAACGATGCGTTTATCACACTCAAGGAGGCGAGCGTACACTGTGATGTGTCAACGGAACGCTGTACCATCACGATGCGCTGGGGTGATAAAATCCCCTACGAGGATGTGACGGTTGTCCCGGCTGTCGGCAACAGCGCCAACGCGGCCGTATCCGCCGCCCGCCTTGGGCTCCCCACCGCATTCATCTCCTTTGTCGGCGATGACAAAAACGGTGAGGAATGTATCAGCGTTCTGCGCGATGAGGGGATAGATACGACCTACATCACAAAAGAGACGGGCAAAAAGACAAACTACCACTATGTCCTCTCGTACGAGGCGGAGCGCACCATTCTTGTTCGCCACGAACACTTCACCTATTCCCTGCCGGATATCCCTGCTGACACACCGTGGCTCTATTTTTCATCGGTCGGTGAAGCGGCTGAAAACCTGCACGACGATGTAGTCGCGTGGCTCAAGCAGCACCCTGACACCAAGCTGGTCTTCCAGCCCGGCACCTTCCAAATGCGGCTCGGCTACGACCGCCTCAAAGACCTCTATGCGCACGCACACCTCTTCATCTGCAATAAGCAGGAGGCACAGCGCATACTCAACTCGTCGGAGACAAATATAAAAACATTGCTGCAGGCAATGCATGAAAAAGGTCCGACCATAGCCATCATCACCGACGGACCGAACGGCGCATACGCCTTCAACGGCGAGGTGACCTACTTCGTCCCGCAATACCCTGACCCTGCCCCGCCGAAAGAGCGCACCGGTGCCGGCGATGCTTTCTCTTCAGCACTCGCCGCCTTCCTCGCCAAAGGACTCCCGCTCAAGGAGGCCCTGCTGCGCGCGCCGATAAACAGTATGTCCGTTGTCCAGCACATCGGCGCCCAAAAGGGGCTCCTCACCGAACAGGATATAGAGCACTACCTCCAAAAAGCACCGAAAGAGCACACCGTTTCAGTGCTCTAAAAAAATAAAGCAGGGTGTGTAAAGCACCCTGCTTCTAAAAAACTTACTGCTATTCCACCATGGCAGTTATAATATCAACCTGCCACCGACCATCTTCCCGCCTGTAAGCACGCTGCTTGACAGGAACAGTGGCATTATCATGGATGACGATATCACCAATAGCAGTACCAATGGTGGAATTAAAGAATGTCACACCCCGATGTTCCGCTTCCCATTTCGCAGTCCATCGAGAACCGCCCACACCTTTAGTCATCACAGCGGCACACATTCCGTGTCCTTGGATATGAGCATGAAATACCCTTTCATACCCATGAGATTCCGCCAAACTCCACAGGTGCTGCTCATACGGAGCCGGCCGATAGAAAATCGCACAACCGCTCAAGATCACCGCAACTGAAATACACAACGCCACGACGGTCATTTTAATGTTCATTGCTTTGCCTCCTATGCAATATAATTCAACCTATATACCCCCATGCTACACCGCATTCGCACTATTTTCAAGCACCAGCACACCCTTCCCTACTCTCTCCTCATCTTTTCTGATATTTTAGTAACAACACGCATGATAAAACTGTCAATCTTGCCGCCGAACAAAAGCATCAGCACAATGAGGAGGATGAAGTAGATAATGAAAACACCCAGCCGCCGCCCGACCTCTTCCGTGAGAAATTCTTTCCCCACAAGCCAGCCGGGCAAAAAGATGATAGTAACCCAAACCACGGTAATCAGCGCATCCTGGATGATAAATCGTAACATTGACATCTTCTGATAGAAAGCAAAAAAAATGAGGGTGACTTTTGTCATCGGCATCAACTTAACAGCAATATGCAACAACAGTTGGTTTGCGCTATACCGCTCTTCATGCTTTTTAAAAAAACGTTCAAGTTTGGCAAAAAAAGATATCGTACGAAAACGATACATCAGCCGGTCATGACGCTGCAATACCCGCACTGCCCCGTAAATCAGTACATCAAAAAAGAGTACACTGGCAACGGCAATCAGCGCCGGCGCCAGCGAAATGTCACCTGACCCGTTGAGTATACCGAACAGGTGGATACTAAGCTCCCCTGCAAAAAACGGCAGCAGCACTGAAATGAGAAACTGGTGTTCATGGAACAGAACAACAAGCCCGTCAAACGAGATGGTTGAAAATGCGGTCGTAATAACATCACTTATCATACTGCGTTCCTGTTACGGTCTGCACCATTTGCATAATATGTCCCTTAGACAAGCGGTAGTGTTCCAGCAGCTCCTCCGGCTCTCCCGACTGACCGAACACATCATCAACACCAATACGGTACACCGGCATCGGACACTGCTCAGAAAGATACTCCGCGATTGCCGAACCGAGTCCGCCGATTCGTTGGTGCTCTTCAACAGTAATCACCCGCCCGGTTTCTTCGGCATAGCGACACACATCCTTGTCCAACGGCTTCACGGTAGGCACATTAATCACCAGCACACCGACCCCTCCCTCTTCCTCAAGCTCCCGCGCCGCCTCAAGAGCGGTATACACCATCGCACCGCAGGCAAAAATGGTCACCTTTGGATTTCTGCTACGATAGAAACACTGCATTTTCCCGATGCGGAACGGTGACACATCAGTGGTCATCACCGGCGTTGCCTCCCGCTGCAGACGAATGTACACAGGACCATCGTGCTCCGCCGCCGCAAGGGTCGCCTTACGCGCCTCTTCCATATCGCACGGCACCAGCACAGTCATCCGCGGAATCACCCGGGTAATAGCGATATCCTCAAGCGCTTGGTGGGTGCCGCCATCCGGCCCCACCGACACCCCCGCATGCGAACCGACCACTTTCGCATTTACCTTGTTGTAGCAGATGGTCGTGCGAATCTGCTCCCAGTTTCGCCCGGGAGAGAACATCGCGTAAGAAGTGAAAAATGGTACCTTCCCCATTGCCGCCATACCAGAGGCAACCGATGCCATAGACTGCTCGCCAATACCCATCTCAATAAACCGTCCGGGAAATCGCTCTTTGAAATAGAGCGTCTTGGTGGACTCAGTCAAGTCAGCACACAGCGCAACAACATTAATATCCTTTTCAGCCGCCTCAAGGAGCCCTTTCCCGTACCCCTCACGAATCGGTACACGCTCTTCCTGCGTCGTGAATACTTTTTTATGAAAATGTATTGCTTCCTGTAACATAGCGTTGTATATAATATGCTAATCGCAATCCGACACAATCACCCCTTTCAAACTGCGCAGCTGCTTAAGCGCGCACTCCCCCTGTTTATCTTTCGTCAGAATATCCTCAGGACCCTTGCCGGGCGGAGCGCCATGCCAGCGATAATCCCGCTCAAACTGCGGCACCCCCTTGCCGGGTATGGTGTGCGCGATGAGCACCGTCGGCTGCATCGCCGACTGCGCCTCACCGAACGCATCATACAGCTCCTGAATATTATGCCCGTCAACATTAATAGTGTGCCAGTTAAACGCCGCAAATTTCTCCTCCAGCGGCTCAAGCGGCATAACATCCCGCGTATAGCCGTCTATCTGTATCCCGTTTCGGTCTATAACAGCGATGAGATTGTGTGGCTGCTCTTTCCCCGCATGCATAATCGCCTCCCAGTTCTGCCCGCAGTTCAGCTCACCGTCACCCAGCATGCAGTAAAAGAAGGTTTGTGATTGCGGCCTGTCTATTCGATCTGCCAGCACCATACCCAATGCCTGCGACAAGCCGGAGCCGAGCGGACCGGAACTCGTCTCAATCCCCGGCAGATACTCGCGATGTGGATGCCCCTGCAGCCGTGATCCGAATTTTCGCAAAGTCGCCAACTCTTTCACCGGAAAATACCCCGCATGCGCCATCGTTGCGTACAGCACCGGACAGATATGCCCGTTAGAAAGTATCAGTCGATCCCGCCCCTCCGCCTGCGGATTCTTCGGGTCATACCGCAGCACTGAGAAGAACAGCGTGGCAAACACATCCGCCATGCCCAACGGCCCTGCAGTATGTCCTGATCCCGCCTCAACGAGGGACTCAATAACCGATATACGAATTTGATTCGCTTTTTTCTCAATCATCTCCACCTCTCGGTCTTGCAAATGCTTCATATAGAGGTACTATACCACATCTCACACTTGATACATTATTTTTCTCACACAAAGCAGCGGTGTACAAAGTTAGCCGAGCAGAAATCGCCACAGCTTGTTTCGGGCTTTCGAAATGCCGACCCTCGGAGTCACAGTAATGGCAGCCAGCTCCCCATCTCTCGGCAGGACATAGAGCGGTGCCGCTGCATCAGTCATATTGACACCGTTTTCTGCCAATGAGATAGCAAGCGCTTGGCAAAGTTTGCCCGGACCGTCGGCAAGCAGAGCATCTTTTTTACCACCACGGCTTTTTCGCATCTGTGCGATGCCCTCCGTCGGCGTGATAGCGCGAATGAGAACCGCATCTCCCCGTCCTTCCTGCCCTGAAACAATGTTGAGACAGTGATGGATACCATAGGACACATACACATACGCATAGCCACCGGGAGCAAACATCATCTCATTTCGTTTTGTGCGCCTGCCACCGAACGAGTGTGCCGCGGGGTCGTCTTCAGTGTATGCTTCGGTCTCGATGATAGTCCCCGCCAACCGACCCGACGGCATTTCCCGCACCAGCGTACACCCGAGCAACGCTTTCGCGAGGCGAACGGTCGGGATAGTGAAAAATTTTTGCTGCAATCTATTGTTCATCATGCTGCGGGGTGTGACGGTGATCCGATTTTTGCTCCGGCTGCGGTTTCTCTTCCGACTGCTTCTTCCCTTCCTGCTGCTGTGGCTGTTGACGCTGCTGCTTCTGGCGTGGCTTCTCCTCCGACGATACCTGCTCCTGCTGCAACTGCTGTTCCTTCGATGCCCGTCGCTTATTTTTTCCTCGTCTTCGCTTTTTCCGCTTCTTCTTTTTATCTTTTTTATCCTTCTTGCGCATTTCCGCTATATCCTGCAAAAATGGTGACGCGCCTCTCTTGCCGGTATAAGTAATATCCCGCTCGCCGGTCTTGAGGGTAGCGTAACGCTGCTGTGTTTCTACAATCGGCTTGGCGACCGGATCAATCAAATCTTTTTCCACCTCATCAAGCCCTCGCTCGTAGAGCGTATTCACAAAGGCAGCATTTTTCCCGAGCCGTCTTGCCACCGCTTCCACCTTCCGATCCAAATACTGACGAAACCGCCTCCCAAACCGAACTCCCCGCTTCTGCTCCACCGCAAGCAACACAACATAAAGGACGGTAGTACCCGCCGTGAAAAAAAGTGTGTAGGCGACAATCTCTGCAACAGTCATACTTCTATAGTATACCGCTGTCCCGCGTTGCAAAGCTCTCTGTCCCCCGCACAAAAACCGCACCGTGCTATCATAGTACCTATGGATTCCCTCAACGCCCACATACAACAATTTATGAGCAGCGACAAAAACCGCCCAACCTCAGAACGCGCCCACCTCATCCAAACAATCTGCGACACTCTCTTTGACGACAAGCACTTCAAAAAAATCCTCGGGCAAACCCGCCAGTTCACCACCGCAGAAATCCGCGACATCTTCGACCAGGCAAAATCCTGGCAAACCAACCCAAAAGCCCTCTTCTGGAAACTCGTCCGTGAAAAACAACAGGCAATTAAAACCCAACTTGCCGAGGCAAAGCAAACATAATGCCCATCACAGGCCCCTTGCCTCCGGACACCTTTTAATTCATCTCTTTGTCTCCTCTCTGGGTATCTTTATCCCAACCTCTTCTCATCCTCCTTACTACAAAGATAATAAGCAGGATCGAGAAAATTATAATAACAAAGTCCATTTTTAAGTCCATATCTATAGTATTCCATACCTATTTACCATTCAGTTTTTCTCACTGTATTCCACCAGCAGCATCAAATATCGTGTATAGTATAACTATCCTATACTATATAGGTATATATTCCGCGGTAGCTCAGCGGTAGAGCAACCGGCTGTTAACCGGTAGGTCGCAGGTTCGAATCCCGCCCGCGGAGCCCAATGGGAAAACTCTGTCACACTCGCTCTAACCAACCCCACACGCTCCACACGCCCAGCAAGGATTTTATCTTTGCTATTTTTTCATACAAAGAACTACAAGTTTTTCACACAACCTCTCATACTTTTAAAAATGTGCTATCCTGTTGATTATATGACCAATAAAAAAAGCATTTTAATCACAAACATTCTGAAGAGCGCATTTGTGCTCTTTATTATTTTTTCATTATCTATTATTTCTTTCTTTGCATATGCACAGGAGTCGCCTCCTGCTCAGGCAGCTGAGACACAGGAGAAACTTCCGTATGAACTCGGTGTTGTTTTGGTGCAGTATGACGAAGATACTTTTCAACCACAAGTGAATGAATCAGAAAACCTTGGTCCTGTTAAAGTTCCGGGTGGATTACTTGATAATACAGATGGTCCAATTGCTCCGATAGCAGTTGTAGATAATCTGCTTACTGAAAAAGGGTACACACCACAAGTTATTGAACAATTCCCAGATCTCAATACTGAGGCAATACGCATCGGTGAGGATACTGACCCACTCTCTGTAATGGATTCGCTTATTGACCTGCCGGGAGTGGTACTGGTACAGCCCAATCTTATTTATACTACCGACACTACCGATCAACCTTCCGAGTCCGCTCCTGCTTTTAACGACCCCGATTTGAGTACTTCCTGGCACCTTATCCATACACAGGTGTATGACACTGATGCTGATGAAGAAGAAACTGCATGGAAAGTGCTGGAAGAAAGTAACTCGGGTTATCTACCGACTATTGCCTTTATAGATGATGGCATCAGCCCTGATCATCCTGAGTTTAAAGATGTGACCGGGTATCGCCCGCAGTTTAATAGATTACCAAATCTGTCGCACTGTAATCTTCCTGTTTTTAGCAATGGCATAGAGACAGACAGTGCGAAATCCACTTCAACTACCTGCCCTATGGGTGGATACAATTTCTCTAATAACAGTAATGATGTCAGGCATGATAAAGCTTATCCTTCCTCTCATGGGACCGGGGTTGCCGGGGTTGCGGCAGCAAACCGTGATAACGAGTTTGGAGGTGCCGGGGTTGCACCGTCTGTTACCATAATGCCCATTCATAACAATATTAAAGACACACTATCTTTTCTGAAGAGTGTTGCTTTTGCCCGATTAAACGGGGCAGACGTTATTAACACAAGCTTTGGCAGTAGGCACAGTACCATACCGTGTACTGCGTTATATCGTTCTGATTATCCGGCTCGTCCCAAAAATCTCTTAGAGCATCAGCAAATTGGTAACTTCCCCGGGCTGTTTGTTGCAGCTGCAGGTAATCGGAATAGAAAAATAAGTGACGGTAATGCTATCTTTGTGGTACCTGCTGACTTTAATACAGATATGACAGATCAAGGTTGCTGGAGTGCACTGCCGAATGTTATTTCTGTTGGAGGGACAGAAAAAGGGAAAGACCTGAATGGCGATGGCACTGTCCGCTCTGTTGAAGAATCCACTATAGCAGCGCAAGGGATAGATGAGGTTCGCTGGGATGCCAATCGCCATCATGGACTTCTCGGCTCTAATCACAGCCCCAGCATAGACATCGCCGCACCGGCACATAGCATTCTTGTGCCAACCGTTAAAACTGTTGATGGCAAAGAAGTGTACGGGACACAAACTGTAAGCGGTACTTCGGTTGCTACACCGCAGATTGCCGGCGTCCTCGCTTTGATGTTACAGGCGAATAAAAACCTTACTACCGCACAACTGAAACAGCGACTCCTTGAGTCAGCGGATGAATTGATATCGTTGACAGGACCTGATTGTACAGTCGGCACCAATGATGACTATGTGCATCGAGGGAGGAGAGTAAATGCGTACAATGCGGTGCAAGCTGCCTTGGGGCTTCCGTACACAAAGAAAGAGGTGTCTGATCTGACTGACGAGCAACGGCGCAGTTGTGTCCAAGGAGGTAGTGATGTGGACGGCGATGGTCTTATAGATATCAGCACACTTGGACAATTGTATAACATGCGACATAACCTTGCGGGTACTAGCTACAAAACCAGCGAAACCGATCAAGGTGTTACTACTGGCTGCCCATCAACAGGGTGTTATGGTTACGAGTTATTGCATGACATTGACTTTCGTGGCAGTGAATTTACGGACGGCAGATGGGTGCCGATTGACGGCTTCAGTGGAACTTTTCAAGGACACGACTACTCTGTCCACAATCTCTCTAGCTCTCGCTCTTCCTCGTCAGGACATACTATTTTTGGCACCCTTGCCTCCGGTGCGCAGATAGGAGATCCGATATTCATCAACGATACCTATTGGGGCTGTGACCCTGGTGCAGTCGCAAGTTGTAATTTGCCGTCAACCAATCATCTCAGTACTTCTTCTGGCACTTGCTCTGCCGACCTTGACGATAGTACCAAGTCCTGTTCGTACCGCTGCGAAAGAGGGCTTTGGGTTGAAGTGAAAAACACCTGTTCGCAAACGCACACTTGCGTTACTGATCTCAAGGCGCTTTCAGATGGTACGGTTACCAGAAATGGTTCTTTGGCTTCCGGCTGTGAAAGCACTGCCCGTGGAAGAACATATGCGCATTACTATACCTTTACCATCAATGGTCGCAAGAAGGTTACTATCGATATGACCCGTGCAAGGGATATTAATGTTGATCCCTACTTATATCTCAGAAATCATACTTCTGCAAACCGGAATCGTTCTGGAGACCTTATAGTAAGCGATGATAATGGTCTAACATTCCTGGGTGGTGCACGCATCATACGCACTCTCTCCCCCGGCACCTACACGATAGAGGCGACATCCGCCCGCCCTACACAAACCGGGGCATATACTATGAGTGTTACTGCTGCCTCCGTAACTGTTAGCACCTGCCCAGAAGACACTAATCACATATGGATTGTGGATGGTAACACCTGTAGCGCCTCTCTTCCGGCCACTGCAGTAAACACTTCACAAACCATTACTGATAAAACAGGGGCGTCTTCCGGATCTATAACTTACCAGTGTGATGTAAACGGCTACCGAACCATAACCGATGCTACTTGTACTAATACAACTGTTACCTGCCCTGCTGCTGACTATGTATGGACAGGAGACGACACCACTTGCCGTGGCAGTGTGCGTACGACTCCTGCAGGTGCATCACGAACTGTAATTGACCGGTCAATGCCGGTGATTGGCTCTGTGACTTACCAATGCGGTACTGATGGCAGCTGGACTCAGATTGGTGACTCTTTATGTGGTATCGCCGCTTGTCCCGTTTGGAATCCGTCTTCAGCACCATCGTCTTAACTGAGAAGTTAATCTCATTGTAACAAACACAGTACTATCTCGCCTGTGTAGTGGTGTTTTCGGACTATCTCGTGCTGAGTGTTACTGCTGTTTTATCGCGTGGGTGATTGGTGTTGCGGTGAGAGAAACAAGGGGCTTTATAACCCACCCGGTCATAATGACTGTGAGCAGTGCTTCTGTTGAGATAGTGCCGTCATTCAATTCAAACAGTATCCCGTCCACAGAGCAAAAATCCTACACCCCCCCCCCCCCTCTTTTTCATTTACTCTTAGTAAGGCCGATACACTACAATGCCGGGTGTGTTTTTGAGGTAGGTGAGGAAGTCGTCGTCGATGACTTTTTGTGCTCCTTCTCGGGAGGAGGCGTGACGGAGGTAGATGCCGCTGT
Source organism: Minisyncoccota bacterium (assembly GCA_965204115.1). GTDB lineage: Bacteria > Patescibacteriota > Minisyncoccia > Phycocordibacterales > JABAAK01 > JAPPJI01. The sequence goes on along the minus strand of OZ241963.1, from coordinate 75,778 downwards.
CGTTTCTGATAAAAATACCGGTATGGGTCACATCGAGACCGTCAATGTCGGTGTAGATGCCGATGTAGTCGCCGGTGCGGAGACTGCCGACGATTTCGTCAGTGATGGCGGCAGTTGGTATGTGGGTAATAGTACGAGCAACAATCGGAATACCTTCCAGAAAAACACCGCCGTCTTTCTTTTGATTCAATTGTTTCTCAACAACTATCGCCGCATCACCACCAACCTCTTCCGTCACATCAGACACTTGATCGCTGTTGTATTCTGTCCAGTCAGAAAAGAAGTGGTTTCTGCGTTCAAACCCCACAACCCCCTCCTTGTACCGCGTGTGCTGCAGCTCATCCAAAAAGGTGTCGTACGAATCCGACAGACGCGCCGCCTCAACATAGTCAATATAGGTGAAGCAGTCCAGTCCGGCAAGGTAAACCGTCAATTCCTCAGGGGTCTCGGCGTCTCCCACGAGCGTGTTTGCCTCGTACGGCGTGCCTAAAAATTTTTCTGAAATAATATTAATCCGCTCACCGACATCAGAGAAACCTGCTGCCTCTCGTAGTACATCCAAGATAGCACCTCTTAAATATACTCCCGGAATCGGATCACGATGTACCTTCCCCGGGTCCATCCTGACAACCGCAGAGACATAGAGATACCCCATCCAGACAACACCGACCAATACAATTGCCACCACTATACGAAGCACTTTTGTCTTCATAGATATAGTGTACACCAACACGCGGTATCAGACAATCACCACTTCCGCACTAAATAGGTAATGGGTGTCGCAATAAGGGAAACAAACGACTTAATCATCCAACCGGTCATAATGACGATAAACAGCGCATCTAATGAAATAGCACCATAAAAAGCAATTGGGTAGAAAAAGGCGCTGTCTATACCGAGCGCAATGATGATCGCCGCATTGTGCCTGAACCAAAGCAGTTTCCCTTTTGTAACACGGCCGATTTCCCGGTAGAGGTAAATAGTCACCCACTGCGCGATATAGTAGGTGAGAATGGTACCGAAGACCATCCGAATACTGATATGAAAAAGGGTACCAAGCGCATCAGACATCTCAGCCGTCTCAGACGACGACGGTATAGCCGTGCCGAGGTACAACAGCGCGAGCAGAATAACGAGGGAAAAAAGACCGATGCGCATCATTTTCTCCGCCTCCTTCTTACCGTACCGCTCATTGACAATATTCGTAATCACAAAGACAGGCGCATAGAACAACGCGCTCAAGCCGACCATGGCACCGAACAGTTCCACAATCTGACCGGCAAAGATCACGGTGAGGACGATGTTCATAACCAGTATGACCGCAAGGTACAGTTTACCGAATCGCCACGCGAGGTATATAAAAAATAAATCTATACACAAAATAGTCAAAAACAAAAACTCAGTGATCATAAACATCTTTTTTGGTAGTATACTATGATAAACAGCGATGCAGTGTCTCGCGTGTTTCGTTATTACCGTTCTATACAAAACCATCTATGAAAAAAACCACCAGCATTCCCGCTCAAGCGAAAAAAATATTTACCGCAACATACGGTCGCATTGTCGGTGTCTCCCTAATAAGCACGCTCGCAAATATTGCCGTGATCGTTGCAATGGAAGCGCTCATCGACCTCAACTACTCCGCCGCTGATGCCACAGCATATTTTGCCGACGCAACCCTATCCCTCACCTTTTTTGCGCCGCTCATCGGCACAAGCATGCTAACAGCACTATTGATACTACTCATCGCAATCATCACTACCGCCTCAATTTCCACAATACTGATTAACAACAAGTCATTTACGGAGGCAGTCGGATTCGGCATCACAAAAGGGCTAAGATCAATTCCGGTGCAGCTGCTCTTTACCCTGTTACTGCTTGCGGGCAGCATTCCAAGCATGCTAACTATCTTTCTCGGCTCTCTAATAGCGTCTGAAGGTCTGGCAACACTATTCATCATACTGGGAGCATCTCTCCTCCTTCTGCCAATGGTGATACTGATACGCAGTATGTTTATAACATTCATCTGGGTAGAACAACAAAAAGAGCAGGCATGGGCTATCATCAAAAAATCATTCACGCTTACCAAGAGTTCCGTCGGCTGGAAGATCGTGCTGAGTATTGCTATTATCGCAATCGCCGCAGGAATCATTCACCCATTGATACCTGCTGCACTCTCCATACTGGGAATACCGCTATCCGTGGAAGACCTCTCCACATTCACTAACGACCTCGTCACAATATTCCTCTTCATGCCAACACTCTACGCGCTACTCTATGCGATCTACCAACACGCAAAAAAACGCGGCAAAAGTATGAAGAAAAAGAGCGCATAACTATGACGGAAACCCAAACACTGGAAAATGGTATTACCGTGCTGCTAAGCCCGGATGAACGGGCAGAAACGGTATGTGTACTGGTCGGCGTGGCAATCGGCGCCAACCACGAAACAAAGCACGAGCATGGATTAGCGCACTTCTTTGAGCATATGTGCTTCAAAGGCACAGAAACCTATCCCACGAACTCAGAATTAGTAACCCGCATGGATGAGTCGGGTCTCGTGGCAAACGCCTACACCGGCAGAGAATACACCGCCTACCATATGTCCGGGCGAGCAGAACGGCTACAGGACATGCTTTCCCTCACTGCCGACATTTTTCTACACTCCCTCTTCCCCGAAAACGAACTGGACAAAGAAAAAAGGGTGATTACTGAAGAAATAGCAATGTACCGGGACGATCCGCCCTCGCGAGCCTTTGACGAGGTAAATCGCCTGCTCTTCCACGGCACCGCGGCAGAACACTCCATCCTGGGAACAGAAGAGTCCGTTGCCTCCTTCTCTCGGGACAACTTCGTCAACTTTTTACAGAGGCACTACACCACAAAAAACACCGTCATATCCGTCGCCGGCAAGTTTGACCGCGATACCGTGCTACAAAAACTGGAAGAGCTCTACAAAAGCGCAAATACAGGAGAGCAAATCCCGCAAGTGGACATAACCCCCACCGAGCCGAAAGAAACCCATCTCGCCATCGTACGGGGCGATTTAGAGCAAACACACATTGTTATAGGGGGGTATGCGCCCTCATACAACAGCGCAGATCGCTACGCGACGGAGGTGTTCGATGTCCTCTTCGGCGGCTGCATGAGCTCCCGTCTATTCTTCCGTGTCCGCGAAAAACTGGGCGCCTGCTACACCATCAGAACCCTCATCGACTTAATGACCCACAGCGGAGAATTCGCCATCTACACCGGCATCGCCGGAAAAAGAACAACAGAAGTAATGGAAGCCATCGCCGACGAGTGCGCCACCATCAAAAAGACACCCGTACCCGACGCAGAGCTCCAAAAAGCAAAAGAATTCCTCCTTGGCTACAACGCCGTGCAGCAAGAGAGCAAAACCACCATAGCGTCCGAACAAATGCACGCCTACGCCCAGAGCGGCAAGCCGGAAGACAACGAAACCTACAAACAAAACATCCTCGCCGTCACCCCCGAAGACATCCAACGCATCGCCAACACCATCCTAGACACCAAAAAACTCACCACCTGCTACATCTCCAACACCGACACCAACAAAACCATTACTGAGAACTTTTATAGCGGGTTTTAGAGAGCATTGCACTACACCACACCTGCGGCTGGGTTGATGTACAGGTGTGCAAATACGAGAACACAGAGAGGGATAATGAAATATGCATACCATCTCCAATTACTCTTCAAGATCAACAATAAAAAATCAAAAGAATTGCTACTTTCTTCTACCTGATGAGCATGTGACAGAATAAGCATAAGGGTAAAAAAGGAAAAAAATATAACAGCAACAAGTATTGCTCCCAGCAAAGGGGTTTCCAACAATGCATCTCCAGACCACTTCACCAGATAACCGGAAACAAAACCGCCAAACACACCCATAAGCACACCCAACCCCAACAAAGTGCCTTCTCTCTGAGTGAGTTTTTCTTTTTCCGCCTTTTCAGTCATATATATAGTGTACTACATACAGAACTGCGCAGGGGGAAAGAAAAAACAAGCGAAAGGGGTTCGCTTGTTTTTTCTTTTTTTGTGTGGTTGTTGTGGTCAGGTTATGGTCTACACTCCGCCTTACCCGCGGCGGTATTAAGATTTGCGGCAACAGAAAGATCAAGCTCTCCCAAAAAGCCGTTGCTGTCAGCACAATAAACATCCTTACCAGTCTTCGCAGGTGAAGTATTCCTTCCGTCCGCATCAGGAAGAGCACCCCAAACCACCCATTTTTTGTCTTTCGCATGGCAACAAATCTCTCCTGCTTTAGCGTTTTCCCCGCTTGCCCTCCCAGAAGCAGAACTCGAGGTAAAACCACCGCTTGCAATCAAATCACCATCTTCACATTGTCGGATTTCAGTCCACTCCCAAGCACCCTTTTCCCCAGACACATCTTCGTATATGTTGTTACACAATTTTTGTCCAGTTAATTTTGAACTCTCTATGGTGACTTCAACAAGTGCCAATGTCCGCAAACTTGAAACACCCAACTTCACTGACCCACTACTCGCACTGTTTGTCTGACTACCAAGCGAAACCAACACTGTCGCCGCTAACACACCAATAATAGCAATAACAATCAGCAACTCAATAAGCGTAAAACCCTTATCTCCACTCTTACCGCTGTGAGATATTTTTACCATACGCTTTTATACAAGATAATTTTTATTTGCAAGTCACTACGGCCTTCGAAGGATCACCATCCTCAACCTTTGTTGAGTTATTAACTGTTGCTCCCAAAGTAATTTCACCAGCAAACCCAGTGCTGTCAACACAATACACTTTTCCACCTGGCCTACCTATACCATCAAAGAGCCCCCACAACACCCAAGCCTTATCTGCAGAAGCGCAACAAATCTCTCCTGTGGAATTAGCTGCATCGGCACCACACTGGGCAGCCTTGTCTGTTCCCTGCTTCCCCCAATCCCAACCACCTTTCTCTCCAGACACCTGGTCATATATTAGCGGACAGACACCAGTAGGACCCAACGGCTGCTTTGTACCAGACGCATCATCTACCCCGCCCTCAGCAACCGCAACCGTTGCCAAGTTTCGTATACTTGATACTCCTATTTTCGTAGATCCCTTCTGCGCTTGGTCTGTTTGACTTCCCAAAGAAACAACAACCGTCGCCGCCAATACACCAATGATGGCGATAACAATCAGGAGCTCAATAAGTGTAAAACCCCTTTCTTTATTTTTTATATTAAACATATTATTAAAATTAATTATAATTATTAACACACCCAGTATATACTCCTATGTCAAGCCCTTAAAAAGACCTGTGGATAACCAAAGGTGTGTAAAATGAAGGTGCCGCACACGCACTACAGCACCCAGACAACAAACCGACCGATTTCTATACGCTCGCCGAATTTTTGCACCGCTTCTTCTATGAGTTGGCTGATAACGCGGGCATCATCCTTGAGAAATGCCTGCTCCAAGAGGGTAACTTCTTTGAGTTTTGCGTCTACTTTCCCTTGGAGTACCGTCTCCTGCACTTCTGCCGGCTTACCGGCATCTATATCCTCTTTCAGCTCGGTGGTTATCTGCTCCAGCACTTCTGCCGGGACGCTCTCTCGGGAGAGATACTGCGGCTGGAACGCGGCGCAGTGCATGGCGATGTCTCGTGCCAGCGTGACGAACTCTTCATTGCGGGCGACGAAGTCAGTTTCACAGAGAAGCTCCACCATTGTGCCGATACGGTTCGTAGTGTGTATGTAGGATTGCACGACACCGGAGCCAAGATCGCGATCTGCTTTTTTCTGCACGGCAACAGCCCCTTTTTCCCGCAGCACCTCCCGGGCTTTGTCCATATCGCCCCCCGACTCCTCAAGCGCTTCTTTGCATTTTGAGATTGAGTGCCCCGTCTCATCTCTGAGCTTTTTTATTGTTGCTACATCTGCCATAGTTATACCTGTTTATTCTGTATGCTACCCGATTTTTCTTTCGCTTTGCCGCTGTTTCCACCGTTTGCCTCACTGGCGGGCTGCTTCGCCCCCTTAGCACTCACCCCTTTCTTGTAGGCCGCCTCAAACAGGCCGAGGATATAGGTGACGGCTTCCCGGGAATGTATATTTGCTATGATAGGGTGCTGAATGCGGTGTAAATCCGCATTAGCGGTGGAAAAGCCGATGACGGGCACCTCCGCACCATTCGCCTCCTTAACGGCGATGTGCTCTTTTCGGGTGTCCAGCACAAAAATCGCCTGCGGCAGCTCAGTCAGCGCCGCGATACCGGTGAAACGGCTCTCCAGCTTGGTAAGTTCCCGATTGAGCAGCACTTTCTCTTTCTTGGTGTACTTAGTCCACGCACCGCTGTCTTTCTCTTTTTGCATGGTGATCATTTTGCTGATGCGCCCTTTAATGTTGACAAAATTTGAGAGCGTGCCGCCAATCCAGCGATTCAGCATATACGGCAGTGAGAGGTTCTCCGCTGTCTGCTTCACCAGGTCAACTGTCTCCTGTCGGGTTGAGACAAACAGGATAACATGCCCCTTCTTGCCGCATTCCTCCACAAAGGTGAGGGTCTCCTCCAGCATCGCAGCAATCTTCTCAACAGCAAAAACTGCCCTATTCCCCTGCTTCCCTGCAATGAGTGACACCAACGACGGATGCCGATACCGATTTGTCACGGCATAGTGCCCCCCAACCCGCTCTATTTCCTGGGCTATGTTCTTACTTTGTACCATAGGTATATAGTAGCATATCCAAAACCTCACCCTATACACGCTGTTTTTATTGATGTTTTATTGTATGAAAAATAGAAAAGGCGCATTGCATAAAGCAACGCGCCTATGGATACTTTTACAAAGAAAAAACTACTTCGCGCCAACGGCGAACAAGATGTATCCAACCTCGCTACCTACCTCAATAGCTGTTATCCATCGCCCAGGAGACACGCCGTCTTCACGGGCAACAAAGAAGAGGTAGGTCTGCTTTGTGATGGGGTTATACACCGGAATGCTTACGATCAGCACGACCTCATTATCTGGTTGATCAGGATAAATCAGCCGTTCCTGTGGTCCCGTTTCCGGCGGTAGCAGGGTGTAGCCAGCGGCCAGCGTCGCCGCAATAACATCACTGCCGGTAAACCCGGCTTGGAGGCCAAGGTCATCGGCAGTAACAAACACGACCTCAGTTTCTCCTTCCTCTTTTTCGACCGGGAAAGCAGGGTTTGACAGGATCTGCCGGCTCCATTCACTCACCTTGTATCCGAAGTGGTCAAGGGCGGTGAGGAGCGTTGATCCTGAACGATAGAGCCCTTTCGGGATAACGGTCGAGGAACGAGCGGCGATCGCCTCACGGATAGTGAGGACCTCTGCCTCGGGAGTGGTGAAGGTGAATTCGAACTCTTCGACCGGTTCACCGCCAGGGCGCCCTTCAAGGCCACCTTCTCCGTTATAGATGACGGTGACTTTTTTGCCGGCAGGAAGGTCTTTTCGCAGGATGAGCGTGACCTTGTCGCCATTCTCATCATAGCGGACGATCACATACTCCTTACCATCGATGGCAATTATGACATTTTCCTTGACAGAGGAATATGCGTTAGCATGGTTCTCAAACTCAAGGATAACCTCACGAAGAGTATCGCCAAGATAGACATCGTCTATCTCAAGGAAATCCTCATCGTCTTCCTCATCATCTCCACCTTTCTCATCATCGTCATCGTCACTATCGATGAGGAGGAGGTCTGCCGGGGAAGAGATCGTGGGTCGTTCTATGGTGAGTGCGGTCGAAGCGGCCACAACATCGTTACAAACAATGCTAATGACCAAGGTGACACTGCCATCCGGAAGATCCTCAGCCGGGATGAGGATTGTTGCCTCAGTCATGTTCTCCTTGGCTGTCGCCGATCCGATGTTTTTGCCGTTAGCAAAAATGGCTACATTGCAACCCTGAGGGATGTGACGACCTTCTTCCAAAGACAGGTCAATGGTTTCACTACCGCCGGGCTCGTCTGCGTGCGTGGCAGCAAGGACATCTCCTGTTTCTTCCTCGTCTTCAACAAATGAGGGAGCTCCCATGACCACCTCAGCGACTTTATAGCCAAGAATCTGAATTCCCGACTCCTTAGACGAAGCGGGGGTAAGTGCAGTGTCTGATTTCAGTTCCCCCATCCTTGTAGGCTCGTCCATATCCGTCGGGCTGACGGGGTTAACATTTTCACAACCGATTAAAGCAACAATTAAGCAAATAGCGATCAAAGCAATTCTAATTTCTTTCAACATGATCAATTCTCCTTTAAAAATTTGCCCAACCTACCAAGGCGGGCCTTTTTTCCGATTTCAGAAATTCAATTCTCTTCTTATACACATCTGTTGGCAGTGCGATTTGTAGTTTTCTCTTGATTTTAAAAGACCGTACAAATCACACGCCATAATTACTGATACTATATAGTAAAATTGCAGATTTGTCAATGTTATTATATACCTTACTATTGATGTTTTTCAGCAAAACGCTGATTTTGCTAAAATCTCTTGATAATACAGCATATTTTAGCATTCTGTCAACTTGCACTTATGGGTAAAATATGGTAGAGTAAAGGTAGTTTATCCCAGAAAAGGTACTACACACACCATTTTCTGCTGACCCTTGTACCGCTCTTTTTACAGGTCTTTCTTAATTATTAACCTAAACACTATGATATATGAGTAACGCATTAAAGAATTCGTTACTGGTTATCGTAGCGGTGATTGTTTGCGTTGCTACCCCAATCTTGGGAAGCAAAGCATTCGCACAGTCAGAACTGCTTTTCCCGGTCGCACGGAGTGCGTCATACACCGCACCGAGCTTGGATACTATTTTCGCAGGTCATCCTCAAAATACCGTAATTGTCCACGAGACAACAACTACCACCACGGTAGCAACCACCTCTGAAACAACTACCTACATTGAGGAGTTTCCTACAGAAGACACTTTCCTTGTCCGGTCGGCGTTACGCTTTCCTACTAGACAGAGAGCTGCATACACCGCACCGAGCATAGAAGGCGTTTTCGCGGGTCATCCTCAAAACACCGTAGATGTTCACAAAACAGCGACTACCTCTACGGTAGTTGCTGCCACTGAAACAGAGACATACATTGAGGCATTTCCTACAGAAGACACTTTCCTTGTTCAGTCGGCGTTGCGCTTTCCTATTGCGCAGAGCGTTATAGCATACACTACGCCGAGCGTAGAGTATGTTTCCGCCAGTCATCCTACTGACAACACTCGTGTTGTCAAGGTGGCTGTCGCGAACAAAAATGCTAACCTTACAAGGGAGCAGAAAAAGACATTGCGAGAAATTGCTGAATTTCAGAAGCGGATTGCTGAGTTAGATCAGCAGATTGCAGAACTGAAAGAAGAATCTGCCGATGATTTCGGTTATGGCGTGTGTGGCCCGATGGTTCAGAACCTGCAACGGTTTCTTAACCAAAACGGTTTCATGCTCGCAACAACCGGCGCGGGTTCACCGGGACAAGAAACTTCGTTTTTTGGTCCGCGAACACTCGCAGCATTACAGCGACTTCAGTCGGCTTACACTATTCCGGTAACCGGCACAGCAGACACGCAGACAAGGATCCTCATCAACAACATTGCACCCAATGCAATCGGTGAGATCACAGCTACAGATTGTGTACCATCAGAAAGCGCAGAAGAGATTACCCAGAACGATCAGAATGAGAAAGACGATGACAAAAGCACATCCGAAAACTTTTTAATCAACTTTTTCAAGAAGGTCGCTAATTTCTTCAAAACACTTTTCCAGTGGAGCTAACACTGATGGTACTAATCTGAACGCGATAACTACAGTACAACAATACAGCCCCAAGGAGTAATCCTCGGGGCTGTATTGTTGTATTACCTACAGCAATCCAAACAGCATTCCCACTACCGCTTGCTCCACTGTGGCGCACGGCGCGCTTTCTTGAGACCGAACTTCTTTCGCTCTTTCTTTCGTTGATCCCGGGTGAGAAATCCTAAATCTTTGAAAAATTTGCGGTCTTCAGGTTCGTGAGCAACAAAAGCGCGGGTGAGAGCATGACGAATCGCCTCTGCCTGCGCTGATGAGCCACCTCCTTTAACAATAACCGTAGCGCCGAGGAGCTCTTTGTGCGCTTCCTTCTCGTGGAATGGCTGCAATGCCGTTTTGACCAGCTCTTGTGTCGGCAGGTACTCTGCTATCGGCTTGCCGTTCACCACGACCCCCTTTGTTAGTTTTGAAACGCGTACGCGCGCCACAGCGGTCTTTCGCCGCCCGACGGTCTCTATATACCCCCCTCGTTCTATTTGGTTGTCTAACATATATTATTCGTTAATCTGTAATTTTTTCATCTTTACCTTTCGCAGACGATTGCCGGGAAGCATGCCATACACCGCCTTGCGAAGTGCTTCGCCATACCCTTTCTGCTCAATAAGCTGCGCAAGGGTCATCTCTTTTCGCCCGCCGAAGTAGCCGGTATAGCGCTCATAAATCTTCTCAATCTTCTTTTTCTCGGTAATCTGCATTTGCGCAGCATTAGAAACCTCCACCACAAGATTAGGCGCTTTATTCGGCGCATACTCCGGCATATGTTTGCCGTTGAGCAGGTTGGCGACCTCAGACGCAAGTATACCGAGCCGTTTGCCTGCTGCATTGATGCTGATTTTTTCTTGTGTGTTTTCCATAGTGTTTTTTATACAAACTCAATCACCGCCGTCGTTCGTCCGGAACCCGGACGGGATTCAACTTTAGTGATGCGGGTATAGCCGCCGTTTCGATCTTTATACTTCGGTCCTAAATCTTCAAGCAGCTTCTTCACCACTGCTGCATCGTTATTGAAACGGCTGAGTAACAGCCGCCTGGTCGGCAGGTCATTAACCGCCGCCTTCGTAACGATTTTCTCAAGGTACGGACGAATACTCTTCGCACGCGCTTCTGTGGTCTGAACCCGCATATGCAGTATAACAGATCGCGCAAGAGAACGCATCAACTGCTTCCGTTGATCCCTTTTTCGCCCGAATTTTCTCCCTCTCTTGTGGTATGCCATAGATATTTACTTTACTCCGCATCTTTCAGAACGATCCCGCGCTCCTCAAGGCGCTCAGTGATCTCCTCCACCGCTTTCGCGCCAATGCCGGGTATCTCACGGATACCGGTTGTCCCCTTCTTCAGCAAATCCATAACAGTTTGTATATTGTTTTTCTCTAAAGCACCTGCGACAGCGGCACTGAATCCAAGGTCACTGATGGTTATCACCTTCATGTTTTCGTTCGCCTCTTTTTCTATCTCTTTTATCTTATCGTCATTTTCCGACTGGAAACCGAGCATCGCCTCAAACTGCACCAACATCGTGCGAAGCGCTTTTTCCAGCGCCTGCCGCGGAGTAACCGTACCGTCGGTCTCAATGAACAACGAGAGTCGGTTGAAATCAGTCCGGTCGCCGACCCGCATGTTTTCCACTTCATACGACGATCGCTTCACCGGGGAAAATATCGCATCCACAACGATTGAACCGACCTCTGAATCCTCAGAAAAATCTTCCCGCGGACGAAAGCCGATACCTTGCTGTATATCCGCCTCTACCTGCAGCGTGGTTTTATCATCGGTAATCTCCGCAATGACGAGATCTTTATTCACCACTTCAACCTGTGACGGCACATCAAAATCTCCGGCGGTGATTACCCCTGCCCCCTTCTTTTTAAGGGTTATTTGTTGCGGAAAAGCGTCGGTGTTTGCTTTTATACGGATGTTCTTCATATTGACGATAACCGTCAAGGCATCCTCCTTGACGCCGTCCAACGCTGAAAATTCATGCGGCACGCCCTGTATTCGTATGGTGGTGATTGCCGCGCCGGGTATGGAAGAAAGCAACATTCTCCGCAACGCATTGCCGAGTGTGTTTCCGTAGCCGGGGTATAAGCTGGAAATTTCATAGGTGCCTTCCGTGTCTGTTTCATTCACGATCTCCGGTTTGGAAGGAATAGCGATGTTTATGTACTCTGTCATAGAAAAGTGTTTATGTATAATTTAGCGGGAATAATATTCAAGGATCGCCGGAATTGAAAACACGGTCTCGCCGAGCGCCGGCTTTCCGGTGATGGTCCCTTGACGCGACTTACCATTCCACGAGACCCAACCGACACGCGGCTTCGTTGTGTTTCCGGAAAGCAGCACTTCAAAGAGCTTTGTTTTCAAACTGCCTTCCCGAATCCCAACAGTGTCCGTATCGCGTACCTGATATGATGGAATGGTTATTTTTCGATCATTGATGGTGAAGTGACCATGTGAAACCAGCTGTCGCGCCATGCGCCTGGTCGGTGCGAGGTTGCATTGATACACCACATTATCCAACCGCCGCTCCAGCACCTCCGCAAACGCTTCCTCGGTCGGCGTCTTCTGATTTGCAACCGCTTTTTTCACATAGTTCTTTAACACCTTCTCAGAAATACTGTACAGGAAACGCACTTTTTGCTTCTCAGCTAACTGCTTCCCGTATTCAGAAACTGACCCCCTGCGCCGCTTCGGAACACGCCGCTGCTCGCGCAGTGCGAACTTCTGCGTCTGACAGTTTTCAAAAAGCGGTGCCTGTAGTCGTCTGCTGATTTTATGTTTTTTTACTTTCTTCATAGTGTCTTTGAGAGATTACACGCGTCTCGGTTTTTTGCGGCGCGGCCCATTGTGCGGCACCGGCGTTCTGTCGCGAATAGAGTGTATGATAAAACCTCTGTTCAGAAACGAGCGAAGCGCTGATTCCCGACCGCTGCCGACCCCTTTCACAATAATATCTATATCCTTCACCCCGATAGCACTCGCCTTTTCGGCAACTGCTTCCGCAACTTTCGCCGCGGCATAGGGTGTCGCCTTTTTCGCGCTGCTGAAGCCGAGCGTGCTGCTGGTCACCCACATCACCACATTCCCATTCGGCTCAGTGAACAATACTTTAGTATTATTAAAAGTCGCCTCCACAAAAACAACGCCTTTGCCGATTTTCTTTTTCGGAATCTTGGAGAGAACTCTCGATCTCTTCCCTGAGTCGCCCCTGTTCCGCTCCACCTTATTTGCCGTTCTCTTCTTTCCCATACTATTTCTTCTGTAGCTTCACTCGTCCGGATCCCATCGTCTTCTTCGGGCCCTTTCTCGTTCGCGCGTTTGTTTTTGTTCGCTGTCCACGAACCGGCAACCCGACACTGTGAAAATGCCCACGCAAGGTTTGTATGTCTTTCAGCCGCTTGATATCCTGCGCTGTGCCCCGGCGCAAATCACCCTCCACCGCAAAGGTCTCTACCTTTTTGCGCACGGCAGATTCCTCATCTACGCTTAAATCCCCGGCAGTTGCCGTGGGGTCTATTGAGAGTTCTTTGAGGATGCTCGCCGCGCGGGATTGGCCGATACCATATACGGCGGTAAGGGCAATCCTCAAGTGCTTTTTTTCTGGTATATTTACTCCGACGATACGCATAGCGTTGTTGATTATGGTCGTTTGCGTAGCTTTCTGTGCGCCGACGGTCTCCTCCGCTTCTGCCGCTTTCCCTTGGGGCTTGACTTTTGTCGCATTTTTCTACGCGGATCTTTTTTGTTTATGAGGCGCAACACACCATTTCTGCGCACAATCTGATCATCCTTATTTTTTTCTTTAATGGAGGTTCTGACCTTCATATCTTGTGTCGTTAGGATTGTGTATGCTTATAGACGCTTTGTTATCCTTGCCCTGCCACCATGTGGATCCAGCACAAGCGATACCCTGTCACCCACAAGAACCTTAATACGGTTCATGCGCATGCGTCCTGCCAAATAAGCAAGTACTTGCTCATTTGTTTCTTCCACTGTCACGCGGAATAGCGTGTTCGGCAGTGTTTCATCAACACTTCCGTGCACTTCTTCCTGTTTGTTGGGTTTCCTTTGCATCATCACAGTGGGTATAGTAATTCTACCACACTAAAACACACTTATGCAAGAAGTGTGCAAAACTAAACCGTACTATCCCACGCATCATTTGTCAAGGTGTCGCGTCACTTCGATACGCATCTATGTTTTTATGGTGCCCCGAAAGGAGTACTTCCGGTACGCGATAGGTCTTTCCGTCATATTCCAATGTTTCCGGACGGGTATATACCTTGCTACCCGCCACTCGACGGTCTTCTCGGGAGGCATCATTACCTAAAACACCGGGTATTTCCCGTGCGACAGCGTCAATGATACTCATAGCGGGCAATTCACCACCGGTCACGGTATACGCACCGACTGCAATACGCTCTGCTGCCGTCGCCTCCGCAACCCGCTCGTCTATACCCTCGTAGTGTCCGCAGAAAAAGACAAGGTTCTCATACTGCGCGTATTCCTTCGCCTTTTCCTGGGTAAACATCTCCCCACCCGGGGTCAGAAAAATTGCCTTCTGTGTTCCCGGGTGCTGCTTTGTTTTTTCAAAGCACCGAAGATACGGCTCTGCTTTCAGAACCATACCCGGTCCGCCGCCATACTGGCGACTATCCACCCGCTTCAATGTCGGCACGGTATCAATGGGATTGTAGTACTCAACCCCAAGTACCCCTTTCTCAACTGCCCTTCCCAATACGGAACACGCAAAGTACGGCTCACATACCTTCGGAAACAAGGTAATGATATGTGCCTTTAGCATACTAATAAATAACAGGACTACATCTCGTTCTTCTCCGGCTCTTCGATGATAACGCTCACCTTTGCCTCATGCTGACCGCCGTATGCGTGCATAACGGTGCGAATCGCTGTTGCCATACGCCCCTGCGCGCCGATAACCTTACCCATATCACTCGGATCAACGCTTAGGGTTAGCTTAACGCCTTGCTTGTCAACTTCCTGCTCTACCATCACCTTATCAGGGTTATCAACAATTCTCTGAATAATGTCTTTGAGAAACTGTGCCTCTTCTTTTTCTTGTGTCATATTTCTTTTCTATTTTTAATAAACAATAACTTTTTCATCCTTCCGCAGAAGGAGTGTCTTGTGGAGATGATGCCTCTGGCTTTTCTTCTTCGGTCTTTTCGGCATCCGCATCTTTTGCTTCAGGAGTGTTCGGCTTTTCTTCTGCCTGAGGAGCATCCGCTGTACCTGTTCCGTCACTCGGGGTCTCAGTCGCAGCATCTCCTGCATCCGGAGCCGCACTATCAGCTGCCTGCGCTGTGTCTCCGGCCGCTGTTTCGGCACCACCTGATTCTTCCTCTTTTGTAACCGGACTCTTTTTCGGCAATACATTTACCTTCACCCCTTCTATCACCCCATTCTTAATGAGAATGTTGTGCATCGTGTCTGAAACCTGTGCACCCTGCGAAATCCAGTACTTGACCCGCTCATCATCCAGCGCAGTGGTCTTTCGTATCGCATCGTGTGTCCCGAGCAGTTCAACCGGCTTCCCCTTTTTCGCCGCCGACCTGGAATCCACTACCACCACACGATACGACGGATTATTCCGCCGTCCAATGCGTTGCAATCGTATCTTTAACATAGTACTCATAGTATAGCATACCCCCAAACTGACATAACCCCCTATATAAAAACTCATTCATGCCCATATCCGGCAGCCGAAACAGTTGTTGGCTCTGCAACGACGAGGTGAGAGGCGGCGACACTGTGCGTATCCACGCTCTCTACACCGGTGGTGGCTATTTGCACAATTTCATTGCGGACGAAGTAGATATCTTCCTCGGTTTGCCGCGCACTGTTCACATATTGCCCACTCATATATACAAAATACATATGTGCCGCTATGGCGCTGATGCAGAGCACGGCTATGATACCGACACTGCCGTCACGGATAAGGTGTAAGGTTTTTCTTTGTGGTTTTTTCATATAATTTTTAAGTAACAATAAAGGTTCGTAATTTCGCGCTTCGCGCGCGAGGGTTTTGCGCGCACTCCTCTTCTGTCGGTTTGCACGCCTTTTTTATATATCGTCTCCCGAAGCCGTCCTGCTCCCACGCTCTGAACGCATACTTCACCACCCGATCTTCCCCGCTATGAAATGCTATGATACTAATTCTTCCGGCAGGGTGCATGCGTGTCTGTATCGCTGCAAGAAACTGTTTGAGGGTGTTAATCTCATCGTTGACGGTTATCCGAATCGCCTGAAAAGTTTTTGTCGCCGCATGGATATTCCGCGGATGCAGACGGCGTGGTATCGCCCCTGCCACGATGCTCGCAAGCTGTTTTGTAGTGGTGATGGGCGAAGTTTCACGCGCCGCGACAATATGTTTCGCAATGCGCACCGCCCACCGCTCACCGCCGTACCCTTTGATGATGTCCGCGAGGTTTGTTTCCTCAAAAGTATTTACCACATCAGAGGCCGACAGAATACAAGCATCCGGCCGGGTGCCGTAGCACATCTCCAGCGGCTCATCTTCCATAAAAGAGAATCCTCTGCCGCTTTTGATCTGATGGCTGCCCCATCCCAGATCAAGGAGTACCCGATCATAGCCCGGCAACGCAAGGTCTTCCGTGATAGACGCAATGTCCCTGAAGTTTCCCGCTACAAAGTGTCCGGTGACGTCGTCCGGCAGCGGTGTGAGGCGCTGTTGCGCCGCTTCAAGTGCCCCACCATCCGCGTCAATACCCACAAAAATACCTCCCGACATCGCACGCAGCAGTTCTGCCGCATGTCCACCGAGCCCAAGGGTGCCGTCCAACACAACATTGTTCGGCTCAATCGCCAGATGCTCAAGCACTTCCTGCACAAATACGGGTGTATGTTTTTCCATAGGCAGTAGTAGCACCTAATCACTCAGCTTTTGAAACTCCTCACCTTCAGCAAGCATCTGCGCCTCGTGCAAGTCCGGCATACCTTCACGCTCCCATTCCTGAGAACTCCAAATCTGAAACCCCTCTTCGGTATTAACAAACACAATGGTGTCTTTCAGATCAGCGAACTGCGCCAGGTGTTCCGGTATCAACACTCTGCCGGAACTGTCAACATCAATCTGCTCAACGGTTGTGAGGAACCGCGACAACTTCCGATGCTTCGCGCTAATGGAAAGTCGTCGGTTCAATGCCTGTGCTTTGGTGGTGCCGCTTTCCCAAACTTTATGCGCGTATACACTTAAACACTTATCAAGACCACGACTGATAACCAGCGTGGCACCGAGCAGCTTCCGACACTTTGTCGGAATAGCAAACCTCCTTTTCTTGTCCATAGTTAAATAAAACTCCATAGGCACGCATAGGCATTTCCTTCCCCACCACGCTTACACTATAGACCATTTATTTCCACATATCCCCACTTTTTTCCACAATTTTGCCCAAAAATTAAAAATCCTCTTATTCTGCAAGCCCATTACGCCACCCTGGCTGTGTAAAAACCACCCCTCACCCCCTTGACAATCCGCAAAGTACTCCTCTCTCGCAACAGTCACTTGCTCACTGACACCCTTTCGCGATGCTGTACCCCGCCGCTTGCGCGAGCTCCGGTGTGTCGTACCATACAATATTCTCTTCGGCTATAGCATTGCCGGCATCACACCACCACGGATAGTAACGCTTGCCCCGCTTTGAGGCATACACCCGTTGAGCGTCAATCGACTGCTCAATCGGCAGCGGTTGCAACTGCACCGTAGCAACTTTTTGCGAAGGAGTGGAGAATGAATGCACGAACAACCCGCCCAACAGAAATCCCCCCGCCCCAACCAACACCATACTTATCACCACATACCACTTGTTGTAAAAATCTTTCATATGCTGTATACTAATAGCATTATGGCACATAGGAAAGCGGGAGGATCCGCAAAAAGTTTACGCGACTCAAAACCAAAGTTTCTCGGCATCAAGCGGGGTAACGGTCAGCAGGTGCGCATCGGCGAGGTGTTGGTTCGTCAGCGAGGGCTGCGTATCCTTGCCGGCAAAGGCATCGGCATTGGCAAAGATCACACACTATTCGCGCTCCAGGACGGTATCGTTCGGTTTATCACACGAAGAAAAACAAACTTCACCGGCAAGGCAAAGAGTCGCACGGTCGCCACGATTGAATCGGTGTAGAATGTCTGTTGTATGCATCCCATCGTCTCATCTATCCGCTCACTCCTTGATGAGCATCAAACTCCGTACACCTTTATGGAGCACGAAGCGGGTACCACCAGCGAAGAGATGGCGGCAATACGCAAGGACTACTCCCTCTCAGAGGGCGCAAAGGCACTGATACTGATGACTGATATCGGCTTTATACAGGTGGTAGTACCGGGCGACAAAAAATTTAAAAACAGTAAGCTGCGAAAAGTGATCCACACAAAAGACATTCGCTTCGCCACACCGGAAGAATTGGCCACTCTTACGGACGGCGTGCTGCCCGGCGCAGTCCCACCGTTCGGCAATCTATTCAACCTCTCGGTATACGCCGACACAACGCTCTTTGACAACAAGCACATAGTGTTTAATTGCGGCGAACGAACCGCCAGCATTGCGATGCAATCCGAGGATTACAAAGCGGTGGTCTGCCCCATCGTCGCTGATATTGCTGCTACTGAAGCTTAATGACAATCTTACGATATATTATATAACCGGATACTGCTTGATTTTTAGTCCTTTATACACCTATTTTATGCCATATATTTCATAACTGTCAATGCAGACAAAAAGCTCTATTTCTGGTATAATAATGGAAATGTAAAGTAAGGAGGTACAGTAGGTGAAATTAAAATCTGCTGCCATTTTTGCGGTGTTGTTCCTATTTCTCACTATCAGCACTCTTCCTGCAAACTCACAAAACATGGGTGAATACAGGATGAAAAAGATAGTTGTGGGAGAAATCCTACAGGAAAATACCGACATCTTAGAGTTCTTCCGATCTTTGAAAACGAAGGAGCAAGATCTTTTGAATAGCGTCCTGCAGGAGAACTATCTCCTCGGATACTATACGGAAGCGGTCTCCAAAGATGCAGCGTTCGGAGAAAAACTCTCAAAAACAAAGAGTCGGCTCCAAGCACTAAAAGAAGGTGGCCTCTATCAAGCCATCCTGCATGAGGCGAAGAATGCAACAAAAACACATTTACTTCGCTACATCATTCGACGACACGAAGCGGGAACAATACACGGTGGCACCATCACCGCATCTTCCCAACCAAAACGCCATCACTTTTTTAGTGACGGTGAGTATTGGAACGGGTTATTCTTCGGAAGAGTATACGCCCATATCAGCAATGAGTACTGGGTACCTCTGGATCCGAAAGAAGTGTTTCCGAAAGCGTCTATCAAACCGAAACCAGTCACTGCCGAAAAGATGCCTGAAGGCATCGGCAGCAAAGAAAAAATGGCCACTACCATTAGCTGGAACGCAGTCGGCAAGTTTTCTCTTGTTGGCGCACTCATCCTACTGGTAGTAACAGCGGTCGTCGCACTCGTCGGCGCTTGCTGTTGCCCAAAACTCCCCGTATTCAAGCAAGTACGCAAAATGCTTGAGTATTAAAGGAGGAAGAAAATTGAAAAAATTTTTTAGATCGTTAATCTGCGTGGCTTTCATTGTGTTTTCGGCAACAGCGATGACATCGTACAACCACAGCCAAACACAGGTGAACGAGATTTACGAACGACTTTCAGACCGAGAGCAATCCTTCTTCATAAAAATATCGGGAGAAACGCTCAACGCCGGCTACTACAGCCAACTAAAGGGGCTGTCCCATAAAATGGAGATTGCTCACATGAAGGAGATCGTAGAGGAAAATGTACGCACGATGAAAAGGAGTGGCCGATATCGCTCCATCCTGCGCAAGGCGGGTGCCGACCAGCAGTACATTGCTCAACACCTTGAGCAGTGCTACGAGATGGGACGGCAACATGCCGAACACGCAAATAGCGACAAAAATCGTCACAGCATGATGCGTCCAGGGGACATATACACCTCACTCTATGAGGAAAAAGTCCCGGTCACACTCCCCTCACTCCCACAACTCCCCTCCGGGGAACAAGCGGTAAAAGTACTGTTCATTGGTTTTCTCACCTTGCTGACACTCGCAGCGATCGCCGGACTTATCGGTGCGTGCGTCTGTCCGCAACTACCGGTATTCAACAGAGTGCGTACTCTGCTTGAATACTAAAAAACAAAGACCTGTCTACATCTGTGGATAGGTCTTTTTGCATACTATACTTGCTCCTGCTGCTGCAATTTCGTCTGCTGAGCGCCGGTGAGCACATCAGTGGCGTAGTCATTGTGAATTTCACAGCTTTCTTTCCAGCGGTGCATGCCGTTTTTGAGCATCATTTCAAGGACAACACTAATCTCGGTGCCGGACTTTTTCCAAAGGTGATGATAGAGGGTGCCGGGGAGGGTATTTACCTCGTTCGCAAAGAGATCACCGGTCTCTTTATTAAGCAGGAAGTCAACGCGCATAGTGCCATTGGCTTCCAGCGCCTTAAAAAGCTTCTTACTGATGTCTTTGACCTGCTCGGTATGCTCCGGTGAGATGCCCGCCGGAATTACCAGATTGGACTCTGCCTTGCCGGTTTGCGCGCCGCCGTCTTCAAGATACTTCACGCTGTAGTCAAACAAGTCCGACTGAAACAGCGACTCCTGCACCTCTGAAACCTGCACCGTTTCCCCATCGCTGAGCACCGCACAGGTCACATCAGCAATATTTTCAACAGACCGCTCAACAATAACTTTCGGATCATAGTAAAGAGCAAGATTCAGCGCGTCCCGCAGAGCACTCGCCTCTTTAACCTTAGTAATACCGATAGACGACCCGGAGCGGGCGGGCTTGATAAACACCGGCAGTCCAAGAGTGTCCTGTATCTGTTTCTCAATCGCATCTGCCTGCTCTTCATACGCCTGCTTCTGCACCACCAGAAACTCCGTGGTCGGAATATCCAGCGACTGCAACACCTGCTTGGTCAGCACCTTATCAACCGCGATCGCGGACGCATAGATACCGCAGCCGGCATACGGCACCTGAAAAAACTCTGCCAGCCCCTGCACCGTCCCGTCCTCGCCACCCAGCCCGTGAAACGCCGGGAAAATGTAATCAATGTTCACCTTGCCAACACCGAAAACGCCGCGCTGCTGCAGCGCCAGCCGATACTCCGAGCGGCCGAGATTGAGGTAGTATTCCGGCAGCTCCTGCAGCGCCTTTTCGTACTCTTCTTTAAAAAATGCCAGTTTTGCTATACGCTCATCGGTATACCACGCGCCATCCCGACCAATGTACACCGCCGCCACCGAAAGCCCCATTTTCTTCATCTCGGCGATAATAAACTCACCGGTAATAATAGAGATCTCATGCTCAGGACTTTGTCCTCCGAAAAAAACACCGATGGTTTTGTCCTGTATATCTTCTAAAGTGTTCATAAAAAATTATAGGTAATTATCAGTAACATCGTTTTGAAATAAAATAGTGTCGCCGTTCTCCAGCACATGCGGCAGATCATCGTGCGCCTCCCGAGCAGTATCATACACCTTAAAAGTATTGTACCCCATCCTCCGCAGCACCCTTACTATATACTCCGTATTTTTATTCTTGACAAGTAGCAACAAATCAACATTTGTGGCATAGTTTTTTGCCAGTGCGGTATGCACCTGCTCTGACCGTTTCGCGCCGAGTTCAACAATCCCCGGCGTCAGCACCACCTTACGCCCCTTTGCCCGCGCAAGCACCGCTAAACCCGCCAAAAAGCCGTCATAGTTCCCGTTATAACTATCATCAATCACTACCCTATCTTCCGCCTCATTACGCATAATTTGCAGCCGATGCGGCATATACCCAACCTGCTCAAATCCCTGCTTAATCGCCGCCACAGACATCCCCAGCTCACGGGCAAGCGCGAATGCCAGCGCCGCAAGATCGGTCACATACGCTGCCACAAGCTTGGTAGTGAAGGAGGTACCCTCATAGACAAACGAGGTACCGGCAAAGTCAGGCAACGACTGCACTGCCTTCATACACACACTGCCGAACACCTGCTCCACCGTGACAGACCGCTTCACCCTGATCGGCGCGTGCTTCTTAATATTCTCATCATCCATATTCAAAAACGCCTTTTTCCGCGTCGCATTCGCCAGCTCAAACTTCGCGGCAACGATATTCATCAGTGAGCCGAAACGCTCCAAATGACACTCCCCAATCGCCGTCGTCAGCGAGTAGTCCGGCTCAATAATCGCACACAGCCGCCTGATATCCCCCCGCCTATACGCCCCCATCTCAGCAACCAGCACATCCGCCGCGATAACCTCCTCCCGGTGCTTCAGAATGTACTGTGCCACCCCGATATCAGTATTGATATTCCCCGGAAAAGAAAAAACGGTGTACTTTTCCCGCAAAACGCTCAGCAGAATATGCTTCACACTCGTCTTGCCGAAACTGCCGGTAATGCCGACGGTCACCAGCTTCTTCTGCTTCCCTGAACGAATAACCCCCTTCGCCAGCAACACAAGATTATTCTTTTTCAGGGTCACGAGCGGCGACATCATAGTGTCGGCAGCGACAAGCAGCAACGGCAGCAACGGCACACAGCAGAGCAGCAGCACAACCATCCACCAAAAACCCCACAAGAAATGCACAATCACCGCAGGCAGCAGCACCAGCACCATACACACAGAAAAAATCAAACCAATCCGGTGCGTCCAATCAAGCGCCGCCCGCTTTCGCAGCGCAAACCAATTAGGGTGGGTATAGGCAAAGATCAGAAATCGCTTCCTGTCGTAGTGTTCCAGCTGGTATATGTAAAGAAGGTTTTGTATAATCATAGGCGTATACTTTTAGTGAAAATGGTCTGAAACGATTCTGCGGTATCACCGAGAAACGGAAAGTGATCGCCGCCCGCAACAGCGTGCAGCTGAGCACCAACCCGCTCCGCGACCGCCTCAGCATCAGCAATCGGCGCAGCGTCATCATCCACACCCCAGATAAAGACGGTGTCATAGTCACGAAGCGACTCCGCAAGCCGCTGCATATCAGCATTGATAATCCGCTGAAAAGTTTTTTTCATCGGTTCACTTTCAAGCGCCGCGTAGTCATCCGCACCAACGCGCTCACACCACCACTGCCGCACTTTTCGGTTGACCGTTTTCGGCAACAGACGCGCCACAGCTTTCGCAACCTTAAGAGCTGAAAAAAGATAGGGATACACCGCCCGCTGCTCCCGCGTAAACGGCAAACCCATACAGATAACACGCCGCACACCCGGCATCTTGCCCTGCTGACTGAGCATCTGCAGCAACACCCGCCCACCGAATGAATGTGCCACAAACACCACCTCCCTGCCGTCCGACACCTTCTCCACAAACTCCCGCAGCACCCCCGCATACCGCCCCAGACCCCACGCCTCCCGCAGCGGCGAGCTACCGCCAAACCCCGGGAAGTCCAACGCCACCGCACAGTCAACCAGCCCGAACAACGAGGTAAAAATAGTGTGATCACTCCCCCAGCCGTGCAAAAATATATACACCACACCGGCACCGTCATCACACACCTCGCCATAGCGCACCTTGCTTCCCGCAATAATTATCTCCTTTTCAGCCATACCCTATATATGCTATATAATACTCCTTTTTCCCCATAACCAATATACCGAGCAGCTACGCGCCGCACTGCGGTGCCTCTTCAATCCCCTTGTACTTCTTAATAGCATGCTGTAAGGTCTGGGTGAACGCCAGCTGCGCGCTCAGAACATTCGCCTCCTCCCCTTTCCACTCCTGCAGCACCGGCTCCTGCAGCGCGCGGGCATACGAGAACGAGAGCGGCACACCGAACGACTCCTGCTCAGCAAGCGCTTTGATGCGCTGGATGTAGGCAATCGCCGTCTTCGATTCCAGCCCACCCGAAAGAAAGACGATGCCATAAAATCCTTTGCTGCCGCCAAGCCCGATCTTCTTGAATATCGCCAGTGTCCGCTCCGCCGTCTCATCCGCGGACAACACACCATCAACCAACCCGTCTGTTATAAATGAAGTTTTCAAAATAATACGCTTCGTATTGCACCCCTTCTCCCGCAACGCATCAAGCACTACCGGCAGGGTCTTCAGACAGGCGTTCTCGGTATCTTCAACCGTATGATCCCCGCTCAGCAATAGCTCCGGCTCGACAATAGGCACCAAGTTGTGCTTGAGCGCGCACGCCGCATAAGCCGCCATATCCGCCGCTACTGCCGCTATGAAATCATCAGTCGCACCGACCACCGGAATCGCCGACCGCCACTTCGTAAATCGCGCCCCCTGCTCCTGATACTCCCTGCAGCGGTCATCCAGCCCGTCCAGCCCGACCGTCCGCTGCAAAGTACCACTGCCCTCATACGGCTCCAGCCCACCGTCAACTTTCACCCCGACCGCAATACCCAACTCCCGCAAAAAATCACGGGTCGGCACGCCATTCATCGTATGCTCAGTGAATGATTCCGCTGCCATAATGACCCCACTGATCGTCCGCTCAAAATTCGGCGTTGAAAACAGTATCTCCCGATACCGAGCACGCATCGCCTCACCATCCGCTATACCGTACTCCTGCAGCCGCTTATCCATAGACGACGGCCGCTCATCCGCCGCAAGAACACCCTTGTACGGCTGGAAAATTGTTGTTAATGTGCTCTCAAGAATATCAGTCATAAGTACTTGCCTTACTCTTCTTTTTCTACAATAACGGTGATGGATTTCTCACCTTGCTTGTAGTCTATCGTATATTCACCGACCTCTTTAATCGGCTCCATTGAAAATTGCTGCGGCGCAGTCGGAATATCCTGCTCGCCGAGGTGCTGCACAATAGTATCCGCAGTCACCGCACTGAACAAAGTCCCCTGCTCATTCACCGGCACACGCAGAGTGACCGTATCCGGCAATATTTTCACAACACTCTGCTCTTTCTCAGCCTGCTCCTCTCGTCGCTTGTCCTGCATCGCCTTCTGCCGCACCACCTGCGCCCCCCGTTCATCCTTCGTTTCAAGCGCCTTCTTTTGCGGTATCAAAAAATTCAGCGCATACCCGTCTCCAACGGTACACACATCCCCACGCACCCCAAGCCCTTTTATATCCTCCAAGAGTACTACTTTCATTACGGTTAGTATAACATATCAGCGGGCTATGAGCCACATCTCCACCAGCTACCGCGCATCTTTTGCCGCCATAGCGCGAACCTGGTCAAGCCACTTCTGCCGTTTTTCATCGGAGGAATTACGAGTCGCACCAAAACTGGTACAGGCGACCGGCTTCACTCCACAAGCGCCAAGAATACCCTTCGACAACTCGTTGGTATACGAGCCAATAGAGCACCAGAGGAAAAACGGATGCGCTGAGCCGACGATGTTAATAATTCGACCGGTTTTCCCAACAAGGAGCGGTTTAAATTTATTGTCCTCAAAAGCGAAAGCAAATTTCGGGAGGAACGCACGATCAAAGAGCCCCTTCATTTTCGCCGGCATGGTGTTCCACCAGTTCGGATACACAAACACCAAATGATCCGCCGAGCGAATCGCCTTTTGAAACGCCAGAAGATCCGGCTCCAACTCCTGAATCTCTTCATACCCCTTGTGCAGCGTTGAATCAAAATCCATTTCCTCAATGTTAAACCGTATCACCTCAGCACCCGCCTGCTCTGCCGCGCTGTGGTAGGCATTACTGCACGCATACGAAAACGATGTCGGAACCGGATTCGCGTTCAGAAGGAAAATTTTTCTTTTTTGCATATTCATAAGTCATTATTTATTCATAAGATGCCCCATCCGCGTTCCCATCCGTGCCTCCACCCGTACCGACAGGGCGCACAAAACGCCGCATAGCCAAAAATAGCAGCTGGAAAATCCCGAGCAGCACAAAGTACAGCACCGCCGCGCCGACAACATCGGTCGCCTGCACCCCCACCGCACTGTAGTAGGAATGGTACGACGCCAAAAAATACCACCCCGCACCAATCACCGGCGCAAAGTAGTCAACGGGAAACAATCTATGCGACCGCGCCATACCGAACGCCACAACCGCGTTCACAATCAGCGCAAACGCCTTCACCCCGTACTCATACCACACCTCAGGAATGCCGTCCAGAATACCGAACACCGCGATATAGAGTGCCACCAGGATAACAAAGAAAATATGAAACAAGCGGAGTATCGTGTAGATGCTCTGCATAAGCGCGTTCCCCACTCCCTCCTGCGGATACCCGAATCGCAAACTAATTCCGTACGAAATCACCGCCAAGGTAGACGCACCGAGCAGCACACCGACGATATAGTTCTCAAGTAACGAAAGAAAAGTGACGGGAATATCCATACACTATTTAGTATGCCCCATTTTTTTCAGCAACTCCTGCATCTGTGGTTGATACTTGCGCATCACCGCGGCAGCAGCGAGCATCTCATCCTGCCCGCTCTTCTTCTTCTCCTTCACCTCCTTCGCGATCTCTTCAAACATACCGGGGTTCTCATCATACATCCGCAAAAACAACTTCCGCTGCTCCTCTGGCATATGCTTCAGCTGACTTTCCAACATCTTCTTGGTCAAAAATCCTTTTATTCCCATAGTATAGTAAGTATACTACACAAATGCCCTACTGTGTAGTATAATAATAACTACCTAGTAAGGGCCCGTAGCTCAGTTGGCTTAGAGCACCGGTTTTGCACTCCGGAGGTCGCAGGTTCGAGCCCTGTCGGGTCCACTCAATAAACCCTTACTGCCCCGCCCCCTTCCACCCACACAACCTCATCGGAGGTTTGCGGAAACTACGGATTTCCTTACTCGCATGCAAAACATGAGCATCATGTACAATGACAGCATGTTTTCCATATTCGGACTAAAAATTGATGAAGTGAAAATATTTGGAATCAATATCAGTTTTAATAAAACATATGTTTCACCCGGCGACAAGGAGCCGGTGGAGCCAGCATTGGACAAGGAAGAAAAAAAATTATGCAGGGAGTTAGAAAACCTGTATAGAACGAACGGAATAGAGGGGCTATCTCCAACAAAAATGTTTATGAGTTGTAAATCATTGATGCAGGATGGGCGCACGAAAGATATATACAGTATCGCTCAAATGGCGTGTTCTCTTAGGGAAATACTCTATCCATTTTGGAGTAATAGTAGCAAAAAAATGAGTGGCGATACAGAGAGAAAGGGATCCGCAATCAGAAACACCGGGTCTGCACACAGCAAAGAAGTCATTAATAAAAAGATCGGGGAGATATACGGCACTCTTACTAGGATGGCACACCACCAATATGATTTTAAGGATAAAGACAAGTGTTTTGGAGAGTTCTTGGATAAATTTGGGGAATTCAAGTCATCTCTCAGATATGTATTTGAAAACCAAATACATATAAATAACAAAATAGACAAAATAGTATGAAAAAAGTAACCACAAATGACATAAAAAAAATGAAAGAATTGACGGGCATAAACTATGCCTCGAAACAGTATTTTTTTCAAAAAGCCGATAAACGGTGGTTGCAGCCATTACACAAAGAGAAGTACTTCAATTTTGAGACAATGAGTGCTGTCAGAGATAATGAGGGGTATTTACTTCCCGAGCTTTCATATCTGGAGCGAATGACTAAAGAAGCATCGGATAAAGTGACAGAAATCATCCTATCACAAACCATGCCAAAAGATTGCAATCCTGCGTTCATTGAGAGATTGTTCCATATGTGCAGTCAAATGCCGGCAGAGCACGTAAGCACGCTTGTAGGAAAAATACTTGAAGAGAGGTGGATAGAAAAAATACTTCAGAGGGAAGATGTCCTCGGATCCTCTCTGATTCCTATTGGAGCAACACTTAAAAATCTGAGAGAAGATAAATACTACAAAGAACTTTTTGCGTGCTTTAATGCTGCGACAAAATCGGTATTGAGAACAGGTGACAGCTTGCAAATCAACATGGAAACATTTAAATATCTATCAGATCCTGTGTTTGATAAAAGCGAGAGAGAGGAAAGTAGGTATTTGAAGTTTTTGATTAATTTTCTCTCAGATGCTGTGAAAAATAATCCGAATATTTTTAAGTATTTTAGTTCTTGGAGTACGAGCGAGGGATTCGGATTACAGCATAAGATTTTAAGAAGGTTAAACAATCTATTGATTGAATATTCAAGCAATCTTAGTGTTTCTCAGGATGAAATACGGAGCATGTATTCAAAATGCGTGAACCCATCAATTTCTAACAATCCGTTATTTTTCAGGTTTAATTTTTTTATACTCGCATTGCAGAAAAAAACCTTTAAAAAAGAAATCAAGGAAATGCTGTTATCGGCAATAGAAAAAGAAAATCACGTTTTTTTCTCAGACAATGATTTTATTGTTGATTTTGAATTTATGGTATCAAGCCACCTTGGTTTATTTTCCCAAGATGAAAAGGATAGGTATATAAATGCAATTAGAGATATCATGACAAAAAAGAAAGAGGGGGTATCAGACGATAAGCAGATTAAGATTGGCTCAAGACTTTTCTCATTAATTTGGAAATATCACGACCTAACTGATGTGCAACAGAAAAAAATACAGGATGATGGGTTTTCTCTGTTCAAGAGGGAGGAGGTTAATTTACAATATGATTTTCCTATTGGCAAGATAAAATCTGGATTCGTGGATGAAAAATCACCAGTAACGTTTCAGCACTACACCGTTAAAGAAATTATAAAAAAATTACAGGAAGAATTACACCCTAAAAAAATACAGGCGAGTGATTATTCTGATGAGGTTTGGGATGGTGAAACAGGCTTCTTTATCAGGAAAGGCGCAGAGGGTATTGGAAACGAATTAAAAATAGATATGGGAAGAAAATTTTCTGAATATATGCAGCATGCAGAAGATTTTTTTGACAGGAAAAAGATGCCTGCATTTTACACCCATTCTTTCCTGACCGGTTTTTTCAATTTTGCGAAAAATAATAAAGAGAAAGTACAAGATGACACCCTGCTTTCTATTCTGAATCTTTGTATAGCAATTGCAGAATCAGGTAAAAAGGAAGAATTTATTGACAAGAAATCATCTGGCTGGAATGATGAAGTAAACCATTATTGGGGCGAGGTACACAAGGAGATGTGTATTGTATTAGGAGTGCTGATTGGGTACTGCAATAAAAAGTTTTTCAGTAAGAACAGAAGTGACATTTTTGATGTGGTACAATATTTGCTTTCTCACAAACAACCAACAATTGAAGACGAATCTCCCAGAACAGCTATTATGTCTGCAGCTGATCATGAGAGAGGAGAGCATGTGGTCGCCAGCCCCCTCAGTATAGCAATAAACACAGTTCGTGGTTCAGCATTTCGGTTATTTATTAATTTTATGTGCAAAAACCACACCTTGTCAAAAGAAATATCTGCCGATATAAAGGAGGCATTTGAAGGCTTGTTATGGAAAGAGAAAACAAAATCTATCTGGTTTATGCTCGGTCATTATTTGGCATATCTCTATGATAGAGATAAAGAGTGGACAATTGAAATATTATCAAAAATATTTCCAAAAGAGAGAAAAGATTTTTATCTTGTTGCTTGGGAGGGATATCTATCACAAACTGTGCTTAAGAAAATGTTCTTTGACACACACTTACAAAAAATATATGAGGAAAATATAAAAACTGAAAAAATTCAACGACGAGATATGGAGTATATAGTAGATCCTGCTGACCGACTCGGACAACACATAGCGCTTGCCTCTATACACTTTCCTGAATTTGACTTCAGTCATGATCTTTTTAAATCCTTTTTCAAGGGTGCAAGTATAAGCGCAAAAAAAGGTTTTGCAAGCTTTATTGGAAGTTTTATATTTGAGAATAGAATTAATGAGGTAAATAACAGAAAACAGGTAATCAATAGGATAGATGAAATTTGGGATTATTTAATAGATAGTGGAGATGTTGAATTGCTAAAAGAGACAGGCTCTTGGTTGCGAATGAGTGAGAAGGGTGACATACTTGAACCAAAAGCATTTATTGAAAAGGTACTCAATACTCTTAGAAAAACAGGAGGTGAAATCAATGACAACAACCTCTTTGCTTATCACTGTAGCGATACTTTATTGAAATTGGCAGATACGGATCCAAAGGAGGTGTTTGAGGTTGTAGAACTATACTTGCTCAATAATAAAATTCTTTACCTTACCGACGAATTAGTTAATATTTTCAAAAAACTACAAAAGTCAATTAAACCAGAGAAATTCGATGGCTTAATTAGTAAGCTGTTGCAAAAAAATCAACAAGTATTTTCTAGACTGGGTGACTTAAAATCAAAGAAGGTGAAATAAAAAATATACCAAAAAATTATGTAGGTGAAAAAGATGTGTTTCGTATATAATTTGCAGAAAAATGAAAGACTAGACAAATGAATATTGTCGGGGTATACTAAAAATATGCATACCAATGAAACGAGACATGAGGTACTCTTCGGAGATTCACGAGACTTGGATGGAATTCAGAATGAGGCAGTTGATCTTGTGGTTACCTCACCGCCATATCCCATGATATCTATGTGGGATGAAATATTTTCTATGCAGAATAAAAGAATAAAAGAAAGTATTGCTAATGAGGATGGATATACCTCATATGTATTGATGCATGAAGAGTTAAATAAAACATGGAAAGAAATCAATAGGGTTTTGAAAGAAGGTGGCATTGTCTGTATAAACATAGGGGATGCAACTAGGACAGTGGGAGGTGTATTCAGGTTGTATCCAAATCATTCACCAATACTTGAAACATTTCTATCTCTTGGTTTTGATTCTCTTCCCACAATTCTTTGGAGAAAAGCAACGAACTCCCCCAATAAATTTATGGGGTCAGGAATGTTACCCGTTGGGGCATATGTGACATTGGAACACGAAAGGATTTTAATCTTTAGAAAAAAGAGGAAAAGAGAGTTTGTTGAGGATGAAGAAAAAGATAATAGAATGAAAAGTGCCTTTTTTTACCCAGAAAGAAATAAATGGTTCTCTGATGTTTGGGATGACGTGAAAGGAGTCAGGCAATCATTAAAAGAAAAAGGTTTGAGAGGGAGAAGCGGGGCGTATCCTTTGGAATTGCCCTATAGATTAATCAACATGTTCTCTGTGAAGGGTGACACGGTTCTTGATCCGTTTCTTGGGACGGGAACTACCACAGCAGCAGCAATTATTGCGGGAAGAAACAGTGTTGGTATAGAAAAGGAAAAAGAATTTAAGAATATCATTGAAGAAACAACTGATTATTTTATTAATGATGCGGAGAATCTGATAAAAAAGCGGATCAACACTTATGTGGAATTTATAGAGCAGAGAGAAAAAGGTGGGAAGGTGTGCAAATATAAGAATATATTTTACTCATTTCCTGTTGTTACCAGACAGGAACAGAAAATATGTTTTGACACGCCTGTTGAAAAGATCAAAAATGGACAAACAGATTTTACAGTTTCTCACGAATTTTTTAATTTTAATTATAGATAAATCAATATTCCGTCTTTTTTCTTTTCATAAAAAATAATTCTACAGGATATTGTTTCTCTAACCCTGTCCATTTGCTTGTAAGTAACTGGCTTTATGCTAACAGGTGTGTCACCAATGTATCCATCAATACCTTGCGATTCTTCATGTGGGTCTGCTAAGCGGTATTTTGTATTTTCTACCTCAGCAACTTTCTTTAATATTGCTTCTTGAAAACATAGACCTGCGAATGTTTTTGCAATAATTAAATCTTTCACCCAGTCCTTTACCATCTCTTTGTCTATCTTGTTCACAGCATCTTTCAAATTCTCCACCATCGGAAAAATTTTCTCAACAGCATCTTCTAATGCTGTAGGGTGTTTATTCCTATACCATTTTTCCCATTCACCAATACTCTTTCCAGAAAACTGCTGTATCAGATCACTCATCTGCCCTACCATCTTAGGTCTAGTGCCTTGTGCATTCTGATTTGCGAGATTGAGTAATTGCGTGACATATTTTGGGAATTCAATATTCTCAATGTCAAGCAATGTATTAATCTCTTCGTTCTTAATCTTGATTTTTTTCTGATTTCTATTCATGCTTTGTGGAAAATAAAATTTAGCACCGTTACTTTGATTATAGCAAGATAATAAGAAGGTGTGCTTTGTGAAAATTTTCCATGTTCCCTGTTTTGGATTGCCGCAAAGCGTTAGCGTAGCAACAAGACAAAGCGGGAAATATGGAACGAAACAGACCAACAAAACATAAGAACGATGAAACAGTAAAGTATCTGTGTATACAGTAACAACTGCACTATTTCTGAACGACCACCACTTACAGTTTCCTACTGTCGTATGCCCAGTGGAGCACTGCCTGTCGCTGCTTTTTTCTGCAGGTTAAATCTTTCGGTGCGCAGTTGTTTTTGATTGCTGATGTATGCCGTTTCACACTTCTCCATCGCTTAATTTGACGGGCATCGTCTTCGTGCCGCCTGCCCATATAGTAACGACAGTACCACTGAAACCAACCGCGAGGATCATCCTTGTGAAGCCAGCCCTTCTTTTTCCAATGCTTCAGCGGCATAGAAGCATGTACTTTAAAATAATTGAGGTTGCTATCCCGCCCCCCATCATCCGCAACCTTCGCCCGTGTAAACCACTCCTTCGGATATTCACCAACATACCCGTCAAAATACACCCCGCCGAACACCCCCAACGCAAGCATCTGCTTCGGCGACAACTCCGGCTTAAAGTCAACAGCAAAACCCCGCCCCACCGCCTCAGTAAGCACATACGAATACCCCTTCTGCATCACATCACGAACAGTAACCCTTTTTTTCCACATACACCTCACCAGAAATTATACTCCATCTTCTTGCTCTTCTTTGTATATTAAATCCTGCTCTTGCAAGCGCTTGATAAGGAATGGCATGTCGTTCTTGCCTTTTGTTGAATTACAGGGCTGACATAGCAATTGTATGTTTTCTTCTGTATATTGCCCTCCTTTTGCGCCGGGGACAATCCGATCTTTTGTAAGGTATCTTTTTGGCAAAGGATGTCTGCAACCCGCACATTTTCCTTCCTGCTTCTCATACTTCTTCTGCTTGACATCAATATCTTTTAGATCACCGCCACTGATGTCCGTTCTGGATGGTATGTCACTTCTTTCTATGACATCATAGTTATCAAACAAGTTTGTTTCTCTACGCATGCGCAATTTTACCAATTGATTCGCGATGTACGATATATCAATACCTGCCCAATTCCTATTCAACTTCTCTGCTGCCACTAATGCGGTAGCACACCCGCAAAACGGATCAAGGACCAGATCATTTTCATTACTACTTGCCTCAATGATTCTTTCAAGCAGCCTCAACGGCTTTTGTGTTGGATACCCCGTCCTCTCATCTTGTCCGGTGTGCATCATGTCCGGTATGTCATCCCACACATTGCCTGTCAGTTTCTTCTCATAAACAAAATCGTTATCACACTTCTCATAATATTTAATACGTATGTTTCCATTTTTTGTCTCGTGGATACGACCCTGTTTCCTTAATTTTTCTACACTTTCATCCGTGTAATCCCCTCTTGGCGATGTTCTAAAACACTTCCCATCAGGTTCTTGCCGATAAACAGAGCCCTTTAAAGGAATTTTTCTTTCGTAATAGGTATTATTGAAAGTATAGTCGTCCGTCTTTGTGTACCATAAAATAGTGTCACTATTCTTTGCAAACGCCCTTGATATAGCTTTTGCTCCCCGCGCTGTTTTTCCGTACACCCAAGATATCTCATTACGAAAATTTTTGTGACCAAAAATACAATCCATTATTATTTTTAAGTAATGCTCAGCAGTTGGGTCACAGTGCAAGTAAATACCTCCGGTTGGTTTTAAAATGCGGTGCATTTCAAATAATCGCTCTGACATCACTATCAGATATGACATCATGCTCTCACTGTGTGCATATCGACTCGCCTCAATTACTTCGTACAGGCATCGGTCTGTCTTTTTTATACCCTGATGCCAAATTTCATCCTCCTCAGTCAATTTCCACACATCCATAAAAGCTGCTGTTATTTTTTTCTCCCCCGGCAACCCTTGATACAAAACATTACTATTAAAAGGCGGGTCAAGATAAATTAAATCAACGCACTCACTATTCATACCCCGCATGATAGGCAAGTTATCCCGCGTCCACATTGTCTTTTCTTTAAAGTTTATCGTGGTCATCTTACCTACAGTATATCCTGCACACAAGAGGATATCCAAAGCGCAACAAAAAACACGGCAAGTGTACACTTACCGTGTTTGAGAATTTAGTTTCTCACTGACTTACATGGTAAAACCTCTCACCATTGTAGAGGTATTCCCCCGTGTCGCGTAAAATTCGTGCAATGTGCATGACATCAGGAATGCCGAGAGTTTCTTTCCCCTCAATCTCCCCTGACTTGATTTTCGCTCTAATCCTTGCTGCATGGTCCCAGTACCCATCCTGGACCAGAGCCTGTTTCTCAGCTACGAAAACCTTATCCCTGTTTGCCTGTTTTTCCCAAGCGACATGGACAGATGACGCAATGGCTGTTGCTACTCCTGTTGCCACTATTGCTGCTATCATTCCCGCTGCAAATGCAGCAAGCAGTGCCACTACAAATAATCTGGCAGAAATGTTCATTGAAGAGCCTCCTTTGATGTGAAATAGATCTCTGAAATAAAAATACGGAGCATTTGCTCAATACTATCTTTATAATATCATATAAATGCACATAAGGCAAGAAACGCTCTTTAGCGAGATGTAAAACTACGGTAACTTGGCGACCCATTTGTGGAAGCTGAGGTGGCCGCTTTGGATGCTGCGGCCGATGCCGCGGATGACGGCGTGTTCGGGTTCGTCGGCGACATAGACGGGGACATTGATGTGCTTGCTGATTTCCACATCGAGGCCGTGCAGGCGGGCGGTGCCGCCGGTGAGGACAAGGCCGCGGTCAATGATGTCAGAGGTCAGCTCGGGCGGTGTGCTCTGAAACACGCTGGCGATGCCGTCAAGGATGATTTTTACCTCTTTCCGAACGGCATCAGCGATATCGTTTGAGGTAATGCGCACAACACTGGGCAGTTTATTACGCGCGTCACTGCCCTTCACGCGCAGCTCCTTAGGATTAGCGTGGTGTATCACCGAGCCGATCTTCTCCTTCACTCTGCGCGCGGTGTCTTCACTCACCAACAATTGGTGCTGCCGTCGTATATGCTCCGCGATTGAGCGATCCATATCATTACCGCCTACCTTCACCGTGCTGCTGCTGCTCACGCCGCCGAGTGATATCACTGCGATGTCAGTCAGCCCGGCACCGATGTCGGAAATCATCCGTCCGTGCAGCTCATCCTTGTGCATACCGGCCCCGAACGCCGCCAAAATTGCGTTCTGCTCCGTAAAAACGGTACGAATACCTGACCGCCTACAGGTCTGGATAGCCGCCCGCTGCTGCATGTTGGTCGCGTCTGTCGGCACGCCGATCAGCGCATCCTGCCGCAGCAGTTTCCCGATACCACGCGACTGTTTAAAAATTTCCCGCAAGTACTGCTCCACAATCTTTTCATCCTGCACAGCTCCGTGAACAACAATACGCTGCACCTGACCGCCTTTGGTCACGCGCCCCAGCATCTCTTTCGCGCTCCTGCCGATACATATCACCTCTCTCTTATGCAATGCCACCACGCTCGGCTCATCAAATACCACCCCTTTATACGGTACATACATCCGCGTCCGCGCTGTCCCCAAATCTATCCCTATATTCCGTGAAAATGAAAAAATTCCCATAAAAACGACTGTATTAGTAACAGGATACCATACGCCCTTTTCCGACGCTATACCGTCGCAAATGGTGTATAGTACAAACAACGGGCGATTAGCTCAGTTGGCTAGAGCGCTCCCTTGACGTGGGAGAGGTCACAGGTTCAAGTCCTGTATCGCCCACCAGACAGTACAAGTGGTACGAACGGGCTACCGTCCGTCCCCGTGCATGATTAGTGCGCCGCTCTCTCGGCGCACCGTTTTTAGGAAATAAAAACAACACCTTGTGTTGGTACTGTATATATAAAACGAAAAACCCACAGTGTTTGTTCAACTGTGGGTTTTAGGTTGAGGCAAATCCTTGCTTAATCCTCGTAGATGAGGCGCATTAATGCACAGATAAAATTATCGACTGACGCAAGTAGTGACAGCATTTGGCCTCTCTCTCCAACGACCGTCAGCACCACACAGGTAGGCTATGGTTCCGGTGGTTGACCCTGAATTATCATTGAGCCGTGTTACTTTACCGACATTACCGACAAGAATAATCCTGCCATTACAGGTGTTGCCGTTCACGGTCCATGTCTGATCAGAGGAACCAGGACAGGTAGTAACAGCATCGCAAGTAGCACCACTCGATCTAACCCAATGGCCAGTATTCTTACATTGATATGTTGCAGATCCGACAGCTCCCCCAAAATCATCAACTGCGGTCTGTGAATTGCTCGCGGTAGTGCTGGAAACCCACTCTCGGCAAGTATTGCCACCCACAGTCCATACCTGAATACTGGCTGGACAAACAGCTACAGCACAAGTAGTGGCACCACTCGCTTGAGTCCAGCGACCGTCAGCATTACATTGGTAAGTTGCTGATCCACGATATTTCTCCGATACATTGCTAACAGAAAATGGATTCCCTGCGACGGTCTCAGATGTGTTACCAAAACAGGTATTACCGCCTGCAACCCATGTTTGTTTAACAACAGGACAGGTAACAGAAGGATTAATACAAGTAACAGTACCTGTTCTGCTCCAACGACCATTAGCATCACACTCGTAAGTCGTAGCACCGGTGGTTGGTCCGGCTTGGTCTTGGACATATTGCGTGCTACCGGAGATGGCAGTGCGTAGACTAACCGAACAAACATTACCATTCACCGTCCATGTTTGGTCACCAGCAGGACAGGTTGCGGCTGTGCTGGTGCAAGTGGTATTCTTTGCCAGACTCCAACGACCTTTGGTCCCCTGAGCATTGCATTCGTAGGTTGCCGAACCAGTTGCCGATCCTGACTGATCACTGGCAACCCGCATACTACCTGCATTAGTTTCGGCAAGATTGCCGGCACAGGTGTTACCATCCACCGTCCACGATCGATTAACGGCAGGACAAGTAACCGTAACACACTTGGCTTTGCCCACTCTGGTCCATCCACCATTCGTATCGCACCGAAACACCGCTGAGCCGACAGTGGGGGTTGCAATGTCATCAATCGCCTGTGACACCCCCCTAGGAACAGCAGTGAGATTACCGCTACAACTATTACCTCCCACAGTCCATGTCTGACTGACAGCGGAACAAGCAGAGGCAGGAGGGTCAACGACTTTCACATTCAGTGTGAAGGAGTCGGTCTGTTTGGTAGCGAAAGTGGTTGCCTCCACGGTATAGGTGCCAGCGGGAAGAATGCTCACAATACGCGCATTAGAACCCTTACCACCATTGTCATTTCGCGTTATACCGACGCCAGACTTATACCGATCTGCGGGCGCATGCGCATTGAGATACAGAAAGGCATTAGTAGGTGAAAGCAGGTTAAGCCTAACCTCCCTCTGAGTACTGAGTGTGAAAGTGTAGTATTGCGCATATCTGTCTGAACGATGAGTGCTCGCACATGCTTTAACCCAGGATCCCTGTCTGGTAACAGTACCATTCATAAGGGTACTGGGGTCAGTAACACAGGAGACCGTCGGTTGAGTGCAAGTGTTGGTCACTTCCTGCCAGTGTCCTTTATCGCATCGATAAGAGCAGGCACCAGCATCACCGACCGGGCAGGATCCCGATGGTGTCTGAGCATAATCAGTGTCGCTCAGGGTGCATTGTGATTTTACACTTGCATTACAACCCCAATAGACCGTTTTAATGAATGATACATTCCGCACTTCTGCGCCAGATCCGTTCGTGCCGAATATCTGATGCCCTGTTGAAGCAACACGAGTACTCGGAAGGTTATATACAACATGATTGCCACCATCAAAGGTACCGGTGAAATTGTCAATCGGTGTCCAGCCGGCAGTTTCCCACCCGGTTCCGACAAAATCAAGGCTATTCACTAACTCATAGCCATTACACCCTCCGACAGGACAACCGGTGGTGATACCTTGAGCAGCAGCATCTGTCTTGTAACTGGTTCCCGCAAGATTGTGTCGTATGTTATTAAGCTCTTCGACCGTGGTGATGTCTATGAGACCATCGCCGTCTGAATCCTTGCCTCCGCGAAGACAGGTTGCCTGTTGCGCAGCCGTTAGGTCAGATATTTCTTTCTTGGTGTACGAAAGACCTAGAGCGGCTCGTACCGCATTGTACGCATTCAACCTTCTTCCCCGATGCACATAGTCATCAGCAGTGCCCGCAGTACAATCAGGCCCTGTTAAACTGACCAGTTCATCTGCTGACTCAAGTAACCGCCGCTTCAGCTCTGCCGATGTCAGCTGGTGGTTCGCCCGCAACATCAAAGCAAGGGTACCAGCAACCAGCGGTGCCGAGAAAGAGGTGCCGGCTGTTCGCTTGGTAATGCGCACTCGCGATCCGCTACTGTCATCTAATGACGACACAAGGATATCAGTTGACGGCGCTGCGATGTCCACATTGGCATTGTAATTAGAGCCGCTACGAACGAAACGTGACCTCCACCGTGATTCCACTATGCCTTGCGCCTTGATAATATCTCCTTCAACTGAGTCAGCCACATTGTTACCACTGATATCACTACTCCTCTCTGTTCCTCCGACAGATATCATATTTGGTACCGCATCCCAGCACCCTTGTGCGCTCATATCCTGATTGAAGTCGGCAGGCAGATAAAAGAAACCATCACCACTTCCTGTTTTTGTATTATCATTACCGGCAGAAGCGACAAAGAGTCCCGGGAAATTGCGAATCTGTTGGGCCTCCAGAAGGTAACGATAAGAAGGTGAAGGGCTGGACTGATACACAGAGGTGCATCCTGCTGACCTCATACCACCAAAACTCGCATTAATAATATCCGCACCGTTTAAGCGCGCGAATGCCACACTCTTGAGAATGGCAGTTGAACTGAATACATTCAGTTTGATCGGCATGATATGAGCAAAGTGTGCTACACCGGCACTGTCAAAGTTGTTGTTGCGATTTCCTGCGGCGACACCGGCAACCATAGTACCGTGAGGGCTTGCGCGACGAGAATGTATCGGATTATTGTCATTGCTGCCGAGGTCATAGCCACCCCAGGGACAAGTGGTCAGGGTTGACTCCGTGCGGTCTAACTCCACCAACCCGCCAAAGACAGGCACTCTGCACCTTAATAAATTCAACAACCGGTTAAACTGCGGTTTGTCTCTGTTCGCACTGACATCTTTAAACTCAGGATGCTCCGTATCAATGCCGGTGTCTATCACAGCGATGGTTGGTACATAGGTTGCGGTAGTGAGTCCGTCTATAGCTTTCCACGCTGTTTCGTTGTCACTTTGGTCTGTACTGTATACCTGCGTATGGATAAGGTGCCATGCATCACTGAGCTTCGGATCATTGGGTGCTTGTGTTGGTTCATAGAGGAAGTTTGGTTGTACTAACACAACACCGGGTAGTGCAATGAGTGAGTCCATAACGGAAAGTGGATCAACATCCTCACCAAGGTGTATTACTTCAGCGTTAAGGTCAGGGAATCGTTCGATAAGTTTAGGTGCAAATCCTTCTTCGGTGAGGAGATCATTGACAATCGCTACCGGTCCTAGGTCGCCGTCAAGGTTATCAAGGAGTCCTCCCGGAACCTGTACCACACCTGCTTCCCCGCCGTCGTTTACTTGTGCCTGAAATACCGTATCCTCATACTGTACTAACACCACGCCTAACTCATACGGAAGATCATTTGCCTTCTCGGTGGCAGGTGCCTCCTCCTGCGCATAGGTGAGCAGGGATGCGGTTACGAATAAAGAAATAATGAAGAGTGCTGCTACACTCTGAAAAATATACTTGCTTATGTTGTTGTGTTTATTGGTCATACATCAAAATACCACCACGACCGTCTTTTCCTCAACCTATCCTGCTGATAGTTTTGTGGATAACGGCAACAACATACATCAGCCGTTTAAGAGAACTGCCTAATTCTTTTCCTTGGCTATATACCATTACTTTCATTTGTTATTGCTAAACATAGTACAATTAGATTTGCTACCCCTCCCCTTGCATACTGGTACTTTTGCTATTGAGTAATATCGCTACAATAGCCCTTACAGTAAAGGGTTTTTGAAGGATGTTCGGTGGATGCCTGAGCTGCACTTTTACCTCAACACCCCTAATACAGCTCACTATGCGTGCCGATCTTATGGAAGGTGGCCGCAACACCCTCTCGTACAAAGAGAGCACGGAAATCACCTGTCACATTCATACTCTCAAACAACTCCATATCACCTTGTAACCTATGCACCCTGAGCAGTGGGTGGCGGGGATTTTCTTTGAACACAGCAACTCGCTCAAGGAATTTTTTTTGTATCTTCAGCGGTAATTTTTTATACTGCCTGACAAATCCGGTAGCAAGAAAAACCTTTATCATGATTGAGAATTAAGCCACTTCTCCATATCTTTTATGTCGGTGAAACCCGGTGAGATATTCTTACCCTGTTTTGCGTCTTCAACTTGCGCCAACAGCTCCCGCTTCACCTCCGGCTTCAGCTCCATGTCCTCTTCCCGCTGCCGCCCCTTAGCCGCCGACCACGCAGACACCTGCTCCGCAAGCCGCCCAATGCGCGCTCTAAGTCGCCCACCCCACGATGCCACAAGTGTATTCATTGCTATACAGTATACCACGCCCACTAACAAAGTTATCCACATGTCAATAAATACCGAAAATATGGTATACTGGCAGATATGAAAAACATGGTACCAAAAAACAAGTCAACATTTTCAAGCAACAAGGCGGTAGTAAACGACGCGCCGGCGAAGCCGTTGTCCCGCAAGGAGCGAAACAGGCGAATAGATTTAGCGGCAAAACATACTGTAAAACGATATGGACACATCATTGAACGACTCGCAAAAGAGTAGCGTACAATTTCTTGAAGAAGATGATCTATCCCGTCTGTACGACAAAGAGTACAACGAACAGTACCTTTCAGACATCTTTGGTGCATTCCTCCCCACAGAAAAAGAACGGTGGGTAGAGCAGATGTTTGCTGCACAAGGCACCGTGCAGACACGGGTGATGCTGGTCGGTGGCGACCTGCACGAAACCGCCGCGCGGCTTATGTTTTGCATCATCAAAGGACACAAACTCGCCGACGGCAACAAACGCTCGTCACTGCTCTGCATGATCGGTTTCTACTACATAAACGGATACACAACCAAATTCAATCCCGAAGACCTCTACAACAAAACAAAAGAAGTGGCCGCGCTTGACTCCCAAACAATAGACGACGAAAAGGAAATCCAAGACCTCGCGGTATTCTGCAAGGACAACACCAAACCCCTAACGGTATAAGAGTGCTTAACTCTGTAGGATTTTGAGCTGATCTTCAACCGAGAATCTAACCACAAAACTTGACAAAAAATAAACCGTAAGTATAATATGAGTAATTCCCTATGGAAGGAGGACATCGCTTTATGCGTGTCGTAGGAAGCCGGCGCAAGCCGGTTTTCCTATTTCCTATACCTCACCGTACGAGTTTCAGTCCATACTCTTTCAGCACACGCTGATCTTGAGGAGAAGAAATTATTTTTCTATTCTCCTCCAGTTCTTCGATAACTTTTTTAGAAAAGTTATCGTGCATAGTATGCAACTCATATTGCTCCAGAACAAAAAACTTCATAATTGTTACCAGCATGTCCGCAAGCTCAAGCCCGGAAATAAGTTCTTCTTTTTTACTAATTTTCAATTTTTTACTTGTTACCCTTGTGGCAATATATTTTTCTGTGTATAAATTTTCATAGGCAGAGCAAAGTGTTGTGTTTTCCTTCTTCCCTCTGCTTTCAATAACTATGTCCCCAACACCATCGACAGCATCTAAAAACGCAAGGTACTGCTGTAATAAAAAATTGAAACAGTGGTGGTAGGGGTGTTGCGCTGACTGCTGATATTTGTCAAAATGACTCTTTTTGTCCAACACAACACAGCAAATTTTGAAATTACGGGAAGATATAATGTTCATATATTTTTCATTAAATATATTTCGAGTGGCAGGATGTGCTAACTTATTAAACACTCCTCTCTTATTAAAAACATCAATGAAATGCAGCGGTGTCGGGAAATCAACATCGTCAGAAAGCAGGGATCGCAAATCCCGCCAAGCAGGGTTGAAATACTTTTTGCGCTCCTCCTCAGCAATAATAACACCAAGCAAACACAAATATCTGCCTTCAACATCAGTCTTTCTACTTTTATATACATGAGAACCTGATTCATCCACAAACATCCTATATTTCCCTTTGTTACTCATGCTAACAGTATTACACAGCTAAGAACCAGAATCTCAACTTTAAAAATACCAACACCACTATATGCCAAGCGGGCGTATATGTTTTCTGTTTGTTGCATTTCAGTTGAGAGTCTAATTCTAGACGACGAAAAGGAAATCCAAGACCTCGCGGTATTCTGCAAGGACAACACCAAACCCCTCACGGTATAAGAGTGCTTTCCGGGCTCCCGATGCATTCCCTGAGCCGCTTACCTATAAATGCCAAAAAATACCCATTCCCACCTCTCTTTACCTCAACACCCTAATACAGCTCACTGTGCGTGCCAACTGCATAAAAGGTAACATCCTCTCCCTTTTGGATAAACAATGTACGATAATCCCCAGTTATATTGATACTCTCAAAGGGCTGCATATCTCCTTTGAGGGGGTGTCTACGCAAGCGCGGGTCATATTGATTCTCTCGAAACAAACTCAGCCGCTCATCAAGCTTTTTTTGTATTTCTGCCGGAAGTTTTTTATACTGCCGTCTAAACTTTTTCCGAGAATAAAACCTCATACCCTACGAGTCAGAATCCTCGTCATTTTTAAGGTGAGCAACAAACTCTTCAGCGGTATCAAACCCCAGCGACAAGTCAGCATCATCCTCCATCATCGCCAACAGCTCCCGCTTCACCTCCGGCTTCAGCTCCATGTCCTCTTCCCGCTGCCGTTCCTTTGCCGCCGACCACGCGGACACCTGCTCCGCAAGCCGCCCAATACGCGCTCTGAGTCGCCCACCCCAAGATGCTACGATAGTATTCATTGCTATACAGTATACCACATTACACAAAACTCCGATCAGGTCAGCAAAACACAATACCATTTAGGTAATGAATGGTCAGCTATTAGAGAGAGGGAGCAGTATAGCTGCGTCGGGTACGCTGCGTATAGATGTAGGGATCGTTGATGGGTTGATAGTTGGTGTTCTGTGGGGTGTCTTGTGCTTCTTCTTGTTGTTGTCGTTGAGGAAGAGGTTCTTGACGGAGTGTGGAGAGGAGAGATGGGGAGAGAGTGCCGGTAGGGGTGAGGGTGTTGGCTCGTTGGTAGCAGAGGATGGCTTGTCGGGTGAGAGAGCCGAAGTAGGTGGTCTCTTGTCCTGGGGAGCCGGGGCCGGTTGCTG
Organism: Minisyncoccota bacterium; assembly: GCA_965204115.1. Lineage (GTDB taxonomy): Bacteria > Patescibacteriota > Minisyncoccia > Phycocordibacterales > JABAAK01 > JAPPJI01. The sequence continues at coordinate 32,369 of OZ241963.1, read as the reverse complement.
CTACAGGACAGGAGGTGCGTTCGTTGAGGAGTTCTTGTGCTTCCTTGATGTCCGGGTGTCGATCGCCGAGGGAGTGTGGTTGCTGTTGTGGGGTGATGGTGGGGGTAAAGGAGGGTGCTTGTCGGTTGCGGGGGGTTACCTTGGTCTGGGGTGGGAGTGTGGAGTCAATGGTAAGGGGGATGCCTTGGGGTGCTGCTGGGTGCGGGCTGATGCGGGCGTTGATGTGTGCTCTGGTCTTGGGACCGACATACCCTTGGGGTGGGGTGATGGAGTGTTTTTGTTGGTAGCAGATGACGGCTTGTTGGGTTTTTTGTCCGAAGTAGGTGGACTCTTGTCCCGGGGAGCCGGCTCCTGTCTGTGCTACAGGGCAGGTGTTGTTGTTAAGGTAGCGTTGGAGTTGTTGGACATCGTTGCCTTGTGAGCCGATGGTGAGGTTACGGGTGAGGGTTGACTGAATTGCAGCGGATACCTCTTCTGCACGGGGTTCAGGGGGGAGGGGGATACCGACTTGTTCGGGGAGTGGAGGGCCACCGCGGGAGACATTGTATTTGATGACGCCGACACCGCCACCGCCGCCGCTACTGCCGCCACCTGATCGTGATGCGGTGATGGTGAGGGGGATGGTGGTGAGGGTTGGGTCAGATTGGTTACCGACGGCGTCTCTTGCAATGAGGGAGCAGGTGTCAGCGGTGTAGGTGCCTCGGGGGATACGGATACTGTAGGCGTAGCGTTCTGGTGCTGCTTGTGCTGATGCGGTGAATACGGGTGAGGCTGGGAAGGAGGAGCAGGAGCCGGTGAAGGAGAGGGTTACGCCTTCTTCTCCCGGCATAGAGGAGTGGTTGTTGCGTGCTACCTGTGCGGATACAGAGAGGGTGGTGCCGGAGTTGCTAAACAAGTACCGAGAGACACTCGGGGTCTTGGTGTCTACGAAGAGTACGCCTTGTGGCGTTGGTGCTGCTGCGTTACCCACACGGTCGGTTATCTGGGGGAGTGAGATAGTGCGTTGTCCGTCCAGGGCATCTGTCGGTACGGTGTAGTCAAAGGAGCCGGGGAGGGTGCTGAGAGAGAACTGCTCTCCTGCAAAGGATACCCGCATTTGGTTGTCATCACTCACGGCAGAGCCGTTGAGGAGTACATCGTGGAGGTCGTCTGCATCTACGGTAACAGTAACAGTGTCTCCCGGCTTTGCTGCGGTCTTTGAGGCGGTGACGGTGTACTCGGGGGCGAGGGTGTCTACGGTGTAGACAACAGCATCGTCATCCGAAATGGTAAAGGAGTACGCATTCCCCGCAACATCTTCTCCTCGCATCGTAAGAGCCGCTACTCCCTGTGGAGTGGTGGCATCAACCGTGTAATTGATAGAACAGGTAAAAGTATCACTCTCATTTACACCGGAGTTGGCTTGAGAAGTGCTGTAAGTACACGGATAGTCAGTACCAAAGAGCGTGAGGAAGTGCTGGGTAGTAGAGCCAACAGAGTACGGCGCAGACGCAACACCAATTGAAGCGCTCACATAAGTAAACCCTGCGCGCACTACACCGTCCACTTTAAAAGTATCATTTGAGGAAGTCAAGCTGTAGGGGTTGGCGGTTTCAGGGGCAGACGGAGCAGTGGTGTCCACAATGAGTGGGTCTTGGAGGGGGATAGCAGTAACGGGGGTGCCGTCTATGGTCACCTCTGCGGTGACGGTGTAGGTGCCTTCCGGGATGGTGGTAGAGACGGAGAAACGGGAGGGTTGTGTTGCTGAATAGTGTGACGCAGTAAACGGCAGGGTGATGACTTGGTTGGTATCTGTTTTGTTGGTGAGGATGAGTGATCCTTCGGAGCCGGGGACGGTAACGGCAGAGAGGGTTTGTGAAGGATTGTTGGTGATGAAGTCGTCGCTGAGAACACCGGTGTCGTCTGAGATGGTGAAGCCGCCGATACTGTTGGTGTAGGTGCCGCCGTCAACAATGTGTTGTGCGGTGCTGTTCCCTGCTGCATCGGTGAAGATGATACACATACCGCCACTGCCGGAGATACTGCCGGCATTGTCTCCGTTTGATTTAACCAGGGTGCCGGTGTAGGCAGTCCATCCTGAAGAAAGGGTGCCGTCGGTCTCAAGTCCGGCAGTCACGGTGCAGACAGCACTGGGAGTGGTGTCTTTGTGGCGTGCGGTGGTGGTGGTTGCGTCTGCTGCGGTGGCGACATACTGTGCGGTGTCTCCGGTGCCGACTTGAATGACGGTCACATCAGGAGCAACGGTGTCCAGGGTGTAGTCCAGTGCGCTTTGGGTGCAGGCAGGGTTGCCGGCGACATCTGTTCCCTGTGCGTAGAATGCATACTCGCCGTCGGTGAGTGCTGCGGTGGTGAGGTCAGCGGTGCTCTCGCCTGCTGCGACAGTTGCAGATGAGCCCACTTGCACTGAACACTGTGCGTCGCTGTAGAGGCCGACGGTGGCGCTCTCCTCGGCGGTGATGGTGAGGGTTGGGGTGGTGTCAGCAGCAGGAGAGGAAGTCGGCTCTTTCAGAGCGGCCGAGATAGCAGGTGGAGTAACATCAAGGGTCAGCGGTGAGAGGTCTATTGGCGTGGTGAGTTCTGCGGCACCGAGGACATCGGTGTGGGTGAGGTAGGCACGCACATCTACCGAGGTCTTCATCCCGCTTGCCATGGGCTCTATGGAGAAGGTGAAGGTCGTCCCTTCGTTGGTGAAGAAGTGCTGGCGGAGGAGGGCTATGCTACTCGTCAGTGACGATGATCCTCCAGAGAAGAAAACAAGGCAGGGATCCTCCTCCCCAGCAAGATCTATTCCAAACAGGGCTGCATTGACAGTAAAATCTGAATTTAAAGCATCACGAACAAGCGGCAAAGTGATGGTGTGATCACTATCGCGGAAAACGATAGAGAGCGGGTCAGGAAACACCTTGAAAAGTTTAACATTATTTAATCCGGCAATGCTAAGTTTCGAGTTATCTGCTACAACACAAAAACCAAAATAATCGCTACTACCAGCAGTATCTCTAAATCCCACACCCTTTAATTCAAGAGAAAAACCATTATGGGTAAACGATGTTTGACTTGCAGATCCTGCTTGCCTTGCAACAATGCTGCCAACATTAGATCTCTCAACGCTAAAGTAGCCATGCACTGGATCAGCATCTCCTGTCGCATCCCCAGTCGTCACCGTCGTCGTAAAGATCGACTCTCGTTGTCCACCGGCAGGAGTACTCAGTATTCGGGGGATGGTGAAGGAGCCGTCGTCTTCGGCAGTGACGGTCTGCTCGTAGGCATCAGTCCAGTCGTCGGCACTGCGTTTGGTTTGAAAGCGAACACTGGCACCGGGGATGGTGGTTCCGTGGTAGCGGGGGTTTGGGTTGTTGGTGAGGTTGTCTCCTTGCTCGGTGCTGTCGTCGTCGGGGTGGATACCGGCGGCGGTGATGAGGTCAGTTTTCTCTGCGCTGATGTTGACGATGGTTCGGTTGCCGTAGGAGTCCACGGCTACGGCACAGGCATCAGTGGTGGCTGAGGCGACGGTCACCTTGCTTCGTGGGGTGTAGGTGGTGGAGGTAGTGGTAGTCTGACAGGTACCACCGGAGGCAGTGGTTGCGCTGTAGGGTTCGGTGATGGTGCCGTCGTTGCGGGGGTAGGCACTGAGGATGTAGGTGTTGGTTTCTCCGGTGTCAAATGAGAGGAAACGGGGTGCTTTAGCATTGTCGGGGTAGGCAAAGCGTGGGACACTGTTCCCTGCTGCGTCTATGAGGGATACTTCGTAGTCGGTGTAGTCCTCAGCGAGTGAGTGGGTGGTAATAGCTACTTCCGCGAAGGAGGCGTTACTTGCGGTGCGACCGATGTTGTTGGTAACGGTCAGGACAGCGGTGTTGGTGGTACCGTAGTGGAAGGTTACGACGGTGCCTTCTTCGGTGTCTGGGGTGGCAGCGATCTCAAAGCGGTGTTTGGTGTTGGCGCCTGAGCTTTGTTCGTAAACTCTCGTTGAAGTAAGGGTAAGGTTATCACCGAATGCAGGTGGGGTGGTATCAAGCGTAACAGTGAGTTCGTTGGAAGGGAGACCGCGTTCACCTTGGCTGTTGATACCGAGGAAGGAGAGGGTGTAGGTGCCGTCTTGGAGGTCGTCACCGAATACCTGGGTGAGGTCTACTGCGGTGGAGAAGGAGTAGGTGGCGGTGAAGGTGGTGTGGGTGGGGTCGGGGACACCCTCTGCATCTCTGCGTTCTCCGGTGGGGATGTCAAAGCCGTCACCGTCGTTGTGATCTGCGGGTCGGGAGAAGAGGAGGGTTTGGGGGTCGCCGTTGTTCGGTGGGGTGATGGTGAGTTCAAGGGTTCTGAGGTTTTGTGCGGCTTGTCCTTGTTGTTCTGCGGTGGAGGTGTTGCGGTAGGAGGTGGTGAGGGTGAGGGTGGTGTTTTTGGTGAGGTTGTCTGAGGTGCTTGAGCCGGTGTCTGATGCGGTGGCAAGGTCAGGGTCAGAAGGGGTTGGTGGGGGAACGAGTATCTCGGGGTTGGATTCATCAACACCGAGGGTGGTGTTACCGGCGAGGTCGACGGATACCATCTTGTAGGAGTAGTGTTTGTTGTACTGGGGGATGTTCTGTTGGATGATGCGTACGGAGATACCGTCTTCGTAGACATCGAGGAGGGGGTTAGATGAGGTGGTGTCACTGAGTTGGTCGGTGGCGTCTTCGGTGTCGGGGATGAGTCCGAAGGATGCTTGGTGGTTTTGGGTTGAATCTGAGGGGTAGGCGAAAGCACCTTCTGTTTCGTAGTTGCTGTCCAGGCCTGCACGCCAGAGTTCGTAGTAGTCTACTTGGTAGTCGGTGTCGGTGTTTTCTCCTTCCAGTTGTCGTGTTCTGGGGAACTCGGTGATGAAGACGGGGGTGGTGTTGGCGGTTCTGCGGTCGGTCATAGAGATACCGGTGTCAGAGTCAAAGTGGAGGATGAGTTCTCCGGGGGCTTCGTTTGGTGCTTTGCGGTCTATTTTGAGGGAGAGGGTTGGTCCGTAGTCAGAGGTGTTCCCTGCTGCGTCTACCTGTTTGGTAGCGATGTGGTATTGGTTTTCGGTGTCTGGGGTGGCTCCGGCGAATCGATGGGTGTGTTGTTGTCCTGCAACGGTTTGGGAGTGGTAGTTTTGTTGTGAGGTGATGGTTCTGGCTGCGGTGTTGGTTGGGTTACTGTGGGTAGTACCGCTGATGTTCTGTCCGGTGATGGAGGTTGCGGTTGCGGTTGATGAGTCGGCTGCGGTGAGCTCATACGCCAAGAGGTGGTGTTGTTCTCTGATGAGAGCTGCTTGGGTGAGGTCTTGGCTGTCTCCGTCGTTTCGTTTGGATGCCTCAGTAAAGAAGAGGAGGTCTTGGTGGTAGGTGACATCGTCTGCGTTGGTACCGTCTCGGGAGGGGTTGGCGTTTGCACCGTAGGTGTCACGGTTTGGGGAGAGGTCTGGTTTGCTTGGTGCTTCCGGTGCGGTGGTGTCTACGATGATGACATTGCTGCCTTTGGTGCCGTCTGCCGGGTTGTAGGCGAGTTTAGAGACAGCGGTGATTGCTTCGTTCCCTGCATCATCGGTGTGTACGGCCACGAGTTTGTGTATATCTTCGGTGAGGGCGGAGAGTTGGAGGTCTTGGGTGGTGCTTGAGACATTGGCTATGGCACCTACTTGGGTGAGTTCAGTTTTGTCTACAACAGTATCAATATCACCGTCAACCCAGAGGTTTATGGTTACCTGTGCTTTACCAGTGCCGGTGGTTGGGTCTGCACTACTCTCTAACTGGGAGAGGGCGACGGTTGGCTCGGTCACATTGGTGATGTTGTCGGTGGTTGAGTACCCGGAGTCGCTGGTGGCTTTGAGGTCTATGAGTGCCTCGGTGATGGAGCGGTCAAAGCGTACCTTGAGTGCGGTTGCGGAGTCGGCGTGGTTACCGGCGGCATCGTATGCTCTGGTCTTGAATGATTCTTCTCTCTCGGTGGTGTTGGTGTAGGCATCGTCGGCTGCTGCTACACACGCATAGGTAGATTGTCCGGTAACATTACTGCCTTCGTAGACATACCGACACTCTTCTGTGTTGGTATGGCTACCGAGGTCAAAGTTAACAGTCGCATCTTTGGTGAGGTTGTCGGTACTGGAGACACCGGTGTCGCTGGCTGCTTGAAGGTCTGGGGTAGGAGGTGCAGTGGGTGCGGTGGTGTCTATGGTGATGTCAAGAGCGGCTGATGCAGGGGAGATGTTCAGTGCTCGGTCGGTTTGCTTCGCGGTAACAGTATAGACACCGTCACCGTCTGAAAGGGCGATGTCAGTGGTCCCTGCTCCGGATGAGGCGAGTGCGCTTGAACGAGTACCGACCTCTGCAGCACTGCCGCCGTCTTTGGATTTACTGAGCTGTACGGTGGCATGCTCTTCCCCACTGTATGAGATAGACAAGCCGGTGGTGGTGCTGGTACGATTATCCGTGTTACTACCAAAGTCACATCCTGTTGTGCCGTCAAAGTCAGCACAGGAGTCGTCTGCGGTGGCGAGGTCAAGGTTGGTAGGAGCAAGTGGTGGGGTGGTGTCTATGACGGTGTTGCTGATGTCTTGTGCTGCGACTGCGACAAGAGCGTTGCCGGCGTTGTCAAGGACGGATGATTCATTGGTGATGTCCCACTTCAGGTTGCCGTTGCTGACATTCTGTCCGGAGGCAACGGTGAAGACCGCTTCTCTGGTGGTGCCGGAGCCGGTGGTGGTGATAGGGGTACCGAGGTTGTTGGCGCCGTTCTTAAACTGCACGATGGGGTTGGTTGCTTGGATGTTCTCGGTGAGGGTTAAGGTCAGGGTGATGGTGTCGTTTGCGTTGAGGTACTTCACACTGTTCACGGTGTTTTCATTGGCAGTGGCAATGGTGCCGGTAACGGTTGGTGCGGTGGTGTCAAGGGTGATGGTGTTGCTATGGTCATACTGTGTGCTGAGTGCGTTGGCGGCGCGGTCTTGCGTATCGGTCTTTATCCGTACCTTGAACGCACCGTTTACATTGGAGGCAGTGGTGTAGAGACAGGTGTACTCATTGGTGTCGGTGCTGCTCTTTGCCTTACAGTCGCCATCTGCGAGCGTGGCATCGTGTGCCACGATGTCGTACTGGGTCTCGTTGCTGCCGATGAGGTACCAGATAGAGGGGCGGGCGGTGGTGTCGTTGGCATCGGTATTAGCAACATTTTCTGAAAACTTCACCTTGGTGTACACACTCTCCCCCGACTTACGGTATGAGCCGTTGGTGAGTTCTGTTGACAGGTTGCTGTTGGAATAGTATTTAGTATCCGCCGAGGTAACGGTGGGTGCGGTGGTGTCAAGGGTGATAGTACTGCCATGGTCATACTGCGTGCCAAGTGCCGTGCCAGCAACATCCTTCGTGTCGGTCTTCACGCGTACCTTGAACGCACCGTTTACATTTGAGGTGGTGGTGTACAGACAGGTGTACTCACTGGTGTCGGTACTACTCTTTGCCTTACAGTCGCCATCTGCAAGGGTGGCACTATGCGCCACAATGTCGTACTGGGTCTCATTGCTGCCAATGAGGTACCAGATAGAGGGGCGGGCGGTAGTATCATTAGCAGTGGTGTTAGACACATTCTCTGAAAACTTCACCCTGGTGTAGATATCTTGCCCTTGCTTGCGGTACGAGCCACTGGCAAGCTCATTTTCCGTCGTCAGCGTACTGCTGGAGTAGTATTTAGTGTCAGCCGCAGTAACAGTCGGCGCAGTGGTGTCCAGCTCCATAAGCATACCGGCGGCGTAGGAAGAGGCAACATTACTGGTGCCGGAGCCGTCTATGTCGTACTGTGCAGTGAAACAGTACTTGCCTTCTGACGGCTGAGTGAAAGTGTTACTCGTCCACACTCTGGTGCTGGTAACATAGTTCGGGCTACCTCCTGTCGCAGTCGCTCCTGTGGTAGTCCCTCTGCTCGTCCAACCATCGTTTGAACCGGTCGGTGTAGCACACGAACCATCGCTCGCTGGGGTGTAGGTAAATATCTGCAGGGTGCTTGAGGTGGTAGGAGACGCACTCGTCGGCAAGGTTACCTTCACCTTGGTGAGCTCTTTGGTGATTTTGTCACTGGTGCTTGAGCCGGTGTCGCTTGTGGGGACTATAGCACTAGGCGCAGCAGGCTTGTTCAGCTGGATAGTAGTACCGTGGTCATACTGCTGCGCAAGCGCATTACCAGCGGCATCAGTGGTGGTGGTCTTCACCCGAATCTTAAACTTACCGAGGTCTGTTGACTTAACTCTATATGTACAAATCCAATCATCAGTGACAAAAGGGGTATTCTCTCCATCAGCCGGCGCACAAGCACCAATAGTATCAGCAGGATCCTCAAGGCCAGCGGCAAGTTGCCCCTCCACCTCAAACTGTGTCTCTGCACTCCCAATAACACGCCATATTGACGGTCGGTCGGTACCTGGGGTGTTTGTAATAGCACCTTTTACATCCTCCGAGAACTTCACTCTGGCATGAATATACTGATCAGTTACCCTTATAGAGTCAGCACCAAGCGCATTCGCATTTGAAAAAGTAACCACATAGGTCGGACTTTGACCTGAGTTGTCAACGCTAACAGAAGAGTAATACTTCGTATCAGTCGTATCAACCGTCGGCGCGGTAGTGTCAAGCACATAAGAGGCGGTTTCAGTAGAACAAGGAGAGTCCTCACCACCTTCGGTATGTTTCGCATAGACGGTATAGGTACCCGCCGAAAGCGTGTTGGCGGTAACTGCCACGGTAAACGGCGAATCAGTATCAGTAACACTGGTTGCCGACGAAATAGCGTTGGAAGTGGTACAGCCACTATCTGAATACAAGGTAACTGTTCCTCCGGTTTCACTCACCGTCACCGTGAAGGTAGGAGTGGTATCATTCCCCGGTGAACTACTCGGTGTGGTCAGGGCAATGGCACTCGGCTTTGCTACCGCCGCACTCGCCTGCCCTGCAAACACAAACAGCGACAGCAGTGCCACAAACGACACCAGCACCAAAGGCACCAACGACCGCCACAAATCTACCCCCACAGCACGAACACTCCCCACAGCACCGTCAACCGCACCAGCCCGACGACTATGCAGCAAAAAATCCAACAATTGTTTACCAAAGAACATACCTAAAAATATTTGTATATGAATAACACCGATAGTATACCGCAAATCCCCCGCACAAAACAACCACCCCACAAACCCTGTGGAAAAACACAAAGCAAAACACCTCCACCTACGAATCAACAACCTCACCCCACCGACTTGCAAAATATAAAATGATTTGGCACACTTGGCACACTGCAAGATATGGAGTACAGCGAATATATTGTGTACATTGACGAGAGCGGCGATCACTGCCTGCTAAATAACAATCCGGACTACCCTGTTTTTGTGCTAGTTTTTTGTATTTTTCAAAAAAATGAATATATACACACTGTTGTACCAAAGATTCAACAGTTTAAGTTCAGACACTTTGGCCACGACAATGTCGTGTTACACGAGCGCAGTATCAGAAAACAGGAACCGCCGTTTGCTTTTTTGCAAAACATAGAACGACGAGAGATTTTTCTGAATGATCTCAACAATTGTATGAGAGAAGTGCCAATGACAGTCATTGCCACCGTGATCAACAAAACGCAACATAAAGAAAAGTACAGCAACCCAGCAAATCCGTACCCACTGGCATTGCGTTTTTGTATGGAGCGCCTTCAGATGTTTTTGAAAAGTAAGATGCAGGAAAGAAAACACACTCACCTAATCTTTGAGTGTCGTGGTAAAGCAGAGGACCGTGATTTAGAAATTGCATTTCATCAGACAAAAGACGGTATCGGAGCAAATTTTGAGATGGTGTTTGCTGACAAAAAAACAAATTCAACTGGACTACAACTTGCTGATGTTATTGCTCGCCCAATCGGTATAAAGCAATTGCGCCCCAATCAAAGCAATCGTGCATACGACATTATTGAGACAAAATTTCACCGAAATACCAAAGGTATTGTCAAGGGATGCGGGTTGAAATGTTTTCCATAAAAAGCGAAAGACCTCGGTTACACACCGAGACCATAACGCCGACCAGGAACATCCCCCCGTCCATTTACCATCAATATACCCCATTTTAAACTCAATGTCAATAGACAAGATGGTGGAAAAACACACCCAAAGCAAAACACCTCTGCACTACTGCAGAGGTGTTTTTGCGCTAAGCTCAACTCAACAACAAACCACTACTCTTCGTCCTCAGCATCATCGTATTCTTCAGTACCATCAGAACCAAGCGGACGCAAGCCGAGCGTTCCCTGCACATCTCTCCACGAACTAAACACACCAAAAACAAACTCCCGACTAGGGTGCTTCATTGAGCCAATATGAAGTCCGACAATCTCAACCTCGTTCTCCGCATTGGGCTCGGTATACACAGGGGCGCCACTGTCCCCATCCTGCATCAAAGATCCGGTATACAGGAACACATAACTATGTGCACCACTCACCTTGTCAGAATACAGCAACTCACCCGCAACTGATCCCTTCGCAGTAGTGCTTCCCGCAAGTTCGCCTTGAACTGCACCAGAAATACGGACACGATCACCAATCTCAACAACCTCAGAACCGACAACACTGTATATCTCCTTATCTCCACGAATCTTCTTTGACTGCACCCGATCTATGTACTCATACTGGAAACACAGGTTCTGAACCTTCTGAGCAACCACACCAACTCCAGACTTTTCTGCAATCAACCGAGAGCAGACATTGCTGTAAGGATACTCCACAAACGCCGCATCGGCAAGAATAACTGACTCCTTTTCGCTGCCACCAGTCACATTATCCTTCCAGACAAACGGCATACGATCAACTCTTCCCAAATACTTGCTAAATGTAGAACCCTTAAGCGAGGCAGCAACAAGTCCGCCGGTTTGTTCCAGATTCTCACGATCAACAGCATGCGCTGACATTACAAAACCTTTCTTTCCACCCACGGTCTCAACCCCTCCCAAAGTCAGCGTACTACAACCAAAGCCAGCAGCGTCATCTCCAGGAACTCGGTTAAAGACCCGGTCACCTCCCATCACAGAGCCATCTGTAGAACGACTTCCGATGGTAAAGCAATCATCGCCCGGCATTATCGGCGCTATCGTTTCAGTAGAATCAGAAGAAAGCAGTACATTATCTATTGCCGTTTGTTCAGCTGAAGAACTCTGTCTGGTCACAAACCGAATCTTGAAGTCAGTAGCACGAAGATCAGCAGCAGTTAGGGTATACGACTCGCGATGCCATTTGTCATCGTTGTCCCCACTCGCACTATCCCATTTATCAAGCTGACGATAGGTAACACCACCGTCGTTACTCACCTCAACCTTCAAGTACTCATTCAAATCAAGCGCAGTATCCACCCAACGGTTGAACGAAAGATATGCCTGATTGTGTGCCGTGAGGTCAATAGGCGCAGAAGTCGTAATCACACAGATAGAATCACACTCTTCTGCCTCTGCAACAATATTACCCGCACCAAAACCGTAAATAACATCACCTTCGGTGTGTGGCATTGCCCTCCAACCGGTATCATTGTGACCCACTCGCGAAGTCCACTTGACGAGACCACCTGAGAAATCATCAGAGAAGATAACCGTGGAAGAAGCACTTGTTTGTCCGCGATCCCGTGTCTCCACCCGGATATTCCAGGCATTCAATGTTCCGGTATTACTCCAATTATAGTCACCAACTCGCAATCTCCAGTTCCCACTCATAGTCGTGCCAATCAATCCGTCCAAATGAGTATCGTATGTCCTGTTGATATTCTTTGCATTACCACCCACATTGTCGTGCAGAACGACAACAGTACCATTTGGAGCAACAAGATCGATCTTAAGATCACTGATGTAGTTGTGCGTAACATCCACAGAAACCTGAATATCACTAATGACCTGCGTACTCAAGGCACCAGAACGAGAAGGAATAGTAATCAAACTAGACACTGACTGCGTGTCCGTATTATCAGGAATTGCCTTTTTCGGCTCAGACCTAAAGAACAACGGCTCTTTGCTCTGTTGATACTTCACTCCTTCAGTTGCGTGAATATACACCGGCACATTAGGGAAACGCTTTTCCACCTCCTTCTTCAATGCGGTCATCTTTGCGTCATCCGTATAGTCCTCCTCATCAACACCGACATACAAGACCCGCTTTCCGTCAAGCTCAACAACACCGGAAAGCAGAACATGCACACCATGCAGGGCAACAGAAAGCGAGTCATCAGCATCGTTCAGGAGAGCATCCCACATCACATCACGGGCAACTTCAAGCTCATTCGTAACTCCGACCGGACCAACCTCGCCAGCAGCTTCTTCACCACCAGGCACCGACGTAGATGTCGACTCCGGCGACACAGACAGCTCCTCTTCCATCGTCGTCTCCGCAGACACAGCGATAAATCCAAGAGAAGTAATGAATAATACAGCAAGCACCGCAAACACGATGTATCTTGCTTTTTGTATAATGAACATATTTTCTAAAATGTAATGAAATAATAATAAATAAACCACCACAACCAACTCTAACAGAATGCCATCAAAAAACAATTGCACCTGATTTTTTCCACACAAAACTACACCAGACAACACATATACACTAGTAAAAAGCAGCAAAAGTCACCTCAGTATAAAAAACACAACAACACATCACTGACAAGAATCGGTCATATGCCACACAAACAGCAGCGTCAAAAAATCAAAGGTGTTCACTGCCGCCTACTTCGTCAAAAATGAGAAAATGTCTGACACGATAGATTGCAAATAACGGGCGATTGAGCGGACGGTAGACGCTTTCTGCTCTTCCTCACCCTCACCGCCCTCTTGTGACGACTCTTCTGTGTCTTCTTCAGGCGGAGGGGTGGTTGTGGACTGCTCTTGTGGTTCTGATCCATCAGACAGAGGCGTATTCGGACGGGGCTGTTCAGACAACACTCGCCCTGATAACGGACGACGATTGCTGTCCGGGTCCTGACCTTCCGGTGTCGCCTGCCGTTGGGGCTGCGGCGGCTGCTCTGATGATCTGGTATCACGAACAAGAATCACTCTCGGCTGCTCTTCAGGTGGGGTTTGTTGTTGACGATCAGTGTCCGGGTCCTGACCTTCCGGTGTCGCCTGCCGCTGGGGCTGCGGATCCCGCTCTGATGACCTGGTATCACGAACAATAATCACCCTCGGCTGCTCTTCAGACGGGGTTCGTTGTTGACGATCGGTGTCCGGCTCTCGATCTTCTGACAGTGTTTGCCGTTGGGGTTGTGGCGAGCCGTCCTCCGGAGGATTGTCTCGTGGCGGGTCTTGCGGTGTACCAATATCACGAACCAACACCGCTGACGGCTCACCGGAGGTTCCCGGTAGTCGCTCCCGAGGAGTATTCTCCGGCGGTACCTGCGGTACCTGCCGCTGCAACTGGTCAGGATCAGGCACTTGCAACCCGGACAACCGCTGTGGTATAAATTGCTCCCGTATAATCGGCACAACGCCCCGTTCAAGTTCTCGTATATAGCGATTGTACTCAACAAGAGGACATCCACGAATCGGCGAGGTTTCTGCAACATCAGAACCATCCTCCTTCGTAAAGCCAATCTCGGTTTTCGGCATAATGTTGCGGGTGGTTTGTCCTTCGTTGCCGTCCTCCAGCGTAAACCATACCAAGCCGGTGTTACGGAAGGTTATGGTTTTGTTGGAGTTTGATCTGACGGCATCTCCGACTGAGAAGTAGCGGGGGTCAGAGATTGGTGGAAGCAGCTGTCCCGGTAAGTTTGTTCGCCTCCGCTGCACATTCTCACACCAGTCACCGTACGACATACGCATATCACGCACATACAGGGAGAGTCCATCAAGCACCTCCCGAAACGGTCTGTCTCGCAGGGTAATACTGAGGTGTCCATCAGGGGAGAGGAGCACCTCTTTGATGTGGTACCTCGTATCCGGATTAGAACCATTCCGCTCCAGGGTGAAAGAGGTAGAACACTCCGTTACCGAGTTACACCCGATACTGCCATCTATCTCTCGGAGTGGTATCTCACCGGTCCAGGGGAAGGTGTAGAGATCCGAGAGTGAAACCGGCTCAAAGACCGGGGTTGCCTGTCCGGTTGCCCATGGACTGTACACATAGACACCGTCTGCGGTAGAGCGAGCGCGTGCACGCACCTGCACATCATAGGAGATAAGGTTACGTAATGAGCCGATGGTGGTGCGCATAGGAGCGTCCGCACCGTAAGATATCCCAAAAGATTGGGTTACCCACCCTTGAGCAGGGTTACCGGCACCATCCGCATCAGGAGCGGTACTGCGCTTGTAACGCAGCGTATAGCTGAGTAGTTCTCGGTCGCCGAGTATGGGGGCACCCCAAGAAACGGCAAGCTTACTCTCTCCGGGGGTAAGCGTAAACGAGGTAGGCGCGGTAAACGGACTACCGTATGCTCTCGTGTCGGTCTGTGTGGCGGACTCTCGGGTGACCGTAACCGTGTAGGTGTTGGTGGTGGTGCCATCCTGCGAGGTAACGACAACATCAATCACGGTATCACCGTCAGTAAGGGCAACACGAGTACTCTCTGAGGAACTGGAATCGGCATCGGTGCGTGTTGCACCTCGCTTGCCTGACTCCGCCATAGGACACCAGCCGGTGTAGGTGAAGCCGTTCGGGCCTTCGTTCGTGTAGGCACAGGGTCCGGCAAGGGTAAATGACAGTTTCACCGAGGTGACTGAATGACCGACTGAGGTGGTGTATGTGGTGGTGTTTGCGTCAAATGCCGGTGCAAGCGTCAAAGCCGAAGAAGTACCACGCTTCGTGTAGCCCTGTGCTGAGAGGGTGCTCAGACGAGCGTTTGAGGAGAGAGGTCTTCCTTGCACCTCCTGAGTCCAGGAGCCGTCAGCAGCACGAACGCGTACGGCATAGAGGTCGCCATTCCGCAAGCCGGTAATAGTGTGAGAGGGGGTGGTGCCGGTGTGTCCTGCATCTCGCCATGAGCGGTAGTTACTGTAGGCGGTACGATCGGTGTTCAAGAAAATCCTACTGTATGCCACATCCCAGTCGGTAGCAGTGCCTACTGCAGCCCAGGAAACAGCAAGAGAGGTACCGTCAGTACCGGGAGAGACAGAGAGACCGGTAGGTGCTTGCGCAACGGTTGCCGGTGTACTGTCAAGGGTAAGGGTGTCGCTGTGGGAATACAGTGCGGTGAGGGTATTACCCGCTTGGTCAGAGGCACCGTCAACAACCAATCTGAAGACACCGTTGGTGTTTGAGGCAGTCGTGTAGCGACAAGTGTACTCACTGGTATCGGTACTGCTCTTTGGTTTACATTCGCCACTTGAAAGGGTGGCATCGTGTGCAACAAGATTGTACCCCGTTGTCGTGAAGCCAATGAGGTGCCACAGTCGTGGGGTAACAACATTTTCTGAGAACTTCACCTTGGTGTAGATGTCCTGTCCTGCTTTTCGGTTAGAACTGTTAGCAAGTACCGTTGACAGCGTACTGTCAGCGTAGTACTTGGTTTCTGCGGCAATAACCGTAGGTGGGGTGGTGTCTGATTGTGCTATAGCATTGGTGACCGTAGCAAACCACACACCCAACGGAGAAAAAGTTGCTACCGCCAACAGGACAAAAGAAAAAAGCAACGCCGGAACAATAAACACAAAAAACAACCGCTTGTACCTCATACACACCCAGTATACCACCAATACAACAACCGTAAACCAGACAGCAGCCCTCTCCCCAACACCCACTAAAAAGCATATAATCCGAGATTCCCGGGGTATACTACATAACATATACGAAACAACATATGTTTCGGTTTATTATTTCATTACACAGCAAGTCTATGCTACTCTATCGCATCACAAAAATTATCACCATCATCGGCGCACTCAACTGGGGGATAGTCGGAACTGCAAGCATCCTTTTCAACCGATCATTTGACTTGGTTGACTGGTTCTGGGTCGGCCTCCTAAAAACCCCACTGATTTTCGCCGACATCACCTACGCCATAGTCGGAATAGCAGCGGTGGTGTTCATCATCCTCAACGCAAAAAGCGAATAACCCAATATGAAACGGAGATGTAGCTCAATGAAACTATGTTTGTAGGGGTGTAGGTGGCTACCTGAGTCACTACTCACTGCTCTCACTTCCCTGCTCCTCTTCCTCACACGCAGGACCGAACAGTGTATCTGCCCCCTGTGCCGCCAACGCACGATAAAACAGCGCCTGCGCCTGCTCACGAACACACTCCAAACTCAACCGACCACCGGCAACTTTATCATACGCCTGAGCCGTACCGGCAAATCCGAAGGTGCACCCGGCGATGATGTCCCGCGCAACCCGCACATCAGTACCTGCCGGCAAAAAGTTCCACAACCGCGCAAAAACCTCAGCAACATACGGTGCGACCGAAGAGGTGCTTGTGTACTCTTGGTTACCATAACTACGGGTGCCGTCCACAGTTTTCAGAGGAATAGTGAAGTTTCCATGAGAGAAAAGGCACGATTCCCGCAACTCCTCACTGCAAGGACCTGAAAGAGAACCCCTACCCTCTTGATTTTGCGATATACGAGCAATAAACAAAACACAGGCATTCTCATCCGTAACAACCTTCTTGATGTGTGCCCTTTCCGCAGAAGTCATAGAAATCAGAGGGTCATCATTATTGCCCACCGTTGAGATGAGGCAACCATGCTTGCCAAGATCAGCAGAATTGATATATGGCAAAACTAAAGAGCCATCCACCAAAACCGGCTTATGCCGCACCCATACCGCCGACATAGAGACCAGCGAATTTCTGGGGGTTTTTCTGTATTGCGCTGCCATACCTCCCGACACAGTGTAGTCACCGGTAACCGAATACCCGAGACCGGCAGCAAACGGGAAAAAATCAGTACTCCCCTTAGGGTGAAGCACATCAAGAAGAGATTTGGTACTCGCCTGATGCGTCCACGGAAGGGAGTACCGATAATCATCATCTATAAAAAAGAGTTTGCCCTTCAACCTAGAAGATCGGTCACCCGGCAAATTACTAAATGTTTTATCAATACAGGAATCTTCACGGTAATCAAGAAGGGATGATTCATTCATTTGACACTTCCAACTTGCATCATATCGCTTCCTTCGTTCCGGAGACATCGGAGAACGAAAGTAAGCGGTAAGTTTTTCCTCAAACTCCCGCTCAAACTGCTTTCGCGCAGAGTCATCACACTGCTCAGTATCAGTATCCTGATCAGGCATCGCCTGACCAACAACCGGGAAAACAGCACCGAATGAAAAAAAGAAAATGAGGGCAAATAGCCCCATCGCCAAATGCCATCGTGTATTTTTATTTTTTATGTACATAGTCATAGTATACAAATTAGGAAATAAAGTGGGATGCACTCCCCTATCATAACACCCCCAACCAAAGCAACCCAACAATTTCCACACAAAAGAAAGAGAGTGAAACACCCATAGTATACAGCACAAAAAAACAGCGAAGTGCACACATATGCAACCAATAGCAGTCCTCCGCCAAACAAAATACATGCTACACGCCCGACAAACGCATATCTGACGCTGTCAGGATAAGTAATATGAAACTATCCTTCCGGATCGGGTGGTGTGGTGGCAATTTCGTTGCAGATCGCGCTGGTTCGGGTCCAGGTGCCGTCAGTACCGCAGCGGTAGGTCGCGACACCAATGGTTGGTCTATTGGTATCAAGCACGGTTGCTGATTCACCAATGGCAGTGGTAGGTATGGATCTATTTCGGGTGCAGGTGTTACCGTTCACCTCCCATACCTGACTGGCGATAGACGGACAGGTCTTCACGGAACTAACGCAGTTTCCACCGGTTTTAACCCAGGCGCCGTCAACACCGCATTGATATTCAGCAGCGCCGATTGTCGGCCCCTCTCTGTCCCATATTCTCATTGATTCACCTGCAAGAACGGAAACGAGAGGACTATCGCAGGTACTGCCGCTCACCGTCCATGTTTGATTAACAACAGCAGGGCAAGTAATGAGATCACAGGTGCCAGATGTCTTGGTCCAACGACCGTCAGTACCGCACTGATAGGTGGCGGAACCGGCAGTTGGTGCGGTAGTATCAGTGATGGTCTGTGAATCCCCCGGAACGGCACCGGCAAGGTCCGCGCTACATCTTCTACGACCATTGGCGGTCAACCATTCTTGATTGGAAATTGCCGGGCAGGCGACGGCAACACACACAGCGTTTCCTGTTGCGGTCCAACGGCCATCAACACCACACCGATAGCTTGCAGATCCGGTCTCCGACCCTACCGCATCAACAGCAGATTGCACACTGCCCGCAGTGGCGGTACCGGTACTACCACGACAAACAAAATGGCCTACAGTCCATGCCTGATCAACAGATGGACAGACACCGGGCATACAGGTCACATTGCCGACTGCACTCCAACGACCGTCAGTGCCGCACTGATAGGTGGCGGAGCCGACCGTTGGCTCCAACTGATCAGCAATGGTTCGCGCGCTCCCTGCAGGTGCAGCACGCATACTACCTTGACAAGTGGCACTACCCTGAACCCATGTTTTGTCAGCAGCAGGACAGGTAACAGTTGCGCGGCTACAGGTGACATCAGTTTCGGTCAGATAGCCGTTGACATCACAGTGGTAGGTTACAGAACCTGTGGTTGACCCCGACTGATCAACAACGGTCTGCGAGGCATTTACAGCAGTGGGCTGAAGAACACCGGTGCAGACATCATTACCCACACGCCATAGGTGATTAGTATTTCCGGGACAATTACTGATGGTCACAGCAGCGGCACTCACACGCATAGTGTAAGGGCCGGTTTCCGCAGAATAAGCAGTTGTCGCTTCTATAGTGTAGGTGCCGGGAGAGAGAACACGCGTAATACGCGCAGCACCGAGAGTAGCGCCGCTATGGTCATCGCTCGTTATGATACTGCCCGAACGATTCCACTTTGTGGATGTATTGTTACTCAGGTACAGGTAAGCATTAGGGCGCGTAATTGAAAGAGAGCCGGCATTCCCGGCCAGATCAATGGTAACCTTTTTCTGCTCGCTCAAGGTGAAAGTATAATAATGCGCATAACTCCGTAAACGAACAGTACTTTCACAGCCGGACCCGAAGGAACCTTGCTGAGAAACAGTGTCATTTGAAAGCGTGCCGAGATCAGTAACACAGGAAACGGCCTGCGGACAGGTATTCGTCACCTCAACCCAGGAACCTTTTTCACAGCGATAGGAACAGGAGCCGACACCACCGCCTGAACAGGAGCCGGAAGCGGTACTCAGATGGTTGGCCGATTGCAAAACACAGCCCGTACGCGTGCCGGAATCACAACCCCAATACGCATCACCGTAAAACACCGGATCCTGCACCTTTGCGGCAGCATCACTGGTACCGAAAATCCTATGCCCCGCCGAGGAAGGACGAACACTGGAAAGATAATAGACAAAGTATCTATTGTTCTTGAAGGTTCCGCTAAAGCCATCAATCGGCATCCAACCGGCAGTTTCCCACGGAGTATCACGCAAATCAACATCATGCACCAGTTCATAGCCGTAACATCCCGTTGAGGGGCAGCCAGTGGTAACACCCGGGTCCGTGCTGCTGGTTTTGTAACTGGTACCCGCGAGATTATGCCGCATATTATACAACTGCTCAGCCGTGTTGATTTCTATAAGACCATTGCCGTCCAAATCCTTACCCCCCTGAAGACAGGTGTTTTTCTGAGCGTCAGTCAAATCAGACACACGCTTCTTTGTATACGGAAGATCCAAAGCAGCCCGAACCGCATTGTACGCATTCAATCTTCTTCCTCGATAGACATAATCATCAACAGTACCCGGCTCACAATCAGGACCCACCAGAGCAACCAACTCATCCGCTGATTCAAGCAGCCGTTGCTT
Source organism: Minisyncoccota bacterium (assembly GCA_965204115.1). Lineage (GTDB taxonomy): Bacteria > Patescibacteriota > Minisyncoccia > Phycocordibacterales > JABAAK01 > JAPPJI01. The sequence continues at coordinate 12,478 of OZ241963.1, read as the reverse complement.
TATCTGTGCTGTTGTCAGGTCTTTGTTCGCTCGCAGCATCAAGGCGACAACGCCGGCGACCTGCGGTGCAGAAAAGGAGGTGCCTTCTATCGCTTCTGTCCCATACACTTTCTGACCATCAACCGTAGTTACTGACGGCAGGACGATATTTTGTGCCGGCGCGGCGATATCTACCCCCGCACTATAATTGGAACCTTCTTCGGCATATTCGCTGACCTTCCAACGAACCTCATCTATCCCCTGTGCTGCTACAGTGGCCTCTTCAGCAGCGGTAAGCGTAGTATCACCATCTATGTCCTTACCCTTTTCTGTCCCGCCGACAGATAGAACATTCGGCGCCGCGTCCCAGCACCCTTGTGCACTCATATCCTGATTAAAATCAGCGGGCAAATCAAAGGAATGCCCATTGTCACTTATTCTTCTGCCCTGGTTACCTGCGGCAGCAACAAACAGCCCGGGGAAATTACGAATTTGTTGATATTCCAAAAGGGACTGCGATGTTCTACCGGAGCGATACAAGTGGGAACACAGCGTATTGGGATGCGATGTACCAAAACTCGCATTGATAACATCCGCCCCATTCAACCGAGCAAAAGCGACGCTTTTAAGAATAGTTCTTGTATCAGCAAAAGCTACACGAATGGGCATGATATGAGCGAACGGAGCAACTCCGACTGCACCAAGTTCGTTATCTCGGTTTGCCGCGGCGACTCCGGCAACTCTGGTTCCGTGATACGACGCGCTGCTATAGATTCCGGCGTTAATATCAGAGCCACGGGCAGAATGGCGGACATCATTGCTATTACCGGCAAAGTTATAGCCACCCCAGGGACAAGTGGTTGTAGTGGATTTTGTGCGATCCGGCTCTGTATCAAGATTGAAAACAGGAAGATTACAATGCGACAAATTCAACAACCGGTTAAACTGCGGTTTGTCTCTGTTCGCACTGACATCTTTAAACTCAGGATGCTCCGTATCAATGCCGGTGTCTATCACAGCGATGGTTGGTACATAGGTTGCGGTAGTGAGTCCGTCTATAGCTTTCCACGCTGTTTCGTTGTCACTTTGGTCTGTACTGTATACCTGCGTATGGATAAGGTGCCATGCATCACTGAGCTTCGGATCATTGGGTGCTTGTGTTGGTTCATAGAGGAAGTTTGGTTGTACTAACACAACACCGGGTAGTGCAATGAGTGAGTCCATAACGGAAAGTGGATCAACATCCTCACCAAGGTGTATTACTTCAGCGTTAAGGTCAGGGAATCGTTCGATAAGTTTAGGTGCAAATCCTTCTTCGGTGAGGAGATCATTGACAATCGCTACCGGTCCTAGGTCGCCGTCAAGGTTATCAAGGAGTCCTCCCGGAACCTGTACCACACCTGCTTCCCCGCCGTCGTTTACTTGTGCCTGAAATACCGTATCCTCATACTGTACTAACACCACGCCTAACTCATACGGAAGATCATTTGCCTTCTCGGTGGCAGGTGCCTCCTCCTGCGCATAGGTGAGCAGGGATGCGGTTACGAATAAAGAAATAATGAAGAGTGCTGCTACACTCTGAAAAATATACTTGCTTATGTTGTTGTGTTTATTGGTCATACACTGAATATAGTAGCATGGTCATTTTCTTTTCACTGAGCATTCGCATCTGGTGTTTCCTCTTGCGGAAGTTGTTGGCGGTGGTGTTCATCATCCTCAGCGCAAAAAGCGAATAACCCAATACGAAACGGAGGCGTGGCTCATAGCCACACCTCCGTTTCTTTTTGCCTACCGAACTAAACAGTAAGCCACGGGGGTAAATCAGAGCGTTGCTCCCGCTCAATCAGTAGTGCGAGAAGTTCTTCCAGCAATTCTGCAAGTTCTTTCAATCGTTCCGATTCCCCACCTCCTCCGGTGTTTCCTCCTGCGGAAGTTGCTGTTGTCGGCTGCTCTCCTTGAGTCAATCGGCTTGGGGTGTATGTTGGTGTGCTTCGTACCGTAACTGACCGAACACCGGCACCTCCTCCGCCACCACCGCTTAAACGAATATCAGCAAGTTGCTCCTGCTCAATCAGTAATGCGAGAAGTTCTTCCAGCAATTTTGCAAGTTCTTTCAGTCGTGCCGATTCCTCGTCTCCTCCGGTGTTTCCTCCTGCAGGGGCTGTTGTTGTTGGCGGTCGCTCTTCTGTAGTCGGTCGGCTTGGGGGGTGTGTTGGTATACTTGGTGCTGTAATTGACCGAATACCAACTCCTCCGCCGCCTCCGCCGCCGCCCCTTACACGGATATCAGCAATAGGAATATCTGCTACCGCATTGCCCGCTCTGTCTACGAGGTCGTAAGTACAGTTTCGGCGTGTACCCTTCGGCGCAGAAAAAGTCCAAGTATACCTTACCGCTTCACCTGTTGGGGCTTCCCTTTCAGTCGTCTTGCCAAGCCCACTACAGCCGCCCTTGAACACAAGATGCAGGTATTCGTCCTGTGTAGTTGTGGCGACAACAGCGGCAGTAACCCTTCTCTTTGAACCGGTGATGGTTTCAGAAATCCGTGCCGGTGGCGTGGTGTCTATGGTAAGTGTTAGCCCTTGCGATAAAGTGCCTGCTATCTCTTTGTCCGCTTCTATCTGCGAAACTGTCAATGCGTATTTGTCGTCAAGCAGCTCCGTAGGAAGTATGGTAACTTCGGTTGTCTCCCCTGTTGCAACCGTGCTGCCAATATCGTAGTTTCCTAATTCTCCGGTTGCTTCAACGGTAACAGTGGCGCCAGAAACGGTACCTTTCACGACAACGGTAATGTCGGTGTTTTTGCTTGTGATAAAATCAGTCGCACTGTACCCCAAGTCGCTACCCGCTTTAAGCACTGCCGAGGTCGGTGCCGCAGACGGCACAGCGATACCCGTTACTTGTGCAGAAACTGCCTTTCCTACATTACCCGCTTTGTCAGTAGACCAGAAACATACATACTTTTCATTGTCGGCTACATCATCAACGACAAAGTCGGCGGGCGCACCGGCTACGCTTTCAGCATAATCCTGACTGTTCCTGTCCTTGTGTAAAAGTGCGTCTCAAGTACCCACCGAACGCAGCACCCCGCACTTCCTGTAAGTTTCCACAGACCGGCATGCGTGCAACAGTCGCGGTAAACTCGCCCTAACGGGCTCAGACAGTACCGACGACTGTACAGCCCGCATGCCGATCGGTGCAAACGGAAGTGCGAAAAGGTGCAGCGTTTCGGCGTATACCGTTCGCCGTGGATAAGGCGAAGATTGGTGGCTGACTTGTTTTGTTGTCGCAATCAGAGCTTGGGCAAACGCACTTTAGACAGCGACTCCAGCACATCAGAGCCGGTAAAGCCGGCAAGCAACACCACCCGCCAGTCCCCTTCGGTCAGGATGGCAGCAATACTCCCCACGAGTACCGCCAATAACACCGAAAAGAAAAGCTTCGGAAAATGAAACGGCTCTTTATCCCGTATTACATGTTTAGAAACCCCAATCAAACCCCGCACGAGTCCCCCGATCATACCCGGAAGCGCAGTGTAGAGAATGATTGAAATATCAAAGCCCATAACAAAAATAGTATACTACATAAAATAACTCAGGTATCCGCCGAACACTCCTGCTTCAGCTCCATGTCCTCTTCCCGCTGCCGCTCCTTTGCCGCCGACCACGCAGACACCCGCTCCGCAAACCGCCCAATGCGCGCTCTGAGTCGCCCACCCCACGATGCCACAAGTGTATTCATTGCTATACAGTATACCACATTATTTACTCTGCAATATCTTTAACTGATCTTCAGATGCCCGCCTAATAACCCGTTTCATCATCTTCTTATGCTCCCGCGCCGACATATTCAAAAACCTCTGTGACGCCCGTTCCGCAGGCGACACAACACCGTCAGACGGATTACTGCCCCCACGAAACATTTTTTTCAAAAATAAAATCATACGGACCGTAGTACTTCTTGTTCATCAGTATACACCTTCCCTATATACGAATCAACACTATCCACATTAAACACAAATTTTTCACGCATCACCCCTGTTTCATTCACTGTCTTCAAAACAACATCCAGATTGACACTTCTACCAAAATGTTTTTTAATATCATTCACCACCACACGCGAATTGACAAACTGCCTGGCAAAAGATTCTTTCGGCACCACCCTTCCTTCTACCTCCCTTCGTTTCTCCACAAAACTCCAGGCACTCTCCGGCTCTTGATACACAAAATACACTTTAACGACATATTCCCTCTTCAGCACTCTCTCTATATTGCTTTTCGCCTTATCAAAGTTTGAAAAAGTAGAATCAAGCACAAAGTTATACTTCTTTTTGAGTATGTGGTTAAACACCACATCAACCCCGATAGACGCCGCACCGTGGTACACCTCCGCATTGTCTCCTGTATATCCGGGAATCATTGCCTTGATCCTATCTTGGTCAATATGAACAAACAATGCGTCACGAACATCATCATCTCCAACCAACCTACTCGCTGTCTCTGTCTTCCCTGCACCGGGAGACCCTGCCATGAATATCGCAATGCCGTCGCTGACTGGCTCCGCATTGCCACACAACCCATCTATCACCACACTCTTATTTGACTTAATCCATTGTTTTGCCTGTTCTTCATTCATACTCTCATACTGCCACAGAAACACACCCCTCTTCCCTTCTCTCAGGCAACACACAATAATATGGCATAGTACATCTATGAAAAAACCGGACACAAAATATACAGAACAAAAAGCATCCCTCAAAAATGCCATTGCGCGTTTTGGTGAGGTTTTGGAAATGGAGCAGGACGAAAAAGGAGTTATTCGTGACGGCACAATTCAGCGTTTCAAATTTTGCTTTGATCTATCGTGGAAGACCATAAAAACCTACCTTCAGACACAGCATGGCATTTCGTGTGCCTCGCCAAAGGAGTGCATCAAAGAGGCAGCCGGTGTCGAACTCATAAAAGAAACAGAGGATTTCTGGCTCACGATGACAGACCTCAGAAACCTCACCTCACACACCTACAACGAAAAAACTGCCGATGAAATCTACCAACAACTGCCAACAGCACACCAACACTTCCTCACACTCCTCAAACGCCTTGAAGAATAAAAAACACAATACCATTTAGGTGATGAATGGTCAGCTATTAGAGAGAGGGAGCGGTATAGCTGCGTCGGGTGCGCTGCGTATAGATGTAGGGATCGTTGATAGGTTGGTAGTTGGTGTTCTGTGGGGTGTCTTGTGCTTCTTCTTGTTGTTGTCGTTGAGGAAGAGGTTCTTGACGGAGTGTGGAGAGGAGAGATGGGGAGAGAGTGCCGGTAGGGGTGAGGGTGTTGGCTCGTTGGTAGCAGAGGATGGCTTGTCGGGTGAGAGAGCCGAAGTAGGTGGTCTCTTGTCCTGGGGAGCCGGGGCCGGTTGCTGCTACAGGACAGGAGGTGCGTTCGTTGAGGAGTTCTTGTGCTTCTTTGATGTCGGGGTGTCTATCACCGAGGGAGTGTGGTTGCTGTTGTGGGGTGATGGTGGGGGTAAAGGAGGGTGCTTGTCGGTTGCGGGGGGTTACCTTGGTCTGGGGTGGGAGTGTGGAGTCAATGGTAAGGGGGATGCCTTGGGGTGCTGCTGGGTGCGGGCTGATGCGGGCGTTGATGTGTGCTCTGGTCTTGGGACCGACATACCCTTGGGGTGGGGTGATGGAGTGTTTTTGTTGGTAGCAGATGACGGCTTGTTGGGTTTTTTGTCCGAAGTAGGTGGACTCTTGTCCCGGGGAGCCGGCTCCTGTCTGTGCTACAGGGCAGGTGTTGTTGTTAAGGTAGCGTTGGAGTTGTTGGACATCGTTGCCTTGTGAGCCGATGGTGAGGTTACGGGTGAGGGTTGACTGAATTGCAGCGGATACCTCTTCTGCACGGGGTTCAGGGGGGAGGGGGATACCGACTTGTTCGGGGAGTGGAGGGCCACCGCGGGAGACATTGTATTTGATGACGCCGACACCGCCACCTCCTCCGCTACTGCCGCCACCTGATCGTGATGCGGTGATGGTGAGGGGGATGGTGGTGAGGGTTGGGTCAGAGTGGTTGCCGACAGCGTCTCTTGCAATGAGGGAGCAGGTGTCTGCTGAGTAGGTGCCTCGGGGGATACGGATACTGTAGGCGTAGCGTTCTGGTGCTGCTTGTGCTGATGCGGTGAATACGGGTGAGGTTGGGAATGAGGAGCAGGAGCCGGTGAAGGAGAGGGTGACGCCTTCTTCTCCCGGCATAGAGGAGTGGTTGTTTCGTGCTACCTGTGCGGATACGGAGAGGGTGGTGCCGGAGTTGCTGAGGACATAGTCGGGGATGGTTGGTGTCTTGGTGTCTACGAAGAGTACACGCTGTGGTGCAGGCGCTGCTGCGTTACCCACACGGTCGGTTATCTGGGGGAGTGAGATGGTGCGCTGTCCGTCCAGGGCGTCTGTCGGTACGGTGTAGTCAAAGGAGCCGGGGAGGGTGCTGAGTGAGAACTGCTCTCCTGCAAAGGATACCCGCATTTGGTTGTCATCGCTCACGGCAGAGCCGTTGAGGAGTACATCGTGGGGGTCGTCTGCATCTACCGTTACGGTAACGGTGTCTCCCGGCTTTGCTGCGGTCTGTGAGGCAGTGACGGTGTACTCGGGGGCGATAGTGTCTACGATATTAGGAAGTAAAGGTCTACCATCCTCATAAGTAGTAAAAGAGTAGGTATTTCCCGCTATATCTTCCCCACGAAAAGACACTTCCGCTACCCCTTGGGGAGTGGTGGCATCAACGGTGTAGGAAACTCCACAGTTAAAGTGATCAAAGGTGTTTGCACCAGAAGCATCGCGAGAAGAAATATGGTAAGTACACGGATAGTCAATACCAAAGAGGGTGAGGAAATGCTGGGTGGTAGAGCCGACAGAGTGCGGCGCAGACGCAATATCTACAACTCCGCTGCTAAATACATACCCTTCACGCACAATATGGTCTGCTGTTGCGTGGGGTCCGCCACCAGACAAAACAATAACATTGTTTACCTCTGCCGGAGCAGTCGTGTCTACAATGAGTGGGTCTTGGAGGGGGATAGCAGTAACGGGGGTGCCGTCTATGGTCACCTCTGCGGTGACGGTGTAGGTGCCTTCAGGGATAGTGGTAGAGACGGAGAAACGGGAGGGTTGTGTTGCTGAATAGTTTGACGCAGTAAACGGCAGGGTGATGACTTGGTTGGTATCTGCCTTGTTGGTGAGGATGAGTGATCCTTCGGAGCCGGGGACGGTAACGGCAGAGAGGGTTTGTGAAGGATTGTTGGTGATGAAGTCGTCGCTGAGAACACCGGTGTCGTCTGAGATGGTGAAGCCGCCGATACTGTTGGTGTAGGTGCCGCCGTCAACAATGTGTTGTGCGGTGCTGTTCCCTGCTGCATCGGTGAAGATGATACACATACCGCCACTGCCGGAGATACTGCCGGCATTGTCTCCGTTTGATTTAACCAGGGTACCGGTGTAGGCAGTCCATCCTGAAGAAAGGGTGCCGTCGGTCTCAAGTCCGGCAGTCACGGTGCAGACAGCACTGGGAGTGGTGTCTTTGTGGCGTGCGGTGGTGGTGGTTGCGTCTGCTGCGGTGGCGACATACTGTGCGGTGGGTCCGCTGCCGACTTGGATGACGGTTACAGCAGGGGCGACGGTGTCCAGGGTGTAGTCCAGTGCGCTTTGGGTGCAGGCAGGGTTGCCGGCGACATCTGTTCCCTGTGCGTAGAATGCATACTCGCCGTCGGTGAGTGCTGCGGTGGTGATGTCAGCGGTGCGCTCGCCTGCTGCAACGGTTGCAGATGAGCCGACTTGTACTGAACACTGTGCATCGCTGTAGAGACCGACGGTGGCACTCTCCTCGGCGGTGATGGTGAGGGTCGGGGTGGTGTCAGCAGCGGGAGAGGAGGTCGGCTCTTTCAGGGCGACAGAGATAGCAGGTGGAGTAATATCAAGGGTCAGCTGCGAGAGGTCTATTGGTGTGGTGAGTTCTGCAGCACCGAGGACATCGGTGTGGGTGAGGTAGGCACGCACATCTACCGAGGTCTTCATACCACTTGCCATGGGTTCTATGGAGAAGGTGAAAGTCGTCCCTTCGTTGGTGAAGAAGTGCTGACGGAGGAGGGCTATGCTGCCTGACAGTGACGATGAGCCTCCGGAGAAGAAAACGAGGCATTCATTCTCAGAATTGATGGTACCCGTTGATGGGTCACGAGACCTTCCAAACACGGCTCCATTGACAGTAAAATCTGAGTTTAAAGCATCACGAACAAGCGGCAAAGTGATGGTGTGATCACTATCGCGGAAAACGATAGACAGCGGGTCAGGAAACACCTTGAAGAATTTAACTTCATTTAACCCCGCAAAGCCAGCATTCGAACCATCTGCTACAACACAAAAACCAAAATGATCATTACTACCAGCAGTATCTCTAAACCCCACACCCTCTAACTCAAGAGAAAAACCATTATGGGTAAACGATGTTTGACTTGCAGATCCTGTTTGCCTTGAGACAATGACACCAGATTCACGTCTCTCTCCGCCAAAGTAGCCGTGTATTAGATCAATAACCCCTGTCGCATCCCCAGTCGTCACCGTCGTCGTAAAGATCGACTCTCGTTGTCCACCGGCAGGAGTGTTCAGTACTCGGGGGATGGTGAAGGAGCCGTCGTCTTCGGCAGTGACGGTTTGCTCATAGGCATCGGTCCAGTCGTCGGCACTGCGTTTGGTTTGAAAGCGAACACTGGCACCGGGGATGGTGGTTCCGTGGTAGCGGGGGTTTGGGTTGTTGGTGAGGTTGTCTCCTGGTTCGGTGCTGTCGTCGTCGGGGTGAATACCGGCGGCGGTGATGAGGTCGGTTTTCTCTGCGCTGATATTGACGATGGCTCGGTTGCCGTAGGAGTCCACGGCTACGGCACAGGCGTCAGTGGTGGCTGAGGCGACGGTAACCTTGCTTCGTGGGGTGTAGGTGGTGGAGGTAGTGGTAGTCTGACAGGTGCCACCGGAGGCATTGGTTGCGCTGTAGGGTTCGGTGATGGTGCCGTCGTTGCGGGGGTAGGCACTGAGGATGTAGGTGTTGGTTTCTCCGGTGTCAAATGAGAGGAAACGGGGTGCTTTAGCATTGTCGGGGTAGGCAAAGCGTGAGACGCTGTTCCCTGCTGCGTCTATGAGGGATACTTCGTAGTCGGTGTAGTCCTCAGCGAGTGAGTGGGTGGTAATAGCTACTTCCGCGAAGGAGGCGTTACTTGCGGTGCGACCGATGTTGTTGGTAACGGTCAGGACAGCGGTGTTGGTGGTACCGTAGTGGAAGGTTACGACGGTGCCTTCTTCGGTGGTTGGGGTGGCAGCGATCTCAAAGCGGTGTTTGGTGTTGGCGCCTGAGCTTTGTTCGTAAACTCTCGTTGAAGTAAGGGTAAGGTTATCACCGAATGCAGGTGGGGTGGTATCAAGCGTAACAGTGAGTTCGTTGGAAGGGAGACCGCGTTCACCTTGGCTGTTGATACCGAGGAAGGAGAGGGTGTAGGTGCCGTCTTGGAGGTCTTCACCGAATACTTCCGTGAGGTCTACTGCGGTGGAGAAGGAGTAGGTGGCGGTGAAGGTGGTGTGGGTGGGGTCGGGGACACCCTCTGCATCTCTGCGTTCTCCGGTGGGGATGTCAAAGCCGTCACCGTCGTTGTGATCTGCGGGTCGGGAGAAGAGGAGGGTTTGGGGGTCGCCGTTGTTCGGTGGGGTGATGGTGAGTTCAAGGGTTCTGAGGTTTTGTGCGGCTTGTCCTTGTTGTTCTGCGGCGGAGGTGTTGCGGTAGGAGGTGGTGAGGGTGAGGGTGGTGTTTTTGGTGAGGTTGTCTGAGGTGCTTGAGCCGGTGTCTGATGCGGTGGCGAGGTCAGGGTCAGCGGGGGTTGGTGGGGGAACGAGTATCTCGGGGTTGGATTCATCAACACCGAGGGTGGTGTTACCGGCGAGGTCGACGGATACCATCTTGTAGGAGTAGTGTTTGTTGTACTGGGGGATGTTCTGTTGGATGATGCGTACGGAGATACCGTCTTCGTAGACATCGAGGAGGGGGTTAGATGAGGTGGTGTCACTGAGTTGGTCGGTGGCGTCTTCGGTGTCGGGGATGAGTCCGAAGGATGCTTGGTGGTTTTGGGTTGAATCTGAGGGGTAGGCGAAAGCACCTTCTGTTTCGTAGTTGCTGTCCAGGCCTGCACGCCAGAGTTCGTAGTAGTCTACTTGGTAGTCGGTGTCGGTGTTTTCTCCTTCCAGTTGTCGTGTTCTGGGGAACTCGGTGATGAAGACGGGGGTGGTGTTGGCGGTTCTGCGGTCGGTCATAGAGATACCGGTGTCAGAGTCAAAGTGGAGGATGAGTTCTCCGGGTGCTTCGTTTGGTGCTTTGCGGTCTATTTTGAGGGAGAGGGTTGGTCCGTAGTCAGAGGTGTTCCCTGCTGCGTCTACCTGTTTGGTAGCAATGTGGTATTGGTTTTCGGTGTCTGGGGTGGCTCCGGCGAAACGATGGGTGTGTTGTTGTCCGGCGACAGTTTGGGAGAGGTAGTTTTGTTGTGAGGTGATGGTTCTGGCTGCGGTGTTGGTTGGGTTACTGTGGGTAGTACCGCTGATGTTCTGTCCGGTGATGGAGGTTGCGGTTGCGGTTGATGAGTCGGCTGCGGTGAGCTCATACGCCAAGAGGTGGTGTTGTTCTCTGATGAGAGCTGCTTGGGTGAGGTCTTGGCTGTCTCCGTCGTTTCGTTTGGATGCCTCAGTAAAGAAGAGGAGGTCTTGGTGGTAGGTGACATCGTCTGCGTTGGTACCGTCTCGGGAGGGGTTGGCGTTTGCACCGTAGGTGTCACGGTTTGGGGAGAGGTCTGGTTTGCTTGGTGCTTCCGGTGCGGTGGTGTCTACGATGATGACATTGCTGCCTTTGGTGCCGTCTGCCGGGTTGTAGGCGAGTTTAGAGACAGCGGTGATTGCTTCGTTCCCTGCATCATCGGTGTGTACGGCCACGAGTTTGTGTACGGCTTCGGTGAGGGCGGAGAGTTGGAGGTCTTGGGTGGTGCTTGAGACATTGGTGATGGCACCTACTTGGGTGAGTTCAGTTTTGTCTACAACAGTATCAATATCACCGTCAACCCAGAGGTTTATGGTCACCTGTGCTTTACCGGTACCGGTGGTTGGGTCTGCACTACTCTCTAACTGGGAGAGGACGACGGTTGGCTCGGTCACATTGGTGATGTTATCGGTGGTTGAGTACCCGGAGTCGCTGGTTGCTTTGAGGTCTATGAGTGCCTCGGTGATGGAGCGGTCAAAGCGTACCTTGAGTGCGGTTGCAGAGTCGGCGTGGTTACCGGCGGCATCGTATGCTCTGGTCTTGAATGATTCTTCTCTCTCGGTGGTGTTGGTGTAGGCATCGTCGGCTGCTGCTACACACGCATAGGTAGATTGTCCGGTAACATTACTGCCTTCGTAGACATACCGACACTCTTCTGTGTTGGTATGGCTACCGAGGTCAAAGTTAACAGTCGCATCTTTGGTGAGGTTGTCGGTACTGGAGACACCGGTGTCGCTGGCTGCTTGAAGGTCTGGGGTAGGAGGTGCAGTGGGTGCGGTGGTGTCTATGGTGATGTCAAGAGCGGCTGATGCAGGGGAGATGTTCAGTGCTCGGTCGGTTTGCTTCGCGGTAACAGTATAGACACCGTCACCGTCTGAAAGGGCGATGTCAGTGGTCCCTGCTCCGGATGAGGCGAGTGCGCTTGAACGAGTACCGACCTCCGTAACAGTACCGCCGTCTTTGGCTTTACTGAGCTGTACGGTGGCATGCTCTTCTCCACGGTATGAGATAGACAGACCGGTGGTGGTGCTGGTACGATTATCCGTGTTACTACCGAAGTCACATCCTGTTGTGCCGTCAAAGTCAGCACAGCTATCGTCTGCTGCGGCGAGGTCAAGTGCAGTAGGAGCAGCCGGTGGGGTGGTGTCTATGACGGTGTTGCTGATGTCTTGTGCTGCGACTGCGACAAGAGCGTTGCCGGCATTGTCAAGGACGGATGATTCATTGGTGATGTCCCACTTCAGGTTGCCGTTGCTGACATTCTGTCCGGAGGCAACGGTGAAGACCGCTTCTCTGGTGGTGCCGGAGCCGGTGGTGGTGATAGGGGTACCGAGGTTGTTGGCGCCGTTCTTAAACTGCACGATGGGGTTGGTTGCTTGGATGTTCTCGGTGAGGGTTAAGGTCAGGGTGATGGTGTCGTTTGCGTTGAGGTACTTCACACTGTTCACGGTGTTTTCATTGGCAGTGGCAATGGTGCCGGTAACGGTTGGTGCGGTGGTGTCAAGGGTGATGGTGTTGCTATGGTCATACTGTGTGCTGAGTGCGTTGGCGGCGAGGTCTTGGGTAGTGGTCTTCACCCGCACCTTGAACGCACCGTTTACATTTGAGGCAGTGGTGTACATACAGGTGTACTCACTGGTGTTGACACTGTTCGCTGCTTTACAGT